>NZ_JBICZL010000030.1:0-62296 GCF_043201875.1 Streptomyces sp. NPDC048248
CGAGAAGCCGCCGAAGCCCTTCTTCTCGGCCAGCTCGCGCACCGCCGCGTAGGAGCCCGCGAATCCGATGGCCGCGATCAGCGCAGCCCCGGCGACGACCACACCGATCAGGATGCGGTGAGCTCGGCCGAGCTCTGATGGCCTCCCCGTTACCTGACCCACGCAGCTCCCCCTCTTTCAGCTACTTCATGCGAGCGCCTTCACGTTCTCATGGCTGCTGTTAGGTGGTCTTGCTCTGGTGGGCTTGGGTCACGGATCGTCAGCTAAAGGTGATCTCTGGGAGGGACTGGGGCAGGGAGACAATCGTCGCGCCCCGAGGAGCACGCAGCCACCACCCAGTGACTTCCCCGGTGACGCCGAACTGCGCGCCCATAAAGGCTGTCTGACAGCCCGTGGAGTGCAATGAAGATGTACTTCACGAGCCTGGCCTGGTCGTCATCGACATCACCGCGGCCGATGAAGAGACCGCCCCGGACGGGGCCACACTCGGAGGGCTGTGGCGCTCCAACGACCGCTCCGCCCCCTGGCACCCCCGGCCGGGTCGGCGTCACCGTCCAGGTCTACGCCAACCTGCGCCGCCGTCCCTCGGGAGGCCCATTTGCTCTGGAAACCGAGTGATCCACCTCCTGCCCTGAGGCGGTTGCCGGCCCACTCGGCGCGGCCCGCGGGTGACAGGTGCTCGACTCTGAGGGTGCAGTGCCGCTTCCTCGGCGAACTGCGGCGGGCTAGGTAGTCACACCGCGTGGAGCTGCCGGAACTCGTGTACCTCGAGGGGGAAGCCCGACGACAGGATCGTGGAGCGGAGCTCACCCGTGAGGGCAGAAGCCAAGAATTCTGTGCACGTGGAGGGGAAGTGCTCCCAGCGGTCCCCTCGCGCTTCGTTGACCATGACGGTCCAGTCATCGGCCTGCTGACCGTCTCGGACCAGCCAGTACAGGCACTCTCCGTTGTCGGTGGTCGCCCAGGGGATCACCCTGACTCCGTCTTCCTCGAGCTCCGCCGGCTTCTGCTCGAACTCCCACAGGCCTTCAAGAGCCTCTGTCTGCTGGTCCTCCCACTCGATCAGGTTGTAGTTGTCGTTGGGGCAGCCGGGTTCCAAGACGTACAGGTAGTCGTCCCAGTTGCTCCCCCCATAGGTCTCAATGAGCGCTTTGTAGTCGGAGGGGAGCCCGGCTCCCAGTGCCTCCTCTACGCTCTCCCAGTGCTTCTCCCTGGAGCCCGAAGGCGGTGGGACGATATCTACGAGTCGCTCGAGGAATTCGTTCACGGTTCCTGGGCCAGAGCTAGTTGTGCGCAGCGTCATACGCCTTGCGGACGTCTGCCGGAATACGTCCGCGCTCGGGAACGTCGTAACCGTTTTCCCGTGCCCATTGCCTGACGTCCTGGGACTGCACGGGGGCGGCGGTCGCAGTGTTGCTGTGGCGGTTGGCCTTCTCGATCTCTTCGGGGGCTGTGGTGTAGGGCGTGAAGGATGGGCTCTGCCTCAGGAGGCTGTCGGGGAATGCGGAGACGTCGGTGTCGTGCTGGGAGAGTGCTACGAGGAACGCGGTGAGGTTTCCGTCGAAGTGGGACCAGTCGCCGTCCTTGAGTCCGGTCACAGCGATCGTCCAGCCGTTCGGCTGTTCAGGATCGTTTTTGAGCCAGAAGAGGTAGTCGCCGTTGTCCGTCCCGCCGACCGGCTGCAGCTCTCGCGGGGGGTGCGGGAGCGGTTGCTGGCTGACCTCTTGGTGCCGGGTGAGCTGGGCGTTGACGTCACGGGTCTGACGCTCAAGGTCCAGGGCATGGTAGGGGCATTTGGGTTGGTAGAGGCTGAGGAACTGCACGAAGTGTCCTGGACCGTAGGTCTCGACAAGGTGCTTGTAGTCGTCGGGGAGCGGGTGTCCGAGGGCCTGTTCTGTGTCGTGCCAGTTGACGGTGGGCGGCGTGTGGCCAGGCGGAGGCGGGCAGAGTTCCTTAAGGCGTTCAAGGTCGTTCATCAGGGCTCATCTCGCCAGGCGGGGTTTTCCAGCATTGTGTCGAACAGCGTGCCGTTGCGTTCCCAGGCTTCCATCTGTATGTAGCGGGGGATGGTCGCCTGGTCGTTGTCGTATTCGAGGTAGACGATGTAGTTGACGACGTCGCCACTGCCCACTGCGTCATAGACTCATTCGTGCGGCCACCCCCTCCATAGGCCTCTCGTCCACCTCGACGAGGGCGCCGATGGAACGGTCGGCAGGCCCTTCCACGCCCCACCGGACGCCACTCCCCCGGCCCCTGTTCTCTCCTCCACCCACACCAGGCTTCCGGCCCAGGATGAGGAAGAAGACCCCCCTCTCGCCGGGGTGGGCCAACTACGCGATGCGGCTCTTCAATCCGCAGCTGCCGGCTCGGCCTGTCCCACCACCCCCAGGCTCCCGTCGTCCGCGGGTAGCAGCAACCTCTTCCGGTCACCAGCGCGGTATCGGCCCCGCAACCCAGCCTCCGGCACGCGCTTCCTTGGCCGACAGAACGTTGAATTGATTAGTGTGCCGACCCCGCGCGTGCACCAGCTAAGGGTTGTGGAAGACATATGACCAGGCAGGGGCCTCAGCTCCCGCATGGTCGATGGCCGAGTGCGCGACTGTCACGTACTGGGGAAGCAATTTGGCCTCGAGGTCGTTCTGCATGTTCTGCACTGTGCGGAGGCCAGTGACCCAGAGTCCGACCATGGTGAGGAAGTTCTCCAGGCTGTGCGCAGCGGGGAGGGCTGCGAGGTGTTCCTCGCCGGGTTCCGTCGGGACGCGGAGTACGTGCCCGGTGGGGCCGTCGATGACGAGTTCGCCGCCCATCCAGAAGCCGATCTGAAAGAACGGTCCGGTCTCCTCGGCCATGACCACATCGTCGGGCCAGGTGACTTCATCCATCACCTCGAAGCGGTAGTCGCCGTATGGGTAAAGCCCCATACCGCCCTCCCGCATATCGGGCAAGCCAATCTCGCGGAGTATGCGCCGAGTTGCTTCGTCCGTCAGACCGTCGGGCAGTTCCTCCTCTTCGAGTTCGAAGACCTCCTCCTCTCCGTAGAGGTGGATGAGATCGCCCGGGGTGGGTGGAGGGGCGTGCACGGGTGCCGTCCGGCCGACCGCGGCGTAGGGGCCGGACAGTGGCTCGATATTGCGGGAGCTGAAGCCCGCAAATTCTTCCCTCGCCTGGGGCTCGATCGCGAAGAGGCCGTGTGCTCCCCCGAGCACCACCAGGTCCCCGACGGCCAGCGGGGAGCATTCGAGCAGAGCGGGGTGTACACCCTGGCCTTCGGGAACGCCCATGTACAAATCCTGGGACGTCAAGAGGTTGCGCCGGTCGGCGCCGGTCGTTGGTGGCCAGGACAGTGCTTCGAGATATTCCTCGGGCAATTCCAATCCCTGGAAGGGAGCAGCGAGGGGTTCTCCGGTCTCGGCGTCCCAGACAGCGACGTCCGGCCGCTTGCGCTCACAGATACCAGCGATGGCGGGGCGGCCGCGCCAGCGCACTTCGGCCGTCCCTGTTAGTGGCGTCATTTGTGTGTAGCTCACGTGGTAGCCGCCGGGTGGCCGCCAGCGCGTCCACTTGGCCTTCCACGGAAGCTGGACGTTCGACTCGGCGACTGCAGAGGCGAAAGCCGAGTCGTTCCGTGCCGTGGCCATCAGGTGCATCCAGGCAGCCCACTCCGACTGCCTGGCCGGGACAACTCCGTAGGACCACAAGTGAATGCCATCGGCGGCAGCGGAGTTGCCCGGGACGCTGCTCCCAAGTGCGCAACACGCCGCATCCATCAAGACAGTCTGAGGAATGTTCGCAAGAAGCCCGCCCTTCGACAGCAGCTCTTCCCACGCATCGGCCTGCACGGCATGCGCGGCCATTCCTGTTGCCGCGTAGAGGCCTTCCGGGCCGTATCCGGCCCATCCCTCAGGGTGGCGGTACTCGACCGAGACACGCCGCAGCCAATCGAACAGATGACGGCTGACCCGGGTGATCTCCGCAGGTTCCGTCGCCCGCCGCAGCCGTTCCGCTGTCCCCTCATCGATGAAGGACACGCCGTCGGGGTTCTGCTCGATCATGTCGGAGCGCTCACTCAGGAGCTGCGCGAGCGCCGCTTCGGATGTCGGTTGACCAGTCAGGGCGCCGGCCAGCTCAGTCCAGATCCGCATCGGTGTAACGCGCGCCTCGGCCAAGGCCAATGCCCGCAGAAGGGGGGACTCCGGCCGCTCTCCTGCCTCGTTTTCCGGCAGGTGAAGGACCACCTGGGACCGGTGCGGGAGATCGCGCGGCGCGGTATGAGCCAGTACAGCAACGTGGCCGCTGGTCAGGCCGGCAACGGTTCTGGAGATCAGACGCTCCGGCTCATACGAGCGTCGGGTCCGGCCTGCCCTGTGTGTGTTGATGAGCAGCACCAGCCGTGGCTCGGCGATCTGCCGCAGAGAACTTCGCCAGCGACTCCTGCTACCGGGAGACAGCTCCACCCCGAGCGCGAGCAGAACTGCTTCCTGTACCTCCTCCGCGGTGAGCCCGTGGGCATCCACAAGGACACTGCCTTCAGTCCGACTGTGGACTTCCCGCAGAATTGAGGCGCCGTCCGTCCCTGACGGGTCGAGCAGAATCGCCGGAGGGCCACAGGGGCGACGGTCTCGCCACCAGTCGCTGACAGCCGTGACGGCCTCAGGAGACGAGGAGCTTCGGGAAGCATTCTCGGGGTTCGTCACTATGCCCCCACGGTCCCGACCTGCCGCTGCACCCTCAGCTCAGTGGTTAGTGGCTGTTATCGCTGCGGGGCCACGTTGAGAGCGAGGGGTTTTGTCACCCACGCGCTGCGGTTCGATGGTCCGGGGATCGACGGCTTCGCCCGGGGCACCTTCATGGTAGGGCCCGTTTGGGTCGGCGTCGCGGTCGTGCGGCAGGAGGAAGAAGACGCGCCGGAGCTGGAGCCCGCTGTCGGGGTCGGCTTCGGCTTGGGCGTCGAGTTCGGTGTAGCCGACCATGCGTCCGTCGCGTTCGTAACGGGGCTTGCCGCGGCGTCGAGGCGTCTTGTCGAGGGCCTGGCGCACGTAGTCGAGGTCCTCGGGGTTCTCCAGCCACACCACGGCATTCTCGTGGCGGAGGTCGCTCTCGTTCAGCAGCGAGCTCATGGCAGCAGCCCCTTTGCATTGTGACCGGCCACTTGCGGGCCGGGGTGGGTGTGGTGAGCACGATCCCGGGTGGGGGCACCGTGTCCATGGTAGGCGGCGTGGGGGTGTCTGGGGCGGGGCATGGGATGCCTAGGTTTCATCGTCGGTGAGAAGCCCGAGGCCGGGGTAGTACTTCTTGCCGCTGGACTTCATCATGTCGGCGGGTGAGGCCAGGGAGAGTTCCTGACGGACGCGGGTGGCGAAGGCACGGGCGGTGGCGGGGCGGATGCCTTCGCCGGCGCTGCACCAGCTGCTGTAGGTGGCGTAGAGCAAGCCCTGTTCGACACGGAGGTCGCCCGGGGCCCGTTCGCCGCCAGGGTCGGGGGTGTCGGTGGTGCAGCACTCGGCG
Source organism: Streptomyces sp. NPDC048248 (assembly GCF_043201875.1). Classification (NCBI taxonomy): domain Bacteria; kingdom Bacillati; phylum Actinomycetota; class Actinomycetes; order Kitasatosporales; family Streptomycetaceae; genus Streptomyces; species Streptomyces sp. NPDC048248. Next base: position 5,506 of record NZ_JBICZL010000030.1, read on the forward strand.
AGGAAGCGCCCGATGTGGTCTTCGGTGGTGGCGTAGGCCTCGGTGGCGGTGCGGACGGCGGCGGGACCGGCCAGTGGGTCGCGGGTGTCGAGGTAGAGCTGGGCGCCTTCGATGAGCCAGTGCAGGATGCCTGGGCCTTCGCTCTGGACGAGTTCCTTGGCCAGGTTGTCGATCTTGCGTGCGGCGGGGACAGCGCGTTCGAAGGGGATGAGGCGGATCCGGCGCCAGAAGGCATGGCCCCCGGTGCCTACTTCGGGGCGGTGGTTGCCCAGCAGCCACAGTTTGTGGGTGGGGTTGAAGCTGAAGAAGTCCTGGCGCATACGGCGGGCCATGATGCGGTCTCCGCCGGTCAGGAGCTTGACGCGGGATTCGTCGAACTTGTCGTTGGGCTTGAGTTCGGAGCACACGACGATGCGCCGGCCGTGAAGTTCGGTGAGTTCGGTGGAGTGCTCGGAGAATTTGCCCTTCTCCATGAGGAAGCCGGGCGGTGCGGCTTGGGCGTAGTCGCCGAGGATCTGGGTCATGACGTCGAGTAGGACTGACTTGCCGTTGGCGCCGGTGCCGTAGAGGAAGGGCAGGACCTGCGCACCGACGTCGCCGGTGACGGAGTAGCCGAGCAGGAGGTGGAGGAAGTGGATCGTCTCCTGGCCCTTGGCGTCGTCGCCGAAGGTGTCGTGGAGGAAGCGGTGCCAGCGTGGTGTGGGCATGGCTTCCGGGGCGACGCTGGTCGCCCGTGAGTGCATGTCCGCCTCGGGGTCGGGCTTGTGGAGGTGACCGGTGTGCAGGTCGACGACTCCGGCTGGCGTGCACAGGGCGTAGGGGTCGCCGTCCAGGACATCGGGGTCCAGGGCCAGGGCCGGGGACGCTTTGGCTTGGGTAAGCATGGCCTTGATGCCGGGGGTGGACATGGAGCGGCGGCGGTGTGCGGCCAGCTCGCGGTCGCTGAAGCGGCCGCTGGGGTCGGAGTCGGGCATCTGCTCGGCGAGGTCTCCTGCTGCCCAAACGGCGGCCTTCTCACCGCCGGTGCGCTTCCACCGGTATTGGTCCCAGTGGTACCAGCCCAGGCCCTCGACGTGGCGGAACTGGTCGCCGAACATCACCGCGAACAGCTTGGCATTGCCGCGGTCGGTGAGGAGCTTGGGCAGTGTGCCCGACGGCGGGGCCGGCTCGTGGGCTGCAGCGGCGGTGGCAGTGCCCTGTTGGGCGGGCAGGCTCGGCTGGGCGCGGACTTCGAGGTCGAGCATCTGCTGCGCTGCGGCAGTGGCGTCGAAGCGTGGGCTGTCGGCGCTGCTCATGGGCGTCCTTTGAGATGGAGCGGCCGGATCGCACCGGCGGACAGGGCAGAGGCGATGACGGTGAGGCTGTGCCGACTACGGTGTGGCCGGGCTGTGTCCGCTGCAGCGGTCAGCACGTCCCGGGCCTGGGACTCGGTGAGGTGACCGGAAGCGATTAGGCCACCAGCGGTGTAGGCGGCGCGGTTCAGCTTCTCGGTGAAGGCTGTGCCCTCGGTGGCGGTTGCGCAGGCCTCCACCTGGGCGAGCAGCGGTTCCAAGAGCCGGTGGGCGCGCTGGCGGGCCGGGCGGGTTGGAGTGCGGCGCGGGGAGGGGACCGGTGTGGGGTGGATGGTGTTGGTGTGGCCGGTGCGCTGGAGCTCGGTGGCGAGCCAGTCCGGCAGAAGTGCGGGGAGTCTGGCTGCGCCGACGGGACTGTAGGTGCCGGCGGGAGTTCGGGTGGCGGGAGTGACGATGTATCCGCCGGTGGCCCGGACGTCGACCTGCCAGGCGAGTGCGGTTTTTGGGCTGGACCCCACCGAGGAGCGGTAGCGCGGGCCTGTGTCGGGGGTGCGGTACCAGATGTGCAGTCCGCCCGATGGGGTCCGTACGCGCAATGTGGAGTCGTCGTCTGCTGGGTTGTGCTGGCCGCGGAGCGCAGCCAGCAGGGCAAGAGTGTCGAAGCCGGAGGCCAGGCCTGCCAGGTTGACGCTCTCATGGATGGGAATGCCCGGCAGGAGCCTGTTGCGTTCGGGTACTTCGGCGCAGTGTGCATCGATGTCGAGGACTAGGAGGCCTGCTGGGCCGCAGGAGACTCCGACTCCGAGTGTGGGGTGCTTGCCCCACCAGGCGTCCAGGAAATCGGGATCCGTGGTCGCGGCGTGAAAACCGTGGCACCACCTGCCCTCAGCGGGGCAAGCGCAGTCCTGGGGGCGGTGGGGCTCGGCTCGGCAGGTGGAGCAGTTAGCTGCGGGGGTTTTGCGGCCCGGTGCCAGCGGGTGGACCGGCCAGCCGTTTCCAGCGCACCAGCGAGCGACGTCATAGGGACTCGCGGTTCCCGCCGACTGGGGAACGCTGGTCTCACGGTGACGCGGCACGCTGATCGTCCTTGCCAAGGGGCCAACACTCTGTTCAGTCCCTGGGCAAAAGGCCAGTTCACAGCGTTGCTGCTGCCAGATGAGGGACCGAAGGGACTGAGTTTTCCAATGAAGTCAGAGCCTACAACAGCCGTCCGGGCGGAGGCGTAGCTGTTTCCGGTCTTGGGTCCCTTCAGTCCCTTTGTTACCTGGGGAGTTGGGGCACCCGCCGCGGTTGAGTCCACTTGGTCGGGTCGGAGAGCCGGGCGTGTCGGAGTCTGCCCAGCTGAGTACGCCGAGGGACCGAAGCTTTCACAGCATGTCGGTCCCTCTTTCAGTCCCTCCCGTAAAAGTGCAGGTCACAGGACCTGCAGACCTCATCGGAGGGACCGAAGGGACTGAAAGTCCCAGTTATGAACTGCTCACAGTAGGAGGACTATGTCTCACGCCCGCGCATACGCACGCACGCGTGATGCCAGGAACTAGAATATTCGGTCCCTTCAGTCCCTTGAGTCCCCTGCTCGCGTTGGTGAGAAGCCCCTGACCTGCAGGTTTCGCGGAGGGACTGAACCAGGGACCAAAGAAGTCAAGTGTTGTAGAGGCTGCGCCCCACGGGGCTACGGCCAGCTGCCCGCGCGAAGGGCAGGCCCACTGCTGCGAGGAGAGGTTGCTTCCTGAGTCTCTGTGGCAAGGGAGGAGCTGGACGGCTGTGTTGCCCCCCGCTCCAGGAGCCTGGGGCGGCAGCACTGAAGCGCAGCGACCGAAAGCGTTCAGTCGCTGGACTTTGAACGAGGGGAAGTCACAGGCCAGCGGGGTGTGAAGAGTAAATAGCGACTGAAGCGACTCAGAGCTGGAACTATGAAGACATTCCCGGGCGCGCGTGCGCGTCATAGATACGGAACTTCAGTCGCTTCAGTCGCTGATCGTGGAGCTCCAGCCCTTCCACCTGCACTCTTCGTCAGCGACCGAAGCAGCGACTCAACCCGTTGAGTCGCTGCGACAACGTTCCAGTCGCTGGGGAGAGCAGCGCCCTGCCCAGCAGGAGACAGCACCTGAGCGGTCGGTGCCTACGCTATTGACCAGGCCAGCGTTCTGACCCGGGGTAAGTCAGCCCTGGTCTTCACCCGAGCCGGCCAGGACCAGCTGAGTGAGGGCGGTAGGGCCGCCAGCTTCGACGGTTACGCGATACAGCCCGGCCGCCGGGACCTGAACGCGGGCGGTGAGCGCATCTTCATCATCGGCGTACAGACGCGCCCGCTTGGTGAAGTCCCCCTCGACACCTTCGATGGTGCAGGTGATGCCGGCCGGGTCGTCAGTGCCGTTGAGCTGGATCTCCCAGGAGGCATCGGGGCTGACGAAGTCGGGGACGGTCAGCCCCAGACCAGAGGCGGCTTGGTCGGGCCCGAGATGCTCGTCCTCTTGCAGGAACGAGGCAACTGCTTCCATGGCCGCGTGGCCTGAGGCGAGAGCCCCGTGCTGGAGAGAGAAAGGGACGACGGCCCTGGTGGGTGAAGCGGATTCCTTGTGGACTGTGCCATCGCCGCCGACCGGGAACCGGCGGGGGATGCCGTGAGCGTCGCGCATCAATTCGCCGTCGTGGTGCTCGCGGAAGGTGTGCTCGGATCCGACCACGACTCCGTCCTGCAGTGTCAGCGACTGCAGGGTGCGTTGGCTGACGCCGACCACAGCCCGGTGACGGGGCAGGGTGTGGCGGCGGAGCTCTTCGTAGAACGCTTGTGACTGGACTGCGAGGTCCTTGTCGCCGCCCAGGTCCGCGACGTCGGTGGGGGTCAGCCGGCGCACGTTGAGGCCTTCGTCCAGGCAGGGGAAGCGGGGCAGCAGGTCGTGCACGCCGGGCATGGTGGACGCGAGCGTCTTGAGCTTGCCGTGTGGGAGGGGGAGGGGGGCTCCTTGGCCTGTGTTGAGGATGGAGGCCGCCATCACCGCGCCGTGGAAGGGCGTTCCGAGGGTCATCACGCCGCGGGTGTCATCGGCCAGGTCGCTGTCCGGCCCGAGTGCCAGGGCGGCGTGGGTGAGGAGTCCGCCCATGGAGTGGGCGATGAAAACCAGGCGGCCTTCGCGTTCGTCGACACGGTGCTTGCGTGCGGCGGTGTGGGCGGGATGACGGCGCCATGCCTCCAGGTGCTCGCGGGCTGCTTTCGCTAGCTGCTGTGCATTGGTGGCGACGGGCAGGCGCCAGTCGTAGGCGAAGGGAAGGATCGCGTCGGGGTGGGCTACGCAGTGCCCGACGGTGGTCAGTAGTTCGTGGTAGGGCTCGATGCCGCGCAGGAATGGGCTCCAGGCCGGGGTGCGCAGCAGGCGTCGGGCTTTGACGCGGCCGGTCTGGCCGGCCTTTTCCTCTTCGGTCAGGTGCAGAGCTGCCAGGCCGTGGCGGGTGGTCCAGGCCTTACCGAGCCAGCCCGGATTGGCCAGGCCCCATAAGACGGTGTTGGTCGCGGTGTCGTACAGCTCGCTTCCCATGATGCCGGGGACGACGACAACCGCGTCCTGGGTGGTGTTGGGCGAAAGGTCCGGCAGGCTGTACGGCTGCTCGCCGGGCCTGTGGCCTGCTGCGTTCGACTGCGGCGGCTGGTTCATGGCTGGAACAATAAAGAGATGCGGAACAGGGCGGGCGAGATTGTACGAACTGGAAACTTAGAGACCCCCGTTGACCAGCAGCGCACCCTGTTCACCGTTGCCGTGCGGGACTACCCGGACAGCGAAGAGGGGTTCGCTGAAGGCATCGACGACCAGCTGGCAGTCGTGAACGAGTGGTGGTCACCCTTCCGCCACAGCCCCGCGCCCACGCTGCAGAGCCGACACGACGTCGAGCAGTTCCTCGAACGGGAGAACCTGCGCGAAACGACCGGTGAGGCGCTCGTGCTGTTCATCACCGGCCACGGCATGGCTGGCAAATCGGGCCACTTCCTGCAGCTGCCCCAGACCGACGAAATGCGGAAGCTGGCAACCGCCATCCGCACCACGGATATCGTCACCGCCGCCCTCGACTCCCATGCCGAGAACGTCCTGGTCATCGTCAACACGTGCTACGCCGGCGAGATCCAAAGCGAACTGGCCGCTCTGTACAAGGAGATCCGCAGGAGCCGGCGCACCAAGTGCAAGCTTGACGTGCTGGTCACCTGCGAACATGACTCGCCGGTCCAGGTCCGGCGCTTCTCGACCGTGCTGCGCGGCGTGTGGAACCGGCTGCATACCAACGCAGGCATCACCACCCCTCACCTGAGCGTCGCGACGCTGATGACGGAGTTCGAGAACGAGCTGCGCACCGACGCGGCCAAGGAAAAGCACCGCCTGCACCGCGTTATCGACGGCAGCGGCCAGACCCGGACCACCCCCTGCATTCCCAACCCCGGCTACCGCTACGTGCGCGAACTGGTCGGCGCCCCCCGACGCCAGGTGGCCACCCCCGCGGACGACTACTGGCTGGACCGGGCGACAGGACGCCCCCGCGAGGTGGACTCGGGCTGGTACTTCCGCGGCCGCAAGCACCTCAACCAACAGGTCGCGGCGTTCCTACAACCGTCCCGATTACGGGGCGCCATGTTGGTCACCGGAACGGCCGGCAGCGGCAAATCAGCTGTCCTGGCCCGCGCCGTGACCCTCAGCGACCCACTCTTCCGGGAAAGCCCCACCTACAAATCCGCCCTGGAACAGGCGGAGGCCGGAACCATCCCACCCGAAGGTTCCGTGACCTGCGCTGTTCTGGCCCGCCACCGGTTGGCCGCTGATGTCGCCGCCGACATCCTCCACGGACTCCAGGTCGCCCCCGCCTCCCCAGGAACGGGCGAGGACCCCGTCGCCGCGTGGTCGGCGCAGCTCGAGGAAAACCTGCAGCACGCCGAAGGCACCGTCACGATCGTCGTCGACGGCCTGGACGAAGCCCTCGAACCCCACCGCATCATCGACGACCTCCTCATCCCGCTTGCCCCACTGTGCACCACTCCCGCGGGCGCCGTTCCGGGACAGCGCCGCGGCGAGGCGCAGCCCGCAGGACTGCGCCTGCTCATCGGGGTCCGCAGCAGTCGGCCCGTCACCTCAGACACCCTCGCCCTGCCCGCAGAGGCGGAGCACAGCCTCCTCGATGCCCTGCGCCGCGCCTTCCCCACCGCCGTCGTCGAACGCACCGACAACGCCTCGGCCAAAGGCGATCTCGTCGAGTACTTGGATGCTCTGATCTGCGCTGACGGCGAGCACCGCGGCACTGCGCTCGCTGCTGCGCATGCCGTAGCGCCTCTGGTGTGGCCCTCATTCCTCGATGCGCGTCTGGCCGGCGACCAGCTCCGCACCACGCCCGACCCGGCCGCCGCCGTGGCAGAGCCCCACTGGCAGCGCACGCTGCAGGCCGGAACGACCGGGCTGCTCCGCCGCGACTTGCAGCTCGTGGCGGAAGAAGGCCTCCCTCCGCGTGTCGCGCTTGCGCTGCTGCGCGCCAGCGCCTACGCGCTCGGTGCCGGTGTTCCCTGGTCCATCATCTGGCCGACCATCGCCAACACCTTCCTGGACCAGCCCATGGAAGACCCCGACGAAATGATCAAAAAGCTCCTGAAAAGCCGTCTCAACGGCTACCTCGCGCACGATCACGAAGACCAGCGCCGCGTATACCGCCCGGCCCACGAAGCCCTCGCCGCCACCCTCCGCGACCGCGACGTGGACTTGCTGCAGGAACAGGTACAGGAATGAACGGCCGCCACCCGAGCGCCGGCAACGACGACATCCACCGACAGATCGCCGGTGCCCTGGCCGCCCTTGTCACCAGCGACCCCACCGTCCCACCCCACCCCTACCTCAGCCGGCACCTCGCCCAGCACGCCTCCTACGGCAAGGTTCTCGACGACTCCCACGTCCCCCCGGCCCTGTTGCCGTGGGAAACCAGTGCCAGCGTCCGCCGCCTCCTGCACCAGCAAGACCTCCCCCGCACCGGCCAGTCATGGCTCAAGGCCTGGGCAGCACTCGAACCCTTCCTCAACGGCGCCGACGCCATCTCCCGCGTCACCAGCCTCCACCTCGCCCACCACGCGGAAGCCTTCCGCCGCACGCCCCCGCAACAGCTGCCCGCCACCGCCCGCTTCGCCGGCTCCCGCGTCACACCGCTGTGGAGCGACTGCGCCCCGCCCGACAATGTCTGGGCCCTTACCGACACCCGCATCGAAGCGCTCACTCACACCACCACCTCACGCGGTTGCGGCGGCGTCCTCATCAGCGGCGACGACCACGGCACCATCCGCATCTGGCGCGCCGACGGCTCCCCCGCCACCACCCCCCTGCCCACCGGCGGCGCTGCCATCCAGCACCTTCTCCCCCTCCATGACGGCCTCATCGCCGTCGGCAGCACCGACGGCGCCGTCCGCATCCTCGATGGCGCTCGCGGCCGTCTGCTCAGCGAAGCAATCACCCGCCCCCACACCTGGGTCAGCTCGCTCACCCTGTACAAACCAGCAGGCCACCCACCCGTCCTCCTCGCCGCCCACAGCGACGGGCACCTCACCGCCCTCTCCACCGCCACCTACGCGCCCATCGACATCCCCCTGCCACCACTCCCCCGCGCCCCCACACTCCTCGCTGCGATCCCCCAGCCCGACAACGACGGCACGCTCCTCGTCCTCGCCCAACGCCACACCGTCAGCCGCTGGGACGGACGCACCCTCACGCCCGCCAGCCAGCACGACGGCGACATCCGCGCCATCACCCCCTTGCCCGCGCCTGGCCACTACGCCACCTGTGACGACGCCGGCGACCTCCGCTACTTCGACACCGCTGCTCCGGACGGACCGACCGTCACCGCCCACCGCCTGCACACCGGCCCTCTCACAGCCCTGGTCACGGTCACCGTCGACGCCCTGCCAGCCCTCGCCTCCGCCGGCGCCGACGGCACCGTCCGCCTCTGGCACGCCCGTACCGCACAACCCCTAGGTGAAGCACTCCAGGGCCACACCACGCCCATCACCGCGATGGCCACCTACACCAACGCACAACAGGACCGCGTCATCACCACCGGCGCCGACAACACCGTCCGCAGCTGGCCGATGCGCGGCCACACCAGCCGCCCACCACGCTCCCCATGGCACCGCATTCACGCCGCCGCCATGCCCGACCCCCACACCCGTGTCCAACAGCCCCTCCTCGCCGTCGCCGACGAAAACGGCACCTGTGTGTGGAACATCGAAACCGGACAGCCCCACGCTCTACGTCTGGGCCAGCCGGTCACGGCCCTGACCTGGGTACGCACCGACTCGGCCCTGCTGCTCGCCACCGCCCACAAGGACGCGAGCGTCACCGTCCACCCGGTGGGGCACGACACCGCGGCCCCTGAGCCTGCGTACACACTCACCGGCCACGCCCTGCCCGTTACGACCATGACGACGCTGAGCTATCAGTCCCAATCGCTGCTGGCCACAGGAAGCGCCGACGGCACCGTGCGCCTTTGGAACCTCCACACCCACGACCAACTGGCCGTCTTCCCCGACCACCACCTCAGCGTCCGCGCCGTCACCACCCTCGAAACCGACGACGGCCCGCTGATCGCCTCCGCAGGAACCGACGGCAACGTCCGTCTCTGGCACCCCGGCACCCGCCAACAGCACGGCACCACCCTGCGCTGCGGCCAGCACACCGTCACCGCACTCGCCACAGCCCCCGCCGGCCCCCGCACCACCGGGCTGATCGTCACTGCGGGCCAAGACGGCACCGTCCGCCTCTGGCACCCCTCAGCCCCACACCCCGCCGCACAGCCACACTGCTTCGCCCCCCACGACGGCCCGCTCACCGCCGTCACCTGCCTGCAAAGCCCCGCGCAGCGCACCCTCGTGGCGGCGGCAGGCCGCAGCAACATCCACGTCTGGGACGCCGCCACCGGCACCCTGCTGCTGCGGATCGTCACCGGCCGGCCCATCACCCACCTCTCGGTCCACCAGCCTCCCTTCGCAAGCTCACAAAGCGCTGCGCCGGTCCTGCTGGCCGCAGGGCAAGCAGGAGTCCGCGTCTTCCGCCTCCGCCTGGACCAGACCTGACCTGGGCCGTGCGCCGCGCACACGCCCCGGCGCTCCCCTTGTGCGCCCCGCTCCTCGAGTAGAAGTGGGCACAAGGTGGCGAACCTTGCGGAAAAATGATCCGGCACAGGCATCGCCGGGCACCGGCGCACAACGGTGCCTGCGGGCCCGGCTCGCGCCGCCCGACATCGCGGAACACCCAGCGAGGACCCATGAACGATGCTTTACCCCTCCAGCCCTGCCGTGCGGTCTTACGGGGTCGCATAGCGCGCCAGTTACCGGCGTTTCCCCTTCCTGCAGGGCGCGGAGCCGTCCGCACGACACTGCAAACGGCGGGCAGGGGGCGCGGACGATGAGCGCATTGAACGAGCCGCAGGTCACCCTCCTGCCCGCCCCGCCGCGCGGCGTGTGGCGTCTGGGCAGAGCAGAAGACCCCCTCCAGTACAACAGGCTCGAACTCGAGACGAGCCTGGGATCGTCCGCGGGCCGCTTCAGCCTCCCCCGCTTCGGAATGCTCTACTGCTGCAGCGAACCAGCTGGCTGCTACGCCGAGGGGCTGGCGCCATTCCGGGTGCAACCGGTCATCAGAGGCCTGCTGGACGATGACGACGCAGCGGCCCATGCTGCCCTCATGAGGCCTGGTCACCTCGCATCGAGCTGGCGGGAAGACCGCATCCTGGTCCGGCTTATCCCCAGCCCTGACGCACGCTTCCTCGACGTGGACTGCGAAGCTACCCGTAAGATCCTCGCCCGCGAGCTCCATCACGAACTGGACGCCTGGGAGATCGATGGTCCGCTGACGGACGAGCACATCCACGGCAAGGACCGACGAGTTGCCCGTCAAATCGCGGCCTGGACAGTCGCCCAGCGCAATGACGCAGGCCACATGCTCGTTCAGGGCATCGCCTACCACTCCGGCTACGGTGGCCGCAGATGCTGGGCGATCCTGAACGACGTCGGCCTCCACGAAGCCGAACGCAAGGCCATCAGGGCCGAGTCCGATGAGCTTCAGGAAGTCGCGAAGGAATACGGCCTCACCGTGTGGTGACGCGTCTGGTTGGCGCGTGTGGGCGTACGAAGCTTCCCCCGAAGGGGCGCATTCCCAGTGTCGTGCACCACCCCGATGCCGCAGCTTGCCCTCGTCAAAATCACAAGACCGCAGGTCAGCGATAACGATCGAGGGCAAGCGGTGGGCTTTAGGGGTGTTTTAAGGGGGGAAAACTGTGGAGTATGCAACGTGTAAACGGGTAGGCTTCTCTCAACAACGAACGGGAGAAACCATGTTGGCCCATCACAGGACCCACTTACCCCCAGACCACACACCGACCGCGCAGCACCCCGCGTGCACCCGACCCCGCAAGCACCACCCTCCCCATCTCCTCCAGGCTGCCACCCAGCGCAACGCCGCGCCCATCACCGCGGCCACCGCCATCCGTGGCCTGCGTCCCTGACCCACCGCTCACCCAGCGGCCGGCCAGACACGCAGCGCCCACCAGCCTTCACGGCGCTCAGCGCCGACAGTCCTCCGCTCACGCCCCCACGCGAACAGCGACGAGGAACGAGGAGACCATGCAAACCCAGCGAGAGACCACCGCCGAAGAATCCGCCAACCGCGACACCGTGCGACAGACGATCGCTGACATCGCGCGTTTTCTGCAGGACACCTTCAGCCAACGGCTCACCGCCCACATCGCCGGCATCGAAGACGCCAAGCAGGTCGGAAAATGGTGCAGCGCGCAAAACGCCCCGCGCATCGATTCTGAACTGCGCCTGCGCGCCGCGTACCAGGTCTTCCAGACCATCGAGCACGCCGAGAACTGCCACATCGCACGGGCGTGGATGATCGGGATGAACCCACAGCTCGATGACGACTCACCGCTCCAGGCCATCGCAGCCGACCGGTTCAAGGACGTCATGGCCGCAGCACGCTCCTACATCAAGGGCGACCTGTGACCAGCGCCAAACATCAGGCGCGCCAGGCATGACCGCCGTACCTTCATGCGGTTGGCCAGCGTCCTGGTGAACGCGGAACACTGACGACGCACAGCGGCACGACGATCGCGCCCCAGCCCCTCCGCCACGTTTCAGGCCGCTCGCAGTCCGAACGAAAGGACCTGGCAGGCGAGTCCCTGCGCAGCAGACGAACTCGTCGGGGAGGCGGCTGGGGCGCACCGACGTGCGAGGGGCAGTGCACCCCAGCCTCTTCCCGCTACCGGAGCGGGCTCCAAGCCGACGCTATAGGCAGCCCGACCTTCAGCCGCGCAACAAACGCCGAGCGCTCCTGCTTCCGGCCTGCTGGAGTGCCATCGCTCTCAAGCAAAAGCAGCGCCACACACCCGGCGCACCGCACCGCGAGCAGCAGCCCAAGACCCACCGTGCAGCCCCACGCCCCTCACGGTGCCGAAGCCGAGCAGCACAAACGGCAGACGCCCTGAACAGGCTCTGCCCTGGGCGCTGATTCGTGCAGCGCGGCCTGAACATTCGGTTCTGAGGACGGCCTCGGTCGTAGCGGTCACGTCTCGATGTAGGCCACCACCACGACGGTGCGCAGCGCAGTAACGAAGTAGAGCACCCTGACGTCTTCGAATTCGTCAGCGTACTGTCGCAGGTCCGGACGGGCGCCGTCTCCGGGTATCGGGTCGCCGATCTCAGGGTCGACGGAGATGGCGACCAAGGCACGGTCCAGGGCATGGACCGCACGCTCGGTGGTGAGTTCCTCAAGCTGCTTAATCGCGGAGTCGCTGAAGGCGATTCGGGCGCGCCGGGTGGCGGCCATCAGGCGACGGCGGGGCGCTGAGCGGCGAGACGGGCGAGGTGCTTCTCGCGCAGCTCTTCCCAGGGGGTGCACTCCTCGGCCGATGGAAGACCGTTGGAGGCGATGTCCTCCAGGACCGCGGCGAGTCGGTCGGCGTTCTCCCGGGTCTTGGCGGCATAGGCACGCACCGCGTCGGCAGCGGCAGGCTCCAGCTGCTGCCGCGTGGTGGAGGTGGGGGCCGACTGGTCGCTCATTGAGGGCTCCTGAGGCGAGGTCCTGGCGGGTGCTTCCACGGTATCGCCGAGGCCCGCGGCCGGAGCCCGATACGGATGAACCGGTACTCGGCCAGTGCTGAGTACAGCAGACCGACCCCAGCGCCCCAATTCCGCACCCACTTTTCGGCCGCAGCCGTCTCCGTCTGGCCGCGACGCACGCCGAACGCCCCCCGGACGTTCTCCCCACACGTCAGGCCGCATTGCCACCAGTTCGCGAATACTTCTGTGACTTGCCGCCCTTACGGACCGCCGCGACCGGCCGCACAAACTCACCCGGAAGGGAGCCCCATGAGCCCCATGCCGCCTTCGGCCGAACTACCGGGTCGTGGCCACGAGCCACGACAAACGCGCCTGCATCTTCCACGGCTCCGTTACCGTCGCCTCGATCCGCCTCTGGCTGCGTTCCTGATCTGCACAACCGGCTCAAGCAGTCTCGCCGCGCCAGATTGCCAGGACGAGCCGACGGTAGGCCGGATGCCGAGCGGCCCGAACTCGTCGGTGGCCAACACGCTGTCCGGGGAGCGCTCCAGGACCTCCTCGACGCGGTCGAGCTTGGTGCCACGGCCCGGGGCGGGGGACACTTTCAACGTGCTTCGTCGAATGCGGCGTCGGTGCCCTTGGTGTGGCGGGCGGGGTTATGGCCTTCGTCGAGCAACTGGACGGCTCACAGGAGCTCTTGGGTGCACTCGTGCTTGACCATGCCTGGGCTGACCTCGAGCCGGAAGCTACTGGAGCTGGCTTGCCGTCGGCCGTGTGCGGAGCGGGCTTGGCCCGTCAGACGTCCACACGCGTGGGATTCTGTCGGGATGGATACATTCACGGCCCGGCTGGACGGCGCATGGGAGTGGTGGTCGGTCGCTGTCGAGGAGGCGCAGGAGGGGCGCTGGGTTCGTGATCCCGTGGAGCGGCAGGTGGTGGCGGACATCATGGCCGCGACCAATGCGCTGCACGGCGGCCGACTGGCTCCGTTCACCGAGGACTCGTGGCACGTACGTATCGGGCGGATCGCCAATTGGGCTGGAGTTCTCCGGCTTGCGGCCCGAGCAGGGGGGTGGGAACTCCAACCTGTGGTCGGGCGCAGTCCGAAGCATCCTGCGGGTATGGCCGAACTGCTGTCCGGGATCTACGCGATCGGCGAGCAGGGTGAGAAGTGGATGACACAGCTTCTTCGAGAGCGTCAGGTACCACCAGAGAAGGAGGTTGCCCAGGCGGAGGGCTTCCTGACCGGGCCAGGGTCCATGGAGGATCTTGAGCTGTTCCTCTAGCTCTAGACAGCGCTGATGGACACCCCGCTCGGTCAGCGCCGCCCCCAGAGGACGATGGCGGCGAATTGGAGTGCCGACTGGTAGGCGATGGCGTGCTTGTCCGTCCGCATGGCCAGACCGCGCCATTGCTTGCGCCGGTGGATACATCGTTCGACCGCGCTGCGCTGCTTGTATGCCTTGGGGTCCAACGCAGGCGGTCGGCCGCGTGCACGGCCTCGTCGCAGAAGGTGTCAACCTGGTCGGGTGGCTGGGGGCGCCGGCAGGTATCCCCCAGCCGGCGGAGATGCCCCGGATCGCGCGGGACGAATACGCACGGTCCGTCAGGACGGCATCCGGCCGTGCTCTCGGCCTGTTCCGCCCGTTTCGCAGAACACGGAGTCCTGCCCCCTGTCTCGAACGCTGGGGCGTCGCCGGCCTGGCCTGCGGTGGCACCGCAGTATCAGAGCGCGAGCGTGACTGTCGCTGGCCAGGTGGACCTTCGTGCTCAGGCCGCCGCGGGAGCATCCGAGCGCGTGGTCGTCGGGTTCAGCCCGATTAAGTACTATCGGGCGGATCTTGTGACGCTCGTGGGTTCTGATCGTTGGCATGAGCATGGGTCGGAGAGATCTGACGATTGCCGAGTGGGCGCGGCTGAAGCCGCATCTCCCCATGACCGGGCAGCTGTTCCGTTCTGCAAACGGACTGGGATGGCGTGGCACGATCTGCTGCGCATTTCGGTTCGTGGAAGACCGTCTACGAACGTCACAGACGCCGGTCGGCCGACGGAACACGGGACCGTCGACTGGTCGGTGGTGAGTGGGGTCTTTGACCTCATGCCGGGCTCACCAGCACGCCGCCGGAGCGCGCAAGAAGCCGCCGCTAGTGTCGGGAGAACACACGTCCCGCTAGCACCGCCCGATGAGGTACTTGGACGCTCCCGAGGCGGACTGACCTGCAAGATCCACCTAGCCAGCGAGCCAGGCCGTCCGCTCGCTTTCCTGCTCACACCGGGCCAGTGGAGCGACACGCCGCAGTTCATCCCGGTCCTGGAACGTGTCCGTGTCGCCCGAATCGGCGGCGACGGCCCCCGCACCCGACCCGACCACCTGGGCGGAGACAAAGCGTACTCATCCCGTAGAAACCGCCACCTGCGCCGACGCCAGAGCAAGCACACCATCCCGGAACCGAAAGACCAGCGGGCACACCGCCAACGTCGCGGCAGCCACGGCGGCCGGGCCGTCGGCTGCAAACAAGACGATCTACAAGCGCCGCAACGAAGTCGAGCAGACGATCAATCGCCTCAAGAACTATCGGGCCGTCGCCACCAGGTAGGTCTAGCGGACCTACGGCTTCCCCGGAGCCGTTTCAGCAGGCGCGATTCCGCTCTGGCTCCGCCGACAGAATCGTCCGAGCAGTACCTAATCACGCAGTTCCTTACGGAAGACCGTCGAGCTGTGCCGGACCTTCATGCCCACCCGCAGATACAGGTCTAGTGCGCCGGTGTCCGAGTGCGTCCAGAGAGTGCAGCAACGTCGGCCTGTCTGGTGGAAGGACTGGAAGGCATGACGCAGCAGTTGTCGGGCGATGCCCCGACCTCGCTGATCGTGGCGCACCGCGACCTGCTCGACATACCCCTCGTCCGACTCGGGCAAGTCCAAGGACAGTGCCGCGCCGACCAGTTGATTGTCGTAGAAGGCGAGCGGCGACAGGGCTGGGGCGAAGGTGGGCCGGTCCACAGTGTGCTTTGCCCACTCTGCATAGGATTGGCGCCGCTCTTGCCACTCGTCGAACGCGTCCTGCACCAGCAGGTGTACGGCGGGCTCGTCCCCCGCGCGCAGCGGTCGGACCACGATTCCGGGCGGTGTTTCAGGTACCGAAGGCTCGTCCGGCATGGGGAACTCCAGCAACCAGGCTGTGACCAGCGGGGCGTAGCCTCGCGAGCGCACCAGCGCGACCGTCCCGTCGTCGCTGTCTGGAACGGTCTGGACGATCCCCTCGCTGCCCGCCTGAAGGGCCCGTTCTCCGGCCCAGTCCAGCAGAGCAGCACCCAGGCCGCGGCCGCGATGGTTGGGATGCACGTCGACTTCGGAGTGCCGTTCCACCCAGGCCCACGCGGCCAGCCGACCGGACCGGTCACGGACCAGCACGGTGTCCGAGTCCAAGGCTAGGCCGGGGCGGGCGAAGACAGCGGCGACAGAGCCGGCATCGGTCTGCACCCGCCCGTCCACCGCCCGCTCACAGTCCGCGACCAACCTGCGAATCGCGCCGACGTCGTCGACAGTCGCAGGTTGTGAACGGTAGCCGGGCGGCAGCATCGGGGGGAGAAAGGGCATCACGAGACCGTAGTGCGGCGCCGATCGCCCCGTCCAGAACTCCTTTTGCGCAACCGCTTGAGAACGCGCGATCACGACATGATCCGCCGAACAGGTCCTAAGCCAACTTGCGCCGCCCGCCGCTCACGACAGACCCGCTGCTCCAGAATCCGATGAACTCGGCGATCATCGCGGCCGGGTGATCGAAGGGTTGTTTGCGGCTGCAGTACTACGCCGAGTCCCGCGAAGGCTACGAGCGCACCAAGTTCAAGCACTGGATCGATGAGGACAAGGACGGCTGCAACACCCGGGCCGAAGTCCTCCTGGCCCAGAGCCATCGCCCAGCCCACCGTCGGGACTGGCTGCAAGATCACTAGTGGTACCTGGCTCAGCTACTACGGCGAGATCATCGTCGAAGGGCCTTCGAGTCTCGACATCGATCACATGGTGCCCCTCGCCGCAGCCTGGGACTCCGGCGCATCCCAATGGGCCCCCGGAGCGCCGCCAGGCCTATGCCAACGACCTCGGCGCCGAGCGCTCCCTGGTTGCCGTCACCGCCCGGCGAGTCACCGTAATTTAACCGTGCTGCATCTACCCGCATAGACGCCCCACGCCACCATGAGCGCGCACCCCCTCACCCCTCGAGTACGGGAGTCGACTCATGCGCATCCGCCCCCGCCGCAGCCTCCTCGCCGCCACAGTGGCGGCAGCCACCGCCGCCCTCACCCTCCTCGCCACCACCCCCGCCCAGGCCGCGCTCCCCACCCCCGTGAGCGCAAGCACCGCACGGGCCTACCTGGCGTCCCTCACGGTCGCCACCGAGCACTCCAGAACCGGCTACAGCCGCGACCTGTTCCCACACTGGATCACCATCAGCGGCTCCTGCGACACCCGCGAGACCATCCTCAAACGCGACGGCTCCGGCGTCACCACCGACTCCTCCTGCGCCGCCACCAGCGGCAGTTGGTACTCCCCCTACGACGGTGCCACCTGGAGCGCCGCCTCCGACGTCGACATCGACCACCTCACCCCCCTCGCCGAAGCCTGGGACTCCGGCGCCTACAACTGGACCACCACCAAACGACAGTCCCTCGCCAATGACCTCACCCGCCCCCAACTGCTCGCCGTCACCGACAACGTCAACCAGTCCAAAGGCGACCAAGACCCCGGCACCTGGTGGCCGTCGCGCACCGCATACCGCTGCACCTACGCACGCGCCTGGGTCCAGGTAAAACACCACTACGCCATGACCGTCGACACAGCAGAGAAGAACGCCCTCTCCTCCGTGTTGAACGGCTGCTGACTGCCGGTCGCCCGGCTCCCTGGGTGCCGGGCGACCTCAATCGTCCAACAGGTGTTGCGGGGCAGGTCCGACACCAAGCCCATTTTCAACCGGCTGGCCGGCAGCGGGATTCGATCGGGGTGAACCAGCCGGCGATCCGGCCCGTGGCCACCTCGAACACCTCCCGCCAAGCGTCGGGATCTATGCTGTGAGCTGGCGGCTACCGATTCTTCGTTGTCTTCACAAACCGGTGGTCAACGGCGGCCGCAGCCCCGTCTCAGTCGGCCCCAAGGGCAGGATCACCAGGGCAGGATCACCGCCTTTCGGCTGGAGTATTCATGACCGACTTGCGCCAAGCTCACGGCGCCGCTCGCGCGATCGCAGCAGCTTCCCTGGGGCGAGACCCCGGCCCCATGGGCAGGGTCGAGAGCAGCTCGCACCACGTATACGCGGGCTCGGATGTAGTCGTGAAGATCATCGATGTCGACGGCCACTCGCGACTGAACCGAGAGATCGCGCTCGCACCCCACCTGCCCACCGGGCTCACGGCCCCACTGCTCGACAGTGGGCTCTTCCGGCTGGAAACAGACGCCATTCGTTACGCCTGCTACGCCCGCGTGCCGGGGGCAGCCCCCGGCATGGGCATGCCGGGAGTGGACGGCGTGACCGCACGCTCATGGGCGGAGGCGGCAGTCCACCAGCTCGGCCGACTGCACAGCTGGATCCCCTCGGGCAACACCGAACAGATCCTGAGAGAGCCACTGGATCACGGCGGGTTCACCAGCCAGGCTGCGCTCTTTGCCGAAGTTGAGCACCTCGCCGCCCTGGGCCGGCACGGACTCGTACCTCGCGGTCTGCTCGACGGCCTGACAGCGATCGCAGAGCGCGCGCCAAGGCATGCACAGGCGACCATCCCGGTTCACGCGGACTGCCACTGGGACAACTGGCTGGTGCGTGACCTGAGCGTGACTGCCCTGCTGGACTTCGAGTGGGCGCGCTTCGGCGAACCTGCCGATGACTGGTTTTTCCTGGCCCGGTTCAGCGGCCCCCACACGGAAACCGTTCTCGACGTCATCGCCCAGGCGACGAAGAGCTCGCTGGAGACCCTCCGAGCGGAATGTGAGGTTCGCGAAGCGGCTCATCTGGCTTCCGACCTTCGCGGCGTGCTCGAACGCCCCGATGTAGATGCGCAGATGGCGGCAAACAGGCTCCGCTCACTCGATGAACTCCTCGTCGGACGCTACTGGTGGCGCCCCCGGGGGAAGCCAGTCGCAACAAGCATTGAGTAGTGTCCGTCCACGTCGCCGGCCGGGGGTGCAAATTGCGCCGTCGTCCGAGCTGACGAAAATCCCCTCCACCCTGTGCCTGACGAGATGGTTCCGCTCACCTGCTACGAAGCCAGCGCCTGTTCTTCGCCTTCATCGTGCGGTCCGAAGCGTGAAGCTCACGCCTTACATCTGGAGTACTTGAAACAACCTTGCTGGCACCAGGCTTCGCTGCCCGGCCATAGCCACTGAAACGGGGCCCTTGCTCAGGACGCCGTATTGGAGGAGAGCACCGCCTCTATGAATTCAGCCGGTGGCAGGTATCGGTGCCTTTCGACGTAGTGGCCAACCAGTTCGGGGGCTGCATAGGCAACCCCGCTGCCCATCACCCGTATCTCGGCACTTGCCCGAGGGCCGTCAGACCTTCCGAGGAACAGTCGCGAAGTGCACCAAGGGCAGTCGTGGAAGCCGCGGGTCTGCCTTGCTCGGTGGGTGCGGGCCATCCGATTCAACGTCGCTGCCAGCTTCGGCGGCGGCGCTCCCTTCGGATATCTCTTGCCGCGACGGAGCCAACCCACATTCAGCACCTCAACGCCCCGCCAGGTACCTGATGCCTCAGGATCCCCGTTGTCGCTGTCGTACGTGTAGGGGGTTAGGTCTGCGTAGTACGTCATGGCAGCTGTCTACCAGGGCGGCAGGGCTGGTGCTGGGTCGGAACGCCCTCTCCGAAGCATTAGAAGCATCGGAGAACCACGGCCACTTCCGAGTTCAGCTAGGTCCGACTGCGGTCACCGGCCAACCACTCTGGTCCGGCTTCGCCTGCGACTCCCACCACTCAGCGAGCAGCCCGGGCTCAGCTTGGTGAGGGAGCTTCTCCAAGCCGGCTCCGACGCCGTGATTCACACCTGACATCGCGAGATCATTTTAGGGTGCATCCGGTTGTCGGACGACTCCTCCGCAGATGAAGTCCTTCCAGAAGGCGACCGTGGGCTGTGGGCTCCAGGGGGCGTCCTCGTCGGCCTCGCGGAACTCGTGATCGATGTAATCGGCCAAGTCCTGGCCATAGCAGATGATGTCGATGCCCCATATCGAGAGAACCGGGTGTCCGAAGGCACCTCCTCCGGCAGGAACGAACCGGTGCGCGTACACGGGGACAAGCTGCGGCACATGGGCAAGTTCCTGCTTAGCCACCTGCAAAGCAGCCGAGTCATCTGCTGGACGGGGCCCCCAGACCTGCTCCCACCAGCCATTTCCGACGCTGTTCAACACACCCTGGACGGGCCATTCAAGGCGGTAGCGAAGATCTTCATGATCACCGTGACGCCAGTTCGGCCACGGCTGGTCCCAGGTTGCTCCCTCTTCAGGGGGCTCGGCGACGGGCAGGCCGGCGGCCAGGAAGGCTCGATGGTCGGCGGAGAACTCAATGCCGAATGCGGCCTCGATGCGCCTGAACTCGGCCTCGCTCAGGCCTGGCTCTATCTCGCAGCAGTCAGCCAGCGCGAGGCGATGCGCGGCTTGAATTCCCAGTCGAACGCCGTCATTGTCGATCACCTCGACACCGTACACACGTTCTGCGACCTGACCTTGATCATTACCGGACAGCCCTTCAGAGCGCTCCCCTCGTGGGCCCGGCGGAACCTGGAAGAAGGTCTTCGCCCGCCAGCCAAGGCCTCCGCCGACGGTCAGCATGACCACGATGCCGCGGTTGGCGGAGGCTGCACCAACGGCAAGTACAGGACGGAGTGCGGTGTCGCTCTCCTGACCGACACCTCGGTGACAACGGCGTTATCACCTGCGGCTACTCAGCACTGAGAGTCCTGTCGGCGGCTGGGTACAGCACCGCTATCACCCGGGCGTTGTTTCGACGACCGGACCAGACCTGCCCCACGGCCCATCGCCAGTCCGTCTGGCCTACGGCTTCCCTTCGGATGGTGCTCGCGGTGGTGCGGTAGGTTGCTCGCCATGGCTGAACTGGGATCCGTCGCCTGGCCGCCTGCGCCGATAAGGACCGAGCGGCTCGTGCTGCGCGAGTCCGAGAGCCGGGACCGTGCGGTGTTCATCGAGCTGTTCACCTCCTCGGAGGTGGGCACCTACCTAGGCGGCCCTCGACCGCGTGATGATTGTGAGCGTGCATTGCCTGAGACGCCCGAGAGGCGTCCCGGCCTTTTCGTAATCGAGCTCGACGGAACGATGATCGGCACCATCGAGCTCAACCGACGCGAGGGGGAGCATCGCAGTCATGTCCGGCCGGATGCCGGGGAGGCCGAACTCGGCTACCTGCTCCTGCCAGAGGCATGGGGACACGGGTACGCTGCCGAGGCGTGCGCGGCGGCGCTCGGCTGGTACGCCGACGCCCGCCCTGGCGAGCCGGTGGTGCTCTGCACCCAGGCAGCCAACGACCGATCGATGCGTCTCGCGGCGAAGCTGGGGTTCACCGAGGTGCAACGGTACGAGGAGTGGGGCGCCCAACAGTGGATGGGCGTATGGTCACCGGTCATGCCGCCCGCTTGAGCCTCCTTCTGGGTTACCGCGCGGACCATCTGAAGATGCCCGCGACGTTGGGCCTCTCTTCCGGAGAACCGCTCCCCCACGGGAGTCAACCCGTCGGAGACAGCGGCGCATCTCTTCAGCTCGAGCTCGGGTGCTGACCATGTGGTCGAGCCGGTGCCAGCCTCAGCGGGCCGAAATCAGAATCTGCGCTGGCGGAGCGTTGGCTTGAGGGTTGCATGAGTTGGGCGAGTGCAAGGTCAGCTTCTGCCGGTGCAACCTGCTCCCCTGGTGCGTTCGTTCCGCCAGGATTCGAGCAAGCAACATGCCTTTGAGCCGGCCGATATTACGCCGTAATACTCAGAGCCCTCCTTCAAGGCACCGTGCACGAGCATCCATCGTCACGTCGGCGCTCGGCACAAACGCAATCGCCCGTCCTCACCCGATGAGGGGCCAGGGCAGGCCCCAGAGACCCTTCGTGCGTTGCTCGATGACCCGCTGTCGGTCCTCGGTGCCGCGTGCCGCCCTCAGTTCCGCCACGAACACCTCAGTTTCCCGAGCCACTCAAGGGAGCGGCCGACCCTCCTTGTTGGGGCGTACTTTTCGAGAAGATGATGTCCATGCTGGCCGCACCGTCAGCCCTGAGGGCTTGCCGTTCGCCGCCGTGCGAGGGTCAGGGCGGCGTCGGCCTGCTACCTGCAGCTGAGTGGCCGGCTTCATTACGCCGTAATCACCGGCAACTCCTGCACGGCCGCACCATTATCTGCGGCGGCCTCGGGCTGCAGAGCCGGTAGCAGGAGCCGACTTCGCTGTCGCGTCTTCCCGCTCCGCAGCTCGGGCCCTTCTGTCCCCTTCCCCGGCCGCTTCTGCAGCTTGGCGGACTCCTCGCCGAGCTCCAGCTTGAGGACCGCGAATCGTGGGAGTGGGATGAGGCCGGTCCCGTGGGCGTACCTCAGCGTGGCGCCGGAGCGCGGCCCAGCTCTCCGCCTTGCCTACCGGCGGCGGATCTCGACCATGAAACAGCCGAATTCCACTGCGCGGACGTGCACCAACGCCACCGCCGGATCAGCGAAGAGGTCGCGCAACGCGCTGTCTACCTCTGCGGCCCGCTCCTTGGGGGTCTCGGTCAGAGTCCCGCTGAGGATGTGCCCATGGGCACTGTAGGCACGTAGTACCCGGCGAGCGCCGTGCAGTTCTTCCGGATAGCCGGGGCCGGAGGTCTGTCCGAGGCACTCCTGGGCGTGAATGAAAACCGGGCCGCACTCGTCGTACGGGCCGGGCTCAGCGCCTGTCTCCGCCGCCCAGCGACGAAGTGGCGCGTATGAGACCAGGACGATTCGCTCACCTGCCTCACTGTGCCGCAGGCAGCAGCGCAGGGGGGCACCGCCCTCCGGATCGGTGATGGGGTCCCGGGCGAGACCTGCGTCGTCCCGCACCCGCAGCTGCTTGAGCACGGCCGGATCGATGGCTCGAGTCTCGTGAGTTGTGGTCATGGCTCCAGCATCTGGGGCCGCTCGTCTCGGGGCTGGCGGAGATCAGACGTTGTGCTGGCAGCTTCTTGGCGTGAGGGTCCACCCTCGTCTTGACGAGTGTGAGGCGAGCCTGGGCCGGTACAGCCTGCTCTCCTCGTGCCTTCGCTCCCCCGGGTCATCTCCCAGGCGGCCGAGCAAGCGCCGCCGTTGAGCCGGTCATTATTACGCCGTAATGCTCGATGCCCTTCCTCAAGGCGCCTTGTATGGAGAACGACCGTCACTTCGGTGTTCGACAGGAGCACGAAAATGGCCCCGCTCCCCCACCAGGTGATCGGGGGCGGGGCCAGGCACGGCCGGCTCTAGAGGTCCTTCAGGAGTAGTTCGGCGACCCGCTTGCGGTACTCGGGAGTACATGCGCCCTTCAACTCCGCCACGAATACCTCAGGCTTCCCGAGCAGCTCAAGGTAGCGGCCGATCATCCTCTGCCGTTCGGGCGTGGGGACCTTCGAGAAGATGATGTCCATGCTGGCTACACCGTCAGCCCACGGCATCTTGGCCTGAGGGGGCTTGTTGACCCCCGCCGGGCGGGGGTCAGGGACAGGAACTGTCGGCCCTGATTCCTGCAGCGGGGGCGCCTTCATTACGCCGTAATGATCGTCATCGGCATCTTGTGCATGGGCGCCCCCACCAACCGCGGCCTGAGACTGCGGTGCCCGAGCCGGTGCGGATGCGGGCGACTGGGTGGTTGACCGCGCCGTCGCGCGCTCTCGCTCCGCAGCTCTCGTCTTCCTGTCCTCTTCCTCCTGCCGCTTCTTCTCCTTCAGCCGCTGCAGGTGCTCCTCCTGCTCGCCCGGCTTCTTGCTTCCCACACTGCGAAGCAGCTCGGCGGACTCCTCGCCAGACTGCAGCTTCTGCTGCAGCTCGGGCGTGAGCTTGAGGAGTGCGAGACGCTGCGAGACCCATCCCTGCGTCCGGTGCAGGCGGGCAGCGAGGGCCTCTTGGGTGCCGTATACCGTCTTCAGCTGCTCGAGAGCCCTGGCTTCGTCGAGGGGGTCGAGGTCCTGCCTGTGGACGTTCGCGACGAGCGCGCTTTCCAGTATTTCGTCGGGGTTGCTGCCGAGCTCTTCGTCCAGCATCACCTTGACGGTGGCCAGGCCGGCTTCCCGTGCTGCGGCCAGGCGAGAGTTTCCGTCAATGACCACGTACCGGGTGTCCGGCTCCAAACTGGCCTCTTGGCCGGGGTTGGCCTCGACATAGGTAAAGCGGGACATGATGCTGATGGCCTGCTTCTGGCCGTGGTCGCGCATGCTTCCCGCGAGCTGGGTGAGGTCACCTAGTTCGGAGCGGGGGTTGGCGGGGTTGAGGCTGATGAGCTCGACGGGGAGCTGAACCGGCGGCGGGGTCCCTTCGGTTGGTGCCTTGGTGGCGTCGTTGATGGCCTGCCGGCGGGGGCTGACCCTTTGTGTCTGGCTGAACGACGAGCCGCTGCCGAGCTTTGCTGCCTTGCTCATGAAATCTCCCGTGCAAGCGCGCGCAGAGCCACCGACTGGTCGCACCTCGGTGCGTAGGCCAGGAGCGGCCGCTTGACGCGTACTGCTTCCTTCTGTTCCTTCAGGTCTCCGATGACGCCGACGACACGCGGATCCTTTATCTCCATCCAGCTCTCCAGTGAGGAGGTGGCGATGTAGCCGCGGCGGGCGTCGTAGTGGTTGACGACGAGGCCGAGGTAGTCGAGGTCGAGGTCCATGTCGCCGCGCAGGTCCTCGATCTGAGAGGTCAGCAGCCCGTAGGCGTCCGCGGAGCTGTCTTCGGCCTGGACCACGACCAGCACGCCGCTGTTGCCGGGCGCTTCCTTGGGGCGGCGGCGTCCGTAGTAAGCAGCGGCGTCCATGCTGAGGCCGAGGCTCGGCGGGCAGTCCACCAAGATGACGTCGTAGTCGTCTTCGAGCGGCATCAGGGCACGTTCGAGGGCTGCTTCGCGGGCACGGACTCCGGACAGTTTGACGTCCAGGAGGAACGCGTCGGTGCATGCCGGAAGCAGGTGCAGCCGATCGCCGAAGCGGTCGTCCTCGACCGTGACGACCAGCTCGCGCAGTTCTCCCTTGCCCTCGCCGGCCATGTGCTTGGTGAGACTGTCCCCTTCGATGGGGAGCGCTTCATGGCCAAGCTGGTTGGTCAGGTGGTGCTGCGGGTCGAAGTCGACGAGCAGAACGCGCAGCCCCAGGCCGGGCAGGTCCTCGTACTCGAGCGGATCCTGAACCGCGTCCGCTTCGGTTCGGGCGTTGGCGAAGTGCTTGGAGACCCGCACCGCGTGGAGCTGGTCGGCGCCTTCGGCCAGTGCCTCGCCGGCGCCCGCGGTGACGGCCGTCTTGCCGACGCCGCCCTTCTGATTGCACACGATGATGCGCCTGACGATCACGGGACGCTGCACATCGGGCGCCGGGTTCTTGTCGAGCCAGAGCTGCACCGACTGCGTGAGCCCTTGGACGAGGGAGACGCCTCGTGCGGCGCAGTCCGCACGAAACTCCTCCCAGTGGCCTTCGGGCAGCCAGGTCGAAAACGACTTGGCGCGCGCGGTGTCGATGGGGGAGAGGTTCGCACCGAGACCGCGCCAGGCCTTGATGCCGGCCTCGACGGCGTGCTGGATGTCGATGCCGTGCTGCGCTGTGCGGATCTTCAAGTCCTGCTGCAGGCCAGCAGGGAGCTTCGAGACGACCTTTTCCCGGTCGCCGGGGGAGGGCGATGTCATGGGAGACACCTTACTAACATTGAAGATCAAGTGAAGCACCGGCACGTTAGTAAGCCACGCTGGACTGAAGAATCTGCCATCTGCCCGCAAGCAGTGCCGCATTACACCGTAATGACGAGCCCTCACCGAACCGGCGCGGACCGACGCCTATTACGCCGTAATGCGACTGCCCACCCCAGACACAGCGCTTCGCGACAGCCCTGCACGCAGCTGGCCGCCGACGACTCGACCACACGATGAGCCGTGCTGAAGCACCTCGAACTCCCAGAAGCTGCCGACACAGCAGCTACGAACATGGCCGACACGGCAATCCCGCGAAGCCCCGAAAGTCGAGTTGTGGGGGAGGAACCGAGGCGCAGGAGCCGCCGCGTCCTGATCTCATCACCACGTTGGTCACCACGCCGGCGGCCTCACGCTTTCGTGCGGCCCTCGTCACCTTGAAGGCGTCTTACGACTGCTCCTGGCGGCACTGGAACAGAAGGAGGAGCCGCGGGCAGTTGGCGGCGGCCCATTGTGCCTGAGGTGAGCAGAGCGTCGCGGTGGTAGTGGAGTTCGCCGCGTAGGTAGCCCCCGGACCACGGCGCCGCTCGGTGATGGTGACGGCCTCAAGTCGATGAACATCCAGGGCACGCACTGGGAGCCAGCCCGCCTTCTGGTCTCTAGTGCCGTGACCGGGAAGGTTCGCCGGGGTGGTGTTCGAGCCGGGTACCGCTCGGCCGATTGGGTCAATGCCCGCCACCCCGACGTCCTGGCCGCTCAACGCCGCGAACGCGCCCGCATCCGCAGCGAGAAAGGCATCCGCTGGGGCGGACGCGCACTGGCTGCCGCGGCCTGACCACCGTGCCGGACGCTACGGTCACAGCTCAGCGTTCTGCCGCGAACCTGCCCATCAAGCCGGTGGAACTCGGCGGGCAGGGACCTCAAAGACGAGTTCGAGACCATCCTCCTCATCCCACTGCTCTCCGACCTCAACGAAGCCGAAGCCCGAGATCGTGGCTAGGGATGCCACGTTGTCGGGGCTGATCGACGCCCGCACGGTCGTGACTGCGGTCTCTTCTGCTGCCCGGTGCAGCAACTCGATCAGCGTGGACCGGGCATATCCTTGGCGCCGGAAGCCAGGAACGACGAAGTAGCCGATCTCGACCATGCCGACCTCATCAGGCGGTCCGTGGAACCCGGCGTGTCCGACGACGAGGCCCTTGTCGCCGACGACCGCTTGCCGGGCCATCCACCGCGCCTGGCCGGGATCGGCGGCCATCTGGTCGAGCCGGAACTGCCACAGCCACCGTGCTTGGTCGGTCACGAAGTAATCGGTCAGCGAAACCCCGGCCATCTTGCTGGCTGCGGACAGGTCTCCATCGAGCAGAGCGGACATCACTCCGCCGGACAGCTCGACAAAACGGACGCGTTTCGGGCTCCGCTTGAGCGGTCTCTGGTAATCAGCATCATGTGTCACCTGCGGATGCTCGCTGACTCACCGAAGGGTGTCCAACGATTTCGGCACGGCCCGGGAAACGGCCCGCGGCATCACCCACCACCGCAAGCCACCCCGGTGAACGTTCCGGGTCACGGCACTAGGGAGCTTGATGCACGGCACCGCCTCCACCGTCTTCCTGACCGTCGACGAAGTAGCAGCGTCCAGCGACTCCTTCACCAAGCACCTCGGCTACAGGCAAGTCAGGCAGCGGACGGGTTCGTCCCCTGTCCCACCCCGACGCTGCCGTCGACCTGGTCCCGCTCAAGCGCGGCATACCGGAGCCGGGCGGAGCAGCGTGACGCCTCCGGCCTGAGCATGGCCTTCACCGTTATCGGCATCGAGGAGCAGGAACACCGACTGTGCGCCGAAAGGGTCTCCATCACGGTGCCGCTGCGGTAAGAGCCCTGGGGCGAACGTCTCTTCCAGGTCGCCGACCTCAACGGCGTCGTGATCCAGCTCGTGCAATGGGCAACCCCCGCTGGCGCCTGACAGCCACCGGGGCTGTCGGCTACCGAAGGGTGGGGAGCGTTTCCCGGAGACGGGCTCGAACCCTCTGGCTCCTCTGCCGCAATCGCCGGCCCCCCGATGACACCCGCATGTCGAAGCTCGGGCTGAATTTGAGGCAAATCAAGCTCCATTACCTCAGACCACCTGATCCACCTCAGAGCAGCACGAAACCCCCTATAGACGACTCATCCTCCGGACCGGGGCCGGGCCTGCCGCCCACCAGGCAGCTTGCATTACGCCGTAATGAAGCCCGCGCCCCCTGCGCCGCCCGGCATCTATTACGCCGTAATAAGACCACCGCCCACGGCCAATCGCGGGACAGCTGGCTACAGGCTCTGCGCCCATACATCGACAGTCACGGCAACCCGAGCGGCGGCAGATCGCCGTGCCATGAACTCACCGCCGGGCCCCCGGGCGACGCCGAGGCAGCAAGTCCGAATACCCTATGCACGCAACGGCATTAGCCAGAGGACGCTGGCAACCTGCTTCTGAGGGCTGGCACGATGAGCACCCATGGTTGATCAAAAAGCTGTCGAAGCCCAAGCACTCCGCGTCGTCACTGACCTCCTTCCGCAGGCCCTGCGCCGTGCTCGGAGGCTCCGCCGCTCAAGGGGCTGGCCACCCCGAGCAGTGATCTCGACGTGGCCGTCCTCCTCCCCGACACAGACACCAGCCGCCGGGAGGTTATCCGTCACGAGGGCCGCATCGTCGAACTGTTCCTGAACACCCTTGCGGACGTGCCGGAATTCTTCGCATGGGACCGAGCTCGGCGGCGCGGAACAGTCCTCTTCCTCTATGACCAAGGCCTGCCCCTGGCCGACCCGTACGGGCATGTGAACCGTGCCCGCCAACTGGCCCAGGAAGTACTTGCTTCCGGTCCTCTACCACTCACCACAGCCGAGTGGGAACACGGCCGCTACGTTCTTACCTGCTTCCTGGACGACCTGGTCGACACCCCACCCGATAGCCGGTACGAACAGCTTTCCCTCGCTGAGCAAGTGCTCCACAAAGCCGCTGACCTGGTCACTGCCCACCACGGTGCCTGGAGAGGCATCGGTAAATGGCTTCCCCGCCGCCTGCTGAGCGCAGACCCCGCCCTGGGTAAAGCCCTGTTGGACGGTCATCTGGCTGTGGCCGAGCATGCCGACCCCCAGCCGTTGGCCACTGCGGTGAAGCAGGCGCTCGACCTTTTCGGCGGGCCCTTGATGGAGGGATACACCCACCGCAGGCGCGCCTGAGCACTTGGCGACGTCAGCGGGTGCTGGTCTTCCTTGGCCAGTCAGCGCTGACCAACGCGATCCGCCTTGCCTGACCGCAACCTCACGTGAACGACACCTAGCGGGACTCGGCCAACTGCGCAACCGCCGATGCCACCGACAAGGCGCACCACTAGCACCGTCGCTCGGTGTCGGCCCGGCGCTGGCTCACGCGTGCTGCCCGGATACCGTCCTGCCATGACTGACAAAGATCCTGTCGATCACGTCGCCGCGTGCTCCATCACCCCGCCACTGGTGGAGCAGGTCGTCGGCCTGGCGAAACTGCCGTTGGGCGACTGGGCGGTATCCGAGGCAGCGATGCGGGGCCTGGGCTGGCAGGAAGCGGACGCAGACTTGCCGTTGGAAGACGCCTTCGTCACCGCCGAGGGGCACCTGGTCTATCTCGGGGACAGTCTCATCCTGTCGTTCGCCCACTTCTACTGGGTTGACAGCGAGGACTGGTGCGAGGATTTCTGGGGCACGTTGCCCGGCTGGTCCAGCCACGCCAACGCCGGACGTGCGGTGTTCAACACGCATATCGACGCGGCTGTCGCCGCGTTTACCCAACTGCTCGGTCCTCCGGAACAGGACATCACCGCCGAAGGTGGCACCCTGGCCATGGGAGACGGCGACTGGCGCCACGCCGCTTGGCGGTGCGGAGACAGCCTTCTCGTCATCGGCCCACGCCATGAAGGGCTCTCCTACTTCCAGTTCGAGGAGGCCGTCGTCTGCCTAGGCCCCATCGAGGCGGGCGCTCCGCTGCCTGCCCTCCGCGACTTTGTCTCCTGACAACCACCCGGCGACCCGCCCCGCGCCGCCTGTCCGCTGTTCCCGTCAAGCATGACGTTCAGGTAGCGATGAGCGGGCTGTAGGGGAGATTCTCGGGCGTGCAGATCAGGTCGTGGTGCTTGCCTGCCTTGGTGGCAATCTCACGCAGGCGTGCCAGGACAGCGGCCTTGGTGGGCAGATCAAGGCCGAGAACAGCAGCCACACGGGCCCTGAGGAAGGCCAGGTCGGCCATGTCTTGCGAGTAGTCGGCAGCGAGTTCGGCGCTCTCGCTTCTCGGTGAACGTTCGGCAGTCATGCCACCAGGGAGCACCAGCAGGAGCTGCAGGAGCTCGGGCAGCCAAATCGCGACCAGAGCCGCGCCGCCCTCGGAGTCTGAGTAGAGGACCGGGCGTTCCTTGCCTCCATCGCCCCGCAGAGGAAGTTCGTCCCGCCGGCACTGTCCCTTGTCTAAGCCCTGCAGGTCGCGCCCGACGCGAGGTGAACCTCCTCGACGTGGTCGCCTCGCTCGGGGTCGAAGTCGCCCGGGCTAGAGAGGAAGTCGGCAACATCGTCGTTTTCGCGGATAGAGGTGATCAGGGAGCACAGGGGGTGCACCCTAACTACGAGAGCAGTGTTCGCGCCTGTCGGGACGGGAGCCGCACCGTGCGGTAGACGGGCCGAGGCGCACGACTTCGATCAAGCACTTCGGACCTATGCGAAGGGATAGATGCTCGGCTCAGTGAGTCTTGCCCTGGGCGCCCTGACCTCCGTGGCCAGGGAGGCAACGTGTCTCATGCCGGGGGAGTTCGGGGGAGCGCATGGCGTGAGCCTCTAGACCGTGCAAAGGTAGCGGTGCCTCGGGGTGTCTGGCTGGCCTCACGGCTGGCGACGGAACTGGCGCCCCGGGGCGCTCGAGACCCCTGTGTGTCATGAGCCCGCGGTCAGGGCCCAGTTGGAGAGTCGCCCCCGCGGGGCATCCGTGAAGTCCGTGGTGTTGCCGGCTCAGGCACACCGCTGATGCATCACCTCCCTCGGCCGGCGCTACTGACGCCGGGCAACCCGCGCGCAGCCTGGCACAGCTCACGCTGTTGGGAGTCGCAATGAATGTCCGATGCTGGTCCCCAGGGTCGGAGTGAAGGCGTTCTCAGATAGCCCGTTGCACATGCTGAAGGCTGGAGGTGCCGGGCCCTCGAAGCGGACATCGGAGCCATTTTATCTATTACCCCAGAAAGGCGACTCGCAGAGTGGCACCGTAGACGGTAGATCTCGGAGTTGCTGGTATGGCGCGACCTTGGAGCCCCTCCGAGGCCGCCAGGCGCCCGCACAGCGGGTTTTGACCTCGTGTCGCCCCAAAAAACGAGCACAGACCGCAAGGCTGCCGAGGCGTTAGGACCGAGCGGGCCGAGCGAGTCCTTCAAACGCTGGAATCGGCACGGTCGCGCCGCAAGACCGCGACTGTTGAACAACCGGGCGACCAGGGGGCTTCCGAGCGCTACCGGATCTCGGCTGCTACCAGGCCTGCTTACCTCTGGTGCACGGCGCCTTGATCAGCGAATGTCTGCGCATGATCCTTCCGCCCGTTCACGAGAAGACCGAGTTGATCGAGGTCGTCCGCATCACCGACCCAATGGGGCATCTCAGCGCAGCGAACTTGGTAGGTGACGAGGTCGCGATCTGGGAGGCGGATCAGGTCAGCGACGCCCTGATATTGATCAGCGCTGCTCCGGAAAGTGAACTGCACCGCTGCTTCATCCCGGGCTGGGGTATCCCTGCTCACAGCGCCACCAGCCTCCTTTTCCAGATCGCCTTCTGCTTCCAGTGCCACGGCGCCCGCCTATGGGGCCCGACATGCCTGCCGAGTTGGACGGGATCCATGGCTTTGATCCGGACAGCCCTCCGGCCCTTGAACTCCTGCAACAATTCCGCAGGTCCACGCCCGGCCGACGCGGTTGACGGGCACCACGCCTGACGGGTCAAAGCGTGGCAAGCGAGTCCCTGTCACATCGGCCGACCTGGCCTCGGCCGTAGCCCGAGCGCTGAGGGCGGCTGGTGCCAGCCCTTTCGAAGAAAGATTGCTCCGCTAGTCCTGCTCTGATCATTGATCACCTTTCCGCGCGGGTGGTCAAAACCATCCACAGAACGGCCGGGGAGGGGCTTGTCCGGTCGGAGCGATGCTCCGATGCGTGGTGGTTGGCAGGCTCTCTGGAGGAACATGCTCGGCATGAATAGCAGCAGACGGCGCGTGCCAACCGTCCTTACGTTGTGCGCCATCGCGCTGATCGGCCTGGTCGCCCTGGTAGTGGTCACGCCGATTGCGTTGACCAAGATTGCGCCAGTGGGCTACGACTGGGGCAGGCTCAGCGACATCAGCCAGGTCTATGGAGCCGTATCGATCCTGATTTCGAGCGTGGCCTTGGCAGGAGTGGTCCTGTCACTTGGCTTCCAGCTCCGTCAGGCCCGCACCGGCGACGAACAATCCGTGAGAGACAGCCACCTTCAGCTCACTGCTCTCGCACTCGTCAACCCCGAGCTCCTGCGAGCCTGGTCACCCCCTGCTGCGCCGGTCACCTTGGTTCGCCATCAGCAGCACCTCGTCGCCTCGCTCGTGCTCGGCGAGTTGCTGCAGCGCTTTCGGATCGGCCACCTTTCCGCAGACAAGCTGACCGTGAAACTTGATGGCCACTTCCGACACGAGATCGCGCGCGAGCAATGGCAGCGGGAGGGGACGGGCTGGCTACGGACCATGAACGCCGGAGACAAACGGGACCAGCGCTTCGTCCATCTGGTGCAAGCACGCTACGACATGGCCGTAGCGGCAGGACCACCTATCGCCGCCACCGATGCGTTCCTCCCACCAGAAGCCCCACCCCAGCCGCAACAGGCCCCTCGCTGCGTACCCGGAACCCGACCACGCCGCGTACCGCCACCGCGCACTCCGCACGGTCGACTCCGACGCGCGCGCCCTCAAGCCTGAGCGGCGCCAGGCCGTCGCGATATCAGGGGCTTCGAACATGGGCCGATCTTCCACACTCGAGGAGCCTGCGGCCAAGTCCACCGACTTCCTTGAGCAGGAGAAATCCGTTGCGGAACTTTCAGGCGCGCGACTGCTCCGCTGCGCCGAGCGCGTCGAGCTGACGGTCGTGCGCACGGCTCAGCAGCAGCACTGACACAGTCGCCCCGATCAGTGCACAGAACATGTCCCACTGGGTGTCCCACACATCGGACTGAGTGGCCAGGAAGTCATTGGCCGCACGTCCGCCGATCAACGCAGCTGCCCACTCGAACATCTCGAAGACCGCGCTGAAGGCCAGGCAGGCACATACGGTCAGCGGCGCCAGCCATCGGCTGTCGCGCAGCGGCGAGGTCCGGCTGAGCAACTCGCGTACCAGGACGGCGGGTACGAACCCCTGCACAAGGTGCCCGAACCTGTCATAGGGATTGCGGTCGAGCCCGAGCCATTCCCTCACCCAGTCGCCCAACGGGACCTGCGCATAGGTGTAGTGGCCGCCCACGGCGAGCACCAGCGCGTGCGCGGCGAGCAGGCCGTACAGAAGGTTCGTCAGCGGGAACCGCCGGCGGCTAAGGAGGACCAGCGGCAGACCGACCAGCACCCACACGGTCTCCAGCAGCCACGTCGTCGGGTCGCGCGGGCTCCAGGCAGAGAGCGCCATGGCAGCGATGACGACCACGACGAGGGCAGTCGGCAGCGACCGCCGCAGTGCACGGTTCTCGGACACAGAGCGGTCAGAGGGCGAGGTGAGGATGGGCTCGGGCATGGGGGAGGGCTCCTTGGTCCAGATGACGCCATGTTGCTGGAGCCTGGCGCCGGGGAGCAATGAGTACCCCTACTCATGTCGATCCTGCTTGTGAAGTTTGCCGCACCCACTGAACGATCACTTGGCCAACAGGGAGCAACGTCACATCCGCGGCCGCGTCCTCTCCTACGGCGCCAACCACGTCCTCAACGCAGCGATTTCCCCCTTCCGCCAGGCGCGCTGTCGAGGGCGCCTGGGGGGAGGAGGGTTGCTGTGCTGCGTCAGCCTTGGTGGCGGCGCAGACGATCGAGCCGCTCTGCCAGGGCCGCTGCGGTGCTGTGGGAGGTGACTGACCTGCGCGACGTGTCGTCGGTGGTAGCGACAGCTCGGGCTTTGAGGTCTGCGATGAGCATCGTGGTCATGCTGCGCAGTTCAGCGTTCATGTCGAGAAAGTCGGACAGGCGCTGAAGGGCAGTGAGTTCCCCGGTGCGCAGGGGAAGGGTGATGACCGTGTCCTCGGCCAAGACGGCGCCGGTGAACTGTCGTTCCGCGGTCCTGTTCTGTGCGGAGCGGAAGCGCTCTTTGAACGAGGTGTTGCGGTCGAATTGGCTGAGACGTTGGGCCAGGCCGTCGATGTCGTGGCCTGCCTGCCGGTAGAAGGGACGTTCGTCGCTGCCCGCGCTGTGGAGGTCCAGGAGCGCTGAGAGGAAGAAGGCAGCGACCCTCTCCGGCGCGGGAGTGAGGCCGGCGCCCATCCACCGGGTCAGCGAGGAGGCCCTTGCGCTGGTTTCGAGGACCAGTCTCCAGCCGCTGCTGGTGTCCCAGTCGAAGAACAGCTCCCGGGCTCCATCCGGCGCCCCGTTGGTCTGAGTGATCACTACGGGGGCGAAGTCGATGTACCCGGCGCCATCATTTTCGGGGGAGTCGTCTAGTTCTTCTGGCGGGCAGGATCCCACGTAGGCCACGGGGTAGCCGTCCCGTAGCAGGAGCTCTGCGACGCTGGCCATGTAGTGGCCAACCCGACGGTGGATTGCGCGGTCGCGTTCTGGGGGAGGCGGGATGTCGCCCATGAGGTTCTGGCTCCTTGGGTGTCGTATTGCCAAGCTGGGGTGGACTGATGGAGGGGGACCACTGTCTTTCGGCGGAAGCCGCCAGAGTTACTTCTGCTTCAGAAGCCCGATCGCGGCGGCCCTGAACCTATCCGTCATCGCCATCCTCCTCATCCATCTCCTCATACCGCTCGTCCATCGCGACGCGCCCAGTCGGCGAGCAGGCTCCCACAGGTCCATACGTCGACGGGGTACGCGCCTTCTGGCGCCCGGAACTCCGCCGAGGCGTAGAGGTGATCGAGGTGTGCCTTGGACGCTTTGCGCTGGGTGCCCCGACTCCCGGAGAACTGCGTCCGGCTGGCCATCGCCGTGCGGGCAGTCATGATCGAGCGGCTCAGGGTCTATACCCCGCAGAAGTACGCGCAGTTCGCGCCCCCGCCGTACGGCATCGAACGAGCTGCACCATGATCCGCTCACCCCATGGACGACAGCGCCTCCGCCACAAGAGCACGCGCCGCAGACCCCCTTGTGGCTCCCTGCGAGAACCGCTCAAAGGCACGAGCGTACAGCTCGACTTCGCTGGGCTGCGTCAGCGACAAAGCTGCGTCCAGAGTATCGGCGTGGACTCTGACCTCATCGAAGATCGTGAAGGTCGGCATGGGCCACACGGACCGCCGTGCCGAGAAGGGGACGATGCCCAGAGCGACATTGTGATGGTCCATCACTCCCAGCAGATGGCCAAGTTGCGCAGCCATGGCCGCTGCGCTGCACAACCGGTACCGCAGTACCGACTCCTCCAGCACGAAGGAGAATCGGTGCGCCCCGTTGGTCAGCACCGCGTTACGCCTCATACGGGCAGCGACGGCTGCGCTCACATCGTCCGGGGTGCCTCGGAAGTCTGCGATGGACGACAGAAGAGCGGTCGCGTATCCGGAGGTCTGGAGAAATCCGGGGATCACATCAGAAACGTAGACCCGAAACAGGCTGGTCTGTTGGTACAGGTCTCCCGCGGAATCCTGCAGCCGGCGGAGCCCGCTTCGCTGTAGTCGCCGCCACTGGACATACCTGTCGGCGGATTGACGGTTGGCCGCGATCAGGTCAGGTGTCTGGTCTGCGGCGTTGCAGGCACGGCACCACGCTCGGATGTCCGCGTCAGAAGGAGGCGTCTTGGCGTTCTCGATCCGGGATGACTTCGACTCGGACCAGCCACACCTGACGGCCAGCTCCCGCCCGCTCATTCCAGCTTCCCGCCGGATCTCACGCAGCTGCCCAGCGAGAGCCTCCCGGGCCTTCTGAACGCTCGACGACGGATGTGGGGGCATGGGGAGCGGACCTTCGTCAGATCTTGTACAGATGGTGCGGAACCGCGCGCTTCCAGACCGTTTCGAAGGCGGCGGAGCACAGTCTCACCGTCTCCGCGTCCTCCGTGATCTCGTCATCCACCACCGCGCCGTCACCGGAGAAGTGATGGACCCTGAGCAGCACGTCATCGAACAGCCAGAAGTCATTGCCGGGCAGAGGGATGTTGGTGGCCTGTCGGCGCGGTAGCCACCGGACTTCCTCACCTGCCGTGACGTTGCATCGGGTGACGTAGTGCTCCCACCGAATGTACTCCGACACAGGCTCGGAGATGATCCGCGCCCTGCGGATCACCACGCCCCGAGCCACGGTGTCATGGATCAGCTGGTCATAGGGATGCCACCAGCTCGCACGGTCTTCCCAACTGATCCGTTCACCGCGCTGCCATGCCCTGAAGCGGTCCGAGGGCACGTAGGCATCCCGCATCTCCAGGTGCATGGCAGAGCGCTGGCATTGCCCAAGCAGCTCAGCGAAGCTGGGCACGCTCGAGGGCATCGCACGCCTCCCTGATCAAGGGGATCATCCGGGCCGGAATCCTGACGATAGCCTCGCCTTCGGGCACGGAGCCGTTCGCGGGGCTCGTCGCCTCACACGCGGCTTGGGTCTCGGCGTCTAGCTTCCACCCCTGTAACAAGACCTCCTGAGCTTCCGTGTCCGCCCACGCGGTAGGGCAGTGGTCCCGGTCCGTGTCAGGGTCAATGCCGATGAACTCTACGGCCATGGTTGGCTCCCTGTTCTAGGCACTTGCTCGGACTTGCACAAGCGTTGCTGAGCAGCGAACCAGCCGTCAATACTGCTACAGGCCAACGGAATTCATGTGCAAGCTTGTGCAAGTTCGTGGAGCCGCAGGCGAGCTGACTCATAGCGTCGTCGTCACTGTCACTACGTGAGGGGACGGCCATGACCAACCCGACGACCTACCCGGGCCCACCCGTCGAGCTCCCCCTGCGAGTCGACGCCGACCCGGGCCCAGACCCCAGTTGCGACGTGTGCGCCGCGCTCGCCATGGAGCGCCACCAAGCTCGTGCCCGCGGCGACCTCTCAAAGGCTTCCGACCTCAATGTGGAGCTCCGCCAACACCCCCACAAGCTGAAGCGAAGCCCCGCGTGATCCCCATGAAGGACTACAAGAGCGCCCGCGCCGAGGCCGAGCACGTCGCAGCCCTGCTCCGCGCTGCCCTCCAGCGCGCCGGAGTACCCGAGACGGCCGTCTCCAGCATCCGCCCTCTCGTCTCCGGAACCGGACGCGCGTACGTGGAAATGGGCGCCCTACGCCTGGGGGACGCGACCAGGCTACTGGACGCCCTCCCGCTGGACGCCCCCCAACCGTCCGCCCCGCCCCCGGCCCGCTGAGAACGGCCGGCATTACCCCGGCTCACCGAGCCGGCACGCACCCACCGGGCGCCGGGGGATGCAACTGCACGACCGCGCGAAGACGTCGGTGGGTACATGACACGTCCGAACCTCCAGTGGACAACTTGCGTGCTCTGCTTAGGATCGCTCCCAGCGAAGAAACAAGAGCTTGCCTCCGTTTGGCTGTGGACACGCCACGGAGCATGCGGCCGCAGACCCACGCAGTGACCCACCCGTGTCGGGTGAGGATGGTGCCTCGTCTCGGCGGCCAGGTGGCGCTGAATGGGTAGCCGCGCCCCGCACTCTTCTAGGCGACCATCTCCGGCACGGAGCCATGAACGATTCTCTGCCCGAGGGCCAGGGCGCCGTCTAGCCGGTCCGGCAAACAGCTTCGCTGCCGGGGCGCGATGTCGTGTTCGAGGCGCAGGAGGCGCGGCGCGCGCGGGGGAGTCCCGGCGTCACTCGCGAGCAGAGGACTTCGCCAGGCAGAGGCGACGTGCTGAGGTCACGCTTGGGCCAGCGGTCCTGCGATCAGGTGTCCTGTTCAGTCCGAAAAATTGTCATCCACGTTGCGAAACCTGCTGGTCGGGATGGCGCTGAAACGCTGCTGCGGAGATCGTCTGAGACAACACTCCCGAATTGCCGAGGAGTGTAGAAAGTTAGTACTAATGTATGAATCCGTCATAAATGCGGCCCCGGCCAACTGCGCCGCTTGACCACTAGCTAGCACCCACCACTCCGCACTGATGGCGGGGCCTGCACCAGGCCCCGCCATCAGCAACACCCACACCCCGGGGACCCCATGCGTCTGCACCACATACTCCCGCTCAGCGCAGTCACCCTCCTGCTCCTCGTCGGCTGCGCCAACGAAGCACAACACGCCACTCCCGAGCCCAGCGCCTCTTTGGCGCAGCCCTCCAAGGTCCCCCAAAGGCCGGCCACTTCTCCACCGGACGACAGTCGGCCGTGGGAACCGGACGACGCCTTGGACCGCGCTGAGCGGGCCTTGGACGCCTACGATGGCGACGGCAGCGACCCCAAACTCATTGACTCCGGAACCGCAAACATCGCGAGCGGCGCGCACAAAGAGTTCCAGGCGCCTGGGAAGCGCTGGTACCGCCTCGACATCACCTGCGATACGCAAGGCGTCAAGGAACTCACCCTCACGCTGGCACGCGGCAGCAAAGAACAGGCATACGGAGTCGGCTGCGGCGACAGCGAAGCCGATCAGTTCAACATCCCTCCGGGCAGCACCTTCGCCGCCAAAGTCGACCCGGTCAAGGACGGCACCGGTCTCGTCATGTGGCGCCTGAACACCGTCACCAGGGACAACGTGGAGGGTTGCGACGACGACATCGACGGGTGCGACGGCTAAGGCGCTCTGTCGCGCGGGAGTGGACGGAACAGCTGACGTGGAACCAGCCGACGGAAACCTCTGGACTGCTCAGCGTTCCACGCACTGATCGCGCGGCGCCGGTCGTCACCGCAGACCTCTGACGACGCACTCCCCTTGATACAGAGAAGGTTCCTCGATGGACGACAACGCGTCCGGCCCTGAGACGGCCCAAGAATGCCCCCACTGCCTCGGCCCCCTGGCCCAGTTCCCCGGCGACACTGGCGGAGGCTCCCGGATCGCCACCGAGCGGAACATCAGCATCTGCGGGCCGTGCTGCACCAACGAAGCAATCCGCGACGCCCGGCGGATGGCGCCGGTCCCGCCGGGGGAGTGGCCAGTGACCGGCGCTCACCTCACGTGGGGCGACGCCCCCCTGCCCCGTGCTGACGTCCCGGCTGGCGGAGAGCCGGCGGGGGCTTCCCGGCCCGAACGATCGTCGCTGATCCTGTCTGCTTCAAACACAGCGAGCGTAGGCGGTGGTTGCCCACCCATGACCCCCACTACCGGCGGTGCCCTCGCCGCTGCCCGGCTCCGGCGTGGTCGGGGATGAGGGTTTCGTTCTTGGGCCGGTCGACTGATCAGAATGATATGAACGGGCCAGCCCTGACCGCAGGACTGGACAACCGCTGACTCGCCTGTTGATCTTGTTCCCACAAACTGCTGCTGCCCCGCTGTCTCCCGAGCTGGGCAATGGAGGAGAGTTGTGCGCCACGAAGTAACCCAGCGCGACGCCGTCGCGCAGCTCAGCGCTTGGTGGAGCGACTCCAGTTGGATGCCAGAGGTGCGGGAGATCGCTGGCCCTCCACGCTCCGGCCGCACGAGCGTGCTGAGACTGCTCTCCCAGGAGATCCCGGAGGCACTTGTTCTCGACGCAACCGGACGGACCACTGAGGAACTCTCCGAAGCGATCCGCGTCCGCTCCAAGGAGGAGACGGGGAGCAGCCGAGCCCTGGTGTTGCTGGTTAACGCTCACCGCGCCGGCCGGACACGGCGGTCTTCCCACCCACGAAGGATCATCGAGTCCCGGCTGGACGAGCTCGCGGAGGAGTACGGACTCGGGATCCTCGTGGAGATCAACGACGAGGAGGACTTCCTCAGTGCGGACCGCCACCGGTACGTGATGCGCCCGCCCGAGGACGAGACCCGTGAAGCAGCCGCCTATTCTTCCTCTCCCGAAATCCTGGCCCTTTCGCTCGCTGAAGCGCGGAAGGTTCCTCTGCCGATTTGGAGTGTCCTGGCGAGGGTTCTCACCTCACGAACGTGGGACGAGGCGCGTCTTGAAGAAGTCGCCTCGAAACACCCCGGGCTGCAGTTGTCCGCCGATGGCACCGTGGCGTTCGCAGACGAGTCGGTGGCCGAGGCGCTGCGCAGTACGCTCAGCAACGAAATCGCGGAACGTGCGCACCACGCGGTCATGAACTGGCTTCTCGACACAGACGCCGAAGAGACCCCCGGTGCCATGGGCTACCGGGCAAGCGCAACGGCCATGCACGCAGCCAGCGCTGGACAATTCAGGCGCTTGATGCAGAACGGCGCCGCTCTCGTCGCCGTCTCCCAGGATGCTCTGCTCGATGCAGCTTCCTGCCTGCGCCACGGCCCCCCGGTCGACACACTCGCATCGGACGCGTTCTACGCACACAGCTACGGCGTCACGCCGGGTGATCCGGGGGAATGGGCGGCGTGGCTCAACCTGTTCACCACCGCGCGGGGAGCGACAGATACGGCGCGAGACATCGCCATCGCCATCAGGCATCCGCTGCCGTGGCGCTGCCGTTGGGCACACTGGAGGCCGCCCGGCAGCTGGCAGCCGCAGTTCATCGAGCCCGGCCCCATCGCAGCTCTGGCTCATGTGAGCTGGCAGGCCAAGCACGTCGTTCTCGGGTGGGGTGAGTTCCGAGATGCGGCTCGGCCGATCTGGATGTGGGATGCGGCGACCGGTGAACTGCTGACAGCCCCGTTCGACACCGTCATCCCCGACGACACCCTGGCAGCGATGGCATGGCCAGATGGCCGTGACGTCGAATTGACCTTCGAGAACCTCGCCTACGAAGCCGCACGCAGCTACGGCGAGGGCCCCGACCGGGACTGGCTGCCATGTGCCCTGCACGTAGGCGACACGCTCGTGGTAGCCGGGCCGGGCGGCGCCTTCGCCGTGGGCCCGGCCGGCTGGTCGACACCTGTGCACCTGACTCCCACCAGGCAAACGGATGCGGTTTGGCCCTACCGCAGCGTGACCGGCTCTCCTCCAGCGGAAGTCCTCATCCCTGCTTACGACGCCTGCCGAAGGGTCTTCGCACCCGATCCCGTCGCAAGAATTGCTCCCGGGAGGCTGCCGGCCGAACTCAGCGACCCCACCACACGCCAAGTCCTCCAAGAGATGGGTCTGCCCACGGGGGAGGTGGGCGGTCTTGAGCTCTCGCTTCCCGGCGACAGCGAGTTGCGTGCGACGAGCCCTTGGCCTGACGGCGAGCAGCAGCCTCCCGACGCTGAGGGCCCCTTCCTCCAGATAGGACGGTGGTGGGGCGGGGCCGTGGTGATCGACGGCTCCAACGGAATCGTTCTGCGGGCTCAGGCACACGACGAGCCCGGGGGCTGGAGCCCGGACAAGGTGATCGCTTCGGATCTCCGTTCCTTCGTGGCGATGCTCCACCTTCGCAAGCTCGCCGCGCTTTTCATGGCGATGGCTCCCAGCGACCTCGAGCAGCGCGCACTGCGGTATCAACTGGAAGAGGGTCTGGAAGAGATCGACGAGAGAGGCGCGGGGTCCCCCGCCTGGATGCGAGGTCTGCTGGGCGACTCCGTGTGGTGATCTGCGTCCCGTAAGAGGGCGAGACCGCGACTAACCGCGGCACCCAGCTGAGCTGAACGTGTCAGGCGGCGGCCAGGGCACCGACCTGTCATAACCATGGCGTTGAGCTGGCCGAGGCCATGGACCGGTGCGCAAGTGTCCCTACGCGGTGGCGACCGCGCCCCTCGCGACTCGCTTGCTGCCGCCGGCCGTTGACCTTGCCCCTGGAGAAGCCAGCTGCGCACCAAGGTCACCAAGGGCGCCGGCTCCCGAGCAGCCGCCTTGGCCATGGTGTTCAAGCTCATCGAGTCCGCTCAGGCCCGCTGGCGGGCCGTGAACGCATCCCATCTCGTCGCCCTCGTCCGAGCCGGAGCCCGCTTCGAACGCGGACAACTGATCGAACGCCCAGGAGCCTGTGCTGCGTGAACCGGCGCTCCGTCACCAGCCCATCTTGAAACCGGTAGCGCCCCCGGCCGACGGCGGTGAAGATCGCGGCATGCATATCTTCCTGGAGACCGGCCGGCTCGTGCTGCGCGCGATCACCGAGGCCGACGCCGACGACCTGTTCGCCCTCAACGACGACCCCGAGGCCATGCGCTTCATCAACGGCGGGAAGCCGGCCAGCACCGAGACGATCCGGGAGTACACCCTGCCACGGCTCCTGCGCGACTACCCGGGCACCGGGACCCGCGGCTACTGGGCCGCACAGGAGAAGGCCACCGGGGCGTTCCTGGGCTGGTTCGAATTCCGGCCGCTGGACGAGCACAGCCGCGCCGAGGTCGAACTCGGCTACCGGCTCCGCAAGTACGCCTGGGGCCGCGGCTACGCCACCGAGGGATCACGGGCCCTGATCGACAAGGGATTCACGGTGCTCGGGGTGAAGCGGGTCATCGCGCACACCATGGCGGTTAACACTG
The DNA here is from genome assembly GCF_043201875.1 of Streptomyces sp. NPDC048248. Lineage (NCBI taxonomy): Bacteria > Bacillati > Actinomycetota > Actinomycetes > Kitasatosporales > Streptomycetaceae > Streptomyces > Streptomyces sp. NPDC048248. Next base: position 47,325 of record NZ_JBICZL010000030.1, read on the forward strand.
GTTCCCGACGAGTGATGGAGAAGTCCGGCCTGTCCTTCCTACGGAGCTTCGCCGGGGACTGGCCGGAACCGATCCCGGGCTCGGAGCACGGCGACGTCGATTACGAGCTCACCCGGACCGCGTGGGAGCAACGCCAATAGACGCTCTCCGATGATCCACAACTCTTGACAATTACTCCCACGTGTGGGCGGTAGCCGCGCTGTTCGCCGTCAACTCTCTCTTCTGTGTGTTGATGCAGACCAGGATCGGCTCGCGTATCGAGACCCCGCACGACGGCGGCCGGGCGTTTCGCACAGCGGGGCTGCTCTTCCTCGTCAGCTGCCCGATGATGGCGCTGGCGGCCTACGGCCCAGTCTGGGCCGCAGTAGGACTGGTCCTGACTGCGATCTTCGTCCATGGCCTGGGAGAGGTCTGGGAATCATCGGCGGGCTTCGCCCTGGGCTTCGGTCTGGCCCCCGACCATGCCCAGGGCCAGTACCAAGGTGTCCTCGGGCTCGGCTTCAGCGCAGGCCAGGCTCTTGCCCCCGCGATCCTCACCACGGTGGTGCTCGGACTCGGCACGACAGGCTGGCTGCTGCTGGCGCTGTTCTTCGCTGCACTGGGCGCTGTCGGCCCGTCTCTTGCCCACTTGGGCATGCGTACCCGGCCGCAGCCAGGCGTTGCCGCAGAAGTGACGGGATGACCAGCGAGTAGGTGTCAGGAGCCTTCTTCCTCGTCGTTCTCGTCCAGATCCGGCGCGTCCGGGTCGCGCAGCGGGCGCGGCCACCAAGTTCCGGTGGGCCTGAGCGCCGACCGGGCCGAGACGGCCGCTCTGACCGAACTGGCGAACGGCTGCGGCCACCAGGACGTCGAGTACGTCCCGGCCGGTGGCCAGGACGCCGACAGCGCCTGAACGTGCCGTTGATGGTGCGACGCACGGGCACCAGTCGCGAACAGCGTCCTCCATGCGGGTGGACGATCCCGCATGCAGGCCCGCCGGCCGGGAAGCGCGGCTGATGATCGGAGCATGAGCAACGACATCACCACCCTGCTTCCCGCCCAGGACGCCGCGCGCCGCCTGGAGATGCTCACCCTGGAGGAAGCCCACGACCTGCTGCGCCTGCTTCAGCTGATCGCGGGGGAGGGGCTGGAGGAGTTGTCGCAGGAGGCGGACTGGTTCGCCCGGGAGATTGCAGCGCGGATCCCCTCAGAGAACTGACCGACCAGCACCTCCCGCCATCCCGGCCGCGCCGTACGGTCCACTGCGGCCCAGGCCGCCCGCCCCCGGGACCGCGCGGCTTGCGGCCCTTGGCCAGCGCCGGCTCGTTCCCCCGACGTCGGCGCTCTGAGGCGGGACCTGTTGTCTCCTGCCGCCGGGAGGGGGAGGCGGCGGTGTCAGGCGCCGCAGGGGGTGTCGTTGTTGCGCAGGCTGTGGGTGGTGTCGTTGAGCTGGTAGGAACGCAGGTCGCCGATGGTGCCTCCCTCGCGTCCGACGCAGACGTGCCGGCCGAAGTAGTTGTCCTTCTGGTAGACGCGTGCGGTGCGGCCGCTGTTGTTGATGATGGAGCTGCCGGCTCCGCGGATGTAGTCGGGCAGGTGGCGCACGGAGCCGTCGACGGCTCGTTTGACGTAGGGCTGGCCGCCGAATTCGATCTCGGGGTAGATACAGACGAATCCGCGCGGGCAGCTGATCTGGTGCTGGGCCGCGCCGGGGGAGCCCGCCGTGGTGGCGTGGGCGGGCGCGAGGCCGGCCAGTGAGGCGGCCAGCATGGCAGGGACGGCGGCGGCGAACAGCGCGCTCGTGCGGTGCAGGAGTCTCATGGCAACTGGCTTTCCTGGCGGAACGGTTCGCCATGCCGCACGGAGCTGCTGTTCCTCCAGATGGGTGACTTGTAGCGATCGGTGAGCCCTTTCGTGCCTGCGCGTTGCCTGCAGGCTGTTGGAAGTCAGCACCTTGCGTAGGTTCTCCCGCGCGGCCGCGGTCAGCACCCCCGACTGCAACGCCGCCAGCCGCGCCCCAGTTCGCCCTCGTCCGTGGTGCACGGCAGACCTCCGGAATCCTTGGCCGGCAGGGAACACACACCCACCATCGCCCCCGACCGGCCACGATCCCGCCGCCGCGCCGTCGCCGTCTGCACCAGCAGATCCAGCGTCGGCACCAGCACCACCACCCGCCGCGCCCGAAGCCGCTGGGCGGTCGCGGTGGCGATGAGCGTTTGGCCGGAGCCGCTGGCGGCGATGCACTGGCACCCAGCTCCACCTCCTGCAGGTGCCCGTCTGCGGGCCCCTGAAGGGTCCGCACGACCGCCACCGCCTCGACCTGGTGGGGCCGCAGAACCTGCGCAGAAGCCCGCCCGCTCACTGCGGCGCCAGTTCCGTAAGCAGGGACGGATTGACGATCCGAACACCCTCGGCGAACTTCCCGTACGCCGCAGCCTGCTCATCAGTCAGAATCTCAACCGGCACGAGGCGGACCGTAACCAGCTGCGGAACCGACCCGGCGATCTTTCCGCGAACCCCAGCGGAGCCTCCAGCCGGTGTGCTAGCCAAGCATGATCGTTCTCAGCGCCAACCGCTGTACCGATGTTCCCCGAGGCCGGTGAGCCCCGTGGGTTCAGAGAAACTGAAGCTTGTTCAGGGGGAACTCGCGGGTCGCTCCGTGTGCATCAGGTGGGGAAGTCCGTGGGTTCGGCGGGAACGCGGGGGTGGACTGCGGCGAGGCGGCGGGCTTCGGCCGTGACCTCAGCCTCGATCTGAGCTATTGCTTTGTCGTCGCTGTATTCGAGGAAGGCGTACTCGTCATCGAGTTCGACGAGCCGTGCTGTCAGGGGCAGCTCATGCCCGTAGCGCTGGTTGATCCGGAAAGTGAGCTCCCAAGGTTTCAGCTCGCCGGCCAGCATGCGTCGTGCGAGCGCTCGCGCGGCGGCTTGTTCGCTGGCCTCGCTGGCGGCCGGGTAGAGAATGAGGCCGAGCTCATCGAGCGCTCCGGGGAGCAAGTCGTGCACGTCGTAGTCCGCCTCGGCGCGTGTGCAGGCTGCCAGCACCCGAAGTCCGGGGCTGTCTAGGCCGGCGACGAGCGCGTCACAGGCCGCGCTGACGACATCGCTTGCGGGGATCTCGCCCACGCTCCAGAGAGTGGCGCAGTCCTGTAGTTCGCTGGCTGCTGGCGGCCACCTCGCCAAGCCAGCCCTGGCCCCGGGCCTCCTGGAGGCGGTCGACGAGGTTGGCGTGGATCTCCTGGAGACGTGGCATCTGGGCCGAGTCCACAAGCAGTAGGGGACATCTGAGCAGGCGTTTTCATGCTGGCACGAGGTCGCGTAGTCGCGGCCGCAGGTTCCCAGGGCGACCCTGCGGAGCTCGAAGTGAGCCAGGAACTCGTCCCACTGGGTAGCGGTGCGCTCGCGGTACTCCTCGCTGGGCCGCTCAGTTCGGCGGCGGGCGATGAAGGCCTGGTGATGGGAGATAGCTAGCCTGCGCCTTCGTTCCCAAAGCCCTGTCAGGCCGGCGAGTTGTTGGCGGCGCGAGCTTGTCAGGCCGTCCGTCGCGCAGGAGCGGACGGAACAACTGACCGGGCTCCCAGCCGACGGAGAGTTCGAAGTCGTTCCGCGTTCCACGCACTGATCGCGCGGTGCCCGGTCTCGGGCACCGCAGACCTCTGACGACGCGCTCCCCTTGATACTGAGAAGGTTGCTCGACGACGACAACGCGCCTGGCGTGGAGACGGCCAAATTATGTCCCCGCGGCCACGGCCCCTGGCCCAGTTCTCGGCGACATTGGCGAAGGCGGTGCAGCACGGCCGGCAGATGCTGATGTTCCGGTTGCAATCCGGAATGTGGTGGCGCCAGTCGGCTGAGGAGCCTCACGGCAACGGACGAGGAGACCGGGATATCTCATGAGGCATATCTGGGTCGTTAGTTGGTTAGCGTTCCGCCGTCACGATAACCATCAGCAGAGGGGGAACCGGCTTGTACCGCTTACGTCCGGTGGCCAACGGCATCAGCACCGACCACCCGATCCCGGGCCTGCCGTTCATCAACGACGGCCGTCTGCCCCTGGACAGTCCCGATGCGATCGAACGCACCGGCCGGAACCAGGGTGCAGGGCTCTGGGGGCGCACTGATCGCACCACGGGCGGCGGGTGGGTTGCGTTCACCACCGAGCCCAAGAATCCGTCCTTTGCCTGGGCCGTCTATCACCACCCGCCCTATGGCCGCACTGTCCTTCTTATCCATGACAGGTATCAGGGCGATCTGCACCACCAGTGGAAGTATGGGCGTTCGGGCTTCCTGCACAGGCGAGGCGGTTACTGGTGGAACGGCAAGCGCTGGCATCGCCCCAGCCAGGTGTCGGACACGGCCTTCGAGGGCTACGATCCTCGGCCGGTCGACAACCCCACGACGATCACGGCGGCCCATCTGCTGGACTCCGCCGGGAGCCCTGAGAACGCCAGCATCATGAAGATTGCCAGCTTCACGGCGCAGGAGCCTGTGACGAACTGGAAGGATCACCTAGCCCTATGGGCGGAGCTCCGTGCGGCAGATCCTGGCCGGCTGCCGTTGGACGCGTGCATCGTCGATTTTCATGCACCCGAGCTGGAGCGGGAGGCCCTCGTCGACATGGCGGGGTTGGCGAAGATCGCGGCGATCGGTGTGGACGACCTGCCCGATCCGAAGTACGGACGTAACTCGCTGCCCGAGCCGCAGCTTGAGGCGGCTGGCAGCATGTGGTGGTCCGTGCCGGTCGCGCAGGACTGGGCCGAGAACCACCTTCGGGACAACGGGCCCGAAGCGCTCCTGTCAGCCACCACTGTGTACGACACGGTCCAGCCCACCGGCCTTGTGGACGACCACAACCGGCTGCGCGGTGTCTTCCACGAAGCTCTGACGGAATCCCGCCACAGCGGCGGGAAGAAGCAGCCGGCCTTTATGAAGGGCGACTTGGCGCAAAGTGCTGCCGACTCTCTCGCCTGGGACGCGGCGGCCAGCCTCATGTACGGCCACGACCAGGGGCTCATCCCTCATGGCCCGCTGCGGGATGTGCTCGTCGAGTCCATCGTCGGCCGTCTCGCGGAAGACGTCGAACAGCGTGTCAGCGAAGGCAAGGGGGTGGAGGACATCATGCTCTCGGACATGCCCACGAGTGCCGTGAAGCTCCTCACCTGGTACATCCAGCGCCGGCCCCGTGAGACCGCGAACCTCCTCGGGGAGGTCTGCCTCACGGCTCGCGTGCGCCTGGGCCTGCAGCCTGCCGTGGTCGGGGGTCTGTTCCGCCGATCCTTCAGCCTGGACAGCGGGCTCGATGGCAAGACCATCGACAGCCTCCTGGACATGGCGTTGCCGCCTTCCGCGCGGGGCTACCGCAAGAGCTAGAAGATGGAGGGGCTCGGTCCGGTTGTGACGGGCCGGGCCCCTCCAGGTGTGGCGTTCAGCGCCAGCAGTTGGCTCGCCGTCGAAGTATTCCTCCCAGAAGCCTGGGCGCTGCCACTTCTTGGGCGCGAGCGTCACCTGGCCACCCGCCAGCCCTGCGACCCAACACGGCTATCTGGCGTCATCGCGCCGCCCCCAAGGCCTCCCGCGCCCGCCTCCGGTACGCCACAGTGGAGGCCGCCACGGTGGCGGCCGCAGGGGGTGGCGTGCTGCACGTAGAGGTACTACTGAAGTCGCTCGTGATTGGGGGGCTGGCAATGGGAGGGCTCTATGTGCTGCTGGGGCTGGTGTTCTTGTCGATCGGCGTCAACATCTTTCGCTCCTCATCCAGCAGCTCCAACAGCTCCGGCAGCCACCACGACGGGGCCGGCGGCGACTTCGGCAAGGATGATGGCTACGGCGATGGCTTCAGCTGCGGCGGCGGTGGCGGCGGGGACTGACGAGATGCCAGACAGCACCGCATGCCCGGCCCGTATGCCGGCCAGGCCAGAGGCGGACCAGCGATCGCGCTCCACACAGCGCACCGTGACCGCCTGAGCAGTGACCGGCTTACGTCCGACCGACCACTCCCCGACACGAACGGCTACCGGCGACGGGTCACACCTGCGGGCGCAGGCTCAGTCCGCGCAGCGCAAGAGCAGATGCGGCGCTCCAGGCGAGGACAGCGATACCGGTGGCGATGCTTCGGCCGTCGGCAGGGTGGCGTACTGGCGTAGAGGCGGTGTTCTGGTACTGCACTGCTCGTGCGGGTGCAGAATTGAGGCCGGCGCCCGGGGGAGGCCACAGTGAAGTGCCCTGACATGTCGCGTGATGCGCGTCTGACCGTCCATAAGGCGGTTTCAGAGTCCCTGTCCTCGTGCAGTGGCGACGCCCTGCACGAGCTCTTGGACACGGCAATACCGATCGGGGCCGGCATCGGTGGGAAGTCGGTCCTGCTGGAGGTCGCCGGAACTCCGGTCTTCGTGAAGCGGGTGCCCCTCACCGACTTGGAGAGACAACCTGAGCACGTCCGGTCCACGGCGAACCTGTTCGATTTGCCCGTCTTTTGTCACTACGGCATCGGGACCCTCGGCGGGCCGGGCTTCGGAGCCTGGCGAGAGCTCGCGGTGCACACCATACGACGAACTGCCGACACGGATGGAGGGGTGATCGGCCACGACCTCTCCAGTTGCCTGGCTGATGATTTGAATGCAGCGGACGATCATGCGGGCAGCCTACGCAGGCACAAGGTCTACTCAGCCCGCCGGGTTGCAAAGTGCAGAAAAGAGTGTTGTGGCTGCTGGACGTTGTCTGGGATCAGGCCAGATCCAGCTACCTGACCCAACGGGCTGACCATACGCTGTGGCCATGCTGCTGATCTACGACGGGGAGACCACCGCCGACGCGCCCACGCCGCGCACCGGCGGAGTCCCGCTCGTCCCGGGTGAATTCGTCTGGCCGAAGTGCCGCGAGTGCGATGAGGCCATGCAGTTCCTCGCCCATCTGCCCCTCGACATCGGCGTGGTCGCGGTGTTCTTCTGCCAGAACGATCCCGGGATGTGCGACGACTGGGACGCCAACGCCGGTGCCAACCGCGCCTACCTGTTCTCCGGTGAGCTCACCCCGACCATCGTCCCGGCCGACGGCGAGACACTCCTGGGCGCGGTCACGGCTCTGCGCCTCCATCTCGCTGACAATCCCACGGAGGAGCCGGTCCTCGGACGGCTGGGCGGCGAGCCTGACTGGATTCAGGGTGACGAGACTCCTGACTGCCCCTCGTGCACCACTCGCATGACGTTCACGGCCGAGCTGGAGGAGGGTTACGAATACGCCACCTCCGCGAACTTCGGCGGCGGGGGTCGCGGTTACCTCTTCCACTGCCAGCCCTGCAGTGAGGCCGCGTTCCTCTGGCAGCGCTGAACGCCGTCCCAAGAGCCATGCCGCGCGCGTAGTTCAGAGGAGCCTGTGTCCGCTGCCTGATGCTGAGCGTCAACCCGAAGATGCTGCCCCGGCTGGACGAGCTGGAAGAGGACCTCCTTGCCCGCCGCGAGCACGCCATCGCAGAGGACTGGCGGGTGAGAGCGATGGACTCGACCTCACCCTCACGCTCCTGCGAAGCAAGCGTGAGCAGGCTCGCCGCTTCGAGCGAAACGGCCCGGTCTCCCTCGGGCTTCCCGTGGTTCCTCAACCAGATCACACACGGGTGATCAGGAGAGCGGACACCAACAACGCCGTCTGGTGCAGGGCCTGATCACTCAAATACATTCCGTTCATTCCGGCTGCCTTCAGCTCCGCGAAGCCCTTCGCGCCGGTGTGATCCAGCAGCCATCGCAGAGGCCACCGGCGATCGAAGAACGCGTGTGTCACCACCGAGACGAGCAGCCCAGCAAACAGCCCCGCCCAGCCGAGTTGGAGCGGGAGAACGGCCCACACCAAGGCCAGCAAAACGCCCATAACCAGGTGATATTGCGCCACGTGCCTGAGGCATACGCCCCAGCCCCGCCTTGGGCTCACGCCCTCGGCGACCTCGGTCGCCGAGGGCGCCCCCTTGCCCGCGGTCTGGCCATCGGCCTGTCCGAACACGTGATCCGCCAGGTTGTGACCAACAGCGGGCACCGCCCCCACCGCGCCGAACGTCGCCAGAGTGGCGACCTGATCGATGCTCGTCGCGGCACTCATGACATTGCAGAGAGGCAGTGGCCGACAGGGAACACATGCGCTTGGCTAGAGGTCCTACTCCTGAACGATGTTGATCGTGAGGACCCTCGATGGCAGAGGCGATCATCGGACTGGTTGGCGCAGTGTTTGGAGCGCTGACCACCATGCTCGGGGCTGCGCTCTCTGAAAAGAGGCAAGCCCGGCGAGAAGACAGGAAGTGGCTCCGCGACCAGCGGGCCGCTGCTTACAACGGAGCGCTCCGTCATCTTCTCCGCGCCGCGAATCTTCGATCGGAATTCGCCGGCGGGCGCGGAGCAGCGGTCCTTAAACAGGAACATCAACGCGAGTGGTTCGACGACCTGGTCCAAGCACAGTTCTGGCTCCACACTGCGACCCGCCACTGTGACACTGCTCAGCTGGACAGGCTGACACAAGCAGCCGAGCTCCTCGACACCTACGTCGCCCGCCTCAACACCAGCGAAAACTACGACGAAAAAGGTTTCTCGATCTTGCAGGTCCTGCTGACCTGTATCGAAGCCGTTACCGACTCTGCCCCCCGGGATAGCGGAGGGCCTCAGGCCGGACAAGAGAACAGGGCAGCTGTCACCGCAGAGGAACGCGCCATGGCAACCCCACAGAGCGGGGAGGAACCTCACCCTCCGTCGACTCGTGAGGGGATCCACAACATCGTCATGGGAAATGCCCAGGGTCCCACTATCACGGCGACGGGAGGAACCGGCGCCATCACCTTCGGCGGCCGGCCTCTTCCAATACCGGACGCGGAGACCTCCCAGCGAGACACAGACTCCTGATCCGTCCCAGATCTTCCTGGTGCAGAGAATGTCCAAGTGGAAGGCGCCGTTCATGCCGAAGTCGGCCAGCTTGTAGAAGCCGCCCTTGCCCGTCTTGGTGGCGATCTTCTCCAGAAGTCCCTTGCCCGGTACACGGCGATCCGCGGCGTAGTGGGTGCCGAAGGACACGGCGACGCCATCGCGGCGGCGGCCGGGTGGACCCGGATCCCGAGCGCGCGGGCGCCAATCCCGGCGACGATCGCCTGCGTGGCCGTATAGACCAGGCAGTGGTGCAGGCACGCCTTACGGCCGTCGGCCGTGCCGTGGGTGATCCTAACTTCGGTGACCTGGCACCAGACGTGTAGCCCTCACTCGCGCCACCTCGTGCAGATGCAAGGATCGCTGCCCATGAGTCCCGAACACTGGAGTACTCACGCGGTCGAGCTGAGGTCCCGCAGCGTGATCAAACGATTTCGGGGCGAGCACCGACAGCAAGCTGAGCGTGAGTGGCGCGCCCTGACCCTGCTTGCCCGGTATGCACCCGGCTTGGCTCCCGAGCCTTGGGAAGCGGACCTTGAGGCGCACGAACCCACAGTGGTGATGTCCCGGCTTTCCGGGGAGCCCTTGCGAGGCCGCTCGCTCGACAGGGCACATATCAAGGCCCTGACCAAGACGTTGTCGAGACTGTATGGCGCAGTGCCGCCTGATGCGCTGGCAGCGGTCCCTCGCCGGCCAGGGCATCAGCAAGACCTCGTCGCTCACCTCCGCTCCTGGGGACCGCAGGTTCGGCTCCAGACCAGCGAAGAGGTGAGGCATGCCATGAACCGGGGGCTGGCCTGGTTGGCCGGCTCGGGCATGGAGACTGCCGGGCTGCCTGACGTCCCACGAGTCTTCGGTCCTGGCGACGGCAATCTCGCCAACTACTTGTGGGACGGCTCCGAAGTGCGCGTCGTCGACTTCGAGGACTCCGGGGCCAGTGACCGTGCCTTTGAACTGGCGGAGATCACCGAGCATGTGGCCAGCTGGGTGGATCAGCCGCTCGACGTTGAGGCCCTCCTGGGACAATTCGAGCTGACGACAGGTGAATCTGTGCGGCTGGGGGAGTGCCGGCGGCTCCTCGCTCTCGTATGGCTGTTCCTCCTCTCCTTCGACAAGGGGAACAAGCCGAGGAACCCGCCAGGCACTGCGGAAAGGCAGGCAAGCCGCTTGTTGAACCTGCTGGACTAACTCAGGGGGCGTGCGCGTCCCGACAGGTGGCGTGCTTCGCCTGGTGTCTCGCGCCTTCTCGTCGGCAGTCAATTCGTCGGCACTGCCGACGAACGCCGGGCCGCAGTGTGGCGGCAGACGCTCGATGACCATCGCGACGGCAACCTGTGCGCTGTCTGTCAGGGCGATCCGCGGGCTGCTCCGGCTCGGTCCCTCGACGTAGTACCGGCCGTCTCCCAGAGTGCCGATGTAGGGGATGTCCCAGGTGGGCCGCAGCTCCGTGCACCTGCTGAAGTGCAGCTCCCACATACCGGTCCACGGGTAGAGCTGACGCAGCCGCGGCTTGGCGTAAGCCACTTGCACCATCTCGGTGAATGAATTCCGCAGCGGCGATGCCTCCGGCCGGGAGGCTTCACCGGCTTTGCCCAGGATCTTGTGCCAAGCGGCGTCGACGGTGTCGGCCATCCCTAGATTGTGAAGGGCCCAGCCTCACTCCTCTTCTTGATGGGGATGCTCGGCTCAGCTCAGCGCGTCCATTAGGGCGGTGACGTAGGCATTCAGCCGCTCCGCCACGGCTGGCGTCGTCAGCTCTGCCCTTCCTGCTTCCCGCCATGGCTGCGACACCAACTGCACTTCTTCCGAGCACGCCAGTGCGTCCCGAACCTGCCAGTACAGTCGCTCGCTCGCGGCTGCGGCCAGCGCCCCGCCGGCCTCCTCATACGCCTCAGCGAACCGCAGACCCCATGCCGGGCCATGCAGCAGCGCGAGGTTGGTGGAGCAGTGCGCCACATCGAGGTCCGCCGGGCCCCAGGAGGTCGCTGCCCAGTCGACGACGCCGGTGATCCGGGGACCTGCAGGGCTTGGAGGAACGTCGAACAGTACGTTGCCGGGCTGGAAGTCCCGGTGCAGGAATCGCCCTTCATAGGGCGGCGCGGGCCCCCGGATCACGTCGATCGCCGCGGCCCATGCCGCCACGTCGGCGCCCCGCGGAGTCACGACGGTGTCGGCGGTCGTCAACGCCACATACTCCCGGGGCCGCTCGGCGGGGCGCAACGCGTGGATCGCCACGAGTTGACGGGCCAGCAGAGGGACACGCGTCGCCAGTCCCTCCTCGTCGAGGACTGTCCGCCCCACCAGATGTGTCATCAGGAGCGACGGGTACTCGCAATGCGCGGCCGTCGGATCCACCGCGACCAGTCCAGGAGCCGGCACCCCGGCCCCCGTGAGCAGAGCCAGCGCGCCGGCCTCCCGGTTCAGCCAGTCTTCAGCATGCTCCACGTTGACGAAGCTCCACAGCACCAGGTCGCGGGTGCCTCCTCCCCGCATGCCGATGGTCAGTCGCCGCATTTCGGCAGTGATGCCGCCTTGCAGAGCCTCGGCTCTGACGATCCGCTCCCCGACCTCCAGGTGCCGGCTCGCCCAAGCCAGGGTCAACGGTCGGACAGCCGCCGCCTCAACGTGATTGGTCACCGTGCCACCTCATCATCCGGACGTCGGCGCCTGTCGTTGAAGACCACTGCGTTCACCCTCCGCGACCGCTCCCCAAGATCTGTGCCAGAGCCCGCTCGCGAACTGAGCCATGACGGGCTTAACGGGCCTGCAGGTGAATTCGCGCGTCTGAGCACGCGTGGTCACTAGCCCCCAGCGAATCTGCGGACAACCGGCTCGAGGTAGTCAATTCGAGGCCCGTTGCCGACTCGAAGAGATCATCGCCACCACCGTGTACGACTACTTCGCGGCGCCATCAACGCTGCTGTGCCCCTATTGCGCTGCAGATCCGGACGCGCTCAGCGCCGAGCAGGCCCCCGGCCTGCGCCCTACGACCTCTTCTTCGCCAGCTCCTCGGCGAATACATTCTCACACTCGGCGCTGTTGTCCACAGCCTCGAAGGAGATCACCAGGAACGACTCGGCTCGGTCGCGGTAGATCGCCCTCAAAGTCCAGCCGCTCTTCTCCAGGGACGTGATGACCGAACCCTGCTGCTTGAGCTCCCGCGCCTGCTTCCAGCCGCCCTTCTTCAGGGCCGCCAGCGTCCCGGCGTAGGACTTCTGCGGGTCTGCGGCCTTCTTGACGTCCGCCTGCCAGGAGACCCCGCACCTCTCGAGGGAAGCCGGGATACCCCCCGACGGCTCCCCCGTGAAACCTGCTGCCGCGGCCGCCTCCACGATCTCCTTGGTGGCCGCGCCGGCGCCCAGGCTCCCGCCCGCTCCCGCCGGAGCGGCGGACGAGCCGGAACGCGACGCCCCGGACTTGTCGTCCTTCGCACCGCTGCATCCCGCCACCAGAAGCACCACACCGGCGGCCGCGGCCGCCCACCTCGCCTTGCGCACAGGTCTCCCGATTCCCGTCACGCGCGGGCCCCTGCCCGCGCGAACAAAAGAGCAGTCTTGCACAACAGTTCGCTCACGTTCGCGGCGTTTGGGCGGCATGGCGAGCAGGTGCTGGAGTTCGTCGCCGACGACGACCAACAGGCGCGTGACCGAGGGAGCGAGGCGTGTTCCTCGCTCTTACCGCCTTCTGGGCTGGGCTGGCTCGAACCCAGCTAACTTGCCTGGCCCCGTGGCCGTCGAGATCGCCAGTTAACTCGGTTAAGTCGGACTACGGCACCCTGCTCAACCTCTGGGTGGCGGTGCTGCGGCGGACTTTCAGGGTTGACGTCGTGCACAGCGGTGCTTCGTGGGCAGAGATGTCGCCCGTAGTAATCGAGGAGGCCCCGTCCCCTGACTGGCCGCCCCCCATCCGTCCGCCCCGCCCCCCGGTCCGCTGAGAACGGTCGGCATTACCCCGGCTCACCGAGTCGGCACCCACCCACCGTGCGCCGGTGGGTGCAACTGCACGGCCGCGCGAAGACGTCCGTGGGTACATGACACGTCCGAGCCCCGAAGCGCCGCCGCCCCTCCCCAACTGGCCCCACTGCGGCCACAGCGTGGCCCGGGGAACCGGCCCGGTCGGTTGCCGCGGGGTCCAGGTTTTTGGACACACGGTCTGTCTGGCCCACCTGACTCACCCTAATCGCGCTTCTTACCTCGCCACACTGTCGCCCGGCGCCGACGTCGACCACCGCGGAACCCCCTTCACTGGCGAACTCCTCAGCGAGTTGCTCACTGCATTCACGGATTCCGTCACAGGTCGGCCCCACTTGGGCGAAGCCCTCTTCCAAGAGGCAACGTTCAGTGGTGACGCTGTGTTCGACGGGGTGAGGTTCGGCGGCCGTGCCTGGTTCACGGGAGCGGACATTGAAGGAAACGCCCAGTTCAACGGCGTGGAGTTCCGCGGCGAGGCTCTGTTTGAGGGAGCGCGTGTGGGCGGTCGTGCCTCGTTCGAGCGGGCAACCTTCGACGGTGGCGCCTGGTTCGTCCGGACCGATATGGCCGACACCGCCGTGTTCGGCGGAGTGAAGTTCAATGCCGAGGCTTCGTTCTTCGGCGCGAAATTCCGGGGTGGTGCCTGGTTCGGCGGCGCAGAGTTCCGCGGCGACACGTGGTTTCGTCGGGCGGAGTTCCACGGCGACGTCAGCTTTCTGAAGGTGACCTTCGAGCACGTGGCCACCGTGGGGCCGCTGGTGTGCACAGGGACGCTGGACCTCTCTGAAGCACTCTTCGGAGCCGCCGTCACCATCGAGGTGGCAGCCGATGCAGTGCACTGCCGGCGAACACGATGGATGTCCACCGCCGCGCTACGGCTACGGAACGCCACCGTGGACTTGAGCGATGCCGTCCTCGAGCATCCAGTGAGCATCGCGGCCCGCTCCCGCCCCTTCACCGCGGACGGCGAGGTACTACCTGAACTGTCCCTGAGCAGTCCCCATGTTCGTGTCCTGACCCTGAGAGGCGTGGATGCGGCGCACCTGGTGCTCACCGACATCGACCTCAGCGACTGCCGGTTCGCCGGCACCATCCACCTCGACCAACTCCGGCTGGAGGGGCGCTACCGCCTCGCCACCTCCCCCTCCGGCGTCCGGCGGCGCGGAGTGTGGCCAGTGCGTTGGACGCCCCGCCGGACACTCGCCGAAGAACACCACTGGCGCGCCACCCGCCAGGCCGGCGCAGAGGGCTGGACACCAGCTCCAGAAACCGAAGAGGTACTGGTACCGGCTGCGCTGGCGCCTGTGTACCGACAGCTGCGCAAGGCCTTCGAGGACGCTAAGCACGAACCTGGCGCAGCCGACTTCTATTACGGCGAGATGGAGATGCGGCGCCACGCTGACGACATTCCCTGGAGCGAGCGCAGCCTCCTCACCCTCTACTGGGCGCTGTCAGGCTACGGGCTGCGCGCCGCCCGCGCCCTTGGATGGCTGCTGGTGGCCATGACGGTCACCCTGATGGCGATGATGCTATGGGGCCTGCCACAAGGGGAGGGGAAGTCCACCAGCACCGGCACGCTCACCGGCCGCAGCATCACGATGACCAGCGGCACGCCTGCTCCGGTGAACCCCGATGAGCCGTACCTGGACCGTCTCTCGTCAAAGCGGTTTGAGAGGTCGCTTCGTGTCGTGGTGAATTCGGTGATCTTCCGGTCTTCTGGGCAGGACCTGACGACGGCCGGTACCTACACCGAGATGCTCTCTCGCCTCACCGAGCCTGCCCTGCTGGGTCTGGCAGTCCTGGGCATCAGAGGTCGCGTCAAACGCTGATCTCCCCGCCCGCACCCAGGGTGTACCGCGCCAACCCGATGCCTCGGGCGCTGCTGGAACAGCTTGCAGATCACCGGCCAGTCCTCCGGCAGGTAGCAGCTAGGTCGTTTCGTTTGGATCACCGAGCGGACCAAAGGAAGATGCCTGCAATGTACAGTCCGGCCAGGTAGATGGTTGCGGTCTTCTCGTAGCGGGTGGCGATTCCGCGCCATTGCTTCAAGCGGTTGATGCACCGCTCGACGGTGTTGCGCTGTTTGTAGGTCTCACGGTCGAAGGCGGGTGGCCTGCCGCCCCGGCTGC
>NZ_JBICZL010000031.1:0-53328 GCF_043201875.1 Streptomyces sp. NPDC048248
GGTGCAGGACCCACCAGGCGGGCTGGGTCAGGCCAAGCGCGCCGAGCGCGGCCCGGATGTTCTGGACGACGGCCTGACCGGCCGCGTTGGCCCAGTACCCGATGGGCTGAGCGATGAGGCCGGCGTCGTCGTGGGAGGGAACGAAGCGGGCTGAGGTGTTGCTCGAAGTGGTCATGGGAACAACCTAGAAGCTCAACTAGACTTGAGGTCCAGCGCCTTGGCGTGATGGGTCAGGTCAGACGGCCGACGGGCGGACTTGTCCGGTCGATCATGTTCGGCGTCGGATAGCGAGGGCTGCGGCTGTTGCGGTGCCGAGGAAGACGTAACCGCGCTTGTCGTATCTGGTCGCGACGGCTCGTTGTTGTTTGAGCCGGTTGATCGCTCGTTCGACGTTGCGTTTCTTGTAGCGCTCTTCGTCGAAGCCGAGTGGCCGTCCGCCGCGTGAACCTTTGTGCAGGCGGGCGGCCTGACTGTCGGTCTTCTCTGGGAGGGTGCGCCGGATGCCGCGTCGTCGCAGGTACTTGCGGCAAGGCCCGTTGCCGTATGTCTTGTTCGCCGCGACGCTGTCGGGTTTCTTGCGGGGCCGCGCGACACCTCTTTGCCCGGCGGGCACCAAGGGGCCATCTCCGTAAAACGAACTGGAGCTCCCCGGCGCCCCTTCCACTGCGACTGGGGCGGTACGGCGTCTGCATCGAACACGAGTCCAGCCGCCTACTGGCTGCTGGAGCGGCGACGGCAGCTCGGGCCCCCACGCGCCATCCTCGCGCGGAGGACATGGTGCCCCGCACCTTCACCGCGGTGATGTCGCTCCTCTGTCAGCGTCGAGTGGATCAAGGAATGCGCGCGATGGGGAAATGCCCGCTCCCGGACCTGAAAGTTGCTCGGTCGGGCACGGCCCATCGGCGGCGACGTGATCTGGCCATAATTCACCGTGCGGTCTGCCGCGTTTGCACGGCGGATCCCGCGAGGAGCCCTTGTACACAGCTCCGCCACCAGGCAGTTCGCGGCGACGGGCAGGCGCTCCTCTGCGGGTTCCCGCTCACCTAGGGCCCGTTGGCCAGGTGATTCCGGCCGTGCCGACCAGTTGTTCACTTACTTCCTGATCAACTCGTCGTTACCCGGGAGACCGGTGTCGGGGGGAGGTGCGGAGCGGCCCCGCGCCCCGGCGGAATGACGAGGAGCTGTTGGGGGACGAGTGTCGGGTGAACAGGCGCCCGGTCCGCGCGAGGGAAGCAGTACCGACCAGGACCTGGTCGCGCGGTCACGGGGCGGGGACGACAGTGCGTATGCGGAGCTCTACCGGCGTCATGCGCAAGCGGTGCTGCGCTACGCGCGCACTTGCTGCCGGGAGAGCCACACAGCCGAGGACCTGGCCGCCGAGGTCTTCGTCCGCACACTGCGCCAGTTGCGCCGCGGAGGCGGCCCCGGCATCTCGGTACGCGCCTACCTGCTCACAACCACCCGCCGGGTCGCCGCGGACTGGTCACGGGCAGGCCGCCGCGAACACCTTGTCCAGGACTTCGAGCCGCTCGGGACTCCGGCCGACAGGTCGCCGCACCGTTACGCTACCGATACGGGGCAGTCGGCGGCAGCCCAGGTGATGCAGGAGGCTGAGCACTCACGGGTTCTACAGGCCTTTCGCGCGCTGCCGGAACGCTGGCGGACGGTGCTCTGGCACACCGTGGTCGAACGGGAGCCGCTGGTGGAGGTGGCCGAGCTGATGGGGCTCACCGCGAACGCCACCGCGGTGCTCGCCCACCGGGCCCGCGAGGCGCTGCGACAGGCCTATCTGCAGGCTCATGTGAGCGAATCACTGGCCCGCCACGCGACGTGCGAGACCTTCGCCGGACGGCTCGGCGCGTACGCCAGAGGCGCCCTGCGGCAGCGCGCGAAACGTGAACTACGCGGCCACTTGGCGGACTGCGAACGCTGTGCCTTGGCCATCACGGAGCTGACCGATCTCAATTCCAGCCTGCACGACCTGGTGCCGATCGCGCTGCTCGGCGCCGCAGGGCTCGGGCTCCCGCTCGCTGCGAGCGGCGCCGCGGCGGGCACGGGCGCGGCGCCACCCGTGGCAACCAGCCTCGCCCAGCTGATGGGCAAGCTGTCCGCGCTGTTCACGAAGATTCCGGGGGCGGCCGGCACGCTGATAGCCGGAACAGCGGCCTCGGTGCTCGCGGTAGCCGTCCTCGTCCCCGGTTCCACCCCGGCCGCCGGGCCACATCCGGTGTCCCCGCACCGACCGGACGTTCGCAGTACCGGCGCACCCGCGCCCCGCCCCACTGGGACGGTCACCGGGCCCGGGTCCGTCCGGAGCGGCCCCTCCTCCGTCCCCCTCCCTCGCCGACCGCAGCGGTGCCCGGGAGAACGGGGGGTTTCCGGGGCGTCGGGCAAGCCGGGCGGGACCGGCGCGCACGGCGGCCCGCCGCACCCGCCGCATGGTGTCTCTCGCGAGCTGCGGGACGGCCGGGCGACGGTTGCTGCGGCGGAGTGTGAGCTGTCGTCAGCCGAAAAGCCGAAAAAGGTGAAGGAGGGGGAAGGGCGCGGGCCGGGCCAGGGCAATGGGCCGAAGGTACGGGCTCCGCAGGCGACGGGGAAGCGCGGCCGCGACGAGCCGACGGGGCGAGGGAACGCCGCTATACCGGACCGCCCCGGCAGATCGGGGAAGAGCGGCGGGGGTCGCGGAAGAGGCGGGGACGACACTCGCGTCGGGTCGCCCCTCGGCGCCCGGGCAGAGCGAGCGGAATCCGTGGCGGGAGGAACGGGGGACCCCCGGGGCGATACCTCCGCGTACAGGCACCCGACGGCGGCACCCGAGAAACCTCATAAGGACCGGATCTGGAACCGCTCGGGGCGCCACCGTCGCTGAACCCCAGCACCGCAAGCCTCTCCTGGCGCCCCGGCCAGCCGCCAGAAGGGTCCAGCTCCGCTCCTCGCTGATGCCGCACAAGCGTTGGAGCTCTTCAGCCAGCCAGACGGCAGCACCACGCTGTTGTTGCCCGATGTCCGGCTGCGCGGCCCCTACCCGCCCTGCGGCCAGTCCTGATGCGGCGAGCTCCCCAGGCGACGGGGCTGGGGACAGGGGAGAGGCCTCAGGTGGGGGTGGTGGGGCGTGAGCAAACGGTTACCAGACTGCTGGCTATGCACCGTCGAGGGGAGGTGACCACCGCGCATGTGCGGCGGGTCGCCGCGTCCGGGAGGTGGTGCGGACAATGTGGCGCTGGCTGGATGTCGGTCGGTAGGGGCCGCCTGGGGCCGGTTCAGCGGGGCGCGAGGGTGAACGTCTACTCGACCCCGGGGGTGTTCACAGAACAATGGCGCGACATCGCCACCCGCTACGAGAAACCTCCCGGCCGTTACCTCGCTGCCTCGCCAGCACACTCACCCGGCTCCCCCCACAGCGATCTCACCGGGCTTGTACACGCGCGACTCGGTGTCACCGTCGAAGAGGACCTCAAACCACCAGATCGGCTTACCTCGTTCCCCTCCCCCAGCTCCGGTCCTTGATCACACCTTCACGGACCTCCCGCGCCGGACTCTGCTCACGCGCCTCACGGACGCCTGACCACACCCACCCATCCCCGGGGCCGGCCTGCCCGGGCGCGGCCAGCCTGGCCCCGACCCAGATCAACTGTTCCGTCCGTCCTGTGCGACAGAGCGCCTTTTATTCATCACCTGTCCGGCTTGGCCCGTCTCTTGCGTTTCCTCCCGCGGGCCTGCTTCCTCGGATCGGAGGTTCGCGCTACTGAGGGGCAGTCGCCTGTTGGTCGCCCAGACGACCAGTGCGCAGGCCGCGAATCCGGCCCCCAGGAGACTGGAGCCCGCCCAGCCATAGGTGGTGAAGAGGGCGGTGGTTGCGGCTGCGCCGAGTGCGGAGCCGAGTGAGTAGAAGACCATGTACCCACCGATGACGCTGCTGGTGCGATCCGGATGCGCGGTGGTGATCAGGTGCTGGTTGCTCACATGCACGGCCTGGACTGCGAAGTCGAGAGCCACGATTCCGACGATGAGGAGCCACAGTGTCCACGGCAGTTGCGCGATCGCTGCCCACGAGAGGATGAGCAGGGTGAGCGCGAGACCGGTGACCGGGATTGCCCGTCCTGCATCCGCCCACCGTCCCGCGCGTGCCGCACCGAGCGCGCCTGCGAGTCCCACGATGCCGAACAGTCCGATCTGGCTCTCGCTCAACTGCCACGGCGAGCCCGCCAGCGGCAGGGACAGCCCGCTCCACAGCGTTCCGAACGATGCGAACAAGAAGAACGCGATGAGCCCGCGCGTCAGGAAGAGGCGCTCCTTGAACCGTTCCTTGAGTGAGACGACGGCCTGCCTGTACCCCGCAGATCGGTCGTCGCGCTCCTCCGGCGGCAGCACCGCGAGGACGAGGGCAGCGAGCCCCAGGGACAGCACCGCGAGCACGGCATAGATGCTCCGCCAGCCCCACACCTCGGCGAGCGCGCCGGTGACGACCCGCGCGCCCAGGATGCCGACCACAACGCCCGAGGTGACGACACCGATGTTCCGTCCGCGCTCGGCGGGCAGCGAGACTGACGCCGCATAGGCCAGCGTGGTCTGCACCACAACCGCGAACAACCCAGCCGCCGCGAGCCCCGCGAACGCCATCCATGCCGCTGAAGCTAAGGCCGTCACGAGCATGCCCACTGCGGTGATCGCCAGGTGCCCGGCGATGAGCCGGCGCCTGTTGGCGACCACGTCGCCAAGCGGCACCAGCAACAGCAGCCCAATTAGATAGCCGAATTGGCCGGTCGCGACGATCCACCCAGTGAGTTCTGCCGGCACACCGAGATCGCGTCCCATTACCTCCAGGACCGGCTGGGCGGCATAGACGCTCGCCACAGCGACACCACACACCACCGCGAGCAGCAACCGCCGCCACACGTTCATCGCATCTCCAATCGGTAGCAATTTGAAACCGATTTGACCGTACGGCATGGTGGTAGCAGATTGCAACCGATTGAGCTGTACGGCATGATGGTTTCAATCCACAACCCACCGGGAGGTGTCATGTCGCGCACCACCCTGCGCGCCGCAGACCTCGACTGGACCGATCCCGATTGCCCCGTCGCCCGCACGCTCGACCTCGTCGGCGACAGGTGGAGTCTTCTCGTCATCCGTGATGCGATGGACGGGGCGCGATCATTCACCGAGTTCCAGCGACGCACCGGCATCGCCCGCAATATCCTCACCGACCGCCTCCGCAGGCTCACCGCTCACGGGCTCCTCGTCCAGCGCACCGCACCAACAGGCCGCCGCCAGGAGTACGTGCTCACCGACGCCGGCCGCGACCTCTTCCCCGTCATCCTCACTCTGCGACAGTGGGGAGAAGGCCATGCCTTCGCCCCCGGTGAGACTCACTCCACCTTGGTCGACCAGCACGGCAACCCTGTGCCGGAACTCGCGCCGACCAGCGTCGACGGAACCTCCCTCGACATCGACACGACCCACGTGCAGAAGACCCGGTAATAAGCAGACTCGGCACCCTCAGACCTCGCAGACACCCGCCCCCACGCACCGGTAATAGGAGGCGGTCTCGGAGGTACGCCTGCGCACCTTGGGCCGTTCGCACGCC
Organism: Streptomyces sp. NPDC048248; assembly: GCF_043201875.1. NCBI lineage: Bacteria > Bacillati > Actinomycetota > Actinomycetes > Kitasatosporales > Streptomycetaceae > Streptomyces > Streptomyces sp. NPDC048248. Next base: position 5,588 of record NZ_JBICZL010000031.1, read on the forward strand.
GCTGAGCCAGGCGCGGGCCCTAGTGTCCTGAGTCAGTAATTCGCCTATGGTTGTGGTGCATGCCGTTATGATGGCCGCATGCATCTTTCCTCGTGTCTGAGCTGGTGGCGCTCCTTGTAGGAGCGGCCGCCTCTCATGCATGACCGGGCCGTTCGAATGGACGGCCCTTTCGCGTCCCTGGACCAGGGCTCGTCTCACCCGGACGGCGAGATCGACCCACCAGGAGACCTTGTGAACACCACCCCCCAGGCCGTAGGCCCCGACGCCCCTGCCTCAGGCCCCTCCGCCAACACGCTCGGGACGTCTGCCGCGCAGGCCCGAAGTGCGGTGCTGGAAAAACTGATCCTCAAGGACCCCGGACAATTCCGTGTACTGACAGGCGACCGCCCTACCGGCCGCCTGCACCTGGGTCACTACTTCGGCACGCTCCAGAACCGAGTACGCCTTCAGGACCTCGGAGTGGAGATGTTCGTGATCATCGCGGATTACCAGGTCCTGACCGACCGCGATGTAGCGGACAACCTGACCGAGCACGTCCAGGAACTGGTATTGGACTACCTCGCCATCGGCGTGGACCCGGAGCGCAGCACGATCTTCACGCACAGCGCCGTCCCCGCGCTCAACCAGCTGTTACTGCCCTTCCTCAGCCTCGTCTCCGTCGCCGAGCTGAACCGCAACCCCACGGTCAAAGACGAAATCGCCCACTCGCGCCAGTCCGCCGTCAGTGGCCTGATGCTCACCTACCCCGTCCACCAGACCGCGGACATCCTCTTCTGCAAGGGCAACTTGGTCCCGGTCGGCCAGGACCAGCTCCCTCACCTCGAACTGACCCGCACCATCGCCCGCCGCTTCAACGACCGCTACGGCAACGGCACCGCCGTGTTCCCCGAGCCCGATGCCCTGCTGTCGAGCGCACCGCTCCTGCTCGGCACGGACGGCACCAAGATGAGCAAGAGCCGCCGCAACGCCATCACCCTGGCTGCCGACGCCGACGAGACCGCCCGCCTGGTCAAGGGGGCGAAGACCGACTCCGAGCGCCACATCACCTACGACCCGGCCACTCGCCCAAATGTCTCCTCCCTCCTCCTGCTGGCGTCCCTCTGCCTGGACCGCACCCCCCAGGAAGTGGCCGCAGACATCGGCTCTGCGGGAGCCGCCGCGCTGAAGAAGACCGTGACCGAGGCGGTCAACGAGTACCTGGCCCCGATCCGGGCTCGCCGAACCGAATATGCACAGGACCCCACCTACCTCCGCCGGACGCTGCGTGAAGGCAACGAGCGGGCCAGAGCTGCGGCTGATGCCACTCTCGCCGAGGTGCGTGCGGCCATGAACAGCGATTACTGACGACCCCGGCACGGTGAGACACCGCCGTCCTCTTGCGACGTATCGGTGTCTCACCGCCCCAGCCCGCGCCGATCGCCCGTCAGCTCAGGGCCGGACAGGCAGATCTCGTTGCCCTACCTGAGGGCAGGCCGGGGGGGGTGCGGTTAGTCAAGGGACACGATGGCGGTGTCGTTCGGTCGCGCCGCCGGCCCGGCAAGCGCATCGGCCAACTCGACGGCGATGTGCTTCTTGTCGGCCCCGGCGATATCACCGGGGCCGCGCGCGAACTACTCCGCACCGTCCGATTTCTTCCCGGCGGCAGCCAAGGTCCCCCCAGTAGAGCCACACCCAGGGGCCACGAACGCATGTGCACTGGAAGAGTCACGCAATGATCGCCGACACGCATCGCCAGGCCATTGCTCACCAGGTCCCGCGCGGCGGCGGCGTATCGCGAGTTCCGGGTCACCTCGGCCCACGCGCATCCGTCCAGACATTGGAGGAAGACGTCCATCAGGACGGGATCGTCCACAATGATCTCGCGGCTGGATTCGGGGCGCTGATCGACGACAGACAGGAATTTCGGACCTTTGCGGAAGTAGAGAAGTCCGAAATTGCTGGAAGACCGCCACTCGCCGACGGACGGAGTCCCCTTCTCCAGCACCGTGATGCTGTCGGGGGCGGGCAGGTGATCGAGACGTGAGACCAGGGCGAGTTGTTCGTCGCCGAGGATCAGTGACCAGGTGCCCCTGGTACCGATCGAGGAACATTCGCGAATCAACGCGATGATCCGCACGATCACCTGACTGGGGAGTACCGAGAAGTCGGCGGGCTCCGCGAGCCGCACCCCGGCGACAGGTACCCGGGGCAGGAGCGCCGCCAGCTCGGTGGCGACGGGAAGTTCGGCCCAGTCGGATCCGAGGGTCAAGGTCGCGGGACGGCCACCGGCAGGCCCCCGCCCGTCATTCGCGCCGCGTGTCCTGAGTTCATCGATGTCCATCAACGCGCTCATAGTGAAGCCGCCACCTCCTTGCCGCCGACCAGCTTTCGGCGATACGGGTCAACCTCAACGGCGACGCTCACGTAGCGCCCCTCGTCCTCGAAAGCCAGGCCACGATCGACGAAGTAACGGAGCATCTCCTCGATCTTCCCCTCCTTGACGGCGTGCCCGCTGTCGGCAAGTCGCCGGCGTATACCCTCGCGGGCGGCGCACTGGAACATGCCGAGGTACACATTGCTCTGGACGTCGTCCAGCTCGATCACTTCCTCCGGCCAGCTGGCACGGCGATCTTCGATGACGACCCGGCCTCGGTCATCGGTCCAATAGGACAGGGTGCTCTGCGGGTACGCCTTCGCCCATTTTTCGCACGCCTGCTTCGTCTCGTCATCGATGGGACCCGAGATTCCCTGGACACTGGTGTCGAAGAAGAACACCATGTCGTACAGCTGATCCCGTGGGACCTGATAGATGAAGTCGTATATCGCCGAGGGCTGGCGGAACATGAACCCCTGGGAGGGATCCTCGAAGTAAGGACTGAACCGCTCCAGCGCAATGCGCCAGGCTCCGGTCGGCGGTTCCAGGTGCTCGAGCGTGACCATTTTCTTGAGCAGCCCACGGTAGTCCTCCTCCGTCTCACCGGGGAAACCGTAGAGGATGCTCCATGTCACGTTGAGCCCGAGGTCCTGCCCGTCACGCAGCATCCGCACGTTATGCGCGGCACTGACGCCCTTGTCCATGAGGCGCAGCACGTGGCTGCTCAGGCTCTCGATACCGGGCTGCGCGAACAGGACGTTCGCCTCTTTCAGCTTGCTCAACTGCTCCCTGTTCATATTGGACTTGATCTCGTAGTGGATTCTCAGATCACAGCCCAGGGCAGCTATCTCCGGCATGGCCGTATTGAGATACTTCATGTCGAGAATGTTGTCCACCGTGACCAGGTCGAGAACCTGGTAGCTCTCGGCCAGCTCCCGGACTTCCTGGGCGATGCGCTCAGGAGCCTTGCTCCGGAAGTCGATATTCGATCCGTTCAGTCCGCAGAACGTGCATTGATGAGCATCTCCCCACCAGCAACCGCGGGAGGTCTCCAGGACCAGCATCGGGCGTACGTGGCGCCGGGCGGGTGACCTTTCGAGCGCCTGGAAGTAGCTGTCGTAGTCGGGCGCGGGCACCATGCCGAACGGCAGTGCCGCCTTGGCCGGTGGATTCGCCACCGTCTGCCCGTCTTCCCCCCTCCAGCTGAGCCCCGGAACGTCAGCGAGGCACTCGCCCTTGGCGATGCGATTCAGCAACGCAGGCAGTGCGCGTTCTCCCTCACCGCTGATCACGAAGTCGAGTTGCTCGAAATTCCGGTGCAGGGCAGGACCTTGCGCTCCGTCGCAGTTACTGCCGCCCAGCACCGTGCGGATGCCTGGTACGAGCTTCTTCAGCTCCCTGGCCAGTGCCAGCGACGGCACATTCTGCATGAAGGTGCTCGTGAACCCGACCACGTCGGGTGGATCGGCAGCTATCTCGGCCGCAAGATCCCGTATGAACCCCCGGGCGTACTTCTGCATCTCGACGGGCAGCGCCGGGTCTATGTCCCGCTGCTCAAGGAACTCCGAGTACTCATCAACCTGATAGCTGTCGACGTCGTACAGCGCTGGGGTGAACACCCAGTCGCCCACGCCGTGGAAGACCTGATCCGCGACGTTCCTGTAGTCCTCGCACGTGATGGAGCCTTTGCTCTCACGCATCAGGCATTCGGCCCATCGGAGGCTGGCGTACAGCTCATCGACGGTCCAGTCAGCGGCGCGGCCGGCGTGCCGACCCTGGGTGTAGGGGCCGAGGCGGAGGAGAGGGCGGCTGGGGCCGCCCGGTCGCCGGGCTTCGACGTGGCGCCCTGGACGGGCACCCCGACCGAATCAGAGCGCCCAGGTCGCGGGCACGCCTTCGCCTGGGTCGGGAACGCCGGCGGCCACCGTCGAGGCGGCCGGGTGCCGCAAGCTAGTCCCGCTGGAAATCGGAGAGGGTGAAGTCCGAGTCCATGACGACCATGCCCTCCCCCTCCATGCCGATCCCGGCCTTCAGTTCGGCCTCGACCTTTCCGACCTCGTTGAACTCGAACTGTGCGCTGTCGACGAGGCTGCCCACCTCTTCACCCTTCTCCGGCAGACCGAAGGTGAGGTACGCCAAGGCCGACTGGGACGGGGCGAGCTTGAGCCCCTCCCCCGTGGGGTCGGCCTGCAGCTCGACCGGAACTTCCTTGCTGTTCTCCCACAACCGAAGGTCCAGGACCTTCGGGAGGTGACAGGCCGCGGAGCCGGTGTTCTTGGCCTGGACCGTGGCGGCGCCCGCGTTCTGCTCACCGGGCTGAACCGTCAGGGTCACCTTGAGGTCAGGGTGCGAGCAGGGGTGGGTGCTCTGTTCGCTGGAGTCGGCCGAGCCACCCGAGCCGTTGGCCCCGGTGGCCCCCCCGCCGCCCGAACCGTCGGCGTCACCACCGCCCGAGGCGGGGTCCGGCTCGCCCTTGGCGACGCCCTCGCCCTTGCCCTTGCCCTTCGATGGCGTGGAATCCCCTGCGGGCGTGGACTGCGTCTTCCCGTCCCCCTTGGCCGCGTCTGCGTCCCCGTCGTTGCATCCCGTGAGGGCCACTGTCATCGCCGCGGCGGACAACAGAACGCCCATGCTGCGTATCCTCACTGGTTCTCTCTCCATCTACTATCAAGCGGCCTCGGGCGCGCGGAAGCGCCAGGGCCCTGTCACACCGTCAACTCACGGCGGGGCCGAGGACGACGTCGAACCCGCTGAAGTAACCGTCGGCCTGCCCGAGTGGCCGCGCGAACTCCCAGGAGTCGACGCTGCCGACGGCACGCCCTTGTCCGAAGGACGGATTGAGGCTCTGAGCATCGGACACGAGCCCCTGGGCACGGTAGGGCCGGTCCGCCTGGCCGGGCATGAGGAGTCATTACTCAACTGCACTGCCCGAAGGGGCGTCCCGGCAGGTGGAGTCCTCGTGCGCTCGCTCCCCTCGGTGTACGTCCGGTCGACGCGATCGATGTCCGTCGGCGGCGGCCAGGTCTGACCAGTGGCTTGAACTCCCCGACACCCACATCGCAGGGGAAGCCCAGCCCTTCAAACCCACCCGGTCCGTAGAGCACGCTGACGCCAGCGCCCCGCAAGGTCTCGACGGACGGGCCGCGTCTGAGTACGGCTACTCAGGCGCGGCCGAGCCGCGTGCCGCACCATGGCCGGGCGGCGAGGGCGGACCATCCTTCACGCCGTCCCCGGATCCGGCGCGGCCGCCGCCCGTCACATCGAAAGGTTGCTTGTGGAACGTGCTTTGCAGCTGCGTGCTGCTACTCCGGAGGATGTCGACTGGATCCATGAGGTGCGGCACCGGGTGTACGCGCAGGAACTCGGCCAGCATGACCCGGTTCCGGAAGGACGGCTGCGCGACGGGCTGGACGGGGAGAACGTCTACCTCGTCGTGGCGCGCGGTGAGGAACGGATCGGCTGCGTCAGCATCACCCCGCCATGGGTGGGCCGGTACGGGCTGGAGAAGTACCTAACCCGCGAAGAGTTGCCGCTGCTGGCCGAGGAGGGCCTGTTCGAGGTTCGTCTTCTCACCGTCGAGCCGCACCGGCGGAACACCATGGCGGCGCTGCTGCTGATGTACGCGGCACTGCGCTGGATCGCCGCCCGGGGCGGCCGCCGGGTGGTGGCCATGGGCCGCACCCAGCTCCTCGCCATGTATACGGCCGCCGGCCTTCAGCCGACCGGTCACACCGTGCGGTGCGGCGCGGTGACCTTCGAGGTGCTTACCGGCACCGTGAAAGACCTGACGAGGGCCACTCTGGATCGATACGGCCCCACAGTGCGGCGCATGGGGAGTGATGTGGACTGGCATCTGGACGCGGCGTTCGCTCCGCGGCCGGATGGTTGCGAGCACGGCGGCGCCTCCTTCACCGCCATCGGCGCGGACTTCCGTGATCTGGACCGGCGTCACCAGATCGTGGCGGCAGATGTCTTGGATGCCTGGTTCCCGCCGGCCCCCGGTGTCCGGGCCCTGCTCGCGGAAGACCTGGCGTGGATATCGCGGACCTCCCCGCCCACCGGTGCCGAAGGGCTGCTGGCCGAGATCTCTACGGCCCGCTCCCTCCCGGAAGAGACGCTCGCGGTGGGCGCAGGCTCGTCCGATCTCATCTTCCGGGCGTTCGGCCGGTGGCTGACCCCCCGGAGCAGAGTCCTGCTCATCGACCCGGGCTACGGCGAGTACGCACATGTCACCGAGGACGTGATCGGGTGCCGGGTGAACCGCTTCCGGCTGCGCCGGGAAGACGGCTGGCGCATCGATCCGGACCGGCTCGCCGCGTGCACCCGTGCCGGCACCTACGACCTGGTGGTAGTGGTCAACCCGAACAACCCCACCGGACGGCACCTGCCGGCAGCGGAACTGCGCCGGGTGATCGCGGCGACCCCGGGCAGCACCCGGTGGTGGATCGACGAGGCATACATGGGCTACGTCGACATGGCGGAGTCACTGGCCGAGGTGGCTACCGCGGACCCGCGGGTGGTGGTCTGCAGTTCGCTGTCCAAGATGTACGCGCTGTCCGGGGTGCGGGCCGCCTTCCTGGTGGCCGAACCGGACACGACGGCTCACCTGCGCCGCTGGACACCTCCCTGGGCCGTCAGCCTGCCGGCGCAGATGGCTGCGGTGGCGGCGCTGCGCGATCCCGACTACTACGCCGGCTGCTGGGACCGTACGCACACCTTGCGCCGCCGACTGGCCGCCGACCTGGCCGGTGCGGACGTCTCGGCCGTGATCGACGAGTCCGTGGCCAACCACCTCACCGTGACCCTGCCCCGCTACGGGCCGAGCGCCGCCCAGCTGATCCACGAGTGCCGCCGGCGCGATGTCTACCTGCGGGACCTGTCGCCGCTCTCGCCCGGCTATGAAGGGCGCTGCGTACGGATCGCCGTCAGGGACACCGATGAGAACGCGCGCATCGTGGCCGCGTACGCAGACTCACTCGATGCGCTGCGGCCTCCGGATCGCAGGCCCTGGACGGCGCCGTGGCGCGGGTCGGACGCCGGGGGCGGCCGGTGACAACCGTGGCCCGCCTGGCTCCCTTCCTCGGTGGGGGTCTCGTGCTCGGCGGCATCGCTGTGCTCGCGTCCCGAAAGCGCGAGCTGTGGATGCGGTGGTGCGCCTGGGCGGTTGGCGTGCCGCTGGTCACCGGTGCGTTCTGGCTGGGCCGCCCGGGCGCCGCAGCCCTTGCCGCGGCAGCGGGCGTGGTGGCGACGGTGGAATTCTGCGCGCTGCTGCGCCTTGGCCGGCCGGACCGGGCGGTGCTGGCCGCGGCGGTGGTCTGCGTGGTCCTGGCTGCCTGGCTGATGCCGGGGCAGCTGCCCAGGGTGGTCGGCGCCGGGGCACTCGCGGTCGCCGCGGTGCCCTTGCTGGCCGGCGACGCCGAACAGGGATTGCGCCGGGTCGGTGCCGGGCTGTTGGGGCTCGGCTGGCTCGGGTTGCTGGCCGCGCTGGTGCCGCTCGGGGCCGACGCGCTCGCTCTCTTCGTGGCGGTTTCGGTCGCGGACATCGTGGCGTACTTCGCGGGCCGGCGGCTGGGAGGGCCACGGCTGTCACCCCTCTCCCCGGCCAAGCGGTGGAGCGGAACCCTGGCGGGGGCCGCGACCGGTGTGGGCGTGCTCGCCCTACTGTCCGCGTGGAGCCTGCCGATGGCGACGGCGGTGGCGGTCGGCGGTCCGGCTGGCGACCTCTTCGAATCGATGGTCAAACGGGGCACGCAGACCAAGGACGCCGGCCGCTGGCTGCCCGGCTCCGGAGGCCTGTTGGACCGGATCGACTCCCTCCTGATCGCGTTGGCCGTCCTCTTGGTGCTGCGCTGAATGTCCACAGCGGCGGCAGGGGTGCCGTCGGTCGGCGGCAGGGGACGGAAGCGGGTGGGGCATGACGATCACCGCAAAGCCCGGAGACGGGGAACGGATGCGACGTCGCCGACCCCGTCACACGCCGTCAGGGCTCTCGGACTCCGCCCTGAGCAGGGCTCGGAGCGAAGAGGCGTTGCGGTATCCGACCAACCGGGCGATGTCCGTCATCGTGAGATCGGTCGTCCGGCGCAGGTGCCCGGCCCGCTCGGCGCGCAACCTGCGCACCAAGCCGTACGGGGTGATGTTGAGGCGCTCCCGCACCCGCCGCTCGAGAGTCCGGCGGGTGGTGCCGAGGGCGAGCGCGGCGTCCACCACTGCGATGTCGTGCTGGAGATGGGACCGTACCCAGCTCTCGAAGTCATTGACCAACTGGTCGTTCTCGGCGAGGTGCCCGGTGACCGAGGTGACGCTGCCCGCGGGACGCTCGTCGATGAGCAGGGCAGTCGCCGTGACGTGGGCGAGCTGCGGACTGACCCTCGCCACCAGGCTCATGGCCAGATCGATATGGGCGAAGGCCGCACCGGCGGTGGCGACAGTGCCGTCCCGGACCACCATGCGGGACACGTCCAGTCCGACCCGGGGATAGCGCCGGCGAAAGAGATCCCACAGCCACCAGCTCGTCGTGGCCTGCCGGTCGTCGAGCAGCCCGGCCTCGGCAAGAACAAAAGTGCCCGTGCACGCCGCGGCGAGTTCACGACCGTCGGCGGACCAGTCGAGCAGGGCCGTGCGGAGCGCCCGTACTTCGGGGCGCATCAGAGCATCCACCATGGTGGCGGGGCTCTCCGCGGCCAGCGCGGGTACCAGCAGCAGGTCCAGGTCGGCCGTGGCCACACAGTCGTCCAGGGTGCGGGCGACCGGTACGAGCAGACCCCCTGCGGTCGGCACTGGGTCGCACCCGGCAGCCACCGTCACCGCGGTGATGGCGGGGATCTCCCGGTCGACCTGCCTGCGGGCGGCGTTCGCCGTCCGCAGGACATCCAGGACGGTGGTCAGCCCCGAGTCCCAGCAACCAGGGAGCGCCACCACTCCGATATGCATGTCGCAGGAGCTCCGTCCGATGTCGCAATCGCTGCCGTTGCCCTTCCTACGGTAAACCCATGTCCTCGACAAGAAACCCCGCTCCCACCGCAGCCGCCCCCACCGAGAAGGTGCTCGTCGGCCGGGAAGGCGCGGTGCTCACGATCACCCTCAACCGGCCGGAGAAGGCCAACGCGATAGACGCCGACATGATCGAGGGTCTGTCTCATGCCTATGCCCGACTGTCCGACGACCCCACTTTGCGGGTGGCAGTCGTCCGCAGCAATGGCCCTCATTTCACCGGCGGACTCGACCTGGCCTCGCTCGCCCCACGCCTGGCGACCGGCGGCGAGGGACTCATCCCGGCCACCGGCCGCGACCCCTGGGGCATGTACGGGGAGTCGGCCACGAAACCCGTCGTGGTCGCCGTCCACGGGCGCTGTTTCACGGCAGGTCTGGAACTCGTGCTCAACGCCGATCTGTGTGTCGCCTCGGCTGACACCCTCTTCGGCCAGCAGGAGGTCACCCGCGGCATCGTCGCCCTGGGCGGTGCCACGGTCAGGCTGCCGCACCGTGCCGGCTGGGGCAACGCGATGCGCTACCTGCTCACCGGCGACCAGTTCGACGCTCAAGAAGCGTGGCGCATGGGCGTCGTCCAGGAAGTCGTCCGCCCCGGTGAGCAGTTCGACCGTGCGACGGCACTCGCCCACCGCATCGCGCAACAGGCACCGCTCGCCGTCCAGGCCACTCTCGCCGATGCCCGCGCGGCCCTTCGCGGACCGATCGCCGCGTCCGCCGCCAGCCTGCGCGGTGAGGTGGGTCCCCGACTCTTCGCGACTGCCGACGCCGCCGAAGGGATCAGCGCCCTGATCGAGCGCCGTACTCCGGTCTACACCGGCGCCTGAACCCCACCTCACCGTCACCGAAGGAACCCGTCATGCACGCCGTCATCGGCAGCCTGCCGCGCCACTACGAGCGGCTGAACCTCACACCTGACGTCGTCCAGCCATGGGAGGACGGGCTACGCACGGACCCCGCTCAGGGAACATTCGAGTGGTGGTACTGCGACGCCCATCTCGACGACGGCTCCACCCTGACCGTCGAATTCCACACCAAGCCGCCTTTCGTCTCCCCCCGGGCACCGCTCACTCCGTTCGTCCTGCTGACGCTGACCCGCCCGGACGGTTCCCGGACCGACAGGCAATACACCGGGGAACCCGCGGACTTCACCGCTTCACGGGAAAAATGCGACGTGGCGATCGGCCCCCACACCTTCCGCTCCGGCCCCGACGGCTACACCCTTCATGTCGAGATCGAAGACACCGTCGTTGATCTCACCCTCACCGCGCAGGTACCGCCCTGGCGGCCGGAGACCGGGCACGCCTTCTTCGGCCCTGACGAGGAGCACTACATCGCGTGGCTGCCCGTCGTCGCCCACGGCAAGGTCGACGCGAGAGTGACCTTTGGCGGCGAAACCCAACGGCTCACCGGCACCGGCTACCACGACCACAACTGGGGCAACATCGCTCCTCGCAAGGTGCTCGATCACTGGTACTGGGGCCGCGCCCGGCTGGGCGAGTACACGGTCGTCACGTTGATGTTCGCCAGCCACCAACGCTACGACAAGGCAGTTCTTCCCGCCGTGCTGGTGGCCAAGTCAGGCCGGATCATCGCCTCCGCGATCGGCGCGGACGCCGTTGACTGCACCGAGGGGGAGCTCTTCGTCCACGACGACAGCAAATTCCCGGTGGCCGATCGCCTGGAGTACCAGTGTGCCGACGACGATTCCACGTACACGATCACCTTCCAGCGCGACCAGGACGCCTTCCTGCTGAACTTCGGATCGGCTGGTGCCTACCACCGGTTTCTCGGTGAGGTGACTCTTCAGCGTACGGCGACCGACGGGAGCGAAAAAGTAGAGACGGTGAAGGGACGCACGCTCTGGGAACTGCTCCACTTCGACAGCAACACGACCCGCAGTGCAGAGGCCGGCTCGGGTGCCGACCCGCACGACACCGGTCGGGTCCGTATCCCGGTCATAGGCCACCATGCCTGACGCCCCGACCACCGACGGACGACATCAAGTCGCCGCAGCGCAACTGGCCCATGTCACTTGGCGGTTGGTCGGGTGTGTCGGTCCGGTCAACGGTCAGTGAGGCGATGCGGCATCGGATCGAGCCGGTGATGTCGGCCGATCCGGTCAAGGGACGGCGGTGGCCGACCACCGCCGTCCCCTTGAAGCCATCGCGTGGACCTACCGCACCTGCTCGCCCGCGGACCTGCCAGGTGAACGCGGATCGTTCCAGACCGGCCTTGAGGAACATCGGTACAGCCGTTAGCGCTAAGCCGTTGATCATGGTCGGCCCTCGCTCCCCGCGGGTGACCGAGGTGAGCCCCAAGCCAGGCACGGAAGGCCCTACCGCATCTCGGTGTTCGGGTGGGGCTGGGACTGGAGCCGGTCGCGCAGGTCGATTAGCGGCAGGCCGTCGTCCACCGCGGCGGCTTCGGCTTCCGCGAGGGCCCGGTACAGCGAGGCGACCGAGGGGGACTTGCCCGCGTTTTTGCCGGCCTTGATGGTGAGCTTCTTGGCGATCTCGGGGACGGCGACGCCCTTGTCCTTGAGTGCGACGGCGAAGGTGAGCATGTCGTCGTCGATGACCTTGGGCCGTCCGCCGTGGTTGCCCTTGGACGCGGCGATGACCTGGCCTTCGAGGGTCTCTTCCCGGATGTGGTTGCGCTCGATCTGCCCTGCGACCGCGAGGACGGCGAAGAACATGGCGCCCATGCCGTTGGGGTCGTAGATCCCGGTGAGCGGTCCGGTGAGGAGTTCGAGCTGGAGCCGCCGGCCTGGAGCTCGGCGGACAGCGTCATCAGCTCGGCCGCGTTCCTGGCCAGACGCTTCAGCTCGTGCACGGTGAAGATTACCGGCGTCTCGGGGGCGGCCTCCTTGAACTGGTGGGCCAGCGCGAGCGCCTTCTCCAGCTCGGGCCGGGCCTTGACGCGGGTGCTGATCTGTTCCTTGAAAACCTTGTGGCACTCCGCGAGGTGGAGGGCTTCGAGCTGGCTCGCCAGCTCCTGGCGGACGGTCGAGGTGCGGGCGTACCCGATCCTCACCGGCCGCTCGGTGCGGGGCGCGGGCACCTCGGTGAGAGCCGGGCCCTGCTTCCATGCGCGGCCGGGGTGGCGGTCGGCGGGGACGGGGATCTCCAGTTCCTCGCGGAGTGCAGGGACGAGGACGAAGCGGGGGGGTGTGGTACTTCGCGGCGGTCTTCCCACCCCGGGTGCGGCAGGCGCTGCCGGCGGGCGCGTCACAGTTCGGGCAGTCGTGACGTTCTACTGCAAGTGCTGCCTGATCGGGCGTGAGATCCATGCGGGCGGTCTCTCAGAAGTGTCTCGCACAACGCGCGGGTTTCGAGAGGACTTTTGCGAAGGGCGACCTGCGGAAACGTGATCGTTCCGGGCCTCTCGCAGAACTCTCACAGATGGTCATTTATGCGAGGGCCCATTGCTGCTGTCGTTCGATGCAATGTCGCCGCTGGGCCGTGGATGTTGAAGATGGCATGTCGTCACGGTGTGGGGCGGTCCAGGCCGTGGCGGTGGGCGAGGACGATAGCTTGGGCGCGGTCGCGCAGGCCGAGTTTCATGAGGATGCGGGTGATGTGTGTCTTGACGGTCGCTTCGCTGATGTACAGCTGTGCGGCGATTTCGGCGTTGGAGTGGGCCTGGGCAAGGAGGGTCAGGACTTCGCGTTCGCGGGCGGTGAGCTGGTCGTAGCCGGGGGGTGGGGCGGGATCGGGGCCGGGGCGGCTGGTGTAGCGGTGGATGAGTGTGCGGGTCATCTGGGGTGAGAGGACGGCGTCGCCGCGGTGGGCGGAGCGGATGGCTTGCTGGATGAGTTCGGCGGGGGCGTCTTTGAGGATGAAGCCGTCGGCGCCGGCGTCGAGGGCCTGGTGGAGGTAGGTGTCCAGGCCGAAGGTGGTGACGATGACAATGCGGGGGCGGTGCGGGTGGTCGCGGAGCTGGCGGGTGACGGTTATGCCGTCACTGCCAGGCATCTGGATGTCCAACAGGATGACGTCGGGGCGGGCGCGGTCGGTCTGGGCGAGAGTTTCTGGTCCGGAGGCGGCTTCGGCGACGACGGTGAGGTCGTCGGCGGCGTTGACGATGAGGGACAGCCCGCCACGCACCAGGGTTTCGTCGTCGGCGATCAGGACGCGGATCTGGTTCATGCTTAGCTCCGGGGGAGGGCGGCGGTCAGGGTGTAGCCGCCGTCGCGCTGCGGGCCGGCGGTCAGGGTGCCGCCGAGGGCGGTGACGCGTTCGCGCAGTCCGGCCAGGCCGGTCCCGCTTCCCGTCGTGGGCGAAGGCTGGTCGGCGGCGGGTGGGCCGTTGGTGACGGTGATGGTGAGCTGACCGGGTGTGGTGCGCAGGGTGATGCGGACGCGGGCGCCGGGGCCGTGGCGGGCGGCGTTGGTCAGGCCTTCCTGGACGGTGCGGTACGCGGTGACGGCCAGCGGCCGGGGCAGTTCCGTGGTCAGAGCGCTGGTGTCGAGACAGGCGTCGACGCCGCTGGAGCGGGCGGCATCGACGAGGGCGGCCAGCTGTTCGAGGTTGGGCGGCGGGCTGTCGGGGCTGTCGGGGTCCTGGCGTAGGACGTGGAGCATGGCACGGAGGTCTTCCATGGCCTGCCGTCCGGCCTTCTCGATGGAAGCCAGGGCGCCGACGGCGGCATTGGGGTCCTTGTGGGCAATCAGGCGGGTGCCGGTGGCCTGGAGGACCATCAGGGTGACGGCGTGGGCGACCGTGTCATGCAGGTCCCGGGCCACGGCGTGGCGCTCGGCAGTGACGGCCGCGCGGATCTGTTCGGTGCGCTCGTGTTCGGCATCGCGCCGCGCCTGCTCGGCCCGGGCGAGGTCGAAGCGGGCCAACGCTGAGCGCCCAAGCAGCCAGACCGCCCACAGGGCGAGGCTGACGAACACAGCGTCCCAGACGGGGTCGCCGTTGACGGCGATCGGGCCGGCCCATTCCTCCGCCAGGCACAGCCCCAACAGCATCAGGGACATCCGGCGGCTACATGCGTACCGGCCTGCGGTGAACGCTGCGGCGAGCAGGGCGAGGAACGGCATCGCCAGGTTCGTGGACGGCGTCAGCCAGGTCGTCTGCGCCATGGCCGCCATCACTGTGACGATCACGGACACCACCGCTTGTCGGCGGCCGGCAGCCAGCGGCACGGCCATCCCGAGCGCGCACAAAGCATTGAGCCACACCGGCCCGGCCAGGTCAGCCGAGGAGGCGGCTTCGCGAGTGGCGACCACGGCGAACACCACCGCCGCGAGGCCGCCCCACCAGGCGGCGGCCGAGGACGAAAGACGAGGTGGCAGAGGGTTCACGGTCACCTCGCCAGTCTAGGAACCGGCAACGCCCTGCCTGGGCGTGCCGCATACGACGAAGGTCGCATGGGCGCCCTCCCCAGACCGGCTCGCGTCCGACGAACGTCTCACCGACAACCCCGACGTGCGCCCGACGCCCTACTGCCCCTGCGATTCCTAGCGTTGAAGCGTCCCTCGACAACGCTTCCGAAGGAGAGTCCGTGGACCAGCCCCCTCATAACAATCGCCGTCGTGCGATGCTGCGCCGGCCGCCGGAGCCGGTGTGGATGGCGCTGGTGGCCGCCATCGCCGTGCTGAACCTCGTGCAGCGTGACGGACTGGGCCTTGCCGTCTGCCTGTCCTTCCTCACCGCCGGGATCCTTGCCCGCCCCACCTGGCGGCTGCCGCTGCGGACCCTGTTCGTCCTCGCCGCCTCCAGCCAGGCCGTGCTCTGCACCCATAACCACCGCCTCGCCCTCCTCGCCCTGTACGCGGTGATCACCCTCTACGGCATCACCGAACTGCACCAGGACGCCCGCACCGTCCTCCACCAGCGGACCGCCGCCGACGGCTAACCCTGCCCCCGCTTCCGCCCTGCGGGCTCAGCCTCCTTTCAACCTCTGGAAAGGGAACACCTCGTGATGCATCCACCTCTTGGCGCGGATACCAGATCTGCGGCCGTGGCAGGCCGTACGCGTGTGACGGACTTGGACGCTCTGCGCGGCTTCGCGCTGCTGGGCATCCTCATAGTCAACGCCACCTACTTCGCCTCCGCCTTCCACGGCACAGGCGTCGACGACCCCGCCGTCACCACGGTCGCCGACCGGGCCGCCAGTACGCTCATCACCCTCCTGTTCGAGACGAAGTTCTACCTGCTGTTCTCGTTCCTGTTCGGCTACTCCTTCACCCTGCAACGCCTGTCCGCCGAGCGCCGCGGCACCCGGTTCACCGCCGCGTTTTTGCGCCGCCTGGCCGCC
The DNA here is from genome assembly GCF_043201875.1 of Streptomyces sp. NPDC048248. Classification (NCBI taxonomy): domain Bacteria; kingdom Bacillati; phylum Actinomycetota; class Actinomycetes; order Kitasatosporales; family Streptomycetaceae; genus Streptomyces; species Streptomyces sp. NPDC048248. Next base: position 21,198 of record NZ_JBICZL010000031.1, read on the forward strand.
CTGTTCGTGATCGGCGCAGCCCACGCGGTGCTGCTGTTCACCGGCGACATCCTGACCACCTACGCCCTCCTTGGGCTGGTCCTGCTCGCGGCCGGCGGCCTGCGGGTGCGCACCGCGGCCACCGCCGCCTGCGTCTTGCTGGTCGTCACCGCTGCCGTGTACGCCGGCCTCGGCACGCTCCAGGCCGCCTTCGGCCCTCCGAGCACCCTGGACGCCCAGGCCGCGACTGCCCACGCCCAGCACACCGCAGCCCTTCTCGCAGGCGATCCTGTACAGGTCGTCACCGCCCATCTGCAGGAGCTGCCCGACACTGCGGCCCTCCTGCTGCTGTTCCAGGCCCCCTGCGCCCTGGCGATGTTCCTGCTCGGCCTCGCCGCTGGAAAATTCGGCCTCCTCACCCGGCCCGCCAGCACCGTCCTGCTGCGCCGCATCCAGCTGATCGGCTTCCCCGTGGGACTCGCGGGCGCCGCCCTCTACACCCACGCCACCACCCACTGGACCGGCACCCCCAGCGAGACCTACGCCCTGGCCGTCGACGTCCTCACCGCCCCCGCCCTCGCAGCCGCCTACGCCGCCACACTCCTGCGCCTGCTCCACAGCCGCCATGGACAGAGGATCAGCGGCGCCCTCGCACCCGCCGGCCGCATGGCACTGAGCAACTACCTCGCCCAGTCCGCCGTGCTCGCCCTCGTCTTCACCGGCTACGGCCTCGCCGCCGTCGGTCTGCTTCACCCCGCCTCTGTCCTTCTCCTCACCCTGGCCCTGTACACCTGCCAGCTGTACGCCTCTGCACGCTGGATGCGCACCCACGCCTACGGCCCCCTGGAATGGCTGCTGCGCGCCGCAACCCACCTGGCCCTGCCCCGCTGGCGCCGGGACCGAGCCCCCCACCCGCTCGACAGATAACAAAATTGATGACTCCGGGGGTGTGACTGGCACGAGGGGCCGGCCGCGCAGGGGACGGATGCGTTCGCAGCGCTGGCGGATCCGACACGTCGGATGCTGCTGGAGCGGCTGGCGGCGGATCTGGTGGCGGTGGCCCCGGAGGGCCGTTCGCGCCGGTACGCGCTGAGTCGGCAGGCGTTCACCGCGCTGCGGGAGTGGCTTCAGGAGCATGGAGCGGTTCTGGCAGGCGCGCCTGGAGGCGCTGGGGAACTATCTGAAAGGAGGATCATGAGAAATCGCGCCCGTCTCCGGATGGCAGCCCCCTCCGTAACTGGCAGGTTCACACTTCAGCCCGCCCCTCCTGGCAGCCCACCCCCCAAGCTGCTGCAGCCGACCGCCGTCAGATGTCCGGGATCTCCTCGTCGTCCTCGTCGAGTCCGGCCGCGTCCGGGTCGCGCAACGGCCGCAGGCCGCCGACCGGGACGGACGCGGTAAAGCTGTAGCGGCCCAGCACATTGAGGTTCTTGTGCTTCAGAGGGGAGAGCCGGGCGATGTCCCCTTCGCGGATCTCGTGGCCCTCGGCCTTCATCTGGGCGACGGCGGCGTTGATGTACCGGGTCGTCCAGAGCACGATGGCGTTGAGGACCAGGCCGAGCGCCGAGCTGGTCCTCCATGCCGTCGCGGTACGCCTGGTGGATGGTGCCGCGCTTGCCGTGGGTCCAGGATGTGCAGCGAGTCGCGCGGCATGCCCGGCACCACCATCTGCCCGATGCCCGCGACCTGGTCGTTCACGGCGTTGAGCCAGGTGATGCCGCGCTTGAAGCCGAAGTACTTCGGCGACGGCGCGGCGTTGATCGTGCGCACAGGCACGACGAACCGCAGTCCGTCCACCGACGCCAGCAGCCCATCCCCCCAGTACCGGACGATCGGCACCTCCGCCTGGGCGGCGATCAGCTTCGCGTTCGCCGCGGCGATCGTGTCGCTACGCAGGTAGAACTGGTCGACATGCACCAGGCGGGAGCGGGTCAGGGCCTCGATGGCGGGGTTCGTGACGCGACGGTGGCGTGCAGCCGCTTCTCGGCGATTTGGCGGACCTCGGAGACCTGCCGGGCCAGCACCGAGACGCGGGCAGCAGCACCCGGTTCCGGCGCAGCCAGCCCACCGCGCCTGGTTGAACAGCGCCACCAGCCCCTCGGCGTGCGCCCACGCCCGCCCGTGCAGGAACGTGCGGAATTCCGGCCCCACTCCGCATCGTCGTACGGGTGATAGCCGTAGGCGTCCCGGATCTCCCACGCGTGCTGGTACGCGGTCATCTGCCGCTCGGTGTACCGCTTGATGCACGAGACGTCCTCGGTGCTCAGCTGCTCGCCCACGTGCTCGATCACCGGCCACGGAACCGCGAGGGGGTCTTCCAGGAACAGCCCGATGTACCGGACCGTGCACATCTGCAAGGCGAAGCCGAGACGGTTGTGGTCACCGCGGCGCTTCGCGATCAGCTTCCGGTCCTCACCGCCACCCGGCGGACGGTACAGACGCCCCACACCCCGCCGACGATCTTTCCCCGAACACCCGCTAACGGCTGTACCGCTGTTCCCCAAGGCCGCAGACCGCCCACAAACGAAAGGGCCGCTCAAATTGATCATGGTCCCGGCTGTAGTTAGCTGCCCGGAGAGCGTTGGCGCGGTGCTCGACCCGGGGCGCGCTCGACCGAAAATGCCCGCCACCCGACGTGATCGTCCGGTATCTCTACGCTGCTCATCGCGCTCGCCCTGCGGGCATGGCATCAGCCGCCCGTTCCGCAACGACCTGTTCCCCCTGCGGAACGTCTGCGCCCACGCAGGCCCACGGCGGGCCCTCGTGCAGAGTCGATCGCCATCGGTCGCGCGTGTAATCCTGGTCAGAGATGCGGACGTCCATTGACTCCCCAACCCGTAGGTCCCGATCATGGCCAACAGCTCCATAGACGGTCGATGGCCGCTGGTCAGCCGTCTCGATGAGGTCCAGTCGTTCCGCGAGCACCTGGCGTCAGCCGATCTCGGCAACTGCACCATCCGCGGCTCGGCAGGCGTCGGTAAGACGCGGCTGGCCGAAGAATGCCTGGCCGAGGCCGCCGCCCAGGGCTACGCATGCTCCCGCGTCATCGCGACGGCCGCCACCCGGACCATTCCGCTGGGCGCGATCACCCATCTGCTGTCCGCCGCAATCGTCAGCGACCCCGGCGGCCTGTTCCACCCCGCTGTACAACATCTCAGAGCCCAGCGGAAGAAGGCGCACGCCTCCGTGTGGCTGGTCGACGATCTCCATCTCCTCGATGCCACGTCGGCCGTTCTGATCGGGCAGCTCGTCGACGCACGCGAGATATACCTGCTGGCCACCATCCGCTCGGGCGAGCCTCTGTCGGAGGCCGTGGGAAGCCTGGACCGGGGCGACCGGACGCACCGCATCGACATCGAACCATGGACCGCGGAGGAAGTGGAGACGGTGCTGCAGACCGTCCTGGGCGGCCCCGTCGAACGAGGAACCGCACTGCTGCTACACCAGGCCAGTCAAGGCAACGCGCTCTTCCTGCGGGAGCTGGTCAGCGGATCCCTGCACAGTGGCGTCCTCGTGGGGGACGGCGGCGTCTGGCGTTGCACGGGCCCCGTGAGCGGAACGCGGCGCCTGACGGAAATGCTCCAGGGCCGCATCGAATCGGTGAGCCCGCAAGGCAGAACAGCGCTGGAAGCGCTCGCGGTCTGCGGCTCGGTGGGCGCCGCTGAACCGCCGCCCACCGTCCTGGACGAACTGGAGCGCGCCGGTCTCACCCGGGTCGAGACCGACGGCCGACGGGCCACACTGGCGCTGGCCCATCCGCTTTACGGGGAACTTCTCCGAAAGCAGGTCTCCTCCGTATTCCGTAAACAGCTGCTCACAGACCGCGTCGCATGGCTGGAGAGGACCGGTCGCCGACGGCGTGGGGATCCACTGCTGGCCGCGCAGTGGTCGCTGGACGCCACGGGCACCGCGGACCCCGACTTCCTGACACGTGCCCTGGCCATGGCCCGCGGCGCCGAGGACTACGAGTCAGTGGTGCGCATCGCCCAGGCACTGTGCCGACTGCAGCCCGGTTCCGAACCACGGCTCGTCCTGGGTGACGCGCTCTTCAAACTCGGCCGGTTCGACGATGCCGAACAGGCGTTGGCAGATGCCGCGTCGGTCGCGCAGGGCGACGAGGAAGTACTCCACGCGACGATTCTGCGCACGCACACCCTGGCGTGGGGCGCGCTACGCCTCGACGAGGCACTCACCTCGAACAAGGCCGCGCGACTGAGACTGACCAGCACGGAGGCCGAAGAGGAACTGCGCGTCGACGAGGCCAGCGTGCGCGCCTTTCTGGGCGACTACGGCAGAACCCTCCGGATCCTGAACGACCTGGAGCACATGCACAACGCCCGGGCGCGCGTCATGGGTGCGATCCCCGTCGTCTATGCCCTCTCCGAGGCCGGGCGCAACCAAGAGGCCTTGCGGCTGGCGAACGAGGCGTACCAAGAGCACCTTGCGGCGAAGAGCATCATCGCGGTGGCGGACCCGCGCATGCAGCTCGTTTCGAAGCTGCATGCGCTGGCACAGGCCGGACGGCTCACCGAGGCCAGGACGCTGGGCGAGGAAACCTACGCCCTCGCGTCCGCCGACCATTCACTGTTCTGCCAGGTCTGGATCGCGGTGGGGCTGGGCAAGGTCGAGTACTTCGCAGGACGGCTGCCGCGCGCCGTCGAGTGGTTCACGACCGCTGCGGCGCTGGCCTCCGACGCCCGTTTCAAGGGCGCTCAGTGGCTGTCGGTGTCGGGACTTGCGCAGGTCACGGCCGCACTGGGAAACCGCGCCAAGGTCGCGGCACTCTGGAAGCAGGTCTGCGATCTGGGACCTGCCGGGTACACCCGACCCGATGTCGCCACGCTTCCTGCGTGGGAGATGGCTCTCAACGGCAGGCTGAGTGAGGCCTGCGCAGGATTCATGGAGCAAGCGGAGCGCGCCCGAGCGCTCGGCAGTCTCGCCCAGGAGAGCGAGCTGCTGATGGACGTGGCGCGGCTGGGTGGCGCTCGCCGTGTGCGACGGCGCCTCGAGGAGCTGGCAAGGGTCTGCGACAGTCCCGTGCCGACGGCCCGCGCCGCCTGCGCCGCCGCCCTCGACCAGCAGGAGCCCGCGCCCCTGCTGGCAGTGGCGGAGAGGTGGGATGCGATGGGCTTCGCCCTGTTCGCCGCCGAGAGTTACCACGCCGCCGCGGCAGCACAACGCCGCATCGGACACACCCGGGCGGCGGTCTCCGCCGGCCGCAAGGCGTCCGCGCTGTACGCGCAGTGCGGGGGCGCCCATGTCTTCGGTATCGGCTTGGCCGACATGCCCGCTCTGCTGACCATGCGCGAGCACGAGATGGCGGGATTCATCGGACGGGGCATGTCGAACCAGGAGATCGCTGATTCCTTGAGCATCTCGGTCCGCACCGTGGGCAATCACCTGTATCGCATCTACCAGAAAGTCGGCGCGAAGAACCGCCGCGAACTGGCGCGCATCGTCAATGACGGACTCCTGCCGCAGGAAGATCAGCCTTGAGCTGTGTACGACGCCTCGGCCGGGCAGAGCCGCCTCACTCGACGCGCTGCCCCGCGCCACCCCTCCTCACGGACAAGTCGGCAGCGCCGCCCAGCGGATGTGCAGCCCTTGACCGCTCACCCCATGGCCACTGGAGGCGGCGATCGTCGAAATGACGATATTGCCCCGGCCGTGCTCGTCAGGATCCAGCCCTTCTTCGGCCTCGACGCCGGCACTCCCCCCGTCCGACACCTCCAGCCGGATGTGCTGCCGGCACGGCGGCAGAATCACCGAGACGGTGATCGGCGGGAGGGCGTGGGTCAGCGAATTGGACACCAGCTCGGAGGCGACCAACGAGCAGTCCTGAAGACACCGCTCGGAGAGATTCCACCGCTGGCAGCAGGAACCGATCAGATCTCGGACGAAGGGCGCGGAACGGAGGTCGTGCGGGAGGTCCCAGGACCGTACCGTGCCACCCGTACGTCCGTGGTGAGGCTCGTACAGCGCACACGACGCTGCGCCACCGCAGGGCGCGCCTTCCCCGTCGGACAGCGCCTGGGGACCTGGGACGACCGTCGTCACAGCGCCTTGCAGATCGGTGACGGGAGGACTACCGGGCGCAGCACTACCTTCCATGGAGAATCCCTCCGATACAGCTTCTGGGTATCCGGACGGCTTTGCCTGCGCCTACTGTGCAAGTCACAGGAAGGGATTGCTTGAGTCGCAATGACTCAAATCAACCGAAACGCTCTCCCGGGAGCCCTACGGCCCGTTCGCGGTCTGCACCGGTGGTCCACGCCACCTGCCCCGTCGAGCGCCTCGGCCACCCGCCCGCAGCCCAGCGGGCAGCTCCTCCACTGCGTCGACACACGTCCTGCCGACGACGGACTCGCGTCGTGCCCCTGTACGGATTACCGGTACCTTCCGTACTTCATCACCAGGAGAACCGCCGCTACGGTATTCAGCAGGAGCGGCGCAGGGAACGAACTCAACATGCTCATCGGTTGCCCTTCTCCCCCGGCCTTCGGACGAGCGATGCCGGGAACGTCGTATGCGGTCGCCCCAGTCGGATGAGTAACCGGCATTCCCCTGACAGAGATTCGCGGCCGCATCCGCCCTTCGGTGGCCCGGTCACCGGATGCACGACGGCACTTCCTGCCGTCCGCGTGCTGGCCCCTCCGCCTCCACCCCCGTGGGCTTCCGCTCCTACTCACGAGGGCAGAGACGAATCGGCCCCGGACCGCACAAGGGAGATCGGCCCAGGTCCTGCGGCGGGCGCCTTCCCCAGTTCCCTGCCGCTGGTCTCCAGTGGATCACCGTCCTGGCACCCTGGGGGAGTGATCGTTACTCAATCATCGGTGGGTCACCGGAACCGCTCCGGGAAGGTGGGCTCTCGAACGTGATCCCCTCGGTGACCTCTGACGTAGGCCCATCGCGCTCCGTCGGGTAATGCGCTCAGTGGCGGCGGGACGGGAGACGGTCGTCCGGCGCGCGCCGTCTCCCGCTCCGCGACCAGGTTTTGTGCTCATGCGTCCCCTCGGTCGGTCCACTGCTCGCCGTGCCGACAGGAATCGGTCTTCACGAGCACCCCTCCCCTGAACGCTACTGAGCCGTCCGCGGCCTTGCCCGAGCACGCATTACTCAGATCGCCGGCGTACTCAACATCCCGGTTGGGGAAATCGACCTTCGGGACAGCATGGTGTAGCTTTCCAACTAGGAAAGAGCTTTTCCTTACGGAAAGCAAGGCAGCTCACATGACGGATCGACCGAGTCCGAAGCGGGCTGCTCTGACTCTGCGCGGAACGCCGGTGTACCAGGGTGCGGCGTTGACGGCGCGTCAGGAGCCGTTGAGAGTGAAGGTCGCGTTGACTCTGGTGGGGCTGGCGTTCGGCGCGTGGTACGACGTGTTCGACGATCCGGGGGCGACGCCCGTCCTGATGGTGGCCGCCGTCCTCTGGACCCACAAAATCGCCTTCAGGACCCCGCGCGGAGCCGCTCTGCTCGGCTATGCACCACCGGAGCCCACAACCGACCGCCGGCCTACGTCCTGGCAGTGCTCACCGCCGTCGCCGTGCTAATGGCGGTCGGCTACTTCAGCATCACCCCCCACACCGCCTACTTGAACGACCACGTGCCCTACTGGCACACGATGGGCATGCTCCTGCTGATCATGGTGACCACCGCCCTGACCTCGCTCGACACCCGCTTCCGGAAGTGGCTGTTCAAGCTGACCTCGAAGCGGAGGATGCAGTGACCGCGAACCCCATCGACCCGCTCCTGGCCGATCCGACACGGCTGTCCATCCTGTCCTTGCTGAGCACAGCACGGTGGGCGGAGTTCGCCTTCGTCCGCGACACGGTCGGCCTGTCCGATTCGGCGTTGTCGAAGCAGGTCACCAAGCTGAGCGACTGCAATTACGTCGAGGTCCGTCGCGGATACGTAGGCAAGCGGGGCCGCACCTGGATCAACCTTGCACCGGCCGGCCGGGAAGCCCTGGAAAGCCACATCGCGGCCCTGCAAGAGATCATCACCCAGGCCCGAGCGACCGGCGAGGCACACACTCCCCCGTCGGACAGTACCTAGAGGCCAATGGAGCGGAACTCGTCCAGCACCGCGAAGTGGACGCTGTCATACCGACTCATGGCGATGCCGCCCACGTTCCCCGGCGTGCGGTGTCCGCAGCGTCGATCGACGTGCCGTCCGCATCAAAGAGCGCGTACGCGGGCCGAGCTGCGCCAATTCACACGTGACGCCGTGATCACGCCACCAGGTCCCGAGCGGACGCTGTGGGACGACCCCTACTGTCACTGCCTACGGCCCCAGTTCGGAAGAAAATCATGGTCGCTCGCGCATGCGCTTGGCATCATTTGGCCATGAAACGCCGGCTCGCACATGATCCGCGATATTCCTGGCTCGGTGCCCCGATCGACGTCCGCCCCTTGTTCGCCGTAGAGCAAGCGGCGCTGATGGCCACGCTACGTGACCTGGAGCAGGCCGACTGGGGGAAGGAGGCGGTGCCGGGCTGGTCCGTCCGCGCTCTCGCCACGCACATCCTGGGTGACTTCTACGGTCGCCTTGCCCGCGACCGTGACGGCCACCAAGAAGGGCCCCGCTTCGCGCCGGGTGAGACGCTGGAGAGGTTCATCCACCGCATCAACCAGGAGTGGATCGACGCCTTGGCGCGGGTAAGCCCCGCCGCTCTCACAGACACATTGGATCTGGTCGGCGGGCAGGTCACCCGGTTCTTCGAGACCACCGATCCCGGCGCTCCCTCGCTCGGGGTGTCGTGGGCCGGCATCGATCCCGCGCCGATGTGGCTGGACTGCGCACGCGACCTGACGGAGTTCTGGACCCACCGTCAGCAGATCCGGCACGCCGTCGGCCAGGGAACCGACCTGAACCCACACCTTCTCTCGGTGGTCCTGGACATCTTCATGCGGGCTCTGCCGCACACCCTGCGGCACACGGCTGCGGCCGTCGGCACGCAGATCCAGGTGAGCGTCGACGGCCCGGCCGGTGGCACCTGGGCCGTCACCGCTACCGGGGAGCGTTGGTCGCTGTCCGAGCCGCACGCCGGACAGACCGCTGCTCGCGTCGGGATGGACGCGGATTCTGCGTGGCGGCTGTGCACCCGCGGCATCACACCGGCCACCGCGCTCGCCCGTGCCCACGTCACCGGTGACCGGCAACTGGCCGAAGCTACCTGCCAGATCGTGTCCATCATCTACTGATGCTGGACCTCGCCGTCCGGCACGCACCGGCAATGCCGCAGCAACTCAGCCACGGAGTCAAGGAGTTCGGCCGGTCTGTCACACGTCGAGGCTCTGCAGGCAGGTGATCAGGGTGCGTGCCTCGATGTTGAGGTAGTGGCTGTGCCGGATCAGTCCGATGAGTTCCGGAACGGGAACCCAGCGGTAGTCGGGGCCGAGGTCGACGTTCGAAAGGTCCGGGTCGGCATCGAGGACGAGATAGCGGTTGCGGGCGTGGTAGAAGCGGCCGCCTTCCTCCGAGAGCACCGAGTCGAACAACACCTGCTCGGGCGCGGCCTCGATCACTTGGTCGAGGAGCGGTGGACGCGCGGCCGCGGGCAGGTGGGTGTAGTTCGCCGGCGTGCACTGGACGGTGGGGGCAAGTTCGAGTGCGTCGGTGCAGCCCGGTTCGGGGCGCGCGTGGACAAGCGCCCGCAGGACGCCGTCCACGCGTCGGGTCAGGAGGGCCGACACGCCGGTGCCGTGCGGCTCGATCATGGGCTGGGACCAGCTGCGGACCTCGCGGCCGCCAGCCTGGACGTCCACCGCGATGACGCTGAAGAAGCGGCCGGACTCGTGGGAGATCCGGTCTGCCGAGCGCTGCCAGTGCCGGACCCTGTCCAAGGGCAAACGCTCGACGCGGGGGTCGCACCGGGTGCGGGCCTCTGTGATCCAACTGAGCAGGTCCGTTCCGATGAGCGCGGAGTGGTGGCCTGCGCCACTCGTACCGGCTCCGTGGAACGGGAAGGGCAGGCAGGCGAGGACGCTGCGGGAGTCCATGTTGACCAGGTCGTCGACAGCGAGCAGTTGGTGCAGCTGTCCGAGGGTCAGCCAGCGAAATCCGTCCAGCACCTCGATGTCCTCGTGCACCTCGATGACGACGTTCCGGTTCCGCTTGCGGTAGAACCAGCAACCCTGCTCGGACTGCCGTACATCGGCCAGGATCCGGTATTGCCCGAGCCGCTGAAAGTACTCGACGTACGGAACGGCCGCGCCCTTGTGGACCCGTGTGTAGTTGCTGCGGGTGGCCTGTACGGTCGGCGAGAGCTGGAGACCGTTGCAGTTGCCGGGCTCCATTTTGGCCTGCATGAGGAAGTGCAGTATGCCGTTGAACTCCTTGGCGATGATGCCGAGGATGCCGACCTCCGGCTGATGGAGGATCGGCTGGGTCCAGGCATCGACGGCGCGGCCGGGCATCCGGATGTCCAAGCCTTCGATGCTGAAGAACCGGCCGCTGTCGTGGACGAGGTTTCCCGTTCCCGACTGGAAGTTCCAGCCCCGCAGGGACGCGAAGGGTATGCGCTCGATCCGTGACGTGTCTGCCCGGTTGCGTTCGTCGAACCAGCCGTGGAAGTCGGGCAGAGGGGCGGTGGAGCTGTCGGCCGCGAGCGCGGAGCGCGCGACGCGGTGGGCGAGGACGCGGTGGGCGAGGGCGCTCACCAGGCCCACGCCTCGGGCCCGGGTCCGCCGTTGCCGAGCGGCGGGAACAGCTGGTCTATCTCGGCCAGCAGTTCGTCCGTCAGGTTCAGGTCCAACGCGCCCAGCGCGCTTTCCAGTTGACCGATGCTGCGCGGACCGATGACCGGGGCGGTGACGCCGGGCCGGGACATGACCCAGGCCATGCCGACCTCGGCCGGGTCGGCGCCGATTCCGGCGCACAGCTTCTCGTATCCGGCGACGGCGTCGCGATGCGCTTCCAGCGCCTGCATCGCCCGTCCCTGAGCGGTCTTGACGGCCGTGCCCTCCTCCAGCTTGCGCAGCGCGCCGCTCAGGAGCCCCCCGTGCAGCGGCGACCAGGCGAGGACGGCCACGCCGTAGCGCTGTGCGGCCGGGATGAGTTCCAGTTCCACATAGCGGGTGACCATGTTGTAGACGGACTGCTCGGACACGATGCCGAGGAAGTTGCGGCGTACCGCGGCCTCCTGCGCCTCGGCGAGGTGCCAGCCGGCGAAGTTGGAGGAGCCCACGTACCGCACCTTGCCCTGCTGGGTGAGGATCTCCATGGCCTGCCAGACCTCTTCCCAGGGGGCGTGGCGGTCCACGTGGTGCATCTGGAAGAGGTCGATCCAGTCGGTCCGCAGCCGGCGCAGCGAGGCTTCGCAGGACGCGATGATGTGGCGGGCGGACAGGCCGCCGTCGTTGGGCCGGTCGCTCATGGCGTTGTACACCTTGGTGGCGAGCACGACCTGGTCGCGGCGTCCGCCGCCCTGCGCGAACCACTCGCCGAGAAGCTCCTCGGTGAAGCCCTTGTAGATCTGCCAGCCGTACTGGTTGGCGGTGTCGAGGAAGTTGATGCCCCGGTCCAGACCGCGGTCCAAGATCTCGAAGCTCTCTTCCTTGGTCGCCCGGACGCCCAGATTCAGGGTGCCCAGGCAGAGCCGGCTCACCTGGAGGGCGGTGCGACCGAGGTAGGTGTACTCCATCTGGTATTCCTTTACAGATTCTGATTCTCTTCGGCCGCCGCCGCCCATTGGTCACCGATCGACCGCGCCAGGGGCACCCGGGGCGACCACCCCAGCACCTCGCGCGCCCGCCGGATGTCCGCCTGTGTCCAGTCCGCGCCGTTCCGGCGTACCGGTCCGTCCAGCTCCTGGACGAGATGCGGTGGCACTCCGGAGGCGGACACCAGCAGGCCCAGGACGTCCCGCAGGGACACGGCCGACCCCTGACCGATGTTCACCGTCTCGCCCGTCAGGGAGCATTCGCCGGCCCGGAGGACCGCGTCCGCGACATCGCGGACGTCGATGAAGTCGCGCCGGGCCTCGGCGATCGTCAGCCGGACGGGCTCACCGGGGGTCGCCCGGCGCAGCAGGGTGGCGACCTTCCCCAGGAAGGTGGCGCGGGGAGCGCCGGGGCCGCACACATTGGTGATCCGCAGGACGAGGGCATCGATACGGCCGGCCTGGGCGGCATCCAGGACCGTCCGGCTTCCCGCCAGCTTGGTCCGCCCGTAGAGGGTGGCGGGGGCGGGCGGCCAGTCCTCCGCCACGGAGAGTCCGGGCGGGAACTCCCCGTACTCGTGCACCGAGCCGAGGTGGACCAGCCGGGGCCGCTGCGGAATGCCTGCCAGCGCCTCCACGAGTGTCTCGACCAGTTGGACATGGGAGCGGGCCATCTGCGCGTCCGTGCCGGACCAGGAGTCCGTGGCTGCGTTGACGACCACCCGGGCGTCGGCGACGGCGAGCACCTCGCCGATGAGTTCCGCGGAGGTGCCCAGCATGTCGAGGGAGATGAATTCGGCTTCAGGTGCTTCTCGGGGCGGCTTCCGGCCGACCGCGAGCACGCGGTATCCACGGCGGGTGAACGCTGCGCAGACGTGTCGGCCGAGGAATCCGGTGCCACCGATGACCGCGACGCACGGTTTCTTGGCCGAGCTCATACCGACCGGCCGTGGGAGCGCGGAACCGCGGCAACAACCGCTGTTCGTGTGGGCGTGGATTCCAGGGAGAGGAGCGTGGTGTGCACGTGTCCACCGACCGTTACTGCCACCGGAAGAGCTTGGCAGCAAGCACGCTGCACAGCGCTCCGATGATCGCGAGGACGAGCAGGTGCTGTGTGTGTGGCCAGTTTCCTTCCCAGGAATCCCGCAGCGCCTGCAGGGTGGCCCCGAGCGGTGTGTAGTCACCGATGACGGAGACCGTGTGCGGGAGTTGCTCCTTGGGGAGGAACACTCCACCGAAGAACAGGCTGGGGAACAGGAGCGAGAGCCCTATCGATGTCGCCGCGCGGCTTCCCGGCGCCACGGCGGCCACCACGAGCCCCACGGAGAACAACGCCCAGGCACCCAGGGCGAATGCCAGCAGGAAGGCCGGCACCTGATCCGGCAGAGCTGTGTCGAACACGAGCCGTCCGACGCCGAGCACCAGCGCCGCCGCTACTACAGCGGTTGCCAGGTTGATGATGAGCTGGGCCAGCAGCAGGTTGACGGGGTGAACGGGACTGGCCGCCATGCGGCGCAGGATGCCCTTCTCCCGGTAGGTCGCCAGGGTGGTGGGCAGTAGGTTCAGCGACAGCATGGTGAGGCACATCGACATCGCCATGGCCGGTACGAACGCCGCCATTGATGCCTTCTGGGCCGCGGTGTCGTGCGATTTGCCGGTGATGATGTCGAAGATGCCCAGCAGCATGATGGGTAGCGCGAGGACGAAGAAGACCGCGGTCGGATCGCGGAGAAAGAGCTTCGTCTCAACGAGAGTGAGCTGGGAACGTCCGGTCATGGATGTCCTCCTGGCGGCCGGGGGCCGTCCTCGGTCGGCGTGACTGCCGCGGGGGCCCGGCACGTCACTTTGGGGTCGGTACGGCCGCACGCCGGCCGGTGGCACGGCGTCAGTGATCGGGCGTCGAACCGGTGAGCTTCACGAAGGCGTCCTCGAGTGTGGGCTGCTCCAGGCGCAGTTCGTCAGGAACGATCCGGTGGTGCGCCAGCGTCGCGATCACCGCGTACACCATGTTCCCCGTACCGGTCACCGTCACCTGGGAGTTGGTGCGGGTCACCGATACGACGTCGGGCAGCGCGGTCAGCAGGGCGTCGTCCAGCGGCTCGGAGGGCTTGAAGCGGACGCGTTGTTGGGTGCTGGTGGCGGAAACCAGACCGGCCGGGGTGTCCAGGGCCGCCAGCCGCCCGTCCTTGATGACCGCGATGCGGTCGCAGAGCCGCTCCGCCTCCTCCATGAAGTGGGTCACCAGCAGGACGGTCACACCCTGGGCGCGGACTCTCTCCACCAGCTCCCAGGTCTCCCGCCGCGCCCGGGGGTCGAGAGCGGTCGTCAGCTCGTCGAACACCGCGATCCGTGGGTTGCCGACGAGTGCCAGGGCAATGGACAGCCGCTGCTTCTGGCCTCCGGACAGCTGTCCGAACTGGCTGTTGCGCTTCCCCTCCAGTCCCCAGTCGCTGATCAGCTTCCGCCAGTCCGCGGGCTCACGGTAGAAGGTGCTGTACATCTGCAGCGCCTCCCAGACCTTGAGTCTGGGCGGAAGCTCACTTTCCTGGAGCTGGATACCGATGCGCTGCCGCAGCTCGGTCCTGTCCCGGTGGGGGTCGAGGCCCATGACGGAAATCGTGCCTCCGTCGTACCGGCGCAGGCCCTCGATGCATTCCACGGTTGTCGTCTTGCCTGCGCCATTGGGGCCCAGAATGCCGAAGACCTCACCTTCTTCGACGTGCAGGGAAACATCGTCGACCGCGACACGGTCGCCGTATTTCTTCCGGAGTTTCCGAACCTCGATCACCGGCATATCTTCTCCGTCTCTCCTCTACTGGAATTCCACAATCGGTCCTGCGTGCCGCAGGCATGCCCGTGCCGGATCGGCCGATGTGGGCCTTGGACGTATCCAGTTCGGTGAATGGTGCGACTCCACCGACCGGCCATGGGGGTCCACCGGTCGGTGGAGCGGTCAGAGTCGACGCAGCGCCTCATAGCGGGTCAGGCAGGCGTCGTGGTCGGGGAGCGCGCCGGCCTGCCGGGCCTGTGCCAGCGTGGGCGCGTCACGGTCCCGGTCGGACAGCATCGGCGGGATGCCGTCCGGCCAGGGGAGGGCGAGGGCGGGGTCGAGAGGATCGACCTCGTGCTCCACGCCCGGGTTGTACTCGGTCGAGCAGAGGTACGCGGCCACAGTGTCGTCCTCCAGGGCCATGAACCCGTGGCCGAGTCCCTCGGCGAGGTAGACCCCTCGGCACGTACGGGAATCCAGCACGAGCGAGTCCCACTGCCCGAAGGTCGGCGAGCCCACCCGGAGGTCCACGACCACATCGAGCATCGAGCCCCGGGTGCAGGTGACGTACTTGGCCTGTCCGGGGGGCACGTCCGCGAAGTGGATCCCGCGGATGGTGCCGCGCCGGGACAGGCTGTTGTGGTACTGCCCCAGTCGCAGCGGATGCCCGACAGCCTCGGCGAAGGAGGATTCGGTGTAGTTCGCGCAGAACGTTCCCCGGTCGTCGGCGTGCACCGCGGGCGCGAATTCGTAGGCGCCCCCGATGACCAGTTCCCGTACGCTCACGAGCGGTGCTCGGCGGTCAGCTTCTCGAGCACCGGAACCAGCTCGGCGGGGCTCGGCGTCGCCAATATCTCGTGCCGGAGCCGGTCGGCGGACTCCTGGAAGGACGGTTCGTTCAGCAGGCGCTGAATGCCCTCGCGAACCCCCTGGGCGGTGAGCTCGGCGGCATGCACGTACAGGCCCGCACCCGCGGCATCCAGCGCGGTCGCCTTCGACCACCAGTCCGCGAACCGGATCGGGGCCATGAGCTGCGGCACCCCGTCGACCAGTGCGGTCGCCCAGGAGCCGAAGCCGCCGTGGTGGAGGATCGCGGAGCAGCTGGGCAGCAGGGTGTGCAGTGGCACGAAGTCCACGAGGCGGGTGTTGTCCGGCACCCGCTCCAGTCCGGCCGACACCTCCTCGGGCAGCGCCGCGACGAGTTCGATGTCGAGGTCGGCGACCGCGTCGAGGATCTCCTGGACGGGCACGAAGGAGCCGCCCAGCGCGCCGAAGGACACTCCGGAGGTCAGGCAGACCCGGGGGCGCTGGGGCTTCTCACGGACCCACGCGGGTTCCACCGCCGGCCCGTTGTAGGGCACCCAGCGCACCGGGACACGCGGCCCGTCCAACGGCAGCTGAAGGCTTTCCGGGATCTGGTCGATGGTCCACTGACCGGTGGTGAGCTCTTCGTGGAAGTCACTGCCGTAACGGGCGAGCAGGCCGGACAGCCAAGCGGCGAGGGGGTCCTCCCGCTTGTCTTCCGGCTGCTGTTCCTTCAGTTCGAGGAAGGTCTTGCGCATCGCCGCGTAGATGTCGACCGCCCACAGCATGCGCGCGTGGGCGGCACCGACGACCCGGGCTGCCACCGGCGCCGCGAAAGTAAGCGGGTCCCAGATGACCAGGTCCGGCTGCCAGTCCCGGGCGAGCGCCACCATGTCGTCGACCATGCAGTCGTTGTAGATCTGGTAGGCGAACTGGACGCTCATGCGGTACTTCGTGAGCACCTTCTCCCAGGTCTGCCGGTCGGTGAACGGCTCCGACCAGTCGGAGATCTCGTTCTCCAGCTGGTCGTGGTGCATGGCGAACATCTCGTGCAGATTATGGTCACTGCCGACGGAAACGGCGGTGAGACCGGTGCGGGTGATGGCCTCGGTGAGGGCCGGGTTACTGGCGACCCTCACCTCGTGCCCGGCTGCAGCGCATGCCCACGCCAACGGAACCATGGTGTACAAGTGGGATTTCTCGGAGACGGTGGCGAACAGCACGCGCATGTGTATTTCTTCTTTCCTCAGGCCCATCACGCACTTTCAGCAAAGCTGAGGCAGGACCTGACGCCAACCCCTACCGACCCCCTATTCATGGCCGGCGCTCCATTTCAGCTGGAATTCAACTCCCCGGATGCCGCGCGGAGATAAGGAAATCCGAGACCGTGTTGACGACGGCGGCCTTCTGGTCGCCGAGATAGAAGTGGCCTCCGGGGAACACCTGCAACTCAAACGTTCCCGAGGTGTGATCCGCCCACCCCGCCACGTCGTCGACGGTGACACGGATGTCGCTGTCGCCGCCGAGCCCCACGATGGGGCAGCGCAGCAGGGGGCCGGGCACGTAGCGGTAGGTCTCCGCCGCTCTGTAGTCGCCGCGGATCGCGGGGAGCGCGAAGCGCAGCAGCTCCAGGTCGCCCAGGATCCGGGAGTCGGTGCCGCTGAGCCGCTGCAGCTCCGCCACGATGCCGTCGTCGTCGAGCTGATGAATCTCATTGCTGCGGTGCTGGGACGGCGCGTTCCGGCCGGAGGCGAACAGGGCGGCCGGCAGGATGCCGGCTTCCTGCTCCAGCAGCCGCGCCACCTCGAAGGCCACGCTTGCGCCCATGCTGTGGCCGAAGAGAGCGAGCGGCATATCGGTCCATCGCGTGAGCACGGTGAAGATCTCCCGGGCCAGCCCCTGGACGCTCTCGACGGGCGGTTCGATGCGCCGGTCCTGCCTCCCGGGATACTGGACGGCCATCACCTCGATCCCGGAGGACATCTCCTCGGACATCGGGAAGAAGAAGCTCGCAGATCCTCCTGCGTGCGGGAAGCAGATCAGCCGCACCTTGGCGTCGGGCTGAGGGTGGAAGCGGCGTAGCCAGAGGCTGTCGTCACGGGTCGGCGATGCCATAGTGGTATGTGTCCCTTTCCGGGGTACTGGTCGAGCCGCGTATCCCACGCGGCGGCACGGCGGCGGGGCCGCGCATGAAGTCACCGCGAGGACAGGCCCGAGATCCATGTCTCGATGGCCGCCGCGGTCGAAGCGACGTGGTCCTCCATCACGCTGAAGTGGTTGCCCTGTACGTCGACGACGTCATGGGGCAGGTCCCAATAGGACCGCCATGCCTCCGCGGTCGCCGGGGTGTTGGCGCCGGCCAGCGGCTCCTCGGCCCGGACGAGCAGGGTGGGCGCGGAGACCGGCTGCGGCTCCCACTCCTTGCAGATGTCGAGATACCAGCCCATTGCCGAGAGCCGGTCGTCGTCCATCGCGACAAAGGTTCCTTCGCGTTCCGACATGCCGTCCATCAGGGCGAGTCCGAACTGGTTGACGAAGTTGCTCTTGGGTACATAGGTGTCCACCAGGACGACACCGGCCGACTGGATGCCGAGGGTTTCGAGGCAGCCCGCCGCGGCCTGGGCGAACCAGCCACCCGCCGACGTTCCGAGCAGAACGAACGGGTCACCGCCGGCGGCCTGCGCGATGGCCTCCGCCTGGACCTGAACCACGGCGTCCATCGTCGTCGGGAGGCTTTCGTCCCGGACGAACCCGGGCAGCGCAAGCGCCGATACGTCGCGCAGCCCCCGGAAGGACGAGGCGAACCGTGCGTACTGGTGCAGACCGGCCACGGCGAGACAGGAGGGAAGGCAGAACACCTGGGTCCGTGCCTCCCCCCGGCCGAGCCTGACGGGTGTGGGCGGCTTGGCGAGATCGGCAGTCGAGCTGAATTGCGGCCGCAGCGCCGCGACGGCTCGCAGCAGGTCGAACGCCTCGCCCCACTTGCCGTTCTGGAACGCCCCCATGTAGAGCGAACTCAGCGTGGCCGAGCCGTCGTTGATGGTGGCCTGGGCGGGAGCCGCAGGACCTGAGGCGCGCTCCGCGGCGGTCGGCGCCGCGGCCAGCTCATGGCTCAGCCGCTCCGCCAGCTCGGCCGGAGTACGGTGGTCGAAGGCCAGTGTCGCGGGCAGCCGCAGACCGGTGGCCGCGTTCAGACGGTTCCGCAGTTCGACGGCGGTGAGCGAGTCGAATCCGGAATCCACCAGCTGATGGTCTGCCGTCACCGACCCCGCCCCCGAATGGCCGAGCACGGCGGCCACGTGGAGGCGCACCAGGTCGAGCAGCGCGCCGAGCTGCTCGGCCTCCGGCAACGCCGCCAGACGCGCGGCCGATGACGGCGCTTTGGTGCCGTCGGTGCCGACCGCGGCCACGGCCCGGCGGCCAGGGCCGCGCACCAGTCCGCGGAGCACGGCGGGCAGAGCGATGTCCGACGCACCGGTCCGCAGGGCCGAGGTGTCGATGCGGACCGGCACCAGCAACGGGTCCTCAAGGCCGAGAGCGATGTCGAACAGCCGCAGTCCCTGATCGGTGGCCAGCCCGCCCACACCGGCGCGCGCCGCACGGGCGACGTCACTCTCGTCAAGCGTGGAGGTCATGGCACTGAGTTCCTCCCACGGGCCCCAGGCGAGCGACGTGGCAGGCAGGCCCTGGCTGCGCCGGCTGTGCGCAAAGGCGTCCAGGAAGGCGTTGGCCGCGGCGTAGTTGGCCTGCCCGGCGCTGCCCAGCACACCCGCCGCCGAGGAGTAGACCACGAAGGTGGCGAGGTTCCGGTCCCGGGTCAGGTCGTGCAGATTCAGCACCGCGTCCACCTTGGGCCGCAGCACCGCCTCCAGTCGCTCCGGGGTGAGTCCGTCGATGAGACTGTCGTCGACGACACCCGCGGTGTGCACCACGGCGGTCAGCGGACGGTCGGCGGGGATCGCGGCAAGCACCTCCGCCAGGGCCTCGCGGTCAGCGGCGTCGCAGGCGGCGATCGTGACCTGGGCACCGAGTCCGGCGAGTTCCGACCGCAGTGCCTCGGCACCTTCGGCGGCCGGGCCACGGCGGCTGGTCAGCACCAGACTGCGGATGCCTCGCTGCCGTACGAGGTGCCGGGCCAGCAAGCCGCCCAGGACGCCCGTTCCGGTGATCAGCACGGTGCCCTCGGGGTCCCACGCCGGCTCGTCGGTATCCGGGGCGGTCCGCACCCTGTCCAGCCTCGGCACCATGAGTTCGCCGGCGCGCACCGCCATCTGCGGTTCGCCGGACAGCAGCGCCGCGCCCAGAGCCCTGCCGGACGCCTCCACGTCATCGATGTCGATCAGCACGAAGCGCTCCGGGTTCTCCGACTGCGCCGAGCGGACCAGGCCCCACAGCGCTGCGTTGGCCAGATCGGATACGTCCTCACCGGGAGCGGTGGCGATCGCACGACGGGTGAGGAAAACCAGCCGGGACGAGGCGAACCGCTCGTCCGCGAGCCAATCCTGGACCAGCGACAGAGCGCGCCGGGTGGCGTCCCGTACCGATGCGGCGCAGTTCGGGGCGGGCGGGCACGAGACGAGCACCATGGGCGGAGCCGAGCTGCCCGAGTCGGCGGCGCCGCCGAGTGCTCCCAGGTCGGAGTAGGACTCCAGGGAGAATCCGGAGCGGTCCAGGAGTTGAGCCTCCTCGGGATCGTCCGACCCCACGAGCGCCAGTCTGGCCCCGGACGGCAACAGTGCCGGGGCCGGCACGGACGGCCAGCCGACCCGGAACAGCGCCTCGTATCCGACCGGCAAGGATGCCCCGACCTGCGCGGCCGACATCTTTCGCAGCACCAGAGCGTCGATGTCCGCGACCGGGCTGCCCGACGAATCCGCGACCGTTACGCACACGGCGTCGGTGCCCGCGGCACCGATCCGCACCCGCAGCTCCGTCGCTCCGGACGCCCGCAGAGACATGCCGGTCCAGGAGAACGGCAGCCGGCCCTCTCCCTCTCCGCTCTCGAAGAGCGAGCCGAGGGCGATGCTGTGCAGAGCGGCGTCGAGCAGTGCCGGATGCAGGCCGTAGGCATCGGCTGCGGTCTGCTGGTCCTCGGGCAGCCGCACCTCGGCGTAGACCTCGTCGTCGGCCGCCCACACTCGTTGCAGCCCCTGGAACGCAGGCCCGTAGCCGAAGCCGGCTTCGGCGAACCGCTCATACAGATCGCCGACCTCGACCGGCTCCGCGCCGGCCGGAGGCCACACGCTCAGGTCGACGGAGCTGCCCGTGGCGCCCTCGGCGCTCAGGGAACCGCTCGCGTGCCGCGTCCACGGCTCGGAGAGGTCGGCGCTCTCCGACCGGGAGTGGACGCTGATGGTCCGAATGCCGTTGTCGTCGGGGGCATCGACCGTGACCTGCAGAGCCAGACCACCACGCTCCGGAAGCACCAAAGGCGCCTCCAACGTCAACTCCTCAACCCGCTCACAACCGACCCGGTCC
Organism: Streptomyces sp. NPDC048248; assembly: GCF_043201875.1. Classification (NCBI taxonomy): domain Bacteria; kingdom Bacillati; phylum Actinomycetota; class Actinomycetes; order Kitasatosporales; family Streptomycetaceae; genus Streptomyces; species Streptomyces sp. NPDC048248. The sequence continues at coordinate 41,894 of NZ_JBICZL010000031.1, forward strand.
GCCGCCTGCACCGCCAGCTCAAGAAACGCCGTCCCCGGAAACAACACCACACCCGACACGGCATGATCCGCCAACCACGGCTGAGACTGCACCGACAACCGCCCCGTCAACACCAGACGATCACCACCCGCCAACGACACCTCAGCACCCACCAACGGATGACCACCCACACCCAGCCCCGCCGACACCACATCCCCCACACCCACCGGCACATCCAGCCAATACCGCTCACGCTGGAAGGCATACGTCGGCAGATCCACCCGACGCGCACCACGCCCCTCGAAGAACGCCCGCCAATCGACCTCAACTGCCGCGACGTGCATCCGGCCCAATGCCGCTACCGCCGACTCCTCCTCGCCCCGGCCCTTCCGCGAGAACGCAATGAACTCGCCCTCCTCAACGCACGACTCACCCATCGCCGAAAGAACACCGGCCGGACCCAACTCCACAAACCGATTCACGCCACGAGTCGACAGCGCACGCATCCCGTCGTGAAAGCGCACCGCCTCCCGCACATGACGCACCCAGTACTCCGCCGAACACACCAACCCCGACGAAGCCACCTCACCCGTCACATTCGACACCAACCCCAACCGCGGCTCCCGAAACACCACCCCCTCAACAACCCGCCGAAACTCCTCCAACACCGGCTCCACCAACACCGAATGGAAAGCATGAGAAACCCGCAGACGCGACGACTTCCAACCACCCGAAGCCACCACCCCACACACCGCATCCTCAACACCCGACAACACCACAGACCGCGGACCATTCACCGCAGCCACCGACACACCATCCCCACACCCCACCAAGAACGGCGCGACCTCCTCCTCCGAAGCCACCACCGACACCATCACCCCACCCACCGGCAACGCCTGCATCAAACGACCACGCGCCACCACCAAAGCAACCGCATCATCAAGCGACCACACCCCCGCAACAAACGCCGCAGCCAACTCCCCCACCGAATGCCCCATCACAAAATCCGGCCGCACACCCCACGACTCCACCAACCGGAACAACGCCACCTCAAAAGCAAACAACCCCACCTGAGCAAAACCCGTACCCTCCAACAACGGAACCCCACCAGGCCCCGCCACACCGGAGAACACCACCTCACCCAGCGAACACCCCAAAAGCCCATCCGCCACCGCACACACCTCATCAAACGCAGCAGCAAAAACCGGGAACACCCCATACAACTCCCGGCCCATCCCCACACACTGCGCACCCTGACCCGTAAACAAAAACGCCGTCAAAGCATCAAAGGCCTGTGACCCCGGCGCCCGCCCAGACGCCAACTCCTGCAATCCGGCGAGCAATTCTTCCTTTTCCCGGCCGACCACCACAGCACGGTGCTCGAACACCGCGCGCCCCGTTGCCAACGAGAAACCCACGTCAACCGGCGACGCCTCCGGCGACAAGGCCACATGCGCAAGCAACCGCTCCGCCTGCGCCCGCAACGCACCCACCGACCGGCCCGACACCACCCACGGCACCACAGCAGTTGACCGATCGGCCGCCTCGGCGTCGACGGCCGGCGCCTGTTCCAAAATGGCGTGGGCATTCGTGCCACTGATCCCGAATGCCGACACACCGGCACGACGCGGCGCTCCCGTCCGCGGCCACTCCCGGGCCTCGGTCAACAACTCCACCGCACCCGCAGACCACTCCACGTGCGGCGTCGGCTCATCCACATGCAACGTCTGCGGCAACACTCCATGCCGCATCGCCATCACCATCTTGATCACACCGGCCACACCCGAAGCAGCCTGCGTATGACCGATGTTCGACTTCAACGCACCGAGCCACAGCGGCCGCTCCACCGAACGGCCCTGCCCATACGTCGCGAGCAAAGCGCCCGCCTCGATCGGATCGCCCAGCGACGTCCCCGTCCCGTGCGCCTCCACCGCATCCACATCGGACGAAGCCAGCCCTGCCCCGGCGAGAGCTGCCCGGATCACACGCTGCTGCGCCGGACCGTTCGGCGCACTCAGACCGTTGCTCGCACCGTCCTGATTGATCGCCGAACCCCGCACCACCGCCAGCACCTGATGGCCATTGCGCCGCGCGTCCGACAACCGCTCCAACAGCAGCATCCCGGCTCCCTCGCCCCACCCGGTGCCGTCCGCCTGCGCGGAGAAGGTCTTGCACCTGCCGTCGGGGGCCTGGCCGCCCTGGCGGCTGAAGTCGACGAAGAGGTTGGGGGTCGACATGACGGTGGCGCCGCCGGCCAGCGCCATCGCGCACTCGCCACGGCGCAGCGACTCCGCGGCCAGATGCAGGGCCACCAGCGACGACGAGCAGGCCGTGTCGACCGTGACGGCGGGCCCCTCCAGACCGAAGAGGTAGGAAACACGACCGGAGGCGACGCTGCCGGAGCTGCCGCTGCCGACATACGCCTCAAGGTCCTCCGGTACCTGCGGCAGCCGGAGGCTGTAGTCCTGGTACATCAGACCGGCGAACACACCGGTCGGGCTGCCCTTCATCGAGGACGGGTTGATGCCCGCCCGTTCGAAGACCTCCCAGGAGGTCTCCAGCAGCAGCCGCTGCACCGGGTCCATCGCCAGCGCCTCACGCGGCGAGATCCCGAAGAAGGCCGGGTCGAAGTCGTACGCGTCGTAGAGGAACGCGCCCTCGTTGGCGTAGGACTTGCCGGGCAGGCGGCCCGTGGGGTCGTAGAGGTCGTCCACATCCCAGCCGCGGTCGGCCGGCATCGCGGCCATCGCGTCGGTGCCCTGGGCCACCAACTGCCACAGGTCCTCCGGGCTCCGCACCCCGCCGGGGAAACGGCAGCTCATCCCGACGATCACAATCGCGTCGTCGTCGACCGGAGGCACGGCTGTCGCCGCGGCGACAGCAGACCGGAGCTGCTCACCGAGCGCCTCGGTACGCAGGTACTCGGCGAGCGCCGCCGGAGTGGGATAGTCAAAGACCAGGGTGGTCGGCAGCCGGAGCCCGGTGGCCGTGTTCAGCCGGTTCCGCAGCTGCACGGACGTCAGCGAGTCGAAGCCGATTTCCTGGAAGGCCCGGTCGGCGGCGACCGACTCGGACGACGGGTGCCCCAGCACGGCGGCGACCCGGGAGCGGACCATGTCCAGCAGGAAGCGACGCTGTTCGGTCTCGCTCTGCCCGGCGAGGCGCTGCGCGAGCGAGTCCGGACCGTCCGTCGAGGTTCCGGCCTCCACGACGCGGCGGGCCGGGGTCCGTACGAGTCCCTGGAGCAGGGCCGGTACGGAGCCGGTGGCGGCGTAGGTCCGCAGCGCGGCGGTGTCGAGCAGGACCGGCACCAGCACGGGCTCGTCGCGGTCCGCGGCCATGTCGAAGAGCGCCATGCCCTGTTCGGCGGAGAGCGGGGCCACTCCCGAGCGAGTGGAGCGCGCGGTGTCCGTGCCGTCGAGGTGGTCGGTCATGCCGCTGCGGTCGGCCCACAGGCCCCAGGCCAGGGCCTGGCCGGCCAGGCCACGGGAACGGCGGTGCTGAGCCAGCGCGTCCAGGAAGGCGTTCGCCGCGGCGTAGTTCGCCTGACCGGGGCCACCGAGGACGCCGGCTCCCGAGGAGTACAGCACGAAGCCGGACAGGTCCAGGCCCGCGGTCAGCTCGTGCAGGTTGGCCGCCGCATCGACCTTGGGGCGCAGGACCCGCTCCAGTTGACCCGAGGTCAGTCCGTCCACCACGCCGTCGTCCAGCACGCCGGCTGTGTGGACGACCGCCGTGAGCGGGTGTGCCGTGTCGATGCGGGCAAGCAGCCCGGCGAGGTCGTCGCGGTCCGCGGTGTCGCAGGCGGCCATGGTGACCTCGGCGCCGAGCGACGTGAGTTCGGCGCGCAGCGCGTCGGCGCCGTCGGCTTCAGGACCGCGGCGGCTGGTCAGCAGCAGGTGGCGAATGCCGTGACGGGTGACCAGGTGGCGGGCGAGCAGGCCACCGAGCGTGCCCGTGCCGCTGATCAGCACGGTGCCGTCGACGTCCCAGCCGAGGGGCGCCTCGGCCGGGGACACGGCGGTCACCCTGGCCAGTCTGGCAGCGTGTACGACACCCTCGCGGACGGCCAGTTGCGGCTCGCCGGTTGCCAGCGCGGCCCGGAGAGCACGGACGGAGTCCTGGTGATGGTCGATGTCGATCAGGGCGAACCGGCCGGGGTTCTCCGTCTGGGCGGAGCGCACCAGTCCCCACACTGGGGCGTGCGCCAGGTCGGGCACGTCCTCGCCGGGCAGGGCAGTGGCACCGCGGGTGACGAACACCAGCCGGGACGCGGCGAAGCGTGGGTCGCGCAGCCAGGTCTGCACCAGGCTCAGGGCTCGTCCGGCTGCGGCGTGCGCCGCCCCGGCGTCGGCGGAGCTGTGGCCGTCGGCCCCGTCACCGGTCCCCGAGGCGTGCGACTGAGGGGCACAGGGGACGAGCACGACCTCCGGCACCGGGCGGCCGAGGGCCTCCAGGGCGGGCAGGTCGAGCGGCTCCAGGCCCGGCAGCGCGCCGAGCCCGAGCCGGTCCTCGCCCCAGACGCCCCACGGGGCGGGAAGTCCGGCGGTGGTGGCTGTCAGCGGCTTCCAGTCCACCCGGAACAGCGCGTCGGTGAGTCCGGCCTGTGTACCGGAGAGCTGCTCCGGCCGTATCTCGCGCAGCAGCAGCGCGTCGACCGACGCCACCGGCCGGCCGACGGAATCGGCGACCTGGACGGCGACCGCTTCCGGGCCCGCGGGGGACAGACGTACCCGCAGCTCGGCGGCGCCGTCGGCGTGCAGGGTGACGCCTGCCCACGAGAACGGCAGCCGCCCGGTCCCCCCGGCGCTTTTGTCCCCCGCGCCCTCGAACAGCGGCCCGAGCGCGATGCCGTGCAACGCCGCGTCGAGCAGTGCGGGGTGCAGACCGAAGGAACGGGCGTCCTCCTGGTGCTCCTCCGGCAGCCGTACCTCGGCGAAGACGTCGTCACCGAGCCGCCAGGCCGCCCGCAGGCCCCGGAAGGCCGGGCCGTAGCCGAAGCCGTTCTCGGAGTACCGCTCGTAGAGGTCCTGGACGGCCACCGGTACGGCGCCGGCCGGGGGCCACTCCGAGAGGTCGAAGGAAGCCGGGCACGCTTCGGGCAGGACGGTGCCGGAGGCGTGCGCGACCCAGGCGTTCTCCGCGGCGTCCTCCGTACGGGAATAGATACCCACCGTCCTGCGGCCCGCGGTGTCCGGCTCGCTGACTGTGACCTGCACGGCCACGCCGTCCGTCGCGGGCAGCAGCAGCGGGGCGTGCAGCGTGAGTTCCTCGACCCGGGCGCAGCCGACCCGGTCGGCGGCCTGCACGGCGAGCTCCAGGAAGGCCGTTCCGGGCAGGAGCGCGGTGCCGGTGAGGGCGTGGTCGGCCAGCCAGGGGGAGGTCTCCAGGGAGAGCCTGCCGGTCAGCAGCAGCCGGTCGGCGTCCGCCAGATGGACAGCCGCCCCGAGCAGCGGATGGTCGGCCGCGCCGAGACCGGCCGACGCCACATCGCCGGCGGTCACCGGAGCCTCCAGCCAGTAGCGCTGTCGCTGGAAGGCGTACGTGGGCAGTTCGGTGCTGCGCGCCCCGGTACCGGCGAAGACCGCCTGCCAGTCCACGGAGCCACCCATGACGTGTACTTCGGCGAGGGAGGTGAGGAAGCGGTCATGGCCGCCCTCCTCGCGCCGCAGCGTCCCCACGGTGACGGCACTTGAGGCGGCGTCCTCGAAGGTCTCCTGCATCGCCATGGCGAGTACGGGGTGCGGGCTGGATTCGATGAAGGCGCTGTGGCCGTCGGCGAGCAGCGCCCGAACGGCCCGTTCGAACTCGACCGGTTGGCGCATGTTGCGGTACCAGTAGCCGGCGTCGAGTTCCCGGGTGTCCAGCGGTGCGCCGGTCACGGTGGAGTAGAACGGGATCTGCGAAGCCTGCGGCTCGACGGGGGCCAGGTCGGCGAGCAGCCGCTCACGAAGCGGGTCGACGTGCGCCGAGTGGCTGGCAACCTCCACTCCGGGGACCCTGCGGGCCTTGATGCCGTCGGCGGTGAGCTGCGCCAGCAACTCGTCGAGGGCGTCGCGATCCCCGGCGACCGTCACGGAGGCGGGGCTGTTGCTCGCCGCCAGGGATATCCGGTCGGCCCGGTCCTCGATCCGCGGTGCGATCTGCTCCGCGGAGGCCAGCACCGAGAGCATGCCGCCCTTGCCTTCGATCTCCCGCGACGCCTTGCTGCGCAGCGCGACGACCCGGGCGGCGTCCGGCAGCGACAGTGCACCCGACACGTAGGCGGCGGCCACTTCGCCCTGGGAGTGGCCGACGACCGCGGAGGGCTCGACGCCGTGTGCGCGCCACAGGGCGGCCAGCGACACCATCACGGAGAACAGCACCGGCTGGACGACGTCGATGCGGTCGATCGAGGGCGCGCCGGCCCCGCCTTGGAGGACATCGACCACGGACCAGTCCAGGTACGGGGCCAATGCCTGGTCGCATGCGTGCAGTTGCTTCGCGAAGTCGGGAGAGGACGTCAGCAGCGGCCGGGCCATGCCGACCCACTGCGATCCCTGGCCGGGGAAGACGAACACGGTCTTGCGTCGGCCGCCGGCCAGGCCCTGGACGAGCTGTGCGGCGGGTTCACCGTCGGCGAGGGCCCGCAGACCGTCCAGCAGCCCGTCCCGATCCTGGGCGATGACCGCGGCGCGGTGGTCAAGAGCGGCGCGCTCCAGGGCCAGCGAATACCCGAAGTCGGCGGTGGCCACGTCCGAGTGGGCGGTCAGATGGTCGAGGAGCCGCGCGGCCTGGGCCCGTATCGCCTGATCGGTCTTGCCGGACACGAGGAAGGGCAGCGCCGAGGGGCCTTCGTGGACGGGGGCGTCGGCCGCGCCCGGCGAAGCGGCGGCGGCCGTGTCCTCGTCGGCGGCCGCGGGCTCCGGGGCCTGTTCCAGGATCACATGCGCGTTGGTGCCGCTGAAGCCGAACCCGGACACGGCGGCCCGGCGCGGGGCTCCGGTCTGCGGCCAAGGCCGGGACTCGGTCAGCAGCTCGACGCCGCCGGACTCCCAGTCGACCATGGCCGTGCGGTTGCCGGCGTGCAGCGTCTTGGGAAGGATCGCGTGCTGCAGTGCCAGCACCATCTTGATGACGCCACCGACTCCGGCCGCGGCCTGGGTGTGCGCGATGTTGGACTTCAGGGAGCCCAGCCACAGCGGCCGGCCCTCGGCGCGTTCCCGGCCGTAGGTGGCCAGCAGCGCACCGGCCTCGATGGGGTCGCCGAGCCTGGTGCCGGTGCCGTGCGCCTCCACCACTTCGACCTCGGATGCGGAGAGCCGGGCGTTGGCCAGCGCGGCGCGGATCACCCGCTGCTGCGAGGGCCCGTTCGGCGCGGTCAGCCCACTGCTTGCGCCGTCCTGGTTGACGGCCGAACCACGCACCACCGCGAGCACCGGGTGCCCGTTGCGTCGCGCGTCGGACAGCCGCTCCAGCAGCACCGTGCCGACGCCCTCACCCCAGCCGGTCCCGTCCGCCCCGTCGGCGAATGCCTTGCACCGGCCGTCCGAGGACAGCGCCCGCTGCCGGGCGTACTCGATGAACGCGACCGGAGTGGACATCACCATCGAGCCCCCGACCAGGGCCATCGAACAGTCGTCGCGGCGCAGTGCCTCGGTGGCCAGGTGCAACGCCACCAGCGACGACGAGCACGCCGTGTCGACCGTGACGGCGGGCCCTTCGAGCCCGAAAGTGTAGGAGATACGGCCCGAGGCGACGCTGCCGGAACCGCCCGCGCCGAGGTAGCCCTCGACGTCCTCGGGCACCGTGGTCAGCCGGGAGCCGTAGTCCTGGTACATCACTCCCGCGTACACACCGGTCCGGCTGCCCTTGAGCGTCGTCGGGTCGATGCCGGCCCGCTCGAAGGTCTCCCAGGCGGTCTCCAGCAGCAGCCGCTGCTGGGGGTCCATGGCCAGCGCCTCCCGGGGCGAGATGCCGAAGAACCCCGGGTCGAAGTCGTACGCCCCGTCGAGGAACGCCCCCTCCTCGACGTAGCTCTTGCCCTTCGCGTCCGGGTCCGGGTCGTACAGGGCCTCGGTGTCCCATGCCCGGTCCGCGGGGAGCGGACCGACCGCGTCGCGCCCCTCGACCACGAGCCGCCACATGTCCTCCGGGGTCGAGACGCCTCCGGCGTAGCGACAGCTCATGGCGACGATCGCGATGGGATCCTGGTCCCGCTCCTCGATCTTCTGCAGACGCTGGCGAGTGCGGTGCAGGTCCGTCGTCACTCGCTTGAGATAGTCGCGAAGCTTGTCTTCACTCACGGTGCTCACCGTTCAACCGCCGCTTTCTTAGGAAAGGCCAAGTTCGTTTTCGATGAAGTCGAAGATCTCGTCGTCGGACGCCGATTCGAGCTCGGCGACCTCGACCTCGCCCGCCGCTTCCTGGGCCTGGCCCAGCTTCGACAAGAGGTCCTGCAGGCGGGTGGTGAGTCTCGTCCGGGACGCCTCGTCCGCGGCCACCCGCGTCAGGTCCGACTCCAGCCGGTCGAGTTCGGGGAAGGCCAGCGGGGCGGCCGCCGGCTCGGCCGGTGTGACCTGCGCCGCGAGGTGCTCCGCGATGGCGCTCGTCGTCGGATGGTCGAACAGCAGGGTCGCGGGTAGCCGCAGTCCGGTCGCCCGACCCAACTGATTGCGGAGTTCGACCGCGGTGAGCGAGTCGAAGCCCAGCTCCAGCAGCCCTCGGTCCACGTCGATCGCATGGGAGTCGGTGAACCCGAGAACCCTTGCCGCCTCTGTCCTGACCAGGTCCAGCAGCAACCGGTCACGCTCCGCGTCGGGAAGCCCGGCCAGCCGTCCCATCAGCCCGTCGGCGCCGTCGGCGGCCGTGCCGCCCGTGGCCGTGGCGCCGACGGCCGTGGCGCGGCGGGCGGCAGGCCGGACCGGGGTCCGGACCAGGCCGCGGAGCAGCGGCGGTACGGGGCCGGGGCCGCCCGCGAGTGCCGCGAGATCCAGCCGCATCGGCAGCACGACCGGGGCATCCAGCGTCCGCGCGACGTCGAAGAGTGCGACGCCTTCGGCGGAGGAGAACGGGGCGATGCCGCCACGTGCCAGCCGTGAGAGGTCCGCGTCGGCGAGCTTTCCGGTCATCTCACTGCGCTGCTCCCACAGGCCCCAGGCCATCGTCTGGACGGGGAAGCCCTGGGCCCGGCAGTGGGTGGCGTACGCATCGAGGAAGGCGTTCGCCGCCGCGTAGTTGCCCTGGCCCATGCCACCGAAGGTGCCGGCGATGGAGGAGAACAGCACCAGAGAGGAGAGCCCGAGGTCGCGGGTCAGCTCGTGCAGGTTGACCGCCGCATCCACCTTGGGGCGGAGCACCCCGTCGAGCCGCTCGGGGGTGAGGGATCCGACGATGCCGTCGTCCAGCACACCGGCGGTGTGCACCACCGCGGTCAGCGGGTGTGCCGCGTCGACGGTGGCCAGCAGTGCGGCGAGGTCTTCGCGGTCGGCGACATCGCAGGCCGCCATGGTGACCTCGGCGCCGAGCGCCCTGAGCTCCGCGCACAATTCCCCGGCACCGTCTGCTCCGTTGCCGCGGCGGCTGGTCAGCAGCAGGTGACGTACTCCGGCACTGGTCACCAGATGACGTGCCATCACGCCGCCGATCACACCGGTGGCACCGGTGATCAGCACCGTCCCGGTGCCCCGGTCAGATGCCGTCGGCTCGGTGGCGCCGGTCGGTGGGTGGGCAGGGGCCAGCCTGGCGGCCCCTACGGTACCGCCGCGCAGCGCCAGCTGCGGTTCGTCACCGGTGAGCGCCTGGAGCAGTGCGAGCACGCCCGCGGCATCCGTTGAGCTGTCGACGTCGGCCAGGACGAACCGGTCCGGGTTCTCCGACTGCGCCGAGCGGACGAGTCCCCAGACCGCGGCGTGCGACAGATCGGTCACCTGCTCGCCGGCGACGGCAACAGCGCCGCGGGTGAGAAAGACCAGCCGTGATCCGGCGAACCGCTCATCGGCGAGCCAGCCCTGGACCAGCTCCAGCGTCCGCCCCAGGGCCGTGCGTACGGTCTCGGGGAGGGGTCCGGACTCCGGTGGGCAGGTCACGAGCACGACCTCGGGCAGCGCCGTCGGGTCTGCCGCCGCAAGGGCTTCAAGATCCGGGTAGGCGGGAAGTCCGAGGCCGGCAACCACGTCGAGGCCGTCGTCACCGAGCAAGGCCCACCCCGTGTTCCCGGCCGGTTGCCGGGTGACATCTTCCGGTGCCACCTCGGTCCAGTCCAGGAGGTACAGCGAGTTCTCCGAGGCGGGGGCGCCCAGTTGTTCGGGCCGCGCCCGCAGGGCGAGCGAATCGACGGTGGCCACCGGCCGGCCGATCGTGTCCGCCAGGAGCAGTGACACCGCGCCGGACCCGTCGGGGGTCAGTCGTACCCGCACCTCACCGGCGCCCGAGCTGTGCGGGGTCACCCCCGTCCAGGAGAACGGCAGCTTCCCTCCGCCGAGTTGCAGCGACGGACTGAGGGCGATGCTGTGCAGGGCTGCGTCGAGCAGTGCCGGATGCAGTCCGTAGTCGCCGGCTGCGGTCTGCTGGTCCTCGGGCAGCCGCACCTCGGCGTAGACCTCGTCGCCGAGCAGCCACGCCGTCCGGATCCCCCGAAAGGCCGGGCCGTAGCCGAAGCCGTTCTCCGCGAACCGCTCGTACAGATTGCTGACATCGATCGGGGTGGCTCCCTCCGGCGGCCAGGCCGCCTGGAGGTCGTACGAACCCTCGTCCCCTTCCGGGCCGACGACACCAGTGGCGTGCCGGGTCCACGCCTGCGAGGAGTCGTCGTCCTGCGGCCGGGTGTAGATGCCCAGCGAGCGAATGCCGTTGTCGTCGGGGGCATCGACCGTGACCTGCAGAGCCAGACCACCACGCTCCGGAAGCACCAAAGGCGCCTCCAACGTCAGCTCCTCAACCCGCTCACAACCGACCCGGTCCGCCGCCTGCACCGCCAGCTCAAGAAACGCCGTCCCCGGAAACAACACCACACCCGACACGGCATGATCCGCCAACCACGGCTGAGCCTGCACCGACAACCGCCCCGTCAACACCAGACGATCACCACCCGCCAACGACACCTCAGCACCCACCAACGGATGACCACCCACACCCAGCCCCGCCGACACCACATCCCCCACACCCACCGGCACATCCAGCCAATACCGCTCACGCTGGAAGGCATACGTCGGCAGATCCACCCGACGCGCACCACGCCCCTCGAAGAACGCCCGCCAATCGACCTCAACCCCCGCAGCATGCATCCAGCCCAATGCCGCTACCGCCGACTCCTCCTCACCCCGCCCCTTCCGCGAGAACGCAATGAACTCGCCCTCCTCAACGCACGACTCACCCATCGCCGAAAGAACACCGGCCGGACCCAACTCCACAAACCGATTCACCCCGCGAGCCGACAGTGCACGCATCCCGTCGTGAAAGCGCACCGCCTCCCGCAC
>NZ_JBICZL010000032.1:0-52385 GCF_043201875.1 Streptomyces sp. NPDC048248
CGATCAGGAAGTAACGGCTCAATTCGCGCCCACTGCGCGTCAGTCAACGGCACACCCGGACCAACGATCCGATGATCCGAACGAAACGCCCTAGCCGTCGCGTTCGGCCTAGCGCTGGGGAGCTGCCGTAGGCAAGAATTCTTACGTCCGCGAGGGGGCGTGGGCTGCAGCATTCCTGCGGCGCCGGTAGCCCGATCCGGCTCCCGAGTGGGTCGCCAACCGTAAGGGGATGCACATCGAACTGTGGGTCAGTCTCATCTCTGCGACGGTGGCGCTGGTCAGCGTCGCGGTAAGTTCCCGCAGCGCCGCCCGCACCGCGCGCCTCCAGCATGGCCTGGAGATGCAGCGCTACGACAGGGGCAGAGAGGATGAAGTCGCGGAGATCGCTAGCCGCTACCGCGAGCCTCTGCTGCACGCAGCCTTCGACCTGCAGTCCCGCCTGTACAACATCGTCGCCCTCGGCTTCTTCGACAGGCACAGTGAGAGTGGTGACCCGGATGAGTGGCAGTACGCACAAAACAGCACACTGTTCAGGCTGGGGCAGTTTTTCGGTTGGGCAGAGATCCTTCGCCGCGACATCCAGTACCTAGATCTCGGCAGCGGTGAGCGCACCCGGCAACTGAGCACGCGGTTGGACACCGTCAGCCACGCCTTCGCCAACACCGACTGGTACGCGCGTACGAGCATCCTGCGCCTCTTCCGCGACGAGCAGCGCGCGATCGGGGAGTGTCTCGTGGACACGGCCGCCGCCGAGGACGCGCTTGGCCAACGATGCCTCGGCTACGTCCAGTTCGTGGAGCGCCTGGAGAATGACGCGTTATTCAGCCGCTGGTTCGCCCGCCTCGGCCGGGAAATCGACTCGCTGTCGTCCCCATCAGCACAGCGCCTCGACCGGCTCATACGCGTTCAGCACGAGCTGGTGGCCGTCATCGATTTTCTGGACCCGGACGCTACACGCTTCCCGGCAGCACACCGCGCGCGGATCCTGAAGCCAAATGCTCCGCCCTCATGACGCGACATCATCGGCCGCACCCAATCACAGCAGATCAGGGCACCTCCGCCTCTATCGGACGGAGGCGCCGCGCCCGTCGGAACAGTACGGGCTGTGGCCGTTCAACACACCAGGTAGAGAGCTCATGTTGTAGGCCAGGGAGTCGGTGGAACCCGTTTGTTCGGCCCCACCATCGCCGCACCAGGCCCGCGGCTGCCGCGTCCCCCCGCCGGAACCCCCGCTCCTCGCCGGGTCGCCTCGACCGTCTCCCGACCTCAGTACGTGTCGGCGGAGTCGACGACGCACGTCCGCGGGCACTACCGCAACGGGCGCTATGTCCAACCCCATTCCCGGCGTCTCGGCGCTCCGGCCGTGGCGGCGGCAGCAGGCGGGGGCACGGGTCTGCTGCTGCTGATACTCGTCCTGGCCTCACTGGGCGGGGGCGGCACAGCCCCCAAGACCGCTCCCGGAAAGCACCCGACGCCCGGCACCTCTCACGCGGTCACCACCAGCTCCGAAAAGCGGTAGCCCCGGCGAGGCTTGGTGCACCTGGTGGCCTCGATCGAGAGGCCACCAGCCCTTGTCAGTGCTCGCCGCTACCGTCCACGCGAGTATCCGTCGCCCAAGGAGAGCCCAGTGGACAAGAAATCACGCCGCTACTACAGCAACGCCACGATCGCCGCACTGATGACTCTGGCCCGCGGCGGGTGTTACTGGCCAGACTGCAACGTCCCCACCATCCGCATGATCAATGGCGCGCCCCGGCTCAACCTGGAGATCGCCCACATCCGGGCCTTCGAGGAAGGAGGCAAGCGATTCGACGCGGCGTGGTCGGTGAAAGAGCGCAACAGCTTCGACAACCTCCTTCTGCTATGCGGTCCCCATCACGAGGAAGTCGACGGACCCGGCAGTGACCAGTACCCCGTGAAGGTACTGCTGGCCTGGAAGCACGCCCGTGAGGCCGATGGTTTAGACGCCCTCGCGGGACTGGGCGAGCTCACCCGGAACGAGCTCAGCGAAATGATCACTAGCGCTCAGAGCGAGATCGTCGACCGTCTCGGTCCGGCGCTGGATGAGTTCGCCAAGACAGCCCCGGAACTGGCGGACCTGCTCAGGGTGGCCACCAAGGAACTGGCGGACCCAAGGGTCCACGGTTTCGGGATCTCCGAGGACGGGATCAGGAAGCTGCACAGATCGGCAGACGTCTTCGCCAACCTGGAGGACAGCGCCTACATGCTGGCCCGGGCCGCCGACAGCCTGAAGAACCTGGAGGACAACGCCAGCACGCTGGCCAGGGCGGCCAGCACCCTCAGGAACCTGGAAGACAACGCCGCGGTCCTCGCCGATGCTGCCGACTCCCTCATCAACCTCCCGGACAACGCGAGGATCCTTTCGAAAGCCGCGGACAAGGCGATGAGGGCCGCCGACGCAGTGAGTCACACGCGCTTTGCCCGATAGCACCTCCGGGTGCACGCCGGGCCGTGGTGGGCGTGAGATCAACGCTCCTCTGTCGTCGTGGACAGCCGACCTCGGGGGGCCCGGCCATCAGGCCGGGCCCTTCGCCTTTCTGTTGGGCCCGCCACCCGTACGGCGGGGCGCCGTAGGCGTGTCTGCCGGGTCCTGAGGCGAGACTCCCAGTGGCCGCCCCGGTGCGTGCAAACGCCACCGTGCGGTCAAAGACTTTCCTGCCACAACGCCCCCTGCTGCATCGCGCAGCGGGCTACTCGACTAGGGCGAGGGGAGTCGACAGCGCGCAGATCAGCCTCAGTCCATGCCGGCGTCAATCAGCAGGGCACGGCGCGTTCTCGGTTTCTCCACCAGGCTCTGGCCGCTGCGCCCCGTGGGCGCCAACCTCTGGCTTCCGCCAACGACGAGTCACCCGCACGCCAAGAGCAGTGGCAAGGGCTGTAATCACGCTGGCAGGCAACTGGGTTAACAGGCCCTCGGCCAGCAGGTCCAAGGCTGTGTCGAGCATCTGTCCTCCTGGGTTCTGTCTTCGTTCTCAACCCATGCTCGGACAGCAGAAGTGGCTGTTTACGTGCGCTGACGGGTCCATCACTAATCCACACGTAAAGCGCACTGCAGCGGACGCTGTACTTTGTCGGCTGGACAGCGTTGGACAGTTCTGGACAGCTACTTCGGGGACGCTCATGGCCAAACTCACCGCACCGTTATTCGCCCCAGGCCCGCGCAAGCGGCTGAGCGACGAATTGCACACTTTGCATCGACGCGCCCGCGGGTGGCCTTCGGTCCGCGAGATGTCCAGCGCGCTCGGTCAAGGAGTGGCCAGCCCTAGCGGTATCCACGACGTTTTCACGAAGCCGCGCCTGCCCGGGTGGGGGCTGTTGGAGCTGCTCGTGCGTGAGCTGGCCAGCCGTGTACCAGGTGGTCCGCCGGTGGAGCACGAAGTCAAGCGATTCTACGTACTGTGGGACGCGGCGGCGGCTGCTGAAGACTGCCCCGAGCCCGCCTCCGACCTGGACGCGGCCATCAGAGCCACGATTGACGGCAGCGAGCACCCGGAAGCCATCGAGCTGGGCAGCCAGTTGCCGGCTGCCTCCCCCTTGGCCAATGACTACCCCCAGAACCTCGAACGCCGACGCTCGATCGCCGATCGGAGCGGGGAGGGGGACGAAGATGAGGCTACAACCGCCGCACTCACGCACCGCGCCGCAGAACTGGCCCGCGTCCACGGCCCCGACCACCCCAAGACCCTCGACGCCCGAGAGGATCTCGCGCACTGGCTCGGGGATGGTGACGACATGGCAGAAGCCGCAGCCGCCGCCGACGTCGTCGTACGAGACCGGATACGCGTCCACGGCCCCGACCACCCCAAGACCCTCGACGCCCGAGAGAATCTCGCGCACCGGCTCGGGGATGCTGGTGACGCCGCACAGGCCGCAGCCACCTTCGCCGACATCGTGCGAGCCCGGACACGCACCGACGGCCCGGACCGCCCCAAGACCCTGTTCGCCCGACACCAGGCTGCCGACTATCTCGGGGATGCTGGTGATGCAGAAGGGGCTGCAGCCGGCCTCGCCGACCTCGTGCGAGACCTAGACCGACTCTACGGCCCCGACTCCCCCAAATCCGAGGACGCCCGGAAGGATCTCGCCAAATGGCGCGGGAGGGCCGCCGGCGACCCCTGACCGCGATGTCCTCCTAGCCATGCCCAAGGTATGAAGGGGATCGGGGCAGTCCGCTCTGACTGTTACCGGGTCTCAGCTGCGAGAGTTTCAAGGATCGGGTTGCAGATGAGGGCCGCGCATCAGTGGGTTGCGGGCTCGATCTGGCGCGGGGCGCGGCTGGTCCGCAGTTCCTGAAGGTCCGGGATGTGGTTGTAGAGGGTGCCGACGGAGACGCCGAGGATGCGGGCGATGCTGGCGACGCTGTTCTCGGGGTTGGGGAGCATGTCGCGGGCGGCGCGGATCAGCTCGGCGTTGACTACGGTCGGGCGGCCGCCGGTCTTGCCGCGGGCCCGTGCGGCGGCCAGGCCCTCGTGGGTGCCGGCGACGATGAGTTCGCGGATGAACTCCGCTAGGGCGGCGAATACGTGGAAGATCAGGCGGCCGCCGGGGGTGGTGGTGTCGAGGGCCTCGTGCAGGCTCTGGAAGCCGATGCCGCGGGCACGGAGCTCGGCGACCATGTTCACCAGGTCCTGCAGGGACCGGCCGTAGCGGTTGAGGTACGGCACGACGAGCGTGTCACCCTCCGCGAGGAAATCGTGGCAGGCTTTGAGTTCGGGGCGCTCGGCGTTCTTCCCCGACTTCTTGTCGGCGAAGATCCGGCGGCACCCGGCGGCGCTAAGACTGTCGATCTGGCGGTCGAGCAGCTGACCCTTGGTCGAGACGCGGGCGTACCCGATCCGGATGTTCGTCGGGACGGCGGGCGCGGCCGCGAGCAGATCGTCGATTTCGTGGGTCGTCGTCACCCGTCGATCGTCTCAGAAAAGGGTCTTCGAGAGGTTGTTGAAGCCTCGGGTTTTTGAAGGGGTTTTTGACGGCGCGTCGGGGTGGTTCGGGTCCTCGACCGGCAACCGTCAACAAACGATTCGATCCCGCGGGCCAGATCAGCGAGGTGCGTCGGCCCTTCGAGGCGGACGGCTGCGGCGGCGAAGACAAGAGCTTCATTGTCCTCGCCGGCGAGAGTGCCGCTCCGATGGCGCTGCCTGGGGTCGATGGTGCCGAGGTACACCCGGAACATGTGGCTCTCGAACTTGGCGGTCTCAGCGACGAGGGCGGCGTATGCCTCGCGCTGGTGTTGCCGGCGGACGGCGTCCACGGGGCCGCGATGGGCTGCTCGCGCTTGTGCGCGGCCGGCGGCGTAGGCGGCCGCGGCGGCGAGGACAGCCGTAGGCGTGGTGATGAGCGCGGCTATGACGGCGGAGTCCATGGCGAAGATCCTGCCGCAAGGACGGGCCGGCGGTTCACCGCGCTCTCGGCGGGGGAGGGAGCAAGGGCGCCGGAGGGACCGGCGGGGATCGTCCAGCCCCTTCTCCGCGCGCAGAACCGGCCGGCCACCAGTCAGGCAGCTTGTCCCGGCTTCTGCCGTTTCTGGCGGACGTCTGCCAGACACAGGACGCACAGCGGGTTTCCACCAAATCCGTATCTATGGCACGGCTGCTGACACCGCGCACACCTGCCGACCTGCTCAAAGGGGCAAGTCAAGGGGGCGGAGCGTGGCGCGGGTGTCGCTGAGCAGGGCGGGGTGCGACTTCGAAACTGCCGACGATGCACGGTGGTCCACTTCGTCCGCGACCGACAGCACCCCGGGTAGGTGACCCGAGCGTACGACCGGCTTCGGGCACACCTCCAGCGCTTCGGCGCATCCGGCCTGCGGCCGCCCGAGCGATGCGCAACGCTCCTCGGCTATGTCCAGCGCGGACAGCGCAGCAGGCAGACTTCTCCCGTTCGGCACCTGTTAGCCCGGTGAGTCCTGAGTTACACAGGTAAAGCCAGATTGTCCGTTGCGATCGATATGGGAGGACTCGATGCCGATCTTGACAAAGGTCGCTATGACCTCGCGGGCGCTTGCCACCCTCCACCCCTCGCCGCCATCGACCTGGGCCGACCCGGGAGCCGCGAGAAGTTCCGGCCGGTCCACCTACTGCGCTCGACCCCTGCGCTGGCCGCCGGCGGATGTCGAACTTGCCGCATTCAGGCCGCACGAATGCCTGAACGGCGACAAGCCCGGCGGATGGCCGAGGAGGCCGCACACTACCCCTATGCCGGCAAGCAACCATGCCTATGCCGAATCACGACTATGCAGCTCAGACCCTATGTCGCGATGCGATAGAGGTCTGGTATACTGGAGGTATGACTATGCAGGTGACACCCACCGTTGCCCGGCTGCTGCGGGTCTTTCTCGAAGACCCGCAGGCGGAGCACTACGGCATGCAACTGATGAAGCAGGCCAGCCTGTCGAGTGGATCTCTCTACCCGATCCTGGCGCGCTTGGAGAAGGCCGAATGGATCGCCGGCAAGACCGAGGACATCGACCCGCAGAAGGAAGGCCGACCGGCTCGTCGCTACTACACGATCACGGGCGAAGGCGTCCGTGCGGCCCGCCAGGAACTCGCTGAGCTCAGCGAACAGTTCCGCCTACCCAAAGCCACCCCTGGCCCTATGCCAGGGGTGCAACCGAAAGGAACCTAAGAAATGAGTACCAACGACACAACCGAAGTCTTGTCCGCCATGACTGGAGCGATGGACTCGGGGTCACATCTTCTCGGTGTGACCCCGCCCGAATGGGTGGCCGCCGTGGTGGCGGCCATCGTCATTGCGATTGTGTGGGACCTGTTCATGGCGGCGACCCGTCGCATCACCAAAAGGGTCCCGTTCCTGGTGCTGCGGCTGGCTCGGCTCGGTATGTCCCGCGACGAGTGGAAGCAGCTGTACGAGGGAGAGTGGAAGCCGGAGCTGCACGCCTGTCTCACGGACCCGGGATGCGGCCCCGCGAGCCGCTTCCTGCAAGCCATGGCCTTCGCCATTCCCCTGGCCGTCGGTGGCGCACGGATGACCGCCGTTGCCAAGCGGCAGCCCCGGAGGCGCTTCAGGGACTGGGTGAAAAGTATTCAATCCTGGACCCTCCTCCGTATCACCGCATACATGATGACCATCGCGGCGACCTTCGAAGCGGCAGCAGCCAGTCTTGGCCTCTCCGAAACAACTCGTCTTATCACTTTTGCAGTTGCTTTCCTTGTCCTCCCTTTGCTGTTGCGTGTCATCTACCTCGTTCGGGCCGAGCGGCGCAGGAGGGCCGCTAGCAAGAAGTAAGTAGAGCCCCCCTGGCATATCACTCGGCGGTGTCGAAGAAGCTTTCGGCGCCGCCTCGTTTCGTGCGCTGTGGCCGTGCTGGCGTGGCCGCTGCTTATGGCGGACCGGCCGTAAGCAGCGACGAGCCACCCGTCGGTCAGGCGGCTTGTCCCGGCTTCTGCTCCTTCTGGCGGACGTCTGCCAGGCACAGGACGCACAGCGGGTTCCCACCAAATCCGTACCTGTGACACGGCTGCTGGCACCGCGCACACCTGCCGACCTGCTCAGAGGGGCAAGTCAAGGGGACGGAGCGTGGCGCGGGCGGGGCGGTGGTCATGGGGCGATCCTCTCGTCAGCACTGTGCAATCCCGGTGAGGCGAGTCATTCCTCCGTACGGAAGGGGCCCCACGGTGGCGAACCTGGTCTACAAGCGGGTCTCGACCGACCAGCAGTCGACCGCCCGGCAGAATTTCGTCCTGGACGAGGCCGGGATCGACGACCCGGTCGTCTTCGAGGAGGACCCGGGTACCTCCAGCCGCCTCCATCCCCTTCAGCGGCCGAAGTTCCGCGCGCTCCTCGACTGCGCGCGGCCGGGCGACACCGTGCACATCTCCGAGATGTTCCGCCTCGTGCGCGGCACCGGGCACATCCTGGACATGCTCGACGTCCTGCACCGCGACCGCCTCGCCCTGCGCATCCACGACGGCGCCTTTTCCGCGATGGACCTCACCGCCCGCCACCCGCGCACCGGCGAGTTGCTGTCCACCGTGAAGTTCATGGTGCAGACCCTCGCCGCCGCCGGCGAACTCCAGCGCGACCTTCAGCGCGAGCCGGCGTATGCGAGGCACGACGATGGCCATCCAACCGGAAGCGGAACGCTCTCTACCGTTACTAGCTGTACCGAGCGAGCAAGCCAACACAGTCATGCAGTCCGAACCGTGACGCACAAGTGCTGAGGCACGCGAAGCACGAGGGGCGTCGACCGTAGTCGGCGCCCCTCTCAGTCAGTGCTATCTCCCCCTGCAGACGCGCGTCCAGTCGACGAGCTTCTGCAGCACCTCGATCAGAACCCGCTGTTTCGCCTCACTCACGAACAACCAGCACAACCAAGCCGGTGTCGAGAGCAAAACGAACAGGCACAACGGGAGGATCAGGAGAAACGAGAGCAGAGACCGCAGGTTGGGTGGCAACACGTTGATCGTTTCCTTCGTGTTTGAGGAGGAAACGAGGGGTTGTTGTTGCCGACAAAACCCCCCGCCCCGGAGACCCCATGCCCACACAATCCCGCCTCGCAGGGTACGGGCGAGCGGATACCCGGCGCCATGGCCCGTACGGCCTAGAAATCCGGATATGGGGAGCTTATCCGGGGTCCATGACTATGGGAGCGCGGTTTCGTCGACCGGCCACCACTCCGGCGCGGATCCGGGCATTACGTAAAGGATCCTTGACACAGGGGGCCGTGCGTAAAGGACTCTTGACGCATCGACGTAAAGGGGGCTTGACATGGGTTGGGTTCACGACGAGCCGGATGACGACCTGTACGACCACGAGGGCTACCCGGTGGCGGTCCTCGCCGACGGGAGCGAACCGGAGCCGGTCCAGCAGACGTTCTCTCTGCCCGGCGGTGGCACCGGCTCAAGCCCGAACAGCGCCTGGTGGCTCTACAACGGACAGGATGACCGGCCTCTCGCGGTCGCGGTGCGGGCTGCGTGCGCGTGCGGCTGGCGCTCTGCTGACACCTTCCCCGTGGACTTCGCCGACCATGAGGGAACGGACGGGTGGGAGGCCGACACCGGCCCGTTCGCGGCGTGGCGGTACGAGCACATCGACGCCCTGCGCGGGGTGGCGATGCCGCGCGCGCTGCACGAGGCGCTCCGCAACGTGGAACAGCTCCTGCAGGAGCTGTCGGCTGAGCGCCCGATGGCAGTGCTCGCCGCGGTCGGACGCCTGGAGAAGCTCGTCGGCGACGTGGCGCCCTCGGCCGGCGCGGCCGCACGCCTGGACAGCCAGACCTGGAAGGCGATCGGGCGGGCCCTGGGTACGACCCGTCAGGCCGCATATCAACGCTTCGCCCGCTTCCTCGACCCCGAGCTGGTGTCGAACTCCAAGGACTGAAGTCCCGCTCAGCCCCTCCTGCAACCAGCAGGAGGGGCTGAGCGGTCTCGGTGGGTGTGAATCTTCATTTGCCCCGGTCCGGTGCCGACCAGCGCAGCCTGCGCCTGTGGCACGTCTGGATCGTCCTGCCCGCGGCCTTCGCCACGGCGATCGCCGTGGCCGTCGGCGCGTTCTTCGCCGGCTGGGACCTGCTCGGCGCTCAAAGCCTGAAGCCCGAGCACCAGCTCACCTCCAGCACGCTGTTCGAGCTGGTGAAGCTGTCCCTCGGGGTGGTCGCCGGAGCGGGCGCTCTGGTGGCTCTGGTCGTGGCCTACCGGCGCCAGCGGGTCGACGAGGACGGCGCCCTGCGGGAAGCCACCCGGCTGCACACCGAGCGGTTCACCACCTCCGTCTCCCAGCTCGGCGAGGAGTCCGCCGCGGTCCGCCTCGGTGGCGTGCACGCCCTGGCCGGCCTCGCCGACGACGCCCCCACCCGCGCCCTGCGACAGACCTGTATCGACGTCCTGTGCGCCTACCTCCGCCTGCCCTACACCGCTCAGGACGACCTACCCACAGACGACGCGGCCGCCCGGCACGCGTACTTGGCCCTGCGGGAGGTCCGGCACACAGTCATCCGCCTCCTCCGTGACCACCTCCGCCTCCCCGCCGGCCACCCACACTCCTGGCAAGGACACGACCTGGACTTCACCAACGTGGTCTTCGACGGTGGCGACTTCTCGCGTGCCATGTTCTCCGGCGGCTCGGTCACCTTCGACGGGGCGGAGTTCTCCGGCGGCTGGGTCGCCTTCAACCACGCGGTGTTCTCCGACGGCACCGTCACCTTCAACCACGCGGTGTTCTCCGACGGCACGGTCACCTTCGACAACGCCGAGTTCTGCGGCGGCACGGTCAGCTTCGGCGACGCAGAAGTCTCCGACGGCACGGTCACCTTCTGCGATGCGAAGTTTTCCGGCGGCGCGGTCGCTTTTTTCGGCGCGGGGTTCTTAGGCGGAACGGTCGCCTTCGCCCGCTCGGTGTTCTCCGGCGGCACGGTCACCTTTGTGGCCACGAGGTTCTTCGGCGGAGCGGTCTCCTTCGCCGACACCGAGTTCTCCGGCAGCAGGGTCTCCTTCGCCCACGCCGAGTTCTCCGGCGGCACGGTCAGCTTCGACAACGCCGAGTTCTCCGGCGGCAGGGTCAGTTTCGACGACGCGGAGGTCTGTGACGGCATGGTCAGCTTTTTCTCTGCGAGGTTCTCGGGCGGCAGGGTCACCTTCGCCCAGGCCTTGTTCCGCGGCGGCACGGTCAGCTTCGACGACGCGGACGTCTCGCAGGGCACGGTCACCTTCAACCACCCGGGGTTCTCCGGCGGCACCGTGCGCTTCTCCGATGCGCACGGTGCGGCTCCTTCCGGCCTTGTGCCGC
Organism: Streptomyces sp. NPDC048248; assembly: GCF_043201875.1. Taxonomy (NCBI): domain Bacteria; kingdom Bacillati; phylum Actinomycetota; class Actinomycetes; order Kitasatosporales; family Streptomycetaceae; genus Streptomyces; species Streptomyces sp. NPDC048248. The sequence goes on from NZ_JBICZL010000032.1 coordinate 10,765, forward strand.
CCCCGGGACAGGCCCCGCCACCGGGACTGAGCCTGCCTGCGGCGTGGCTCCCGAACACCCCCTGACACAAACATCTGGGGGCTATACGGGCTGCCCGTCGCAGTCGACGTACTCGCCCTTGCTGTCGCGGTGAGGCTCGGTGCAGTCGCCATGGGTGGCGCTGGGGTCGTAGGCGTGCCGCTGGAGGAAGGCGCCGGCGTGGGCGGCGGCTTCGGCGATGCTGCCGTACGGTTCCTGGCCGTGCTCTGTGACGCCGTTCTCGGCGGTGGCCTCCCACACGTATCCGTCGTCGTCGGAGAGCTGGGTGACGGTGGCGCGGCCGCCGGCGATGTCCAGCTCTACGGGGCGGGCGCCGGGCTTCCGCGCGGCGTCCGGCCACTTCAGGCGGGCGGACTGGCGGGTGATGCCCCAGGCTGCGCCGAGCTTGGTGTAGCTGGCGCCGGTGTGTCCGGCGTTCTTCGCCGAGGTGGCTGCGAAGGTCTCGATGACGCCCTCGGCCTGGCGCAGGGCGTGCAGCGTGGCGAGCTGGTAGTCGGGGGAGGCGACCACGGCGGCGGGAGCGGGGCGAACCCCGGCGGCGCGGTAGTCCTGGTCGCGCAGGGAGATCGCGGAAGCCATGCGTTGCACGGCCTCGAAGATGTCGTCCTGCAGGGCGAGCACGTCGTCCTCGGTGGGCTCGCTGTAGGCGGGCTCCCGAAGGGTCATGATCTGGGTCCAGAAGTCGGGGTCGTTCTCCATCGGCAGCGTCATACGACAAGTTTCCCTGTCGCATGACGCTTTGACAAGTGTTGCTGTCAGTACGGCATATGACAGTTAATGCTGTCGCCTGCGCTGGTCGGGCGCCGGGTTGCGCGGCCAACCCCCGGGTCCTGCAGGGCGCGCGAGGAGGGGAATTGCGCGGCTAACCCCAGGCGGGTGCACCCCTCGCATGAGGGGCCGTTCGCCATCCTGGGCGTCGTCGTCAGCGGTGGGCTCTACCGCTGTGGCACGGCGCTAGGCAGGTCAGGCAACCGGCGCTGGTGGTGGGGGCGCGGGTGCTGCGAGCGGGACCGGCCGATCCGGCGGCACGGGCGGGGGATGAGCACGAGCGGTTCCTCCTGGTGTCGGTGGACAGCAAGCGCCGCGCCCCACCGACGTCGTGCTGGTGTCGGCGGGGCGCGGCACGAGGTGGCCGGTCGGCCTGTCCGGTCCGGAGCGACCGAGGTCAGTCCCGGAACGGGCAAGCCGCTGTGCGGTGACGGTCGCTACAGCGCGTGGGTATAGGCCATGGTCGGCGCGGTGGTGGCCGCCGAGTCTGGGGCGGGGTTCAGTGCGAACTGGAACGGCGCGCCCCCGTATGGGAAGCGCGCCGTTGTGTGGCAGCGGCTATGCGGCCTCGTCGATGGCATTCTCCGTGCGGCCGCCCAGGGCCACCTTCGAGACTTTCCCTTCCTTGATCCGGTGGATCTTTCCTGCCTTCTCCAGCTTGTTCAGCACGTTCGCGAAGGTCGACTCCGCCACTCCGCAGGCGGCCAGCAGCTGGCCCCGCTCCACGTAATCGATGTCGTCGGGGTCGATCTCGTCGCCCTCGTCGACCATGTCCACGTACATGGGGTCGGACTCGTCGCGGAGGGCGGCCAGGACCTTCTCCTCCGACGTCAACTCCTTGGCCTTCGGGAGGTCGACGCCGGCGAACGAGGTCCCAGCCTCATCGGTCCCGCCCTCGTCGTCCTTTTCCTCGAAGCCGGGGATGGGGGTCAGGGCCAGCTCCTCCATGTGCGCCTGGTCGCCCCACCAGGGGACGTCGACCGGAGCCATGATGTTCTCCGGCCGGATGTGCTCGGTGGCATCCTCCAGGGTGTCGATCCGCATCATGCCGGCACGCCCGCCCGGTGCCGCGACGTAGCCCAGACCGAAGGTGCGGCGCGGGTCCGACTCTTCCATGGTCGGGTCGTAGACCAGCGCGTCGTCCTCCTCCACCCATACCGGCGGGATCAGGGAAGGGTCCAGGCCCTCGAAGCCGGGGGGAAGGTCGCCCAGGTTCACCTGGTCGCTGTCAGTACGGAGGATAATCCAGGTTCCGCCCGCCAGAAGGTTGGCGCGGATCGCTTGCTCTCCGCCCAACTGGTCCAGGTTCACCGTCTGGTTGATCAGGACCCAGGGCATGCCCAGGGAGCGGGTCAGGGAAGCACCGTCCTTGACGATCTTGATGGCCTCTTTGCGGTTCGGTGCGCCCGGGGCCAGCATCTGGGCAGCTTCGTCCAGCAGGGTGGCGCAGTACGGCCGCATCGGGGAAGGCTCGAAGTTCTTCAGGTCCAGGCGGGCCGCCTCTTCGATCCGGTGCTGAAGGACCCACCAGGACAGCCGCATGGCGCCCAGCGCGCCGTACTTCGTCAGGCCGCTGTAGGCGGCCATCTTCGGGATCGCGGGGTTGCTGGCGCCCTTCGGGTCGCCGTAGATCTGGGCCATCTTGTTGGCGTGGTAGGCCAGGCTGATCATCTGTCCCGTACCTCCCTTGCCGGAGCCGGTGGTACCGGCGATCACGACGTGGAGGGCGCCCAGCTTCGGGTCGAACAGCTGGATCTTCGCGGGGAATCCGGAGACGATCTTCCCGATGTTGACCCACCCGCCCGGGGTGGCCACCAGGGAGTCCAGGCCCTGGAAGCCGTGGCCGGCCTCCAGCGGGTTGTGGTCCATGACGCGGATGATCGCGCGCCTGGGATCGCGCCGTCCCGGCTCGTAGGAGACGAGGTCGATGGAGCGGCGGAGCGCGCCGGCCAGCTCCCCGACGTTGACGACGCGGGGGAGCGCGTCCAGGTCGTCGTCGGCCACGACACGCGCCACCTGGCCCCCGGTGTTCTCGTCCTTGCCGACCTCTTCCAGGTGGGTCTTGGGGAGGACCCGCGCCCGGACTCGCTTCCAGGCGCCCTGGAGGGTGGAGGGGTCCAGCTCCGCGCGCTGGGTGTACCAGACGGTGATGAACGCCTCTCCGGAGTGCGCGCCGTACTTCATGGTGATGTCGTCGACCGAGCGGCCGAAGAGGGAGGAGACGGCCTCCTTCGACACGTTCACGGAGTCGCCCAGAGCCGCGGTGATCCGGCCCTCCCAGCGGTCCGCGTAGATCACGACGTCGGACAGGACCTGGTGGCGGTGGCGTCCCGTCTTCGGGTCGCTGATCACGCGCCCCCAGGCCGCAATCATCTTGTCGGCCAGGGATACCGGAGCGGGGTCGCCGGCATTGGTCGGGCCGGCCTGAGCCGTCGGCTGCGCCTGCTCCAGCTCGATCTTCTGCCTGCCGAAGATACGGCGAAGGCGCCAGCCGGTGAAGACGACCGCGGCCCACCAGCCCAGCGACAGGATTCCAGGAACGGTGGTCGGCTCGAAGACACCGGCCATCAGCGCCTCGGACGTCTCGACTCCGCCCAACTGGCCAACAGCCAGGCCCATCCCGGTTGTGATCGTGGAGACCCCGATGGTGTCGCGGTGGGCCCGCGCGATGTCGATCCCGGGGAGCTGGTTCGCCCAGCGGCCCAGGCGGTTCATGTAGTTGGCGCCGGCGAACGTCGCACCGGCCAGGAAGATGGCCCCGACGTAGGCCGCCGCGTTCGGGTCCAGGTAGGGGGCCAGGATGCCCACCCCGACGGGGAGGGCGATCTGGAGCGCCGCGGCGGCGCGCTCCGCCGGCTCCGCGTTCGGCACGGTCTTGGTGATGGTGGACATCGGGGGCTACTCCTGTCTGGATCCTGGGCGATCCGCAAAGGGCGCGGCCGGCCCGGAGGGATGGGATCCCCGAGCCGGCCGCGCCGGTGGTGTGGTGGTGCTATTCCTGCTCGAACCAGTCGCGCGACACCTTTTCCAGGCCGTCCACGCTTGAGCGGTCGAAAGCTTCCTGGAAGCCGGCGTGAGTGGTGCGTGCCTGGTCGCCGGCCGCCTTCGCGGCCTTCGCGGTGTCGGCCGTCTTCGCCGCATAGTCGATCGCGCCCTGAGACACCCCGCGGATGACCTTCGCCAGCTCCTGGCATTCGGCCAGGGAGTCGCGGTCGACGGACTTCGCGCCCAGCGCGTCCGCGTCGGAGGCGGTGTCGTCGGCCAGGGCTTTGATGTTCTCCGCGGCCGTCTTGACGCCCTCCGCGTTGCGGGCCAGGGCCTTCTCCTTGGCCTCCGTCTTGCGTACGAGGGCCTTGTACGTCAGCTCCGCCATGATCGATCGGTCTCCCGTCTGGTCCTACGCGGCAGGCGCGTAGGAGCCCTTGTCGTTGTAGAAGCGGAGCTCGGCCGGCTTCGTCTCGTCGCTGTCCACCACGGCCTTGTACAACGGCGCGTACCGGGTGCCGATGTTGGTCAGCACGACCTTGCACATCTCCGCGGCGCGCGTCGCCCGCTTGGCCAGTTCGGCGGCCTCCGTCGCCTGGGCCTTCGCCTTGTCGGCCAGCTGAGTCAGCTTGCCGGCCAGCTTCTCCCCGCCCTTGACGGACTTCGCCTGTTCGGCCAGCTGCTGGCAGTCCTTCGCCTCGTCCTGCGCGGCGGCCTCAAGTTGCCTGCACGCCTCGGCCACCCTGATCAGGCGGGTCTCCTTAGCCTCCAACTTCCTTTCGTACTGCTTGAAGTTGCGCAGTTCCTTCCGGCTGATCGAGCCGGCCGCGCCGGCGGTACCCAGAGTCAGGGCGTTGGGGTCGATCAGCTTGACCCGGAGGGGCTTCACGTCCGTACTCACTCCGTCGTCTCCTTCGTCCGGCGGGGCGATGACGAGCGTCCGGCTGGTGGTGCCGGTAACCGTCGCCCCCCGCTTCTTCGTCTCGCTCTTCTTCGGCTCCTGCTGCTTCGCCTTGTGGTCGGCGTGCGCCTTGTCGAGCCGTGCGTGTTCCATGCCGTTCACTCCCTTCTTGTCCTGGTATCCGTCCTTCGCGCCCTTCGCGTACGCCTTCACGTGGTCGACCACGTCTCGGACCGCCGAGCCGTCGCCGTGACCGGTCTCCCTCGACAGCTGGAGCGAACTCCGGTTGTGCCCCCCATCGGTCCCGTTCGAGCCGCCGGCGACGCCGTCCTTGCCGCTGTTGCCGTTCTTAGCGGCGCCGCCGCCCGAACCGGATCCGCCGCCCCCGGAGGAACCGCCCGAGCCCCGGCCGCTGCCGCCGCCCTTCTCCAGGTCGGCCTTCGCACCCTTGCCCTTGTCAGCCTTGCCCTTCGAGCCGCCGGCGTTACTGCCGGACGACGAACCACCGCTATTACCGGAGGCACCGGACTTTCCGTCCTTGCCAGCCTTTCCGCCAGCTCCCGCATCCCCCGAGGAGCCACCCTTCCCCTTGCTCCCCGAATCGGTCGCCCCCTTGGAGCCGGTGTCCTTCGACGAGGCCCTGCCACCGCTTCCGCTGGTACCGCGCCCGCCGCCGGATCCACCGCTTCCAGTCGAGCCAGATGAGCCGCGCCCGCCACCTCCGGTGGCGCCGCCGCTCCCGCCGCGGCCGGTACCCGTGGAGCCGCTTCCGGTGGAATGACGGCCTGAATTCCCGCCGCCATTGCCGCCGGAGTTCTGGCCCCCTCCACCGGCCCCTCCGGAGCCATTTCGGGTGGGAAGTCCAGGCGATTTCATGACCGTGGTGTTCCGGGCCTCTTTCACCTGGTGTGCGCCAGCCCTGGCCTTCTCCAGGTCCAACCGCTTGTTCGCTGTCCCGCCGCCCTTTGCCCAGCGGGTCGCACCGGCCCGGATCAGCGTTTTGATCACACCCTCCTTGTACCGGGCGCCGGCCGCGTCGGAGTCGGCACCAGTCAGGTCCTCCGGTGCCTTGACCGACCCGCTGGTGACGCCCGGGGAGGAGCGGCCTACCACTCCGTCGGGGTCCGCCTTCGCGGCCGGATCGTCACCGGCCGGCCTGGCACCGGCACCGGTCGCGCTGACGGGTCGGGCCGGCTCCACCGCAGCCATCAGAGCGGCCATGATGCCGGTGTCTCCGGTCGGCGCCGACGCGGTGCTGGCGGCCGGTGAAGCGGGCGGATCGGGTGGTCCCTCGGGGACCGGGGGCGCCGTATCGGTCGCCATTGCTTATTCCTCCTTCGACTTCTTCGTCAGTCGCCAGTGACGATTCGAATGGGTGATATGACCGGACCTCTTGAATTCCGTCAACTTCGGAGAGAGGCGGCCGGCGACTACGCCCAATTCACGAACCAGTTGATCCAGCGTCAGGCCCTTTTCGTGGGAGGCCAGGGCCTCCAGTACGCGCTCCCTCACCGTGGCTGGCGGAGGGCTGTTGCGGAGCTCTTCCAGTCCTTCCGCATCTGGGAACAGGCCCTGGGCACGGAGGTGAGCCACCGCGTCTTCGATCATGCGCACGGGGTTCGCTTCCCCGAAGTCGAACCACTCGCCGCTGGACCTGAAGCGGGCCAGGAGATCGTGGAGAAGCCCTTCCAGGAACTGACCTCCGTCGACCGTGACGAGGAGCTGGAGGGGGCTCGGGTTCCCGCACTGTAGCTCCGCCAGGCGCCCGTGCGGGTTGGCGGACGTGCCGATCTTCACGCGTCGATCAGCGACCGAGCCGACCACGTACACCAGGCCGTCAACGCTGCGCCGGCCGCTCTTTCGGTACTTCATCCACCCTCTTCAGTGGTCACTCACCGTTACTTACTTACTCCCTCCCTCTCAACTCGAGGTCGGCGGGAGGGGTCGCATGGACCCCCTGACCGCGTTCTTTCGGTAGAGAGGGAAGGAGTAAGTAACCAGAATGAATACGTTCGGTGACTACGCGTCGGCCTTCTTGCCCTTGCGCGCGAACACCGCGATGGCCAGGCCGCCACCGGCAACGAGACCCAGCAGGGCGGGGGAGTTGATCCCGCCGCCCCCTCCGCTACCAGCGTCCTGGGCGTTGCCGGCGGCCTCCATGCCGGACCCGTCGGTGGCTTCGTACTGCTGCTTGCAGCCCGCCACGACATCGCCCTTGGAGGGCGCTCCGTACCCCTTGCCAATCAGGTCGGAGGAGTCCTTCACGCACTTGTCGACGGATGCCTGGATCTTGCCGGCGGAGGCGATCTCGGCCTTCTTGTCGGCGGTTGCCTTCTCGTTCCGCATCTTCATTTCCTGCAGTTCTAGCTTCTTCATCTGGATCTGGAGGGCGGCGGCTTCTTTCTCGTCCTTTGCGACGGCCGCCGAATGAACCTGGAACCAGATGGTTCCGCCTCCGGCGATCGCGACTCCCGCCACCGCGATGGCGACCTTTCCACGACGGGTCAGACCGGCCTTCTTGTGCTTTGTCACCGAGGGTCCGTACGACCCTTCGTCGGCATACGGAGAAGGGTCCGGCGTGCTATTTCCGAAGGTCATTCCTGCCGTCATTCCGGCCTGAATTACTTCGAAAGCCCTCTCTTCTTCCGGTGTCATTTCAGTCTCCGTTCTTACGCGCCAATCCGGAGGCCGCATAGATCGTGGCCTCCACACCCCGGAAGGTGTTGCGGGAAAGGTCGTTCCACTCCCAGAACCGCATGTTCACGCCCTGACGGGCCAGCTGGGTCTGGAGGTAATTCACGGCCTTTCCCCGGTCGATTGCGGTCACATGCCCGGTGGATTCCAGAAAGGTCTGGGCACCCCTGATGCACATGCGACCGGTGGGGGAGAAGTCGAAGGACTGGCACCAGCCGTAGCGGGTCAAGACTTCGATCACTTGGATCAGGTGGTACGAGGGCTTCAAGGGGCGCGGCTCCTGCCAAAGCCCCAGGTCAGCCATCGCGGACCGGAGCCCCTTGGGGATCATGCGCTGGCCCCAGGTCGGGGGGTCGGGCGCCCAGATCTCCAGGGCCGGCGGAATTACCGCGGGGGGTGCCAAGCCCGGCTTCGCGAGAGTGGTTCGTGGCGTGTTCTGCGCGGATCCCACCGTCGTGGCCATCCCGTCTCCTTCCTTCGCTCGTCGAGGGGAAAGCCGACGGTCCCCGCTGATCTCGTGTCAGCGGGGACCGTCGTGGTGCCTGAACCGTTCAGGCGACACCGTTCCCGGAGGGGAGCCGGGGACGATGTCGCTTGAGCGCTTCGGTTACTCCTTGTTGTCGTTCACGGCCCGGTCGAAGATCGCAACCATGTCCTTGAAGAGGACCGTCACGTCCTTGTCGGACAGGCCCAGCTTCTGGCCGTCGGCGGTCCGGAAGGAACGCCAGGCGTCCAGGAACTTCCGTCCGGAGGGGTCGTCCAGGTCCGCGAAGATCCGAAACGCGGCCTCCTTCCGCTCCGTGTCGGTCACCACGCGGCCCTCCTGTGGCCTGGCCGCGGCCTCCTGCGGCTCCGGTGCGGCCTGGCTGCGGCCGGAGGGTGCGGCCGGTGAAGCCGCGCTGGTCAGAGCACTGGCGTCATCCGGAAGAACCGCGTCCGGTCCGTCGGGCGAACTGTTCGACCGCAGTCCCCGCATGAGCATGGGCTGGACGTGGCCGGCACCAGACTTCATGCCCTTCTCCCGCGCGATCCGGTCGGTCAGTCGGCCCTCTTCGTACATCTCCTCCATGCCCTCCAGGCCCTTCAGGGCGGCGCGCCCTGACTTGACCATGGCGGCCTTGTAGTGGCCTGGCGTCTCCCACCACCGCCGACTACCGCGCGTGTTCAGAGCCACGTACTTGTCGGCCGCGTTCTGTCGCGCGATGGCCTCGGCGTCAGCGCCGCGGCCACCGATACCCAGCCGCGCCTCCAGGCGGTTCTTCTGGTCCTGGACGATCTTCGAGACCAGGCCGCCCTTCAGGTTGATCTTCCCCAGGCGCGCCTCGAGCTTCAGGAGCTTGTGGAGCGCGTACGCGAGGATGAGCGGGCCGACCAGCCGGTACACGAACACGCCGGCGTCCGCCTTCTCGAGGGAGGCGACCTCCCACGCGCCGACGGCCTGGGCCAGGACGAGGACGTACCCGACGCGGGCGGCGCCGGCGTCGTTGAAGGCCCAGGACCAGATGGCCAGGCCCACGACGATCATTTCCAAGCCGATTCCCAGGGTCCAAAGAGTCTCTTCCTGAAGGTGGAGCCGCTTTTCCCCGAAGCGAAGCGACGTGTTCAGGGAGAGGTACAAACCGAATGTGCCGGCCACTCCCATGGACATGAATCCCAGGACGGTTCGCCGGTGCTTCTTCCGCTCCTCTTCGGTGCGGATCTTGCGCCTATCCGGGCGGGGGCGCGGGGCCATCTGGATCGCGACCTGAGAACGAGCCTTCCGCTTGTTCCAGATGGCCAAAACGACGGCCACCAAGAACGCGGAAACAAGGCTCCAGGACCACTCCGGGAGGGATTGGAACACGCCCTCAACCTGTGCTTTCATGGCTATATCTCCAGTGCGAGTAATGCCCCGGGTCGGTCACCTCCGCCCGGGGCACTTGCGGTTGGGGGACATTGCGCCCCTGGGTCAGTCGCGGCGCCGGCTGCGTATCCGGATCACCGCTGGGCGGGCAGCGCGGCGGCGTCCCGCGCGAGGTGCTGGCGCAGCCAGACGACGGCGGCCGGGGTCATCGCCCCGCTATCCGGCTCGCTCAGCGGCGCGGTGTCGATATCGCGCATCGCGTCGGCCGGCGGCAGCAGCCGCATGTAGCCAGGGTTGATTCCGGCAATATGGCGGTTGCCGCTGAGTTCGTACAGGTCGTAAGCGTGCGTGCGTGCGGCCTCCGTGGGGAGGACCAGCTCAGCGCCGGGCCTGCGACGGGATGTCCTGCGGCTCCTCCGCCATGAGGTGGATCCGCGTGATCTCCCAGCCATCGGTGCGGGGACCGTCCGACGGCTCCCAGCCCTCGGCCGGCACGCCGAAGATACCCGCCGCATTGATTGCGCCCTGCCTGCTGCGGGCGGCACTGATCGGAGCACTCCGGCTCTGCAGGACGTAGACCTCGGACTCGCCGTGCCGGGCGTCAGCCAGCTCGGCCTGGAGCCGCGTGATCGTCTCGTCCCAGAGCTCCAGCCGGTGACTCAGCCCATCCGCTTTGTCGGCACTGGTGTCCGCCTCCTCCTGCAGACGCTCGAACTCGTCCTGGGCGTTGCGGAGTGCCTGCCTCAAGTCTTGGACAGTGATCTGCAACTCCGCGCGCTGCTTCAGCAGTTGGTCCCTGTCCTCGCGGATAACCTCAAGCTCGGCGGCCAGCTCCGCCGCTTCTGCGTTGTCGACCTCACCGGTGGCGGCCGCCGCAAGCAGCTCATCGAGGCTGGCGCGGCGCAGCATCTTCCAGGGCCACAGCTTCATGTGGGTGCTACCTCTCCGCCCCTGCGGGCGTGTGATGCGGGTGAACGTCATGGAGTCCGGTCAGTCGCGCCCGGTGGCGGATCAGACGACCGTCAGCGCGGTGTCACGCGGCGCGCATCCAGCCCGCGCGTTGGCGGCGGGCGGTCCTCAGGCACTGCAGTTCGTCGGCAGCTTCAGCTGCGCGGCGTCGGGCGAGGCTGGGCCGGTCGGCCCGGGGGTCAGAGAGGGAGCCGCGGGCCACAAGGGTGGTCAGCTGGCGGATGCGGCGGCGCTCCTCGTCCTCGCCCTCCCGAAACTGGGCGTCAGCCTGAATGGCGCGGCGGATGCTGTCCCTGTGGCGCCGAGTGCGACGCATGGCGCTCAACTGGTCCCCGCTCATGCCGCCACGCACCATGTCGCCGTCCGCGGCGGGCGTGTCAAGGCGGAGGCCGATCTCACGGCACTGGGCCAGGACCGGGCAGCTGGCGCAGTAGTCGATCAGGGCTGCGCGGCGCAAAGCCCAGACCGTTCCGTTCTCACCATCCCGGCGGAACCACTGGTCGGCGGCGGGCGCTTCGGGCCGGCTGCATCGAGCCCCGGCGCGAACGTCGTCGGCGAGCTGGGGGAGACGCGTAGCGCGGGCGCGGGCAGGCGACATGCTCATCGTGAGGGTCCCTTTCGGGTAGGCGGCGAGGCCGCGAGTGGATGTCTGTGACGCGGTGGCCGGCTTCCCACGCCGCGACGGCGGCCAGGACGGCCGCGGCCAGCACGTGGAGCCAGCAGGTGTGCGAGCCCATGGCGGGCTAAAGCCCGCGCCGCCTGATCCTGAGCGGCGCGGGCACGACGTGTAGGGGTCAGGTCAGCCGTTCTTTCCGCAGTTGCCGCCAACCGAACGCGCGTTGGCCTCAGCGACCCTGCGCTCCAACTCCGAGCGCTCAGCGTCCGTCATGCCGCACCCCGCATCCCAGCCGCAGCGCGAGCGGCGATCCGCGCGTCACCCTCATCAACCAAACGGCGCACGTAATCGCCGAGACGACGTTGCGCGGCCGAGGTCTCGGCGCGGCGGGCGCGCCAGGAGTCGAGGCGCCGGACGGCGTCCTCGGCCTCGAAGCCGTCGCGGTCGTCGTCGCGCTCGATGTCGTCGATGACGCCGCCAGTTAACGGAGTGAAGGCGTGTGTGATGCTGTTCGACATCAGGTCCTCCCTAAAGGTCCTGGTACTGACAGCCCCAGGGCCGCAATCCCTGGGGCTGTCGCCATTGACTGCCGTACGAGCAGCCACGGCCACCACCACCCCGGGTGGTGGCGACTGTGGTGGTTCGTCTCAGACGGAGCGCATCACCAGGCTGGTACGCCGCAGATGCTCCTGGGCGATGCTGGTCATCCGCGCGGCGAGCTGGCGGCCGACCGCGCAGGAAGAGCCGCTCGTGCACGAGGTACAGGTGCCACGGTGATCCCGGAGGGCAGTGCGCAGCTGGCCGTAAATCGGGGCCGCGGGGGCAGCGGCGATCTGCGCGGTGCAACGAATCTGCTTCCGCAGCTCGACTACCCAGGCGCAGCGACCGGCGCGACACCGGGCGCAGTCGCTCTGCAGGTGCTCGCCGAGTTGCTCGCGCAGAGGTCGGGTGACGGCCGGCATCTGGACCGGTGCCGGCGCCGACTGTGGACGGGGCCTACGAATTGTGCGGGCGGTGCGGCTCGCAGCCGCAGTGGACTCCGCGGCGAGCAGACACTCCTCCCACTGCTCGGAGGTGATGTCGATGTGGATGCGCTGCGCGCTGCCGTCGCAGCGACGGCCGCCGACAGGCTTATCGCCGTAATAGCGGCGGGTGTCGGCCTCCTGGACAGGGACTCCGTCGCGGTGCGGCCTGATCATCGAGCGGGTGAGACGGCGCCAGGTTCCACAGTCGGGGCAGACCGCCAGGCGGGGTTCGCCGTCGCGGAGGCTGAGATGCTCGGGCCGCATGGCGCTGGCCTTGAGGGGGGTACGTCCGTTGTGACGCATCGGTTCTCCTACTCCCTTGCTGTTGCGTTCTCCGCCGGTCAGGAGCTGGAAACGGACCTGCTCCTGACCGACAGGCAGCGCAACGGCTGCGGGTAGCTCAGCTGGGCTGCGCTCCGAGGGACCTCGTCGTACTCGTCACCCCGGCCGGCGTGTAAGCGCGGCAGCCAGACGTATGGAGTTAGACGGGAGAAGGCCCCGGGCCCGGCAAGACAGTCAAGTTGCGAAGCCACGTCGAGGAGATCGCCATGAGCAGAGGTGGGCCGGACCGCAGCCTTGTGATGGCCCGCCGTGAGGGTGCAGACGACGTGGGTGGGGACTGCCCGCCACCAATCACATCGCCGTTGTCCGGCGAGGCGATGGTGCGGCCAGCGCCCCGGGCGCCGAGCGGCCCGGCGGGCGCGGTGGCGTACCCGGCCTGGACGAAGCGGGTGAACGCGAAGGCGTGCTCACGGAGCAATTCGTCGGCCTACGGGCAGATCGGTGCCACTGTGTCTGTGTTGCGCGGGGCGATGGCGCCGCTTGACGCAGCGCAAGTAACATCGAGCATGGTTGACCTCCTGGTAGAGCAGGGGTTTGACCTATCCGTTCCGGTGTTGGACCACCGTGCGGGACACGGCCCCGTTCCGGCGTTTGCTGGTGCGGGGCCGTGCTGTTGTGCTGAGACGACATTAGCGCACTTCCTTGTTCAAATACAAGGAAGTGTGGAAGGGTGGGCCATGACCGACTCCCAAGCGGGAGACAGAGACGAGAAGAAGGAAGCCCCGGACTTGGTGTCGTTCGCTGACATGCCTGCGCGGCTGGAAGAGAGCGGCCTGAAGAGGATCAGCCCCCAACGAATCCGGCAGCTCGCCGAGACCGACCCAGACTGGCCCATCCCCATGGAGACAGCCAAGAAGGTTGGTCGCATCAGAGTCTTCGACTGGAAGCTCCTTGAGCCGTACTTCACCAACCGCAAGTCCCGCCAAGGGCAGCGGACCGACCGCCTTCGTGCCAGAGGCGAAGGGGGTGACCCGCAGGGCACCTAAGGCCAGCGAGAGAGCGTCAGCATTCATGGCCTCCATGCCAACAACACCACGGGCCGCCGTCACATAAGGGCGTGCAGCCGACCTGGGGAGCGGAGGCCGCTCGGAATGTCGGCTGCACGATGCATCGCTGCTTCGCAGGCATCTCGGCGACTCGGTCCTACGACCAGATCACCAGTTTCGACACGAGACAGCAGAGGGTGGAGGCATGGCGAGCAGAACCGGTAGGCTCAATTGCACGCCAGACGACCAATCAGGTTTGCTGGCCTGCAAATTACAAAGGAAACGGCCCCGCTCTCCTGGCTGGTAACCAGGGTCATGGCGGGGCCGGTGCCGGAGAAGCCGTGGCTGGCAACTCCGGTCATCGACAACCGTTTCTAGGATTGGTCATCGACATGGAAGAGAGTACCCGGATCTCCGGGCTATCAGACAGTGGGCCCTCCGCCCCGGCCGTGCAGATCACACAAGCGGACGTGAGCAGGTCTGTGCCTTCTGCTCACGGTGTGCAGTGACCGCCGCCAGGGAGGGCTACTCCTTCGCCGAATTCATCACCAGCCGCAGTCGGCTCAGCTACGCGGCGTTGGATCTTGGCCTTGGCGTGGCTGCCGTCGATCTGCACGTTGCCCAGTGGCTGCATGAGCTGGGCGACTACCTCGACAGTTTCCCTTCTTTGCATGCTTTGAAGAGCCCCATCCGGCAGACACACAGCACCCCACCGCAGCGACGTATGCGCGTCGCTCCGGTGGGGTGCTCGCGTTTCGCCCTTGCTCAGGGCGCACCTCTGGCGCTGAGGAGCTCAGGATGACCTAGTCGACGGGGCGGCGCCTGCCGCCCGGGGCGCTTGGTCCAGCGGCGATAGCAGTCGCCGCCGTCCAGCGCCCCCTGTCTCCGCTCCGGCCTAGCAGGGCCTCGCGGAGGAGCTGATCGCCCCGGTAGCAGCCGGTAGCAATCCGTTCAATTTTCAGGTTCTGCGGAGAACCAGCCCTTTGAGGGGCCTTGTCGTGCCCACTCTCCAGAGCGAGGACGTCCCCATAATGCAGCACAGTGCTGCCACTTGTCAGCTCACCCATGCCCGAATGATGCGGATTGGGCATTTTATTTCGTCGCGCCGGTCGGTTATAGCCGTCGTCGGCGGCACCTCTCAGCCGGCAGGCACGGCCGCCCCCCGGCGGCGTCCTTTGTCCTCAGGTCCTCCGCCGCAGCGCCGCCCGAGGATGAACTTCGGGTTGCCTGTCACATCTGCCTCTCAAGCAACCCCTTCTCTGCACGTGCGCCCTTCGAACATCTCGCCTGCTGCCCTGACCGCCCCCACCGCCACGGGGGTGCCCCGATGACGGGCGCAAAGGTCCCGTTTCGTCGGCAGCGGGTCCGCGTGCCGATGCGGCTGGTGGGGTCGTCGGCTCCCGACGTCGCGCTGTCGGTCTACATGAAGATCAAGGCCCTCGCGTCGCGGCCGGAGGGCTGTCAGGCACGAGCGGAGACGATCGCTTCCTACCTGGGGCTGTCGACGTCGTCTGTCGAGCGCGGTTTGAAAGCCCTGTCGCTCCCGGCGTCGGACGGCGTGGTGGAGCTGCGCTCAACGCGGCGGACGCTGCGGGGCGGACGGGGTACATCGGCGGTGCGCTCGGTGCGGCCGATGCGGCGATCGGAGGCGTTCGTTTGGCTGCCGGTGGCGGCCGCGGAAGACCTGACGACGCGGCAGCTGAGGGCGTACGCGGTCATCGCGTACGCGGAGCAGATGGGCATCGCGCTGACCGAGGCCGGCCTGGCCGGGCACCTGCTGCACCACTCGGGTAAGCGGGCCGGCCAGCCGATCACCGCAGCGGCGGCTGGTGAGGTCGTCGACGGCCTGGAGGCCGCAGGATGGGTGACGGTGCAGCGGCGCGCGGGCGCGCAGGGCCGTCACCGGTTCGTCGCCCGTGACATCGCCCCGACGGCCTCTGAGGAGGTCGACGAGCAGCCGGTCGCGGACGCGTCGCAGACCGCCCAGGAGTGCCCGCAGGAGCCTGTCGACGACACTTCGCAGGACTCGGGCGGTTCGTTGATTGGTGAGGGATCGGGTTCGCTGGTTGGTGAGGGATCCCTCGCGAATAGGGAATCACCTACGACTGACTCACCTGATGACGAGCGCGCGCGTTTCTCATCCGCCGTAGGCGAGGTACCGGTAGTAGATGTGGAAAACCCGGATGATGGGCAGGCGCGCAGAGACGTGCTGAGTGGTCTCGCGCTGCGCGCGGATGAGAACAGCCAGCCCTTCTTCTCGAAGCCGAACGACGAAAAGCGCGGCAGCGCCGGGAGGTCGGTGCGGCCGTCGTACACCGGACCGCAGTTGTCCATGAGCCCGCAGATCTACGCGGTGCTGGAGCCGGTGCACGTGCTGCTGAAGCAGGTGAACAGTCCGTTCGTGCAGCGACAGATCGCCCGGGAGGTGGGTCGCCAGCTAGCGCGCGGGATCACGGCTGAGCGCCTGCGCCACCGGCTGACCGCACGATTTGCCAAGGTGCTGGCCGCGGAGATCCGCGACCCGGGCCGGTGGCTGCTCGGGGTGGCGCTGCCGCGCTGGGGCTGCGGGCACCTGGACTGCGAGACCGGCGTGCTGTGGTCCAGCGGCCGGTCCTGCCCGGTGTGCGAGGACATCGTCGCCGACCGCCGTGCCGAGCGGGAGCGCCTGCGCCGTGAGCAGCGGCTGGCCGCCGGCCTGTGCCCGGATCACGGCAGCCGGCCCGGACCGTCCGGCGCCTGCGGCGAATGCGAGCCCGAGCGTACGGCGCCTGTGGTCCCGGCACAGCGCGAGGTGGAAGGCCCAACGCGCGGCTGCTGCGGCGAGTGCGGTTGCCGGATCTTCCTGGTCGGTCCTGCCCTCACGGACGGCCTGTGCAAGCTCTGCCGCACCGAGGCAACCCTCCTAGCGGCCGCGGAGCGTCCTGCACCAGCCGAAGCGGTCAGCTGCTCCGGCGTTGGTGGAGTGCCATGCGGCCGTGACGCGCTGCCGACCCGCAGCGTCTGCGCCCGGCATAGGGCACAGGAACTCGCCCTGGCCGAGGCCGAAGCGTCCTGACGCACGTGATGCCGCTGCGGAGCGCACTCCGCCTGAATGCCCGCATGGCGGCCGAGCGTGCTGGGGCAACGCTGCCGAAGGCTGAGCGGAAGCAGCTCTCTGCTACGGCGCCCGGGTGGACAGCGTCGACGGCCTGGCTGCCGCCCGTGCCGCACTGGGTCCGCTGAGGACGGTTACCGGCCGACATCGTCTCCGCCCGCCAGCGGTGAGCGGGGCGGAGATCACGTCGTGTGGTGGTCCGTGGCGCCCCGCCGCTGTCGGAGACCGCCCGCTTCAGAAGCAGCCGGTGTCGCGTCTCAACGGCTCACCTCCGCCTGCGCGGAGAGGCCCCCTCAACTTCATGCGTCTGGCTGCCGTGCGGCTCACCTCCGCCTGCGCGGAGACCACTCCCGTATGCACACGGCCCGCTCGATGGCCGACGGTTCACCTCCGCTCGCGCGCGGCCCGTGCCGCGTGGTTGTCGCGCCCGGTTCACCTCCGTCGCGCGGAGAGGACAGGGCGTGCGACAGCCACCCGGTGTCGGTGGTCGGTTCACCTCCGCCTGCGCGGAGAGGACTTGGTGTGGCAGGGGCGTATCCGGATCAGGGCCGGTTCACCTCCGCCTGCGCGGAGAGGACGTGACCGCCTGCATCACCATCGCGGCCGACGTCGGTTCACCTCCGCCTGCGCGGAGAGGACTGTTTCAGCTGTCCAGTGACCCCAAGTTGGCGCGGTTCACCTCCGCCTGCGCGGAGAGGACTATCCGCTCCGGCTCCCCGGCAATCTGCTCAGCGGTTCACCTCCGCCTGCGCGGAGAGGACGCCAGGCGGGTGTCGTACGCCAGGCTGCCGGCCGGTTCACCTCCGCCTGCGCGGAGAGGACTCGGTACTGCGACCACCGAACCGGAGACGTTGCGGTTCACCTCCGCCTGCGCGGAGAGGACGCGTCAGTGCAGGCGGTGACGTACTCCGCCAGCGGTTCACCTCCGCCTGCGCGGAGAGGACGCCCGGATGCGGCAGCCAAACAGCATTGGCAGCGGTTCACCTCCGCCTGCGCGGAGAGGACCGCCCGGCCATCGAATCCCTCGGGATGCTCGCCGGTTCACCTCCGCCTGCGCGGAGAGGACCCTTCGCGACCTGCGGCGTTGGGGGTGGTTTGCGTATTCTTGACTCAAGGAACAGAGGCTGCGCACCTGTGTGAATCTACGCGGGCAAGCTCGCTGCCGAGCGGATTCGGCTCACCTCCGCCTGCGCGGAGAGCACGCCTGGTTCAAGTCGTCCATCGTCCCGGCCCACGACTCACCTCTGCTCGCGCGGAGAGCACCTCACGATCGATCGGCGCCCCTGTGGCGATCCCATCCGGACGGCTCGACTGTCATGTGCTGTGGTGCGCCGGCTGATCGTGCCAGGTACCCGGCGGGGGCTACCGCTGACACAATGCCTGCATGTCGCTGCGCGTTCCGGACACCTTGGAGACCGATCGCCTCATCCTTCGGCATCGCAGGGTGGGCGAGGCCGCCATCTATCGCCGGTTGTGGACTGAGCGGGATCTGCGGGTGCCGCTGCATCGGCGGATAGACCCCGAGGGCCGACCGACCGTGGAGGACATCGCTGCGCAGATACGCGAAGAGCGTGAGGAGTCGGGGGCAGGGATTCTGGCGGTGGAGCGGAAGGGCACGGCCGACGTCATCGGGTATTGCGGGCTGACCTTGCATGGGAACGGATCGCCTGACGAGCCCGAGTTGGCCTATGAGTTGCTGCGTGCGGCTCACGGCTGCGGTTACGCAACTGAGGCAGCTCGGGCCGTGATCACGTGGGCCAGCGAGGCTGGCTACCGGCGGTTGTGGGCGGGGGTCTGGGACTGGAATGTCGCGTCGCGGCGGGTCCTGGAGAAGCTCGGTTTCCGGGAAACGGGCCGGGTGGAGCCCGACTCTGTCTACGGCCACAGCCTGCTAACCGTACGAGAGTCTTGATCGGTGCCGGGTGATGGAGCCGCATGCGCACTCGGGGTGAGCGTGACCGTAGAAGCCAACGGGTCGTCCGGTTCACCTCCGCTCGCGCGAAGACCACAAGGCCCTGCTGGCCACCGCCCCCGAACGGGACCGGTTCACCTCCGCCTGCGCGGAGAGGACGGGCGGGTTGCCTGCGCCGCCCCACTGATAGGGTGGTTCACCTCGCTCACGCGGAGAGCACGAGTTCGACGCGGTCCTCTGGAGCAGCAGCCACGGTTCACCTCCGCTCGCGCGGAGAGCGCGGGCACGACCACCTGGGAGGGGCCCGGAGCGTCGGCTCATCTCCGCTCGCGGAGAGCATGCGTACATCTTCACACCGGACAGGCCGAGGACCGGTTCACCTCTGCTCGCGCGGAGAACACCCATGGAGTCCGGCGCGACCGCGACGAAGTGCGGCTCACCTCCGCTCGCGCGGAGAGGACTGGCGGTGGAGCGGGACATCTACGAGATGGACCGGCTCACCTCCGCTCACGCGGAGAGCACGCGCCCTTCGTCCACACCTGCACCGGGCCGCCCGGTTCACCTCCGCCTGCGCGGAGAGGACGTCGCCACCCGGCGCAGCTCACGGCGGGCCGCCGGTTCACCTCCGCCTGCGCGGAGAGGACGCGTCCCGGCAACGTACCGATGGCTCCACGGCCGGTTCACCTCCGCCTGCGCGGAGAGCACCTGGGAATCGCCCCCAGCACCGTCCGCGTCCACGGCTCACCTCCGCCTGCGCGGAGACCACCATTCGCGACCTGCGGCGTCAGGAGCGTTTTGCGTATTCTTGACTCAAGGAACCGAGGCTGCGCACCTGTGTGAATCTACCCGGGCAAGCTCGCTGCCGAGCCGGTTCGGTCCGCCTCCGCCTGCGCGGAGAGCACGATGCCCTGCGTAGTTGCTGGATTGCGGCGAGCGGCTCACCTCCGCTCGCGCGGAGAGGACCGTGCGGGGATCCCCGTGTTTGTCGTCCGGGCGGCTCACCTCCGCCTGCGCGGAGAGGACAACCAGAGCAGGGCGGCGCCGAGGACGGCATGGGCGACCCCAGCCAGTTCGCCTCCGGCGGTTCACCTCCGCCTGCGCGGAGAGGACTTCGAGTCGCGGATAGCAACGCTCGCGTGAGTCGGTTCACCTCCGCCTGCGCGGAGAGGACGCTCCTGGCCGTTGATGCGGATGGAGGCATGGCGGTTCACCTCCGCTCGCGCGGAGAGGACCGCCTCGTCGGGGCCGGCCTCGGCCACGCATATGGTTTACCTCCACTCGCGCGGAGAGGACGCGGTGACGGAGCCCGTCGTGACTTCCACGGCCGGCTCACCTCCGCTCGCGCGGAGAGGACCACCTCACCCAGTGGTCGGAGGCCGCCGGCGGCGGTTCACCTCCGCTCGCGCGGAGAGGGCGTCCACCTCCACGGCCCGGGATCCCACAGCACCGGTTCACCTCCGCTCGCGCGGAGACCACGCCTTCGCCTGCGGAACCACGTCGGTGGCGGCCGGTTCACCTCCGCTCGCGCGGAGACCACCGCCAAGCTGATCTGAATGTCCGACTGACGCTCGGTTCACCTCCGCTCGCGCGGAGACCACCGCCAAGCTGATCTGAATGTCCGACTGACGCTCGGTTCACCTCCGCTCGCGCGGAGACCACGATGAGCTGCACCACGGCCCAGCCGGCGGTGTCGGTTCACCTCCGCTCGCGCGGAGACCACGGATCGCTCGGGAGCCACCGTCTGCTGGGGGGCGGTTCACCTCCGCTCGCGCGGAGACCACTTGAGGAGCGGCGCCGGGGGTCGTCTTCGTTCCGGTTCACCTCCGCTCGCGCGGAGACCACGGGCGGGAATCCCGGACCGGCACCACCGAGAACGGTTCACCTCCGCTCGCGCTGAGACCACTAGTCAGCAGGCCAGGTACGGGCGAGGGTGGACGGTTCACCTCCGCTCGCGCGGAGACCACCCTTCGCGAACTGCGGTGTTAGGAGCGGTTTGCATGTTCTTGACTCAAGGAACTGAGGCTACGCACCTGTGTGAATCTACCCGGGCAAGCTCGTTGCCGAGCGAGTTCCGTAGGCAAGGACAACGGGGGCGGCCATCAGAGTTCCGGCCGCCGGCGGGTTAGATGCCAGTGGCGCCACGCGCAGAGCCCCGTCAGTGCCTGGCGGTACCTCGATACACCTCCGCTGCACGTAAAGCGTCCTCGCGATCCCGGAGTGCCCCAGCCGTGGCCGATGGTCGAGGTCGTACTACGCCCTCGGCTTGCGAGGCTTTGCCCACTTGCCGTGTGGCCGGTTTCGCTCCTGGGCCAACATTGCCGCGTCGAACTCTGCCCTGCTCGTCACCGCTCGCGATTGAGGTTCGAGCACCGCCACAGGCGATCGCCACGGAACAGCCGAGGCCCAACCGACCAAAGGCATGGTCTCGTCATAGTGAGAGGCGAACTCAGCACTGATAAGGGCCGGCATCTGATAACTGAGACCCCGCACGTGTCCCATGAACGCCGTCGGGACCAGAACGTGGTGCGCTTCCACGTAGTGCGGGAAGTCCCGACGCCAGAGCCAAACGCCGTCCGTGACCAGCGATGAGCATCCCAGGGAGTGCCGGTGCGCGCTCCCGCTGACGACGTCGCGGCCCCCTTCCATGACGTCGATGAGGACGTGACCGGCATCCAGGTAGGCCACCAGATCCGCCTCATCCGGCTCGCCTGCAGGCCGAAGAGCATCGTGGATGGATCCGTTCGGCCTGCTGGGAAGACTCTCGAGTTCGTCATAAAACCCCAGCAAACCCAGCACCGTTCCTCCTTAACCAAGGGACCAGCCCACCCCGCCACCAGCGTCGCGGCAACCACCGAGATCATCGGCATGTACGTAGGTGTTTGTCGAGCGGGCCACCTCCGCTCGCGCGGAGACCACGGCATTTGGCTGACGCGTACGCGGTCGCCCGTCGGTTCACCTCCGCTCGCGCGGAGACCAGGTCATGAGCTCGGCCGCGTTGCGGGCCGGCCGCGGTTTCACCTCCGCTCGCGGGGAGACCACTCCACTGCTGCGGTGATCCGTTCGGCGAGCGCCGGCTCACCTCCGCTCGCGCGGAGACCCCACCCTCGATCAGGTCACCTGATCGTCTAGCGGTTCACCTCCGCCTGCGCGGAGAGCACGTCGACGAGCTGACCCTGCTGCCGGAAGCGTTCGGTTCACCTCCGCCTGCGCGGAGAGCACTCCACGCCGCCGCGTCGGGCGTCATCGCCGTGCGGCTCACCTCCGCCAGCGCGAAGCGCACTCGTGAGCGCGTTTCACACGTTCGACAGAAGACGGCTCAACTCCGCCCTGCGCGGGGAGCACTTGAGGACCACGACCTTGGACGTGGCGCCGTCCGGCTCACCTCCGCCTGCGCGGAGAGGACGGACTCGCCCACCTGGCGCGCCTCGCTGGCGACGGTTCACCTCCGCCTGCGCGGAGAGACCCCGGCAAACATCGCGCCGACGACCAGGGCGGACGGTTCACCTCCGCCTGCGCGGAGAGACCGGCCCGCCGGTGCTCCTGCGCCACGCGCTCCGCGGTTCACCTCCGCCTGCGCGGAGAGACCGGTCTCGGACCTGCTCAGCCTCCGTCTGCGTGTGGCTCACCTCCGCCTGCGCGGAGAGACCCCTTCGCGACCTGCGACGTCAGGGCCGGTTTGCGTATTCTTGACTCAAGGAACGGAGGCTGCGCACCTGTGTGAATCTACCCGGGCCAGCTCACTGCCGAGCTGATTCGGTCCACCTTCGCTTGCGCGAGGGGACGCAGCCACGCCCTCACGCGCTTGTTACCTGGCCGGCTCACCTCCGCCTGCGCGGAGAGCACCACGACAGCCTCACGCCGCAGGTCACCGTCCACGGCTCACCTCCGCCTGCGCGGAGAGCACGAAGGCGTTTCAGCGATGAAGCCCCTGGTCGTCGGCTCACCTCCGCCTGCGCGGAGAGCACACCGAGGCGCGGACTCGCCCGCTGATGAGGACCGGCTCACCTCCGCTTGCGCGGAGAGCACGACCCCGAGACCAACGACCTGACCACCACCTACGGCTCACCTCCGCCTGCGCGGAGAGCACCCGGCATGTTTGGCCTGCCCGGTGATCGCCATCGGCTCACCTCCGCCTGCGCGGAGAGCACAGTCGGCTGCGGCCGAGCAACTCATCCCGCTCCGGCTCACCTCCGCCTGTGCGGAGAGCACGTAACCATGTCCGACGACAGTTCCATCCCTGACGGCTCACCTCCGCCTGCGCGGAGAGCACGGTGAGGTCGGCGTTGAGTTCGGCGACCAGGTCGGCTCACCTCCGCCTGCGCGGAGAGCACCCTTCCCGACCTGGGGCATTAGAAGCGGTTTGCATTTTCTTGACTCAAGGAGCAGGTGTTGTGCACGCGTGTGAATCTACTCCTGCGGCTGGCAGCGCGGAGGCGTTGTCAGTGGCTGCTGCTATGCCTGTTGGTGTCACAGCGTCGTGATTTTGGGGTGGGCATGTCGGAGCGAGTGATCGATGCGAACGTGTGGGGTAAGGAGCGGGGGTTGGCGCGTCGGTATCCGTTGATCTGTCACTTGCTGGATGCCGCGGCGGCGGCGGGCGTGCTGTGGGATCGGGTATTGACGGGTTCGGCTCGGGCCCGCCTGGCAGAGGCGGCCGGCCTGCCGGAGGAGCGGTTGCGACGTTTGGTCGGTCTCTGGGCTGGCCTGCACGATGTTGGCAAGATCATTCCGGCGTTTCAGGCGCTGGTGCCGGAGGCGTACGCCGCCCTCAAGCATGAGGCGGGATACGCGCATGCGGCCGGAGCTGAGCAGGCGAAGTTTGGCCATGACGTGGCCACCCAGTGGGCGTTGACCTCCTTGTTTGAGGCGTGGGGCTATCCGGTGTCGCGGTCTGTGCGGCGGTCGGCGCATCACCAGGTGGCGCAGTTGCTCGGTGGTCATCACGGTTGTGTTCATCGCGCTGTGGAGTCTCGGCATCTGCGCAACCGTGAGGCGTACGTGCCGGAGCTTGGGGGGCCGGGCTGGGAGGCGCAGCGGGTTGCGCATGCTGAGGCGGTGCGCCGGTTGGTGGGTGTGGGTGCGGAGGATGTGGTGGTGGGGCCGTTGCCTGCGCACGTTGCGGTGGTGGTGTTGGGGCTTGTGGTGGTTGCGGACTGGCTGGCGAGTCAGGAGGGGGCGATCAGTCCGCGGTTGCCGGTTGAGGGTTGGGCTGCGGATGAGGTGGGGCTCGCGGCGCATTGGTGGACGGCTGTGGCGGAGGCCGGTGGGTGGGTGGCTGAGGCTGGGCTGGGGGTGGCTGAGTGGCCCGAGAAGCCCTTCGGCGAGCAGTTTGCGTTCGCGGGGGCCAATGAGTTGCAGGCGTCGGTCGCTGGGGGGCTGCCGGGGTTGGTGGATGGTCCGGGGTTGTTGCTGGTGACGGCGCCGACGGGGGAGGGGAAGACAGAGGCGGCGTTGCATGCGGCGTCGGTGATGGGGCGTGTGTCGGGGGCGTCGGGGTTGTTTTTCGCGTTGCCGACGATGGCGACGGCGGATGCGATGCATGGTCGGGTGGTGGAATTCGCTGAGCGGAATGTGGCGGGTGATCGTGCGTTGACGTTGCTGCACAGCATGGCGTGGCTGAGTGAGGCGTATGCGCAGCCTGGGGCTGTGGAGGGTGTCGCCGGGGCGGGGGGCTTGGTCAGTGATGCGCAGTCGGCGTTGGTTGCGGGGCGGTGGCTGAGGGGGGCGAAGCGGGGGCTGTTGGCGCCGTTGGCGACGGGGACTATTGATCAGGCGTTGGCTGGGGTGTTGCCGGTTCGGTACAACGTGCTGCGATTGCTGGGGCTGGCGAACAAGGTCCTGGTGGTGGATGAGGCGCATGCCTATGGGCCGTGGATGCACAGTCTGCTGGTGCGGCTGCTGGAGTGGCTGGGGGCTTGTGGCGCTCCGGTGGTTTTGCTGTCTGCGACGTTGTCGGGGCGTTCGGCGTCGTCGTTGGTGGATGCGTATCGGCGGGGCTGTGGTTTCGGTGAGCCGTCGGAGGTAGCGCCGGTGTATCCGGGGTGGCTGTATGTCAGCGGGCAGAGCGGGGTGGTGTCGGTTCCTCGTGCGGTGGGCAGTGCACGGGCTCGGGAGATCGAGGTCCGGACGGTGCCCATTGCGGGGGGTGCGCCTGCGGGTTCTGTGGCCGGTCGCGGGGCGGCGGTGGTGGAGGAGCTGCGGGAGTTGGTGGTTCGGGGTGGGTGTGCGCTGGTGTGCTGCACGACGGTGGCGGAGGCGCAGGCGACGTTCCGGTTGCTGCGGGAGGAGTTCCCGGAGTTGGCGGTGGCTGAGGACGGGCTGCTGCTGTTGCATTCGCGCTTTCCGGCTGCGAGGCGGCTGGAGATCACGCAGGCGTGTGAGCGGGCGTTCGGCAAGCCGGGGGAGGGGTGCCGGCGGCCGCCGGTTTCGGTGCTGGTGGCGACGCAGGTGGTGGAGCAGTCGCTGGATCTCGATTTCGATGTCGTGATCAGTGACCTGGCGCCGTTGGCGCAGTTGCTGCAGCGGGCCGGGCGTTGCATGCGGCACGATCGAGTGGGGCTGAGTCCGCAGGAGGGGGGCCGGCCCCAGTGGGTGGGTGAGGGGCCGCGGTTGACGGTGCTGGAGCCGGTTGATGCGCAGGGGCGGGTGAGGGCTCCGAAGCGGTGGGGTGCGGTGTATCCGGAGGCGTTGCTGACGCGGACCAGTCATCTGCTACGGGAGCGTGGCGGGAAGTCGATCGCTGTTCCGGGGGACGTGCAGGAGTTGGTCGATGCGGTCTACGCCGAGGATTTCGCTGACCGGCTGGAGAGCGCAGTCGATGTTGAGCGGTTGGAGCGGCAGGACGCCGAGCGCGTGGGCGCTGTGCTGGCGGAGGAGACGCTGGCGCAGATGACGCTGGTCAGTCCGCCGATGGGCATGGTCGACCTGTCGGAGTTGAGCTGTGACGGGGCGCTGGTGGATGAGGCACTGCTGACGACGCGTCTGGGAGCGGATTCGGAGCGGGCGGTGTGTGTCTTCGTTCAGCCGGAGGGGGACGTGACGCTCGATCCCGAGGGGGTGTTGCCGGTGCCGGGCTGGGGGCGAGGGGGGCGGGTTTCTGTGGCGGAGGCGCGTGTGGTGATGCGTCAGACGGTGCCACTTCCGGGGCGGTGGCTGCGGGGGAGGGGCGCTGACCAGGAGGTACCGGCCTCGTGGAGGCGGCAGGCCGCCCTGCGGGAGTTGTGCGTGTTGCTGATGCGGCCCTCGCGAGATGGGTGGGCGTGCTCGGTAGGAGCCCGAGCAATTTCGTTCACAAGAGAAGGAATTGAGTCTTCCTAGCAGTACATCTCCTCAGCACTTCTATTGTGTGAAAACCCTCTGGAAGGGACGCTGCAGCGCCCTGAGAGGGGTGCCCGCCCTGCCAGCAAGGAGGGCGTGGCGCAATCACTTCCCCCGCCTTCGCGGGGAGCCGACCTGTGCAGGCGTTACGACGTCTCCGCAGCACGGGTCCCCCCCGCTCTCGGGGGGAGTTCGCCGTTGAGCCTACTGAAAGCTCTCGCAGAGAGGTGTCATGTCTGCTGACCTCTACGATCTGCTCACGGAGCGGGCCTTTCCCGTCCGGTGGGTGGATCCGACACCCGCCGATGAACGGCCGGATGCTGTCTCGTTGCGCGAGCTGTTTCTGCGTGCGCATGAGATCAGTGCGCTGGCGGTTTCGCTGCCGCCGGCGTTGTCCGGCCTCTACCGGGTGCTGTACGCGCTGACCGCCCGTGTCACCGGTCTCGATGCGCCGACGGGGGACTGGCACGAGGCACGTTTCGGCGTCCTCGATGCGGGGTCCTTCGACGCCGATGGTGTCCATCGATATTTCGCCGGTGTCGCGGACCGTTTCCGTCTCTACGATCCGGTCCATCCGTTCCTGCAGGACCCGCGGCTGACGACGCAGTGCGACAAGCCCGCCGGGATCAACAAACTCGTCACAACCAGGCCATCGGGCTCCAACCACGCCTGGTTCGAGCACACCGCCGACGCCCGGCCGATTGCCGTCGCCTCGGCCCAGGCGTTGGAGCACCTTCTGGTGTGGCGGTACTACGGGCCGTCCGGCCGCTGCGCGACCCGCACCGTCGGAGGCATGAAGGAAGCCAATTGCGTGGCGGGCCCGCTGCGGACCGCGGTGTCCTACCACCCGCTGGGCGGCACGTTGTTCGAGACGTTGCTGGCCGGCCTGCCAGAGCCCGACCGGGTCGGCCGCTACGTCCGGGAAGCGGACCCGTGCCCGTGGGAGCGCGATGAGCCGACGGATCCCCTGACGCTCAAGGGGGTGGTGACCGGTCCGATGTCGAAGCTGGTGGGCCACAATCAGCACGCGCTGCTCCTGGTCCCCGACGAGGCGGGCGCCCATGCGGTGGATGCCTACATCACCTGGGCCTACCGCGAGCGCATCGCGCGCGACGACGATTACCTGATCTGGCAGACGAGCCAGGCCGGCAACGCCTACGCCCGCTACGCGGACTCGCGGCGCGGTCTGTGGCGTGACCTCGACGCCCTGCTCCTGAGCGATCCGCCCGGCGTAGAAAGCCGCAGGCCGAAGGTGTTCCCCACCGCCGTCGACCTCTTCGAACAGGAGGGGCTGCGGATCCAGGCTCTGGGCATCGACCAGGAAGGCCAGGCCAAAGACACCCAGGTCGTCTCCGCCACCACCGCGCCGGTGCTGCACCTGATGGAGGAACGCGACCCTGAGCAGGCACGGCTGGTGGGGCAGCTGCGGCTGGCGGGGGAGCGGTGCGGACAGCGCCTGGAGCGCGCCGCGAAGATGGCCTGGGCCCAGTACAGCAACTCCGAGGTCCGCGACTGCGCGTGGTCGGCGGCCGCGGCCGCGCGCTACTGGCCCGAGGCGGAACGAGAGTTCTGGAAGCGCCTGAACGAACGCTGTTTCGACGGCGCCGCGCAGGCGTTCCGTGCCCGTGCGGAACGCATCTACGACCACCTCACAGACTCGGCGGCGCGGACCGCGCGAGGGGCCCGTGCACGGGAGTCGGCACGTATCGAGCTCTACGGCGGACGCCCGAAGAAGAAGGCCTCCGCATCAAAGTCCCTGCCTGATGGAGGAGAGCGATGAGCAGTCCACCCGTCCCCCCTGCCGAGCGGCAGCTCTCTGCGCCCGAGCGGCGGGCGCAGATCGAGCCCTCGTCGTGGCTGGCCGACGCCCGTGCTTTTGTCAGCACGATCAACAGCGTCACAGCGAAAGATGCCGGCGTACGGGCCGCTTTGCGCAGCGGCGTCGGCAAGCAGCTCGACGATGTCCCGCGGATGCACCGCATCGTCGCGCCGCTCCTTCCCGGCGCTGTGCTCCATGACACCGACGCCCAGCGCGCTTTCTATACCGTCGCCGCGCTGATCGCCGCCTACCACCGCGGGGACCCGGCGGATGGTGGCGGCAGGGAAACCGCAGCCTCGGAGGAGACAGCGTCGGGCGAGGAAGGCACGGGGGGCGAGGGCGGAATTCCTGCGCAGCGGGCCGCTCGCAGGGTCCAGGCCGAGCGGCAGCGAAAGGAGCGGTTCGGGGACAGCCTGGGACTGGCCTATGCCGCGGCGGTTGCCCACGGTGGGCGGAAGGGCATCCGCGAGAGCGCCGCCGAGACCCGCCTGAATCTGCTGTGCAAGCAGAGCACTGCCGGGCTCCACCGGCATCTGCCGGCCGCGGTACGGCAGCTGTGCGACCGCAGCGGCCCGCCGGACTGGGCCCGGCTGCTGGTGGACCTGCGCAACTGGCCGCAGCAGCGGCGGCGGGTTGCCCGCTGGTGGCTGCAGGACTACTACCGGGCCCGGGCCGCAGCCGACCTGGCCGCAGCCCGCGAAGCCGACGACGCCCGCAGCCTGTAGCGCCTGCCGGCTCTGCCGCCTGAACTGCCCTTTTCCCCACGTGCGATCACCCTTACGCAAGGAGAACGACATGACCAGCACTCCGCAGCTTTCCATCGCCGGCAGGTTCATCGACTTCCACGTCCTGCAGAGCGTCCCCTACTCCAACCTCAACCGGGACGACACCAACTCCGTCAAGACCGTGCTCTACGGCGACCGGGAACGCACCCGGGTCAGCAGCCAGTGCTGGAAGCGCGCGGTCCGCCGATACTTCCAGCGCAGCATCGGGGAGAAGGCACTGCGCACCCGACGCATCGGTGAGGCCGTGGAGCGTGAGCTGCGCGAGGGACGCGGCTGGGAGACGGACCTGGCCCGCCGTGCCGGACAGCACATCGCAGCCGGCAGCAGCATCAAGGCCGACCCGCCCTCGCAAGAGGAGCCGGCCTGGAGCACCAACGCCATGGTCTACGTCCCCGAGGCAGCGATCACCGAACTCTCCGACCTGGCCGAATCGCACCGCACCGCGATCGAGAACGCCAAGGACATGAAGAAGGGCGTCAAGAGCGTCCTGCCGCAAGCCGACATCGACACAGTGCTGCGCAGCCGCAACGGCATCATCAATCTGTTCGGTCGGATGCTCGCCGAGATCGACGGTGCCGGCGTGGACGGCGCGGTGCAGGTCGCGCACGCGGTGACCACACACGCCACCGACGTCGAGGTCGACTACTTCGCGGCGGTCGACGACATCACCGATGCCTGGCGTGACACCACCGGCAGCGCCCACATGGGCAGCGGCGAATTCAGCGCGGGCACGTTCTACCGGTACGCCACGCTCGATCTGGCAGATCTTCTGCGCAACATCGGCGGTGACCTGGAAGCCGCCAAGACGCTGGCGACTGCATTCGGCGAGGCGTTCTTGCTGTCCCTGCCTGAGGCGAAGAAGACCTCCACCGCGCCCCACACCATCCCTGACCTGGTGCACATCAGCGTGCGCTCCGACCGGCCCCTGTCCTACGCCGCTGCGTTCGAACAGCCCGTCCACGCCGACCGCACCGGAGGGTTCGCCCAGCCCTCACGCCAGGCACTCGACGAGTACGCCCAGGCCGCAGGCCGGCTGATGGGCCCCCGCGGCCTGCGTCACGCGGGCTGGGCAAGCCTCGAGGACAAGGACCTGACAGGACTGGGGGGCCGCGTCGACTCGTTCGATGAGCTGATCACCAGCGCCGTCACCGCTGCGCTGAGCGAGGCGACCGCGTGAGCGCCACTGACACGGCGGCACCCGGACTCCTGCTGCACCTGGCCGGGCCCCTGCAGTCGTGGGGCACGCGCAGCCACTACAACGAACGCGATACCGCCACTCACCCCACCCGCTCCGGCATCATCGGCCTGCTCGCGGCCTGCCTGGGACGCCGGCGCGGCGACAGCACCGAGGACCTGGCGCGCCTGTCGCTGACCACCCGTACCGACCGGCCCGGAGTTCTCCTGCGCGACCTGCACACCGTCGGTGGCGGACTGCCCGCGAAAGGCACCGTCACCACTGCAGAAGGAAAGAAGCGTCCGCCGGAGAAAGGCACCCTGCTCTCCCACCGCTCCTACCTGGCCGACGCCGCTTTCACCGCCTGCCTCACCGGAGACAACGACACGCTGCGCACCTGCGAGCAAGCCCTCAGCGCCCCGCACTGGCCGCCCTACCTCGGGCGCCGCTCGTGCCCGCCCGAAGGCCCCCTCCTCATTGGTCTGCTGCCCGACCCCTTGCGCCACCTGGTGCAACTACCGCTGGCGCGCAAGGCCTCCCGAGGCGACATCCACATCCCCTTCCACTCCGACTCCCCCCTCCACCGTCTGGCAGCAGTCCGGCACGAACGAGAGCAGCACGATGACGAGTTGGAAGGCGCCACTCCCGTCAGCGACATCAACGACGACCCGCACAGCGACCGCACCTACCGGGCACGCGCCCTCTACCACCGCACCCTCACCCGCCCCGCCGGTCAGTGCGCAGGCCTGGGCACCGCCTACCTCAACGCCCTGACCACCTACCTCGACGCCCTGCCAGGCAAAGGAGCTGCACGATGACGGCTCTGTGGCTCACCCGCATCCAGCCCAACCTCCGCCACCGCGACGCGCGCCGAGACCTCAGCAGCGCCGTCGCCATGCACCACCGCATCATGCAGTTGTTCCCGGACGGCCTGGGCGCCCAGGCCCGCCGCCAAGCCGGCGCCCTCTTCCGCACCGAGGACACCGGACCCACCCCCGTCGTCCTCCTGCAAAGCCAACTGCGCCCAGACCTCGACCAGCTTCCCACCGACTACGCCAGCGCAGTCACCAAAGACCTCAGCCCCCTGCTCGACGCCCTGCGCCCCGGACTCACGGTCAGATATCGCATCATCGCCAACGCCGTCCGCAAGCCCGGACACACCACCCGTGCCACCACCGGCGCCCCCGCCGTCATACCGCTGACGGGAGCCGAAGCCGACGAATGGTGGCAGCGCCAGGCAGAGGAACACAGCGGCCTGCACCTGAGCACAGCGCACTCCACCCCCCTCGACAGCGCACGCGGACAACGCGCCCAGGATCAACGCCGCATCACCCACGCACGCACCCAGTTCGACGGCGCCGCAACCATCAAAGACCCCGACCTGCTGCGCCAGCGGCTCCTCGACGGCATCGGCCGCGGGAAGGCCTACGGCTGCGGCCTGCTCACACTCGCACCCACCCGGCAAGCCTCATGAGCACCCACGCCTCCGCACGCCGAAAACTCGCCGCCCCCACCGTCGCCATGCTCCCCCGCACCGCCGACTCCCTGTCGTGTGGTCTCCGCGCGAGCGGAGGTGAACCGCTGACCGGCGACCGGCTGAGGCCCCTGCTGCTGTGGTCTCCGCGCGAGCGGAGGTGAACCGGGCCTACTCCACAGCGCCCTCGAACTCACCGAGTGGTCTCCGCGCGAGCGGAGGTGAACCGGGTGGACCGAACCGGCTCGGCAGCGAGTTTGCGTGGTCTCCGCGCGAGCGGAGGTGAACCCGTGCCAGAGGTGTGCGCACACGACCGGCTCCCCGTGGTCTCCGCGCGAGCGGAGGTGAACCGCGGGAGTACTGACCATGAAGCTGTTCAAGAAGGTGGTCTCCGCGCGAGCGGAGGTGAACCGGACGTTGAGGCCCTTGAGGCTCAGCGGGCCCGGTGGTCTCCGCGCGAGCGGAGGTGAACCGCTCCTCGCTCACCTCGAGGACGACTACGACGCGTGGTCTCCGCGCGAGCGGAGGTGAACCGCCTGAGGTCATCGCCAACGCGGCCGTTGGCATGTGGTCTCCGCGCGAGCGGAGGTGAACCGGGCGGTCACGTAGTAGATCACCCGCACCCCGTGTGGTCTCCGCGCGAACGGAGGTGAACCGGCATCGCGGGCCTCAGGGGTGACGCTCATACCGTGGTCTCCGCGCGAGCGGAGGTGAACCGCCACTAGCCACACCAAGGCCCCCGACGCCGGCGTGGTCTCCGCGCGAGCGGAGGTGAACCAGGGGAATCACCATGGGACTGATAGCTGATGCGTGCTCTCCGTGCGAGCGGAGGTGAACCGGGCCTCGTTAACGCGGCAACCTACCTCCTGACGTGCTCTCCGTGCGAGCGGAGGTGAACCGCTCCGGAGCCACGGCCGTCACCGGCCAGGGCGCGAACCTGCGACGAGCGGCAGCGTGGGCATTCGGTGTGGGGTCGCGCTGGCTGGTAGTCGTGCACGACCGTGCGGGAGCAGCGGGAGGTACGCCGAGTGCGGGGCACCGCTTCACCTCCGCGTCGCCCGCCAGAAGCGTCCGGACAGCTCACGCCGGGCTGAACTCAGGAATCTACCGTCCAGGCTCGTACGGTTCTGGGTCGTAGTCTCTTCGTTGGAGGGGAGCGATGCCCGGAAACTCCTCCTGTAGCTCCAGACAGACCGTGATCATGGCCTTCTCGGTCAGTTCATCGGGGCCTGGCGATGGATAGCGCCCCTCCGCGATGGCTGCCTTCGCCTCCCGCCACGCCCACTCGCCAGCCGCTGGCCATCGCGGGTGTTGTCGGGCCTGAGCCCAACGCCATCGGTCGTCGACAACGTGCAAGGGCGGGCCCGTGGGCGGACTGTGGGCGGAGAACCCCGTAAGGCTGTAGGAGAAGGGACCGGGGAGCGGAATCCATGCGTGCAATCCCATGAGGTGGCCCCCTTCTCAAAAGGTGCGCTGCCTCCAGTCTGCGCCTTCGCGCTTTCGGAAGATAGAGGATGGTCCACGCGTCGAGCGAAGGCTTGGGTTCAGGGGGGCTCTGGCTTGCGTTGTGTTCGGCGGCGACCCCTACGCCAGTCACTTGCTAGGCAACGGGCCACGCTGGTTTTTTGGGGCGAAGATGCGGTGGACAGCACTGTGGTCGAGCTCCCGCAGGTGACGGAGATGAACGCCGCCGGTGGATGCGGTCGGTGCGGCGGGCAAGGGCCCTTGTGCGCACCTACCATCTGACGATCAGCAGCCACTGTCCGGCCGCTGCTGGGGGCACGTTCTCAGTTGGGCGCGCGAAAGCCATGCGGTCAGCGGCTGCCGACACAGCTTTGCGGCTGAAACCGGCAACCCTCACGATCGTCACCAAAGGCTCGGCGACGTGGAGCCGAGCCTCAGTGCGGCGAGAGCGTCCTACAGCCTCGCCGCAACTTGAGTAGCGGACCATCACGATCCGCACGTGCGCTAAGACCGTCTTATGGGGCATCGCGAACCCTGGCTGGCTCGGCGAGGCATGGACCACCCGCGGCGGACTCAAGCCCCTGCACCTGACCGAAGACGAGAAGGCCGGCCGGATCGGCCGCATCAAATCCCGACGCCTCCTGCGCACCCCGGCCTGGAGTCTCTTCCTCCGGGGCATCGAGCCCTACCAGGCGCTCCTGACCACCGTCGGCCATAGCGTCGCGCACGAAGACGCGATCCTGGCCTTCCCCTACGACTGGCGCCTGCCCGTCGCCACCAACGCGGACCTGCTGGCCGACGCCGCCCGCGAGCACCTCGAGCAGTGGCGCCGCCACCCCGCACACACCGCCGCTCGCAAACACCGCGTCGACGAATGCGAAGGCCGCCTCGTGTTCATCGCCCACTCCATGGGCGGTCTGATCACCCAGGCCGCCCTCGACCTGGGACCGGACCGAGACCTGCAAGCCGACACCCGCGGCGTGATGCCCCTTGGCACGCCCTTCCACGGCGCGGTGATGGCCGCCTCGATCCTCAACACCGGCCAGGGAGCGCCGCTGCCCCTGCCGCACGGCAAGCTCAAGACGCTGGCTTCCACGATGCCCGGTGTCCACGACCTGCTGCCCCGCTTCCCCTGCCTTGACGAAGGCCTCACCGTGCGACGGCTGGATCCCACCGACGTCGTGGCCCTGGGCGGAGACAAGGACCTGGCCGTGCAGCCACAGGCCTTCTACGACAAACTGCGCGGCCAAGCACTGCCACGCCACCGCGCCGTGGTCGGCGTCAGCCAGCGCACGTTGCAGTCCATGAGCCTGCAGGACGGCGTCGTGGTGGGCTTCGAGCACACCTTCCGCGAGCACAACGACGGTGAGTTGATGCGCGATGCCGAGGGGGCCCCGCGCCGGTTCCCCGTCGCCGGCGACGGCACCGTGCACAAGGAATCCGCCGCACGCACCCGGACCGTCATCCCCTACTCACTCCAGCACGGCGCGCTCGCCACCGACGACGCGGCCATGGAGGCAGTCACCGCCTTCCTTGAGGGGGACGAGCATCTCGGGCCCGACCAGGCCACCTCCGGCCTGGGGCTGACCGTCCCCGACTTCGTCACCCCCAACACCAACTGGGAAATCCAAGTCACCGGCACCGACGCCCCAGCCGGCATCGTCTGCACCGTCGAAAGCACCGACCACCACTACAGCAGGCCCGCCCGCCTGTACGCCGACGATGACGACGCCCTCACTGCACGTGTTCAGGTCCCTGACATCGGCTTGTACCCGGTTACCGTCCAAGCAGATGTTTCCACGCCCCTGACCCAGCTCGTTCTGGCAGGCACCGACCACGACGCAGACTGAACCCTGCGCCCGCGGGGCCCCCAGCCATCGCCGAGGCGCTCGATATACGCGATAGGCCAGTCCAATGCTGCTCCCTCACGAATGCCTCACCGGGCGGTCTCTCCGGCCTAGGTCAGGACGGTAGAAGCTGCCGCAGCGACAACTTCAAACCCGGAGGCCTGGCTCACGCGTCAGCTCTGCGACCGTGTGGACGACGCCCACGGTCGGCGCGGACGGAGTCCGGTGCTGTCAAAACTCGTGAACAATGCGCTCCGCCCCTGGCCGCCCGGTGCCTCCCGCACTGTCCTTTGTCATCCAATCGAAAGCGTTTGACAGCGAACCCAGCCGTTTCGGCTTTTCTGACAGTGAATCCAGTCGTGATCGGTGACCAGCCTCGACCCCTATAGCCTGGAGACTGAATCGAACGGCCACGGGGGGATGATGGTTCGAGCACTCATGTTCGGAGTTGGGGCCTTTGAGAACGCGGTCGTAGGCGAGTGGAGCCCCACGTCGGAGGGGTTGACTCCGTTGCCGTCGGCCGGACCGCAAGTGCGCGAACTCGCCGCGGTGCTCTCGCGTTTCGACGGACTGAACGTCAGTGAACCGATGATCGACGCGGACCGGGTCAGTATCGAGGAGAGCTGGCGGCGCCTGCGGCGCGATTCGTCGGGCGGACCCCGCATCGTCCACTTTGCCGGTCACGGGGTCCGTCGCGGGAGGGTCTTGTACCTACCTGTACATGACAGCCGTCCGACCGACCTCCCGGAGTCGGCGATCGATGTTGGCCGATGGCTGAACGAGGTTGAGCACAGCTCTGACCAGTCTCCCGTCTTGTTCCTGCTCGATGTTTGCGGTGCAGGGGCAGCGATGGACTACCAGCTCTTCCAGGACGTTCCCGAGGGCGACCGAAGGACCTGGGTAATCGCGGCCTGCACGGCGGACGAGAGTGCGTACGAGGCGCGGTTCACCAAGGCCACGGCCCTGGCGTTGGAGCGGCTCCGCCTAGGTCAGTGGGACATCTCTCCTGCGCTGTCCCACGTACCGGTGGAGGCTGTCGCCGACGAGATCGCGCGGGAGCTGGTCCGCCTCGGCGATGGCTACCCGCAAACCGTGCTCCACTCGCCACGCCTAGCCGCCTCATTGCCGGTGCCGGAGTTCTTCGCCAACCCGGCGTTCAGCACTGACGGCTGGCAGCGGCTTCGGAGCCGACTCCGGTTAGCGGTTCGAGAACTGGCGGCGGAGTTCGACCCCGGTCTGGACCCGGTACATTTCCTCACCCGTGCGTCCGGTCGCCTGGACGACGCCGCCGCGATGACCGGCTGCCTATTCACTGGGCGGACCCGTGAACTGACCCAGATTCGCTCCTGGTTGGCAAGCTACGACCCCCTGTTGCTGGTCACCGGAAGCCCTGGGGTCGGAAAGTCGGCGCTGCTGGGTGTGACGGTCTTCCTGTCACACAACCAGCTCGCCGAGCTGAGCACCGGGTTGGTTAGCCGCATCCCTGCTCAGTACCGCCCCGAGCGTCGGTACCCGACCCTTGTCGCAGTCCATGCCCGGCACCGGAGCACGGACGAGGTGATCGCTTCGATCGTGGTTCAACTAGTACCCGGGGACGCGGAGCCGGCCGCTCCTCGCAGCGAGGATCCTTTGGACGAACTCATTTGCATCGCCAAGGAATTGCCGGAACCGGTGATCCTCATCCTCGATGCCATTGACGAAGCCCTGGAGAGCGACCGTATTGTCCAGGATCTGCTCCCGAAGCTGCTGCACACTTCCCGTGCTGACGGCCGCCCTGCCTTCCGGGCGCTCGTGGGGATGCGCCCACCGCAGGCGGATGGCCACTGGCTGTGCGACGTGTCAGGTTTTCACGGGATGGTGCTCGACCTGGACACCTCCACTGGTGTCGAGGATCTCGCTGACGACCTCACGACCTACATCGCCGACATCCTGTCCAGTGCACCCGGCTACAGCGACCAGGCCCTCCGTGAGTCCGTGGCTCGGGCGGTCGCTACCGCGATCGCCCAGAGCCCCGACCGCAGCGCCTTCCTCATCGCAGCGCTCTTCGCCGATTTCCTGCGGGCAGGCCAACCTCTGAATCCGGCCGAGGCGGTCGCCCGACTGCCGCAGAGCCTGCCGCACCTGCTCGAACTGCATCTGCGGACCACACTGGACAGCGACCCGTGGATGGGGCACTTCATGGTGGGGCTGGCACAAGCGCGGGGTCAGGGCATGCCCCTGGAGCTTGTGGCCGCAGCAGCCACCGCTGCCGCCCAGGCCGCGGGTCAGGAGCTCCGCCCGCTGACCCCGGGCGAGGCCCGCGAGAAGTTGGCTGCCGCCCGCTTCTATCTGCGGACGAATATCGACGCGGACGGACGTCAGCTCTACCGGTACTTCCACGAGACGATCACCGAGCACTTCCGTGACGCCGCGGCTGAACTCGACGAGCTCGCTGACACGCTTTTCCACGAGCTGCTGTCGGCCGTCCCGGGGCAGCGGACCGCTCAAGGGCCTCGTTGGGATCTCGCCGCACCGTATCTGCTGCGACATCTCATGGAGCATGCCGTCGCTGTACCAGGCGGATCCGCGGTGGATCAGTTGTTCCTGGACCCGGAGTATCTACTCCGCGCCGACCGCAACAGCATCCGGGAGGCCCTCCACAGGACGAAGACCCCCACGGCGCGGCGCGCCGGAGCCGCGTACCGGAAGACATTCGGTCGTGGCAGCCGGTTCGGCCAGCAGAGACCGCTGGAGACACGCCGTGCCGGGCTTCAGCAGAACCTCGTGGCCTACCGGGCGGCCGGACTCGCACGCCGCCTCCACGACGAACGGACCGCGCTCCGCACGCACTGGAGCACAGGCATGCCTGAGGAGTCTCTGCTGTGCGTCATCAGCGAGGACGAGCTGGGCGCCACCGTGTCAGCCCTCGCCCTGGGCGCCGTCGGCCGACGGCTCCTCGCCGTGTTCGGCGGTACCGATGGCTCCCTTCAGGCGTGGGACATCACACCGAGCCGTGTCGGCGCGGTCCGGTATTTCTCGGCTCCTCGGACAGACCAGGACGCCATCACCCAGATAGCGATCGTGGATCTGGACGAGCGGGCGGTCATTGCCTCGGTGACTGACCAGAACGCTCTCCAGTTGTACGACCTCGCCACGGGTGCAATCGTCGCCGACGCGCACCTCGACGGCGCGAGGGTGTCAGCCCTAGCGGTCGTCGGCACAGGGGATAAGACCGTCCTTGCAGTCGGTCGGGTCAGTGGCGACATCAGCCTGATCGGCCTGATAGGCGAGTCGTTCGGCAAGACCCTCAACACGGTCGACGCGGGCGACACCGCAATCGATTCGCTGCTCGGCGTGGAGTCCGCGGACGGTCCCCTCGCATTCCACTACGTCTACGCCGAACCCCAAGACGATGGGCCGAGGGTGCTGCGCAAACTGGACGAGCGGCCGGTCACCCTCTCATCGGACGGCGAGCTCCAAGCGGTGCGCATCCAGCACACCAACGCGCCCGCCTCGCTGTTTTCCCTCTTCGCCTACACCCACGGCATGCATGCGGTCCCAGTGAACGGCGATACTGTCCAGGTCATCACTGGCCCAAAGGACCGGGGGCTGACGCTCGGAGACATCCGCCAGGTCGACCGCTATCGACTCGCGCTCACCTCCCATCGCGACGGCAACCTGCGGGTGTGGGACCTCGACGTCTGCCCGCGATTTGGGCACGGCCAGAACCACCGCTACTGCGTCACGGTCCTTGGCACCATCCGGCTCGCCGACTCGGAGCTCGCCCTCAGCGCCGAACTCGCGACTGGCGAGATCAAGGCTTGGGACCTGAGCACCGGCGCCGAGCAGCGCGAACTGACCAACCTGGGCGGGCTAACCCACGCCGTGACCGTGACCACTGGCGCCACACCCTATGTCGTCACGACGACCACGGAGAATGAGCTCGACACCTGGAATATCGGTGAAGACGCCCTGGAATCGACGGTCCGCCTTTCCGCCCCAGGCACTGCGCTGACCGCCGTCCCTCACGGCGATTCAGTCTGGGCCGTGGTCGGCCATGCCGACGGCAGTATCCACGTGTGGGACATGCATAAGGAATCACTTTCCCACGTCCTCACGGGAGCGGAAAGGCCGGTCACGAAGCTGGTCGTGGGAGATGTCGACGGTGATTCCCTCCTGATCAGCGTCCACGACGAGCGGAAAGTCTGTCTCTGGTCCCTGACAGACGGCACCCTGCGGCAGTCGATCACGTTGGACCGGGTCAGTGCGATCGCGATTCAGTGTGGGCGCCTGGTCGCGGCCGAGCTAGCGCCGGACGATGACCAGGTGCGGATCTGGGACCTCCTGACCACCTCGCTCCTGGGCTCAGTCCTTGTGCCCGGCCTTCAGGTGACGACGATCAGCCAAGTCAATGGCAGGCTGGCACTCGTGGCCGCCGTCGGAGAGGCAGAGCTCCAGGCGTGGGACGTCGAATCCGGCGAGCCGCTCGGATCCCCGGCACTTGTGCCAGGCCCAGTGCACACCATCGCTCCCTACCACGACGGCGTGCTGGTGGGCAGCGAGGACGGCCACGTCGCAGCCCTCGGCTGGACCCATTCCTCGGCCGCGTCGGTTCTCCGCCCGACGTGTCCAAGCATCGACGTCACGCATGTCCTCGCCTGGTTGCCGGGCGAACTGCTTTGTGGCGATGCCCGCGCGGACGGATGGGAGTTGTACACCCTCGACGAATGGGAGGGGGGACGGCCGCCCTCCTTCGACCTCGTCTACGCCTGCCCCATCACTGCGACGACGGCCGAACTCCAGGATGCGCTCGTCGCCGTACTGGAACCCAGAGGACTTGAGGTCGTACGGCTGGAGGCACACTCGTACGAGATCAGCAAGGTCGACGGCGTGACCACCGCCAGCCCGTGGCGATTCCCGGCGTACTCCGTGCATTGTTACTTGGAGGAAGGAACCAAGCAGTGACGATCCTCGCAGTGCACGGCATCGGCAACCACCTGAGCGGCCGCACGCCGGAACAGGCAATCGCTGAACTAGCAGGGCAGTGGCAGCTCAAACTTCAGCAGGGGTTCACGGCCATGGGACTGGGCGATCATCCACTCCCTGCCCTGCACGTCGCGTACTACGCTCACCACACCCACGCTGCGGAGCGGCAGGCTGTCGTGCCGGATGTACGTTCCATCGACGAACGAGAACAGTCCGTCATCATCGCCTGGGCGCTGGCCCTGGGTTCACCTACCTTCCAGGAACGACAGGGACTGCTTACTGCACCACTGCGGCAGGTCCTGTCCTGGGTTTCCCGACGCCGCAACATCCCCATAGGGATGGTCATTCGCCTCGCCGTCCAACTGGCGGGCGAGGTCCATCGCTACCTCCACGTTCCGCACGTACGGGCTGGCGCCCGATCTGCCGTGGCCGAGACAATCCGACGGGTGCGCCCCCGCGTGGTGCTGGCGCACTCCCTCGGCTCCGTCGTCGCGTACGAGGCTCTCCATGCCCACCCAGAACTGACCGTGGACTGCTTCGTGACCTTGGGCTCTCCCCTTGGCCTGTCGGGCGGGATTTTTGATCATCTGGTGCCCGCGCCAATCGCCAATCGGGGTGCCCGGCCGGCCGGGGTCCGCTACTGGGTGAACCTCGCCGACACAGGGGACCTTGTGGCGATTCCTCCTCGGCTCGGCGACCGATTCCCCGTTGACCAGCACGCCGACACTCCGATAGGCCGTATCGACTTCCACACCTTCGGTGCGTACTTGTCCTCCCCGCTCACTGCTGCGGCGATCTCTCCCTTCGTCCGCAGCCCGACAATCCCGGACCAGATCGCCTGAGATTTCGGCAGTGCGCGTCTAAATGATCCATTGGGGGATGGGAAGGAGAACGACGATGCCTGATGCCAATGTCCGTATCCCCGAGGAGGCCAAGGACCGCCTCGCCGCGATCGCGGCCACCGAGGGCCTGTCGCTGCGGGCCTATCTGGCGCGCCTGGCCGAGACCCTGCTGACCCCGGCGGAGCGTGCCGAGAGTGCGGAGCAGGCCCGGGCGACGCTCAAGGAATGGAACGGCTACGCGCCGACACCGGCTGAGCAGCAGAATCTCGACAGTGAGCTGGACCGGCGCCTGGCTGCGGCGGAAGAGCGGTGAGCGAGGCGATGCACATCGTGCTGGACGAGACGGCGATGGCCGCGGCTGGCCAGGGCAATGTTCTCGCCTCCCGGCTCATCCACCGGGCCCACGCCGAGCTCGACTGGTTCCTCTACGCCCCGTCGTGTGCCCTGGTTGAAGCGGATCGTTCCCGGCCGGGAACGGCTGAGCATCTTGCGGCTTTGCCGGGCATCACTGTCTTGGACCTGGACCTGGACCTGCCCGCCGCCCTGGCCGCGGCCCAGCAGGAGACCTGGGCGGCGGCGCACAGTCAGTACGCGGCGCAGCCAACCCCTGACCGGCCGGATGGGGCGATCGTCGCCACGACCGCTGTGAAGCGGTGGGAGGGGGAGCCGGTCCGCGTCTTGGATCTCAACGCCTGACCGTCAGACGTAGTTGCCCCTACCCGCGGGCCCTGCGGTCGAAGTGGATCGTCCCGGCGATGTTGACGACGAGGGGGCGCGGACTTGGTCGGCTAGGGCGCGAACCGGCCGCGCCGCCCCGGCCACTCAGGGGGACTCATCGCCCACCGAAGGGGTATCCAGACGGCGGGTGGGACTGGCTGGCGAGCGGTCGTGGCGCTCTCGCCGCGCCTGATCGCGGTGCCGGGCACTGGGCGTGTCAGTCGATCCAGGTCAGGACTGCGAGTTCTCGCGTGCGGGCGGTGTTGTAGAAATTCCGCAGTGCATTGAATTGCTGTACCAGGTAGTCACGTGGGTGCCCAGTGAACGCTTCGAATCCGCAGGCCTGTGCCGCTTCCGCACTGTCCGCGGGAAGCTGGTTCAGGGCCCTGGCCAGGTCGATGGCGTTAAGGGCATGGGCGACTTCGCTGACAGCCGCTGGGGCGAGGAGTGCAGGAGGGGCGTCGAACCCGTCATAGGCAGCGGGATGGTCGAAAAACCCAACGTCACCGTCGTCGTCTCCGGCGATGCTCCGCTCGAGAGCGGCGAGGTGCCGCTCGTCGATGTGGGCCCGGCGGAAGAACGTGATCAGACCCCAGATTGCCCAGTCCAGGTCAAGGAGGTCGTCCTCTGGTGGATCCCAGCAGGGACCCTTGTCCGGCGAGGCCGCAGCGGTCTGCCAGCACTGTTCCACGTACTGAAGAGTCACTCGTGCGAGTTGCTGCGTTAACGCCATGCCGTGCAGTATCCCGAAGCCGGGCGAGGTAAGGCGGGGCGCTGAGCACCGGATTGCCGTCCACGCATACCCGGACCCCGCCGTCTCCCCACACTGCAGGAGGGGCCCTCCGGGCCACCGCCCTTTTGCGCCTCATCAGACGAAGGGAGCACAGCCCGGTTCGCAGGCCGCCTCGTTGAACGGCTCGGGACTATCTCCATGCCAGGTCGTCGAGTCCTTGGTGGCCCACGTTCGGCGCGCTCACGGCCAGCCACCCGTGGCCTCGAATCTCGGCTTCGGCGTCGATCGCGTCCGGGTGCACGGACAAGTA
>NZ_JBICZL010000033.1:0-48892 GCF_043201875.1 Streptomyces sp. NPDC048248
CGCCTCCCTGCGCGCCCAGGGCGACGGCAACCTCGACCACTCCGCCCTCCTGCGCGGCGTCGAACGCCTCTCCGGAACCACCACCGAAAGCTGAGCCGGTTCGCGGCTCCTTGCCGTGACCGACCCGAACCGGCCGACGCCGCGACTGCCGCACTGCAGTCGCGGCGTCGGCTTTTCTAAGGCGCGAGAGTCACCGGGAGAGCGGCGAGGCCGCGCATCAGCCGTGTGCGCCGCCAGTTGAGTGCGTCCGAGCCCGTCGACGGCCGCCGCATGTCGGGGAAGCGGGTCAGCAGAACCTCGAAGGCGATCCGGGCCTCGGTGCGGGCCAGTGCCGCGCCCAGGCAGTGGTGCGGGCCGTGGCCGAACGAGAGGTGCCCGGCCGGGCGGTCCAGGCGTACGGCGTCGGGCCCGGGGAATCGTGTGGCATCGCGGTTGGCGGCGCCGGGGGAGACCAGGACGACGTCCCCCGCCGCGATCCGGACGCCGTCGAGATCGAGCGGCTCGCGGGCGTACCGGAAGGTCGCGAGGGTGAGCGGGGAGTCGTGGCGAAGGAATTCCTCGACGGCCGCGGGCAGGAGCGAGAGATCGGCCCGGAGGCGGGAGCGGAGCGCGTCGTCGTCGAGCAGGGCCAGCATGCCGTTGCCGATCAGGTTGGCCGTCGTCTCGTGACCGGCGACCACCAACAGCACGGCCAGGGAGGCCAGTTCGGGCTCGGTGAGCCGGTCCTCGTCGTCCCGGGCGGTGATCAGAGCGCTCAGTACGTCGTCAGCGAGGTCGTCGCGCCGCGCCGCGATCAGCTCCGTCATGTAGTCGCTGATGGCGTGTGACGCGCGGTCGACGGTGTCCGGGTCCGCGGCGGCGAACAGATCGTCGGACCACCGGCGGACCATCGCGCGGTCGTGCTCGGGTACGCCGAGCAGCTCGCTGATGACGGCGATGGGCAGGGGGACGGCGAATTCCTCGACCAGGTCCGCGGCGCCGCCGTCCGCCAGCGAGTCGGCCAGCCCCTCGGCGATCTCGCGGATGCGCGGCTCCAGGCGCGCCACGGCCGCCGGTGTGAAC
Source organism: Streptomyces sp. NPDC048248 (assembly GCF_043201875.1). NCBI lineage: Bacteria > Bacillati > Actinomycetota > Actinomycetes > Kitasatosporales > Streptomycetaceae > Streptomyces > Streptomyces sp. NPDC048248. Next base: position 1,063 of record NZ_JBICZL010000033.1, read on the forward strand.
GCCTGCATCGCCAGCTTCCGCAGCCGGCCGTGGTCCGGAGGGTCCGTGGCGAGCATGGTGCGGCTGACGGCAGGGGCGAGATCGCGGGTGGACGGCCGTCCGGCGAAGTAACGGGCGGTGTCCTTCGACAGCCGTGCGTCGGCCATCGCCGACCGTGCCTGCGCCCATCCCGTGACGACCCACGTCGTACGGCCGTTGGTCGTGCGCACCTGCTGTACGGGGCCGCGTTCACGCAGCGCGGCGAGCAGGGGATAGGGATCTTGGGTGAACTCTGCCGAGTCCAGGGGGTCGGGCACGTCGACTCGGATCCTCATCGGGGCGTGGAGTGCGGGGCATGAGAGGTGGGGGGAGAGCGGGCGCGGGCTCGGACGCCGCGTTACCTGTCGTCGTCAGGAAGGTTCTCCCACGCGGCGGAAGCCCGGGACAGCGCCTTGCGGAGCAGCCGCAAGGCGTCCTCCTGATCCGGAACGCCGAGCGCCGTGAGCGGCGACTGGTCGATCATCGCCTCGATCAGCTCATGGCGTACCTTCGCCCCCTTGTCGGTGAGCTCGACCGTCTTGGACCGCCGGTCCGCAGGGTCGGGGACCCGCTCGATGAAGCCCTGGCGCTCAAGACGGGTGACCAGGAAGGTCGCGCTGGACGGGTCACAGTGCAGTCGGCCCGCCAGCACCTTCATCGACGGAGCCGGCAGTTCCGGATCGAGCGCCCAGAGCGCTTCGGAGAGCGGTGCGGTCAGCTCCAGCCGGTCCAGGGTCGTCCGGAGCTGCACCTGGGACCAGCTCACGACCTCGTGCATGGCGGTGAGCAGCTCTCGCGTCAGTTCGGCCTGTGTCGATGGCACCACATGTCCAGTCTACCGAGGAGTGCTTTGAGTCTCGAAGTTTGCCGGCGCGGGGAGGCGGGCTGCGCTCCGGCGCGGCATGGAAAACCCTAGCCCGCCATCCGGTGGACGTGTAGGAGACATCCACAGGGTCACGGATCGCTTCGTCCGTGCTCGCCCCGCTTCACCCCCGGTGGAAGGAGGCGCTCTTCGACGTGCGCGCGAGCGGAGCCCGGCGCACGCTGTAGGCATGACCGAGCATCCGCCTGTCATCGTGCATCCCCCCACGCCCTCCGGCGGGCGGCGGGTCACCGTGCGCGGACAGATCGTCGGGCTGGCTCACGGACGCGGCGATGTCGCCGAATTCCTCCGCCGTGCCGGAGTCGCCGAACCTGCCGAGGACATCGAGCTGGATGATCCCCGCCTCGTGGAATGGCGCGGTGGCAGCCTGAACGACTGGCCGATGCCACCGGCCTGAACAGCGAGGCCGATGTCACCGGCCTGCACGCGGCGGCCGGCGGCTGCAGGTGTACCACCCCTGGCCGTATGCCAGCAGCCACGTGTGCAGACATGTCGACCGATCGCGCGGCAGGCAAGGGGTGACCTTCGTCCGGACCCGTGGGTACGGTCGGCCGCGAAATGCTCTGTCCGATTCCCGCCAGCATCGCCGTCCCCCGTGCCGCAGAGTGGTGACCGTGATGATGAAAGAGGACAGCGGGACGCCTCCGGCGCCACCGCCGTCCCGCCCGAGCCACAGCCGGCCGCGATGGCCGGATCCGCCGACGGATGGTGCCCCTCCCGCCAGAGACGTGGTGTCGCCCATGCCCGCTCATTGCGCGAGTCGGGCCCTGGTGCACTGGACCCCACGCCCCTGACCGCGCGGGAGACGCCGTCCGATCCACTCGGGCTTCGAGGAAAGAGCAGACTCATGACAGCGCCTGTGACCGCGCGCGTACCCCACACCCCGCCCCTGCCCGACACGCTTCCCAGGACTTCGATGACCACGCCGCAGCCCGCATCGCCCCTCTTCTCCGCGTCGTCCGTGATGCTGTACACCACCTGTGAGAGCCCGTTGGGCGAACTTCTCCTGGTGGGCCGGGCATCCGACTCCGCGCACGGCGGCACCACGCTCGCCTCGCTGTCCGTTCCCGGGCAGAAGGGCGGCGCGGTCGTCCAGGACACCTGGCACGAGGACGCCGCCGCGTTCGAGGAGATCATCCGCCAGCTGCGCGGGTACTTCGACGGGACGCTGACGCGCTTCGACATCGAGTGCGTCACCACCCGTGGCACGGCGTTCCAGCAGCGGGTGTGGAAGGCCCTGGAGTCCATTCCGTACGGCACCACGACGACCTACGGCCGGCTCGCCGCCGACATCGGTGCCGCGCCCGGCGCCGTGCGTGCTCTCGGAACGGCCATCGGCGCCAACCCGCTCCTCATCGTCCGGCCCTGCCACCGCGTCATCGGTGCGGACGGATCGCTCACCGGTTATGCGGGCGGTCTGGACCGCAAGCGTCAACTCCTCGGCCTGGAGGGGCTCGCGGGCCCTGCGGGCGTGGCCCCCGGGGAGCGCTGAACCTCCGTACGCGCGCCCCGACATGGGCGGTCCCCGAATCAACGCCGATGGAGCACCCCATGCCTACGCACACCACCCAGCGAGCGCGCGGCGCCGGGGGCTCCCGGCCCGCCGCCCTGGGTGACCGGGTCGCCGCCTGCGACTGGCCGGCCTTGACCGAGGAACTCGACTCCCTGGGCTGCGCGTTGACCCCGCAGCTGCTCGCGCCCGCCGAATGCCGCGACCTCATCGAGCTGTACGACGACACCGCTCGCTTCCGTTCGACGATCGACATGGCCCGCCACCGCTTCGGATCCGGCCAGTACCGCTACTTCGCGCGGCCGCTTCCCGAACCCGTCCAGGCCCTGCGCGAGGCGTTCTATCCGTACCTGCTGGAGATCGCCCGCGACTGGTGGGGCAAGCTCGGCAGGCCGTCGCCGTGGCCCGACCAGCTGGGGGAGTGGCTGGCGATGTGTCACCAGGCGGGCCAGAGCAAGTCCTCCCAAATCCTGCTGCGTTACGGGGCGGGTGACTGGAACGCGCTGCACCGCGATCTCTTCGGCGACATGGTCTTCCCGCTCCAGGTCGTCATCGGGCTCGACGAGCAGGGCACCGATTACACAGGCGGCGAGTTCCTTCTCGTCGAGCAGCGCCCGCGGGCGCAGTCCCGTGGCACCACGACCGTCCTTCGGCAGGGCCACGGCCTTGTCTTCACCACTCGCGACCGCCCCGTGCGGTCCACCCGCGGGTGGACGGCGGGGCCGGTGCGCCATGGCGTGAGCACCGTCCGATCAGGCCATCGACACTCCTTGGGCCTGGTCTTCCACGACGCGTGACCACGGCAGCCGTGTCATCGGCATCAGGCGACCCCTGGCCGTTCCGGCGTCCGCCGATCGGAGCGGGGAGCCGCTGCCCATGCGCAGGCAGGTGTCTCAGGAGCGCTCGTCCAGCGCCGTGAGTGTGGAGACGAAGACCGGCTCGCCCTCCTGGAAGCCGGTCACCCGGACCGTCGTGGTGCTGGGCATCGCCGACGGCACGAGGTGCGCCTCGATCACGCAGGGCGCGTCGCGCTCGGCGTAGCGGCGGAATTCGGTGCCGAAGGCGTACGGAACGAAGGTGGCCGGGGAGGTGAGGGCGCGGGCGGCCTGCTGCGCCGCGTCGAGCAGCACCATCCCCGGGACGTGGTCGTTCGCGGGATTCACGACGGCGGCATGGCCGGGGGCGACGCGCAGCAGCCACCGGCCCGGCCGGTCGGTGGGCGCGATCAGGACGTCCTCGCTCTTCGTGCTGCCGGTCAGTGTGTGCGCGACGGGCTCCGGAAGCGGTCCCTGGACGTGGCGTGCCGTCAGCTGCGCGCCGCGGATCCGGCGGTAGACGGCGGGGGAGGTGACGGTGACGGCGGAGTTGCCGGTAGCCACGATTCCGTTCGCCTTGCGGATGGTCATGCCGAAGTGGCCGCCGGCCATCGCGCCGGCCCGCATCCGCATTTTGCTGCAGGTCACGTCGATGGTCAGTTCCGTGGGCCCGTCGCCGACGGCGAGGTGCTCGGGGTGCGTGGTGTACGCCAGATCGCCCAGGACAAAATGGTGTCCGACGGGGACGCCGAGCTCGGTGTGCGAGATCAGCAGTCCCGCCTGCCGGATGGTCTCGCCGGTGAGGATGAGGTGATGGCGGCCGTGGCTCGGGGTGAAGTACCCGTGGTCGTGGGGCCACTGGGCGGTCAGCGAGAAGTGTGTCTCGTCCAGCCGGCGCCAGGAGGTGATCAGGATGTCCTCAGGGGTGGGGCGGTGCACCAACTCCCTGGGAACGGTGGTGGCGGCATCGCGCCGGGTGCGCGGCACGGCGGCCCGGTTCCGGACGGGTGCCACAACGCGCGTAGTGCTGGGGTGAACTGGGCTTTCGACGTGCATCGTGTCGCTCATGACTGCCCCCAGGCGTCTCAACGGGATGGTGTCGAACGCTGTTAAGATACGTACCATCCGGTTTTATTTTCAATGCCATGTGAAAAAGAGGACAAGTGGCTGGTCTGCGGGCGACTTGAAGTTGTAGCTAACTGTTGCTGAATGGAAAATCTTCGAAAGACAGGAGGCGTCCTGTGGCACAACAGGATCGCGCGATCCGGACCCGCCGAATGATCCTGGAGGCGGCGGCCGCGGTTTTCGACGACCTCGGCTACGACCGTGCGACCATCGCCGAAGTCCTTGAGCGTGCCGGCGTGACGAAGGGCGCCCTGTATTTCCACTTCGCTTCCAAGGAGCAATTGGCCCTCGCCGTGCTGAGGGAGCACGTGGTGGACATCGCGGTCGAGCCACAGAAGATCAAGCTGCAGGAGTTCGTGGACTCGGGTCAGGTCCTCGCGTATCGGCTGCGGAGCGACCCGATCCAGCGCGGTGCGGCGCGCCTGGCGGTCGAGCAGGGCTCCAACCACCTTGATCGCAAGCAGTCGATGATCTCCTGGACGCACTTTGTCGAGGCGCTGTTCGAAGAGGCGAGGGAGCGCGGTGAGATTCTGGAGAGTGTTGATCTTCGGGACGCCGCGGAACTGTTCGTCGGTGCGTTCGCCGGGCTCCAGTTGATGTCGAATGCCATCTCGAACCAGGCCGACCTCGGGCACCGGTTGACCGTTTTCTTCCAGCACACTCTGCCCAGTATCGCCGCGCCCATGGTCCTGGGGAGACTGAACCTCGATCCGGAGCGCGGTGCGAAGCTCGATGCCGCGCTTCGGGGGAAAGCCCTGGCCGATGAGGTGGGCGAGGGGGACGAGATGGGCGACGTGGATGGGGTGGCGGACTGAGGGGGCGGGGGTCTCGGGGAGTTGTTCCGGCTGATGACGGGCTGAAAAAATACCGCACAGTCGGTGTTGGGGTCGGAGGCGTCGCGTGCTCGCGGCGCCTTTGTCGTTGGGTGGGGCGTGGGTCGGGGCGGGGTGGCTTCGGCTGGTGATGGGGTCGGGCCGGGCGCGGTGCGGCCGTGGCTCGCGATCGGGCATTGTCAGTGCCGTGCGGTTCACTGGGGCTATTCGCCGGGGCGGCGTCGAGGGCCGGTGAAAGCGCCTTGGTGAATAAGGCCCTTGAGAAGTCCGGGACGGGGGAGGTCCTATGGGGGAGAACGGCCGGAATGGACGCGATGCGCGTGAGGCAGATCACGTCGCGCGGCATGAGATGACTGCCCGCGTACCGGAATACGGCGTCGGAATAATATGTTCGCTATGCAAGTAACGGGTGTTCAGTCGGTTCGACCGCGCCCATGCCCGCCGTTCCGACGTCCCGTCCCCGACATCCCTGTCACGCCCGTCCCTGTCGCATCGAAAGCCGCTCCCACTACTTCACCGCTCCACGACCCCACCGTCCCAACGGAACATCACCCGGCCTGCTGACGCCGCCCTTCACGGCTCCGCAGGCCATTGACCATTGCTCGACCCGCACGCCGTCGGCGCCGCCGCACCAGGGTCGTTCGCAGCGCCTTTGGCCGCATTCATCCCTAACTGACCGCAATCACTCCCTGCTGACCTCATTCATCCTGCCTTTCCTCTCTGCCGCCCTGGAGGCCGCACGTATGACCCGGACGACGACGACCGATCAGCTGACCGAGAGGGCGACGGCAGACCCGTCCGTCGCGCGCCCGGGGCCCGCCCCGACCGAGGCCGGGCCCCGGAGAACCCCTGGCGGCATCGTCCCGGTCCTCGCCTTCTCCGGCATCGTCGTCGCGGTCATGCAGACCCTGCTGGTGCCGGTCATCAAGGACCTGCCGACGCTGCTCAACACCGCGGCCGGCAATGCCACCTGGGTCATGACGGCAACCCTCCTCGCGGGCGCGGTATCGACGCCGATCATGGGCCGCCTCGGTGACCTCTACGGCAAGCGGCGGATGCTGCTGTCCAGCCTCGCCGTGATGGTCGTCGGATCCCTGATCTGCGGATTCACCGACGACCTGCTCACCATGATCGTCGGACGGGCACTCCAGGGCTTCGCCATGGGCGCCATTCCGCTCGGCATCGGCATCATGCGCGACGAGCTGCCGCGCGAACGGCTCGGCTCGGCCATGGCCCTGATGAGCTCCTCCATAGGCGTCGGCGGCGGACTCGCCCTGCCCGCCGCGGCCCTGGTGGCACAACACGCCGACTGGCACGCCCTGTTCTTCGCCGCCGCGGGCCTCGGCGTGCTGTCGATGCTGCTCACCGTCCTCGTGGTCCCCGAGACGGAGGTACGGGCGCGCGGACGCTTCGACGTGGCCGGCGCCATCGGACTGTCGGCCGGGCTGGTCGCCCTGCTGCTCCCCATCACCAAGGGCAGCGACTGGGGCTGGGGCTCGCCCCTCACCCTCGGGATGTTCGGTCTCGCCGCCGTGATTCTGGTGCTGTGGGGCGTGATGGAGCTGAGGATCCCCGACCCGCTGGTCGACCTCCGCACCAGCGCCCGGCGCGAGGTGCTGCTCACCAACCTCGCCTCGATCACCGTCGGCGTGGCCTTCTACGCGATCTCCCTGGTGCTGCCGCAGCTGCTCCAGCTGCCGACGTCCACCGGCTACGGTCTCGGCCAGTCCATGGTGGTGGCCGGGCTGTGCGTGGCGCCGCTGGGACTGACGATGATGCTGGTGGCGCCGCTCTACGCACGCCTCGCCGCACGGAGGGGCCCCAAGGTCACGCTGCTCCTCGGCATGCTGGTGATCGCGATCGGCTACGGAGCCGGTATCGGACTCATGAACGCGCCCTGGCAGACCGTCATCATCGCGGTCACCGTCGGCGCCGGCATCGGACTCGCGTACTCCTCGCTGCCCGCCCTGATCATCGGTGCCGTCGACCCGTCCGAGACCGGTGCGGCAAACGGCCTCAACACCCTCATGCGCTCCATCGGCACGTCCGTTTCCAGCGCCGTCATCGGCATGGTCCTCGCCCATATGTCCACGCGGGCCGGGTCGGTCACGGTGCCCACCATGGGCGGCTTCCGCGTCTCCTTCCTGATCGCCACGGGCGCGGTCATCGTCGGCGTGGCCCTGGCCGCGTTCCTGCCGTCACAGAGCAAGACGTCCCGGCCCACCTTGGTCGCACAGAGCACGGACGGTTCGGAGGAAGCGGCGGGGCCTGCCGGTGCTTCCGAAACTGCCGGGGCCGGTGATGCGGGTGTGGCGGCGCCCGCGCCCCTCGTTTCCTCGGGCACGGAGCCTGTTGCGTTCACCTCCCACCTGCCGGCGGAGCGTCCCGAGACGCTCGCCAAGCCCGCGCCTTCCTGGGCACGGCCCACTCCCACCGCCGTGGTGCAGGCCGACCCGTCAACGCCCGCGACCGTCGGTGTTGCCGCGCGCGACGACGCCTCCATGGGCTTCCGTGGCCGGGTGCTGGACGCGTCCGGCGGGCCCGTGCCGCGGGCGAGCATCACCCTGATCGACCGGCAGGGCCGACAGGCCGGCGTCACGACGGCAGGTGCCGACGGCCGCTACGCCCTGACCGCCCCCGCCGAGGGCACCTACGTCCTCACCGGCGCCGCGGCAGGACACACGCCGCACGCGGCATCGGCGACGTACCGTGCAGGGACGGCCCCGGTCGAGGTGGACCTGATCCTTACGGCATCCGGCAGGCTGACAGGCACCCTGCTCGGCGGGCCGGACGGCCTCCCGCTGGCCGGTGCGGGCGTCGTGGTCACCGACAGCGGTGGCGACGTGGTGACCCGTACGACGTCGGGCAGCGACGGGACCTGGGAGGTCAGCCGGCTCCTGCCGGGCACCTACACCGTGGTCATGAGCGCCGAAGGACACCGGCCGGAGGCCCGCGCCGTCGAGCTGTCCGGCGGGGAGCCGGCACGGCAGGACGTACGTCTGCACCCTGCCGCAACCGTTCGTGGAACGGTGCGTGGCCCGGACGGACGGCCACTGGCCGACGCCGCCGTGACCCTTGTCGAGGACGGCACGGTCGCCGCCCACACCGTCACGGGCCCGGATGGTGTCTTCGCGTTCTCCGAACTCAGCGGATGTCACTACACGTTGTCGGCGGCCGGTTATCCCCCGCACGCCGAACCGATATCCGTCGCAGGCGGCGCCACCGAGGTCCTCGACCTGGACCTGGTCCAGCCGGCCGGTGCCACCGGCTGAGGTTTCGCGACGACGCTCGCGGCCGCCACGGTGCCGCCCCATGTCCCTCCCTTCGGTTCCGGCGGGGGGAGGCGGGGCGGCGAGAGGCGGGGGAGGGGGCAGGAGCGGCGGCGCCGGTCGGCGCATGGCGGTCCCGCGGCCTGGGTGGGACCGGGCCCCGGCAGATGGCGCGCGGCTTTTCGGCGGTCGCCCCGCCTCGCCGCGCCTCGCCTCGACAGGCGTGCGGTGGAGGAGCACGCCCCGTCTCCGTCGTCCTGTCAGCCCAGGCGCCCCGTCGGATCGTCGCCCCGGGCGGCCGGTCGTCGCTGCGTGCTCCTACACCGCATCGCCTCGCGCCGCCCTCGCTTGCTCAGAGATATCCGGCGGGCCGGAGACGACCCTGGCGGGCAGTGGCGCCCGGAGACGGCTGAACCGCGCTACGCGGAGATGGCTCTGATGAGAGTCGGACCGGCGTTGGTGCTGATGGCGGGCCCTCCTGGAGATGGTGCTGAACCGCGCCGCCCCGGAGACGGCGCTGACGCGGGCCGCTCCGAAGAAACCCCGAGAGGCCAGCGGCCGGGAGTGACCTCAGGCCTGGTATTCGGTCAGGTCGATGCTGTGCACGGTCAGCGCGTGACCGTATTCGGGGTGGGCGGTCTCCCGCTCGAAGGCCAGACCGAGCTTGCGCATCACATTCTCCGACGCCTCGTTGCCCAGCCGGTCGATGGCGATGACGCGTTCGAGTCCGCGGTCCTGGAGAGCGAACTCCAGCACGGCCTGTGCCGCCTCGGATGCGTAGCCCTGCCCCCAGAACTGTCGCCCGAGGCGCCAGGTGATCTCGACGTCGGGCATCGCTTCCGGCAGGTACTCGGGCAGGGACAGACCCGCGAACCCGGCCAGTTCGCCCGAGGCCAGCAGCTCGACGGCGAACAGACCGAACCCCTCGTCGTCCCATTCCTCCTCCCACCGCTCGATGGCCTCCGCGGTCTGGTCCAGGTCGAGGACCGACCCGTCCCCGACCCAGCGCATGACCACCGGGTCCGCGTTGATGTCCGCCATCGGGGCGAGGTCGTCGTCGTGCCAGCGGCGGAGGAGGAGGCGGGGAGTGTGGATCTCGGTCATGCCGCCCATCCTGTCGAATGCGGGGCGGGAGTGGTAATCGGCAGGACGGCGGGGACGGGGTGAGGCTGACGTCCAGGTTTCTCCCTCGCCCCGTCCAGGGCCGGTGCCGCCGAACGGCGCAATGCTCCGTCACCGTTTTCCGGAGGGTTTCCGCTCCGAAGGCAGGGGTTCCCGGCGCGGGGGGGGGGGGGCTGGCCGAGGGCGTCGCGGTTCGCCGCTTTAGGCACCCTGAGCGGTGGGTGGTCAGGCAGCGCCCACCGTATGAACCACCCCGGCGCTCCACCCTCGCGCCATTCGCTCGCTCCCGCCCGGAGGAGCGGCATTCGGCGCTACGTCACGGCGCAAGCAACTTGCCTACACGCAAGGGCAGTTGTACTTTCCGCGTAAGGGCTTGCACTTTCGTCGGCAAGGCTTGTCACCCCTTCGCATGGGGCTCGACGATGTGGCGACCCGCCGCTGCCCGGCGGCATGAAGCCCGCCCGGTCCGCCTTCCGTCACGGTCTCTTCAGTGGATGCCACACCGCCGGCGTCCGGCGGCAGGAAGGGGTCGGCCATCGGAACCAGGAGAGACGATGCCCCACCGCATCAGCCGCCGGCCGCATGGAACCGCGCCGGGGCTGCCCACAAAGGCACCCGTGATGCCCCGAACGGCTGTGACCGCTCTGCGCGGCACCGCAGTCCTCGTTGTTCTCGCCGCCCTCGCTCCCCTCGCCGCGTCGCCCGCGCAGGCGGAGGCAGGGCCCGCATCTACGAACACCGCTGCAAAAGCGGCCATTTACCACGTCGACTGTGCCGACGGATCGGACTCCGCTCCCGGAACCAGCCCCGCCACCGCCTGGCGCACCCTGGAAAAGGCGAGCGCCGCGACCCTCCGCCCGGGTGACCGCGTCCTCTTCAAGCGTGGCGTCACCTGCACCGGCACCTTCGCCCCCTCGGCATCGGGGGCCGCCGGCGCACCGCTCGGCGCGGGCGCGTACGGGAGCGGCGCGAAACCGCGCCTCGCGGGGGCCGGCGCACGTGCCGCGATCCTGCTCGACAACGTCCAGCGCTGGGAGCTGCGCGACCTCGACGTGACCAACACCGGCCCGGCCACCACGACCGACCGCCGCGCCGGGATACTCGTCCGGCTGCACGACTTCGGCACCGGTCGCCACTACCTGGTGGACGGCGTCGACGTGCACGACGTCAACGGGGCCGATTTCAAGGACCCCGACCCCTCAGGCGGCATCCTCTTCGCCGTACAGGGCTCCGCCGTGCCCACCCGCTTCGCAGAGGTGACGGTGCGTCACTCGACAGTGGAGCACACCGACCGCACGGGCATCGGCACCTCCTCCACCTGGGGCCGCAGGCCGGAGCACCCCCAGGGGCCGGGGGCGTCCTTCGCGCCGATCACGGGACTCTCGGTGCACCACAACACCGTGCGGGATGTCGGCGGCGACGGCATCGTCGTGCAGAACTCCGTCGGGGCGCGGGTGGAACACAATCTGGTCGCCGGCTTCAACACCCGCTCGGCGGGCTACAACGCGGGTATCTGGGCCTGGAACTCCGACCGCGTCGTCTACCAGTTCAACGAGGTCACCGGCGGTCACGGCACCCGAGACTCGATGGCGTACGACATCGACGGCGGCAACAACGGCAACGTCTACCAGTACAACTACAGCCACGACAACGAGGGCGGCTTCCTGCTCATCTGCAACGGCGAGGGCATGACGTCGGACCGCAACATCGTCCGCTACAACGTCAGCGTCGACGACGAGAACAAGTCGGCGCCCTACGGCGTCATTTCGGTCGTCTGCGGCCCCGCGACCAACACCCTGGTGCACAACAACACGATCACCACCGGCGCCGCCGGCACAGCCATGGTCAGCAGCAACGGACCCGGGGGCGTCACCTTCCGCAACAACATCTTCGCCGGCGCCGGGACGACCACTCCGATCGCCGACCCGCACAACGGCTACGACCACAACCTCTACGCCCGTATCTCCGGGGTCCCCGGCGACAGCGCGGCGGTACGTGCCGACCCGCGGTTCGTCTCCCCGGGTGACGTCCGTCTTCGTGCCGGTTCCCCGGCCCTCGGTGCGGGCGTGGCCATGCCCGGCTCGGGCGGCCGGGACTTCTACGGCAACCCGGTCCCCGACCCGCCGAACATCGGGGCGGACCAGGGGAGTGGGAGGTAACGCCGCCTGCCGGGCGGGGCGGGGCCCGGCAGGTCCGGGTCCGGCGGGGCCGGTGGGGCTGCCGAGGCCGAGGAGGTTACGGCGTCCGGTGGGAGGTGCGGCCGAACACCGTGGTGCCGCGTTCGAAACTCCCAAACTTCTGCGAGCCTGGTGTAACACCCGACGTTCCGGCTGGTCACACAGACCAGCGGAGGCACCGCGGGCCGGGGCGCCCGGCCCGTTAGCGGTGCGTTAGCGCTGCGTTAGCGGACCGGCAGCGCCCTGGGCCACGCTGGAAGCAACGGACGGACCATACGCACCCGCACCATGAGGGTACGGACGCACAAGACGAGGGGGACACCTCATGTCGCTCACCGCCAAGACCCTCGGCCGCGGCCGTCGTGCCGCCGCCGGTTCGCTGATCGCCATCGCGGCGCTCACGCTCACCGCCTGCCAGGACGGGAGCAACTCCGCGGCCGGCCCGCCGTCCGCCTCCTCGCCGGAGACGTCCCACAGCTCCGAGGGCGACCACAGTGCGAAGCCGTCCGGCGACGCCCTCAAGCCGTCCGGCACCCAGGCGCCCTCCGCGGACACGGAGCCCTCCGCGGGTGCGTCGAAGCCCTCAGGGCGTAAATCGCCTGATGCCGGCAGCCCGAGCCCGTCGCGGAGCAAGAACGCGACCACGTCGCCCTCGGGGCGCTGCACCGCCACGCAGATGTCGCTGCGCCTGGGCCCCTCCGACATCGGCGCGGGCAACATTCACTACCCGCTGGTCTTCACCAACAAGGGTAAGAACGCCTGTTCGCTGCGCGGCTACCCCGGCGTCTCCCTCATGTCCCGCGACGGTTCGGTCATCGGCAAGCCCGCCACCCGCGAGGGCGGCGCCGGCGGTTCCGTCACGCTGCGGCCGGGGCAGAGCGCCCATGCCGTGCTGCACACCGTCAACGACGGGGTCTCGGACACTCCGTGCTGGTCCTCGTCGCAGATCGTCCACGTGTACCCGCCCGGCTCCAAGGACTCGATGACCACGCAGAGTCGCGGGCTGCGGGTGTGCGGCGGACGGTTCACCGTCACGACGATGGAAAGCGGCTCCACGAGCTGACGTCTTCGGGGTGGGACGGGGCCTGAGCGGGCCGGTCATGGACCGGCCCGCTCAGCTGTGTGCGGGGGTGTGGGGCCCGCGACGCCGGTGGGTCACTGGAACGGCCCCCGTTGTGGTTCCGGTCGGCGGGTTCGGTGCTACCACTGTGTACGGAAGCCGTGAAATGTGCGCTTTCGTTGCATACCTCCCCAAGGAGGCATCCCTATGGATGCAGCATCTTCGACCGTGGCCGACAGTGCGGATACGGCCGGAAAGCCGTCCGCCGAGGACGAGTCCCCGATCCACGTTCTCTGGATCAACGCGGGACTGAGCTGTGATGGCGACTCCGTTTCGCTCACCGCCGCGACCCAGCCGAGCATTGAGGAGATCGCGCTCAGTGTGCTGCCGGGCCTTCCCAAGGTGGCCGTGCACTGGCCGCTGATCGATTTCGAATGCGGGCCCGTTCAGGGTGCCGACAACTTCATCGAGTGGTTCTTCAAGGGCGAACGCGGCGAGATCGACCCGTTCGTCCTTGTCATCGAGGGGTCCATCCCCAACGAGTCGATCAAGCCGGAAGGCTATTGGTGCGGCTTCGGTGACAACCCCGAGACCGGCCAGCCGATCACGACCAGTGAGTGGATCGACCGTCTCGCCCCCAAGGCGCTGGCCGTGGTCGCCATCGGCACCTGCGCCACGTACGGCGGCATCCATGCGATGTCCGGCAACCCGACGGGCGCCATGGGCGTGCCCGACTACCTGGGCTGGGACTGGACGTCCAAGGCCGGCATCCCGATCGTGTGCGTGCCCGGCTGCCCGATCCAGCCCGACAACTTCTCGGAGACCCTGACCTACCTGCTCTATCAGGCGGTGGGCTCGGCTCCGATGATCCCGCTGGATGACCAGCTGCGGCCCACCTGGCTCTTCGGCGCGACGGTCCACGAGGGCTGCGACCGGGCCGGGTATTACGAGCAGGGGCAGTTCGCCACCACCTACGACTCGCCCAAGTGTCTGGTGAAGCTCGGATGCTGGGGCCCCGTGGTGAAATGCAACGTGCCCAAGCGGGGCTGGATGGACGGCATCGGCGGCTGCCCGAACGTCGGCGGCATCTGTATCGCCTGCACCATGCCCGGCTTCCCCGACAAATTCATGCCGTTCATGGACGAGCCGCCCGGCGGCAAGGTCTCCAGCACCGCGAGTGCCGCGTACGGCAGCGTCATCCGCCGTCTGCGACAGGTCACCGCGAAGACCGTCGACAACGAGCCCAAGTGGCGTCACCGCGGCGACAAGCTGACCACCGGTTACCGGTCCCCTTGGTAACAGCAGGAACCGGAGCCGCCTGAGCGTCCGGCCTCTCCGTCCGACCCCACCTCCCGCACAAAGAAGGGCACGGCACACACGATGGCACCGAAGACAAAGGCGGCCGGTGACGGCAGCGGTCTGACGGAGATGGCCTGGGATCCGATCACCCGGATCGTGGGCAGCCTCGGCATCCACACCAAGATCGACTTCAAGCAGAAGCGGGTGGCGGAGTGCTACAGCACCTCGTCGGTCTTCCGTGGCTACAGCGTCTTCATGCGCGGCAAGGACCCGCGGGACGCGCACTTCATCACCAGCCGCATCTGCGGAATCTGCGGTGACAACCACGCGACCTGCTCGGTGTACGCGCAGAACATGGCATACGGCGTGCGGCCCCCGCACCTCGCGGAGTGGATCATCAACCTCGGCGAGTCCGCCGAGTACATGTTCGACCACAACATCTTCCAGGAGAACCTGGTAGGGGTCGACTACTGCGAAAAGATGGTCCGCGAGACCAACCCCGGCGTCCTGGAACTTGCCGAACGCACCGAGGCCCCGCACGCCGGCGAACACGGCTACCGCACCATCGCCGACATCATGCGCTCGCTCAACCCCCTCGAGGGCGAGTTCTACCGCGAGGCGCTCCAGGTCAGCCGCTACACCCGCGAGATGTTCTGTCTCATGGAGGGCCGCCATGTGCACCCCTCCACGCTCTACCCGGGCGGCGTCGGCACCATCGCCAGCGTGCAGTTGTTCACCGACTACCTCAGCCGGCTCATGCGCTACGTCGAATTCATGAAGCGCGTCGTCCCGCTCCACGACGACCTGTTCGACTTCTTCTACGAGGCGCTGCCCGGCTACGAGGAAGTCGGCCGGCGGCGGGTGCTGCTCGGCTGCTGGGGCGCGCTGAACGACCCGGACTACTGCGACTTCACGTACCGCAACATGACCGACTGGGGCCGGCGGATGTTCGTCACCCCCGGCATCATCGTCGACGGCAAGCTGGTCACCAACGACCTCACCGAGATCAACCTCGGCATCCGGATCCTGCTGGGCAGCTCCTACTACCAGGACTGGCAGGGCCAGGAGCAGTTCGTCACCCACGACCCGCTCGGCAACCCCGTCGACCCGCGTCACCCGTGGAACCAGCACACCATCCCCGCTCCGCAGAAGCGGGACTTCGGTGACAAGTACAGCTGGGTGATGTCCCCGCGGTGGTTCGACGGCAAGGACTACCTGGCACTGGACACCGGTGGCGGCCCCATCGCCCGCCTGTGGTCGACCGCCCTGTCCGGCCTCGTCGACACGCCCTACGTCAAGTCCACCGGCCAGAGTGTGGTCATCGACCTGCCGCGCAGCATGACCAAGCCCGAGACCCGGTTCGAGTGGAAGATCCCCAAGTGGAGCAACGCGCTGGAGCGCAACCGCGCCCGCACGTACTTCCAGGCGTACTCGGCCGCCATGGCGCTGCACTTCGCCGAGAAGGGGCTTGAGGAGGTCCGCGCCGGACGCACCCAGACCTGGGAGAAGTTCGAGGTGCCGGACGAGTCCATCGGCGTCGGATTCACCGAGGCGGTCCGCGGCGTCCTCTCGCACCACATGGTCATCCGGGACGGGAAGATCGCCAACTACCACCCCTACCCGCCCACCCCGTGGAACGCCAGCACGCGTGACACCTACGGCACCCCCGGCCCGTACGAGGACGCCGTCCAGAACACCCCCATCTTCGAGGAGAACTCCCCGGAGAACTTCAAGGGCATCGACATCATGCGCGCCGTCCGCAGCTTCGACCCCTGCCTGCCCTGCGGCGTCCACATGTACGTCGGCGGCGGCAAGTCCGTGCAGAAGATGCACGTGCCCACCGGCCTGAGCGGACTCGGCGGATGAGCGCCGCGGTGGACACCGCCCCGCCCCGGAACGCCGCGCCGAACGCGGAGGCGACCGGCCGGCGCGTCGAAGAGGTCCTGGACCGCATCGCGCAGCGCGACGACAGCGAGATCACCGCGTCCGCCGAGGAACTCGTCCGCGTCCTGATGGACTTCTACGGCGCGGGACTGGCGCGGATCGTGCATCTCCTCGACCGCGCCGGAAACCGCGAGGGCGGTGGCAGCCCGCGCGCGGCCGTGCTGCGCGACGAACTCGTCGCGAGCCTGCTGGTGCTGCACGACCTGCACCCCGAGGACGTCGCGACCCGCATCGAACGGGCGCTGGAGAGCGTCCGCCGACAGCACCCCGCCGAGGTGGCCGGCTTCGACGAGGACACCGGTGTGCTGCGCCTGCGGTCGGCCGACTCCGGAGGCTGTGGCTGCCCGAGCACCTCGCAGGAGGCCCAACAGGCCATCGAGGGCGCCCTGTCGTGCTTCGCGCCCGAGGTGACGTCGGTGCAGATGGAGCCCGCGAAGGCGGCGCAGGAGCCGACACTGCTGCAGATCTCCAGCCGCCCGCCGACCGCCGCCACACCGTCGTGACCGGCCCGCAGACGGCGCCCACGCGCCCCGCACCACCGGCCCACCGCGGCCTGCGCCGGTTCCGCGCGCCCCGGCCACAGGCCCCGGAACGCTGTGAGCTGTGCTCCGCGGTCCTCGCCGAGCACAACCACCGCCATCTCGTCGACACGAAGAAGCGCGCGCTGGCCTGCGCCTGCACGCCCTGCGCGCTGCTCTTCGACCGGCCGGGGGCCGGCACCGGCCAGTTCCGTACGGTCCCCGACCGCTACCTCGTCGACACCGGCCACACCCTCGACGACGCGGCCTGGGAGCAGCTCCAGATCCCCGTCGGCGTCGCCTTCTTCCTGCGCAACGCCGACCTGGACCGGCTGGTGGCGCTCTACCCCAGCCCGGCGGGCGCCACCGAGAGCGAACTCGACCCGTCCACCTGGCAGACCGTCGTCGGCGCCAGCCGGCTCGCGCAGCTGCTCGCCCCCGACGTGGAAGCCCTGTTGGTACGCCGCACCGAGGGCCGCATCGAGTGCTACCTGGTGCCCGTCGACATCTGCTACGAGCTGGTCGGCCGGATGCGCCTGCTGTGGCAGGGCTTCGACGGCGGGCCACAGGCGCGCACCGCGCTGGCCGACTTCTTCACCCAGGTAGCCCGGCGGGCCCGCCCGCCGAAGGAGGACACCCGGCCGTGACCGACCTCTCCTTCGTCTGCACCGGCGTACGGGCCGACAAATACGCTGCCGGCCCCACCCTCGTCTTCCGGCTGCGCATCACGGCCGCCGACGACGCACGGGTGCACGCCATCGCCCTGCGCTGCCAGTTCCGCATCGAACCGGCCCGCCGCAGCTACGAGCCCGAGGAGGCCGCGGCGCTGGCCGACCTCTTCGGCGAGCGGTCCCGCTGGGGCAGCACCCTGCAGCCGCTGCAGTTCGCCCAGGTCTCCCTCGTCGTCCCCGGCTTCACCGGCGAGACGGAGGTGGACCTCCCCGTACCGTGCACCTACGACATGGACGTCGCCGCGTCCCGCTACTTCCGCGCGCTGCGCGACGGCGAGGTCCCGCTGCTCCTGCTGTTCTCCGGCACGGTGTTCGCCGGCGCCGGAGGGTTCCGCGTCGCACCGGTGCCCTGGCACAAGGAAGCCGCCTTCCGGATGCCGGTGCCCGTCTGGCAGGAGATGACCGAACAGCACTTCCCGGGCTGCGGCTGGCTCCGGCTGCCGCGCGAAACCCTCGACGCGCTGCTCGCCTTCCGCTCCCGCCGGGCCCTGCCGTCCTGGGAAGCGACCGTCGAGGCGCTCCTGGCCACCGTCGACGCCGAGGACGCCGCCCCACGCGCGCGAATCTTCCCCGGCGCCGTCGCCCGTCCCGTCACCGAGAGGACCGCGCCGTGACGACCACCGTGCTGCCCGACGAGATGGAGGCACGGTTCGCCGTCGCCCGGCAGGTCGCGGACGCCGTGCTCTTCGAGGGCTATGTGCTCTACCCGTACCGGGCGTCCGCGGCGAAGAACAAGCTGCGCTGGCAGTTCGGCGTGCTCGTCCCGCCCGGCTGGGGTGCCGAGAGCGAGGAGCACTCCTTCCAGCGCACCGAATGCCTGATGGAACCCAGGTCAGGCGCCCGCCTCTCGGTCGAACTGCGGTTCCTGCACGCCCAACGGCGCGTCGTCCAACGCCTCGCCCCGGGTGGGGAGTTCGAGACGGTCGCCGAACTCGAACTCCCCGACCGGGTGCTGGTGCCGTGGGACGAGGGCGCCGAGGAACGCGTCACGCACGTCGTGGCCGTCGACGAACTCCAGGGCGATGGCGTCACCGTGCCGTTCTCGCGGCCCGCGCGCGAGGAGACCGAGCTGGTGCACGACGCGGACGGCCTGCTCGTCGGCCGCCTGGTGCGCCGCTGCGAGGAGATCAACGGCCGGGTGCGGCTGACCGCGAGCCCCCTCGAGGGCCCCTACGCGGCGATGCGGCTGACCGCCACCGTCGAGAACACCAGCCCCTGGACAGCGGACGAGGGCGCCGCCGACCGCGACGCGGCGCTGCCCCGCTCCCTGGTCGCGGCGCACCTTCTGCTCGGCCTCGCCCCGGGCTCCTTCCTTTCGATGACGGACCCGCCCGAATGGGCAAGTGGAGCCGTGGCGAGCTGCCGGAACGAGCACGCCTGGCCGGTCCTCGCAGGCGAGCCCGGACGCAGCGATGTGATCCTGTCCTCCCCGATCATCCTGGAGGACCACCCGGCCATCGCCCCCGAGAGCCCCGGCGCCCTCTACGACGCCCTGGAGATCGACGAGATCCTCGCCCTGCGCACCGCCGCCCTCACCGACCAGGAGAAGCGTGAGGCACGCGGCACGGACCGCCGCGCGGCGGAGGTCATCGACCTCGCCGACTCGATGCCCCCCGAGGTGCTGGAACGCCTGCACGGCGCCGTCCGCTCGCTGCGCGAGGTGACAGGGCCCGGCCCGGCGGAACCGGCCGACCTCACCCCCGACGTACCGGGCCTGCGCCCCGACACGCCCTGGTGGGACCCGGAGAGCGACCGCAGCGTCGACCCGGTGACCGACCGGATCATCGTGGACGGACAGTCCATCGGCGCGGGCAGCCGGGTGCTGCTGCGTCCCGGGCTGCGCCGCACCGACGCCCAGGACCTCTTCCTCCAGGGCCGCAGCGCGCACGTCGAGGCGGTCCTGCACGACGTGGACGGCGGGGTACACCTCGCGGTGACCGTCGAGGGCGACCCCGGCGTCGACATCCGGCGCGCCCAGGGCCGGTTCCTGTACTTCCAACCCGACGAAGTGGCTCCCTTGGAGGACGCGTGAACACCGACGCCCCCTTCACCGACGCCCCCCTCGCCGAGGTGTCCAGGAAGACGCTGATCGCCGGCGTGGGCAACATCTTCCTCGGCGACGACGGCTTCGGCGTCGAAGCCGTCCGCCGGCTGGGCGAACACCCGCTCCCGGACGGTGTCGAGGTCGTCGACGCCGGCGTACGCGGTGTGCACCTGGCCTACCAGATGCTGGACGGCTATCACACGGTGCTGCTCGTCGACGCCTCCGCGCGCGGCGGTGAGCCCGGCACCGTCTACCTCCTGGACGCCACCGATCCGGCCACCGCCCGTCCGCAGAGCACCGCGCTGGACGGCCACCACATGACGCCGGACACCGTGCTCGCGCTGCTCGACACGCTCAGCGCGGGCACCGGCGGGTGCCGTCCGGAGCGTGTCCTCGTCGTCGGCTGCGAACCGGCCGACGTCGAGGAGGGCATCGGACTCAGCGAGCCGGTCAACGCCGCGGTCGACGAGGCCGTGAGCCTGATCCTGCGGCTGGTCGAACCGGAGGAGCCGACGGCGGCCCCCGCCCGGCCCCACACCATCGAGAGGAATTCCACACCATGCTGAAGCTCGCCCTCGGCGGAGCGGCCGCGGCCGTGTTCGCCCTCGCCATGAAGAGCGTTCTGCCGGACATCAGGCGCTACCTCCGCATCCGGTCCATGTGACGGCCCGCTGCGCCGACCGGCGTACGCGACCACGCCGCCCCGGCGAGGCATCCCGACCGGGCTCCGCACGCGCCGTGTAATGAAGCCGAGCGGCACCCGGTCGTCCCCGCACCAGAGAGAGACCGATGCACGAGATGTCCATCGCGCTCGCGGTCGTGGACCAGGTCGCGAGCGCGGAACGGCCCGCCGGGGCAACGGCGGTCACCCGCGTCCGGCTGCAGGTCGGCGAACTGGCCGGCGTGGTGTCCGACGCCCTGGCCTTCTCCTTCGAACTCGCCTGCGCTGGCACGGTGTTGGAGGGCGCGGAGCTGGTCACCGAAACGGTGTCGGCGCGTGCTCGCTGCGGTCCCTGTGCGGACAGCTGGGCGGTGGGAATGCCGCCGCACCTGCTCTGCCCACGCTGCGGCGGAACGACGGCGGAACTGATGTCGGGCCGCGAACTGCAGATCGTCAGCGTCTGCTGGAACGACGCCCCGGTGCCCGCGGCGCCGCACTCACCACCGCACCTACCGACCCACTAGGAGCGCTGAACCATGTGCCGTGTCGTCGACCTGCAACAGGCGGTACTCGCCAAGAACGACGCCTGCGCCCACACGCTGCGTGAGAACCTGGCGGCCCGGGGCACCTCCGTGATCAACCTGCTCTCCAGTCCCGGCAGCGGCAAGACGGCCCTGCTGGAGCGCGAACTCGCCCTCGCACACCGCCGTGGCGTACCGGTGGCGGCCCTGACCGCGGATCTGGCCACGGAGAACGACGCGGTACGGCTGGCCCGGTCCCGGGTGCCCGTCAAGCAGGTCCTCACCGACGGACTGTGCCACCTCGAAGCCGAGATGCTGGGTGGCCATCTTCACGAGTGGCTCCCGGCCGACACCCGGCTGCTCTTCATCGAGAACGTCGGCAACCTCGTCTGCCCGGCCTCCTACGACCTGGGGGAGACGCTGCGGGTCGTGCTGGCGTCCGTGACCGAGGGCGAGGACAAACCCCTGAAGTACCCCACCGCCTTCGGACTCGCCCATCTCGTCGTGGTCACGAAGACCGACATCGCCGAGGCGGTCGACTTCGACGAGAAGGCCTTCCGCGCCAACGTCGAACAAATCAACCCCGGTGTCGAGATCGTCCTCACCTCGGCGCGCCGCGGCGAGGGGGACGGCGTCCTGCTCGACCGGGCGCTGGCGGCGCGGGACGGCGCCCCGGTCCACATCCCGGTCATGAACCGGCAGTCCCACCACGTCCACGACGCCGGCCACTCGCACGGCGAGGGGCATACCCACGCGGAGGGCCACACGCACGGCGAGGGGCATACACATGCGCAGGGCCACTCGCACGGCGAGGGCCACTCGCACGCGCCGGCCGGTGGACCGGACTCGCCGGGGGCCCGCTCCCACACGACCGACCCCGGCACCGTGGCGTCGAGCCGCTGATGACCACGGGGCAGGTCGGCGCGGCCCCCGCGACGGCCGCCGTACGCCGCCGGATCACGGTGCGCGGAGTCGTCCAAGGTGTCGGCTTCCGCCCGTTCGTCCACACGCTCGCCACCGAACTCGGCCTGACCGGCCACGTCACCAACACCGGCGAAGGCGTCCTCACCGAGGTCGAGGGCGCACTCGCCGCGGTCGACCGCTTCAGCTTCCGGATCCGCCGCGACGCGCCGCCCCTGGCCGTCGTGGAGGCCGTCGAAGGGGAGGACGTCCCCGCAACCGGCGGCGCCGGCTTCGCCATCCTGGCCTCCCACGCCGCGGAGACCTGCCGCACCCTCGTCTCCCCGGACGCCGCCACCTGCGACGCCTGCCTCGCCGAGCTGAGGGACCCGCAGGACCGTCGCCACCGGCACCCCTTCCTCACCTGCACACACTGCGGGCCGCGCTTCACCATCGTCACCGGACTGCCCTACGACCGGGCGCAGACCACCATGGCCGACTTCCCGATGTGCGACGCGTGCGCGGCCGAGTACGCGGACCCCGCCGACCGGCGCTTCCATGCCCAGCCGATCGCCTGCCACGACTGCGGGCCCCGGCTGAGTCTGCTGATCGCGGACCCCGACGACCGCACCCGCCCGCCGCGCCCCGCTCCCGCCGCCGACCCCGTCGCCGAGGCACGCCGCCTGCTCGCCCGCGGAGCGATCGTGGCCGTCAAGGGCCTCGGTGGCTACCACCTGGTCTGCGACGCCTCCGACGACGGGGCGGTCACGCTGCTGCGGCGTCGCAAGGCCCGCGGCGACAAGCCCTTCGCCCTGATGGCCCGGGACCTCACCGACATCGCGCACCTGGTGAGCGTCGGAGCGGAGGAGCGGGCCCTGCTCACGGGGGTCAGCCGCCCCATCGTCCTGCTGCGCCGCACCCGGGGCACCGGGGCCGCCGGAGCGCCGGGTCTGTCCCACGCGGTGGCTCCCGGTAGCCCGGACCTGGGCGTCATGCTCCCCTACACCCCCCTGCACCACTTGCTGCTCGGTCTCCCCGGTGACCCGCAGGGGCCCCGGCTGCTCGTGATGACCAGCGGAAACGTCGCCGGAGAGCCGATCGTCACCGACGACGAGGAGGCCGTGCGGCGGCTCGCGCATCTGACCGACGCCTGGCTCACCCACGACCGGCCCGTCCAGGTCCCGTGCGACGACTCGGTACTGCGTGTGTGCGACGGGGAACCGCTGTTCGTGCGCCGCTCCCGCGGCTATGCGCCCTTCCCGGTCACGCTCCCGCTGCCGGTACGGCCCGCGCTGGCCGTCGGGGGCGACCTCAAGAACGTGCTCTGCCTGGCCGAAGGGCGGCGCGCGTGGCTGTCCGCGCACATCGGCGACATGGACGACCTGGAGACACAACTCGCGTTCGAGCGGGCCGAGACGCACCTGGAGACGGTCACCGGGGTACGTCCGCAGCTCCTGGCCGCCGACAAGCACCCCGGCTACCGATCCGGTCAATGGGCCCAACGGCGGACCGGGGAAAGGCCGTTGGTGAGGGTTCAGCACCATCACGCGCATATCGCCGCCGCTATGGCCGAGCACGGCCTCGACGGCAGCCGTCCGGTGATCGGTGTGGCGTTCGACGGCACCGGCTACGGCGACGACGGAGCGGTCTGGGGCGGCGAGATCCTGTTCGCCGACTACGACGGCTACCGTCGTATCGGGCAGCTCGCGTACGTGCCGCTGCCCGGCGGCGACGCCACCGTCCGGCGTCCGTACCGCATGGCGCTCGCCCATCTGCGTGCCGCGGGCATCGCCTGGGACGAGGACCTGCCACCGGTGGCGGCCTGCCCGCCCGACGAGCGGCGGCTGCTGGCACGACAGCTCGAACGCGACCTCAACTGCGTACCGACCTCCAGCATGGGCCGGCTCTTCGACGCCGTCTCCTCCCTCGCCGGGGTGTGCCACCACGCCGGCTACGAGGCGCAGGCCGCCGTCGAACTGGAGGCCGCGGCCCTGACCGCCGAGCACGAGCCGGCATCGGGCTACGCCTTCGCGCTGCGGACCGCGCCGCCCGGGGAACCGGGTGCCGAGACGATCGCCGATCCCGCGCCGGTGTTCGCCTCCGTCGTCGAGGACCTGCGCGCGGGCGTCGCCCCGGCGCTGATCGCGGCCCGCTTCCACACCGCGGTCGCCGAACTCGTCAGCGGCTGCTGTGTCCTGGCCCGTGAGCGGGCCGGGGTGCGGACGGTCGCCCTGACCGGCGGTGTCTTCGCCAACACCCTGCTGGCGGAGACCGCCTCACGCCTTCTGCGGCAGGACGGCTTCACCGTCCTGCGACACCGCCGGGTCCCGCCCAACGACGGGGGACTTGCCCTCGGCCAGATCGCGGTCGCCGCGCGCACCGCGCACGCGTACGGCGGTGCGTCCGCCCCCTGAGGCGGCGCACCGCGGCGAGCTCACGGAACGTATCCACGACGAGGAGAAACCCCCCATGTGCCTGGCGGTACCCGGAAAAGTTCTGGACATCGAGGAGCGGGACGGCACCCGCATGGCCACCGTCGACTTCGGCGGGGTGGTCAAGGAGGTGTGCCTGGAGTACGTCCCCGACCTCGCGGTGGGCGAGTACGCGATCGTCCATGTGGGGTTCGCGCTCCAGCGACTGGATGAGGAGTCGGCCCGGCAGACCCTCGCACTGTTCGAGGAAATGGGCTTGCTGCAGGAGGAGTTCGGCGACCCCTGGGAGGCGGCCGCGGAGGCGGTCGGCATGCCGGCGGCCGCCGTGGGTGACGGAGCGCAGGAGGCGCGGCAGTGAAGTACATCGACGAGTTCCAGGACCCCGAGCTGGCCCGGCGCCTGCTCGACGACATCCACGCCACGGTGACGCGGCCCTGGGCACTGATGGAGGTCTGCGGCGGGCAGACACACACCATCATCCGACACGGCATCGATCAACTGCTGCCTGAAAAGGTGGAGTTGATTCACGGTCCGGGGTGCCCGGTCTGTGTGACGCCGCTGGAGGTCATCGACAAGGCGCTGGAGATCGCCTCCCGGCCGGACGTGATCTTCTGTTCGTTCGGCGACATGCTGCGCGTCCCCGGCACCGACCGCGACCTGTTCCGGGTCCGCAGTGAGGGAGGCGACGTAAGGGTCGTCTACTCGCCCCTCGACGCACTGAAGATCGCCCAGCAGAACCCCCGGCGGGAGGTGGTGTTCTTCGGCATCGGCTTCGAGACGACCGCCCCGCCCAACGCCATGACGGTGTATCAGGCGCGCAAGCTCGGCATTCCCAACTTCAGCCTGCTGGTCTCGCACGTGCGGGTGCCACCCGCCATCGAGGCGATCATGACCTCGCCGAGTTGCCGGGTCCAGGCATTCCTGGCCGCAGGACACGTGTGCAGCGTGATGGGCATGGGGGAGTACCCGGAGCTGGCCGAGCGGTTCGAGGTGCCGATCGTGGTGACCGGCTTCGAGCCGCTTGACATCCTCGAAGGCATCCGCCGCACCGTCCAGCAGCTGGAGCGCGGTGAGCACACCGTGGACAACGCCTACCCGCGGGCCGTGCGCCCGGAGGGCAACCCGGCGGCCCAGGCGATGCTGGCGGACGTCTTCGAAGTCACCGACCGCCCCTGGCGCGGCATCGGGGTCATCCCCCGGAGCGGCTGGCGGCTGTCCTCGCGCTACCGCGACTTCGACGCCGAACACCGCTTCTCGGTGGGCGACATCACCACCCGTGAGCCCGCCGAATGCCGCAGCGGCGAGGTCCTGCAGGGACTGCTCAAGCCTCACGAATGCGAGGCGTTCGGCACGACCTGCACCCCGCGCACCCCGCTGGGCGCCACCATGGTCTCCAGCGAGGGTGCCTGCGCCGCCTATTACCTCTACCGCCGTCTCGGCGTCACGCCCACTCCGATGGAGGCGAGCCCCGTTGTCTGACACCACCCTGCCGCCCTCCGGTACCGCGGACGCCGTGCCGGCCGCCCGCGACCTGCCCACCGTGGACATCACCGGCTGGACCTGCCCGGCCCCGCTGCGCGACCAGCCGCGGGTCGTGATGGGGCACGGTGGCGGCGGCGCACTGTCCGCCGAACTGGTCCAGCAGATCTTCGCGCCCGCCTTCGGCGGTGAGGTGCTCGGTCAGCTCGGCGACTCCGCGACGGTCTCCCTGGGCGGCGTACGCCTCGCCTTCTCCACCGACTCCTATGTCGTACGGCCACTCTTCTTCCCCGGCGGCAGCATCGGCGACCTGGCCGTCAACGGAACGGTCAACGACCTCGCCATGAGCGGCGCGCGGGCCGCCTACCTCTCCTGCGGCTACATCCTGGAGGAGGGCGTCGAGATGCCGGTGGTGGCCGCCGTGGCGGATGCCATGGGAGCGGCTGCGCGGACCGCCGGTGTCGAGGTGGCGACCGGTGACACCAAGGTCGTCGAGGCCGGGCACGGCGACGGCGTCTACATCAACACCGCGGGCATCGGACTGATCCCGGCAGGGGTCGATCTGCGCCCGCAACGGGTGGTCCCCGGCGACGTGGTCATCGTCAGCGGTGCCATCGGTGTCCACGGCGTGGCGATCATGAGCGTCCGCGAGGGCCTGGAGTTCGGCGTCGAGATCGAAAGTGACTGCGCGGCACTCGGCGGCCTCGTCGAGACGATGCTCGCCGTCACCCCTGACCTGCATGTACTGCGCGACCCCACCCGCGGCGGACTGGCCGCGGCCCTCAACGAGATCGCGAGCGCCTCCGGCACCGGCGTCGTCCTCCAGGAGCGGGCCGTCCCGGTCCCGCCCACCGTGGCCAACGCCTGCGCGATCCTCGGCCTCGACCCGATGTACGTCGCCAACGAGGGCAAGCTCGTGGCCTTTGTGCCGCGTGAGCACGCCGAAGCGGTGCTCGATGCGATGCGCGCCCATCCGCTCGGCGCCGAGGCGGCGGTGATCGGCGAGGCCGTCGAGGCACACCCCGGGATGGTGGTGGCCCGGACACCGCTCGGCGGGACCCGGGTGGTCGACCTGCCGCTGGGCGAACAGCTGCCGCGAATCTGCTGAGGCAGCGAGTCGCGCGCACGAACCGCCCGGGACGCCGGGCCCGCCACCGAAGTGGCCATGGGCCGGGTGTCCCGGGCGGTTCGTGCGCGGTGCGGGCCTCGCGGGTCAGCGGGGGCTTGACCCCACTGACCGCACCGCTCAGGTCACTCCGTGGCCCTCGCTCGCGGCCAGCACGAAGGGATGGCCGGCCGGGTCCGCGTAGCGGCGGACGTCGAACGGGCCGCCGTTGTCCTTGGTCTCCAGGGGGCGGGCGCCGAGGCTGATCGCCTCGCGCTCCGCGGCGTCCATGTCGTCCTCGGCCACCAGGAAGTGCAGATGTGCCTGCTGGGAGTCGTCCGGACGCGGCCAGCTGGCCGGTGCGGCTCCGTGGTCCCGGCGGATCGCGAGGCGGATGCCCTGGGGCTCGACGATTTCGATGTAGTCGGGACCGGCCCCGGTCCGGGGCTCGCCACCGAGGAAACGCGCGTAAAAGTCCGCCAGCTTCTCCGGTTCGGTGCAATCGAGCACCAGGACACTGGTCTTGGCCACCGCCATTGTGCCTCCCTCCCCACTGCGGCGGGCCCGCGCCCGCCGCTGCTGAAAACGGCTACCCCCGATCGGTCCCGGCACTCCGGGCCCGGCCCTGCCGTGGTCGCGGCGTGCGTGAGCCACCGCCGGCGACGTGCTCAGGAGTGCGGAGCGCCGTAGTAGCCGGCCAGCTGCTCGTGGTAGTCCTTGTCGCCGATGTGCTTTTCCTTGTCGAACTCCGGTGCGTGCTTGATGTCGTCCTTGGTGCGGGAGAGGTAGATCGTGGTCTCGTCGAGGTCGATGGACGAGATCGTTCCGGCAGGCAGCAGGACATGCTTGCCGAAGATCCACACACCGGTGTCGACGACGAGGTAGGCGGCGTCGACCTCCACTGAGTGCTTGTCGACCTTTCCGATCGTGCCGTCGATCGCCTCGACCTTGAATCCCGTCAGGTCGGTGCCCGCCGGGTAGTCGGCGGCGTCATGGAAACCCCAGATGCTGTCCGTCACGAGAGGGACCCTTCCTTGCGGTGCGCGGGCGGGTGAGGGCGATGCCGGCCCGGCACGGTGTGCAGTGCACGTACCAGTCGTGCGCCGTAGGGCGCGGAATTCGCTGATCATTGCATTCGCGTTCGGTTTTCTGATGCCCGGTGGATCTCCCGATACGCATCCCGGCGGGAAAATCCGGGTGAAACCCGGGAGCGGGGAGTTCGGGTGATCCGAAACAGCGCCGGGGCCCCACCGCATTCTTGCGGCGGGGCCCCGGTCGGGCGTTTTGGATGTGACTACCAGCGGTACCAACGGCCGCGCGAGCCGCCCGCGGTGGTCGAGCGCATGAGGAAGCCGAGCAACCAGAATGCCAGCACCACGACGGCGACGATCCACAGGGCCTTCAGTGCGAATCCGGCACCGAAGAGCAGCAGGGCGAGAAGCAGGACGAGAAGCAGGGGGACCATTGTCAACCTCCGAATCGGGGTCTTTCCCGCCAGGGATCGGGCGTGCGCCGCGGTGGCGGGAGGCGTCGAGTGATGTTCTTGAGGATGATCATTCGAGAGCGGGGGAGGCCGTTCAGATGCGGCCGTGGGTCAGTCGTGTCACCGGCCCGAGCTGCGGCTTCGCCGTGGCGCGGCCCGCGGCGAACGCGGCGCCGACCACACCGATCAGTCCGGCTCCCGCACCGGCCGCGACGGCCTTGCGCTTCGTGACGACCGTCCAGGCTGCGCCTGCCGTGGCGGCGACCTTCCCGGTGGCGGCCACGGCGGCCTGCCGGCCGGTCTCGATTCCGGCCGCGGCGGCGCGCCCGGCCTGTCCGGTCGCCGTCCTGGCCGACCGGGCGCCGGACTCCGCGGCTTCCTCGGCGACATGTGCCGACGATTTGGCCTTCGTGGCGGCGCGGGCCGAATCCCGCTGCGGCTTACCGGTGGGCCCGTCAGAATTCTTACGCTGCTGAGTCATACCATTCGCCTTTCCGCTCGAATCCGTTGTAAACACCGGGAGTTCAGTCGCAGTCATTCCGCGGCATTAGGGGGAAGCAGTGAACCCAGCGGACCGAGGTCCAAGTTGAGATCGCTCATGGTGAGTCCATAGCGGTCGCACAGTTCGGCCATGCGGTCCTGAAGAATCATGAGCGTCATCCCGACCCGCTCCTCCTGGTCCTCGCTCAGGTCGCCCTGGTCGACGCGGTGCAGTGCGGTGCGTTCCATGAGCTGACGCAGCAACTCGACGATCGTCAGCACCAATTTGATGAGATCCCGTTCCACGGTCTCCGGGTCGGTCTTCAGCCGCTGGGCGACGTCGCCGCCCGACCGTTGCTCGGCCGGCCCGGCAGGGACCAGGTCGAAGGCCCGTGCCGCTGCCCGGGCCACCTCGGCGAACGCGGGCTCTGCTGGCTCGTCCATCATGGAAATTCCTCACCGGTGCGGGGAAACATGTTGCTGAGTAGGGGAGTTGGACCGGAAGTCACCACGGCGCCGGGTCGTCCGGCGTGATCGAGTGAATGACCGCGCGCAGATTGATCCGGACCAGGTCGACGTCGGCGACGGAGAGGACAAGGTCTCCGGTGAGCACCGCGCCGCCGTTCAGGAGGCGGTCCAACAGGTCGATGAGGGCCACCTGCCGCCCGGCGAGGGATTCCTCCTCGGTCAGGTCGGCGACGCCGGCGAAACCGCCCACCGGCACATCACCACCGGTCATGACCGCTCGCCCGCCGCGGACGGTGTGGCGAAGGAGTACGGCGCCCACGGCCCGGTGACCTCGATGCGTACACCGGGCGCTTCGTCGGCCAGACCTGCCACCGCCTGCCGGAACTCCGGCACGCTGCCGGCGGGAACGAGGTAGGCCTCGTTGGCGATGTTCTCGCCCGCGCCGGAGGCCAGTTCTCCTTGCTGCGGACGGTGCGCGACCCTGGCCCGTCCGACGCCCGCCACGGCCTCAGGTATACGGGCGGCCACCGCACCCGCCGCGCGGTAGGCGTCGCGATGGGTGCGGCGCTGCGCCCGGCGCTGCTGCAGATACGCCCGGCCGGGGGTCGTCGTCGGCGGGGCCGTGCCGGCGGAGGCGGTGGACGCGGCCGGCGGCTCGGCCGCCGCCCGCGGATCGGCGTAGACCTTCACTCCCAACTCGACGTGGCCTTCGAGCCAGGAGAGCAGTTCGCCGAAGTCCGCGGCACGCTCGTGGAGCATCGACTCCACGCGGGTGTCGTCCAGATACACCGTGGCCAGCCGCATGGGGAGGACGGTCGTGCTCGCGTACGCCGCCTCGACCATCGCGTGGTGGGTGCGGGCGATCGCCTCGAGCTCGGCGAGGTCCTCCATGCGTGCCGTCATGCCCTCGGCGCTGTAGCCGTCGGCCGGAACGTACGACACGAGAGCCGCGAGCCCGGCGGCGGTGACCGTACGCAGGGCGCCGCCCTCCAGCCCCGTCAGCCGGGGCGCCGCGGTGTCGAGGTCGGTGCCCGCGCGGCCGATGGCGTAGACGTAGGAGCTGCGGAGCCCGTTGCGGGGCTGATCGACCGGCTCCTTCAGCGGCGTGGCGGCGGGTGTCGCGGTGTGTGCGTCGATGCTCACTGGTTCTCCTCGCGCTTCGCCTCTGCTGCGTCCGCCCGGCGCGCGGCCGGCCGATCCGGGTCGACGGCCCGGCCGGATGCCGGTGGCAGGCCGACCGCCTCGCGCAGCTCGGCGAGTTCGGCACGCAGCTGCGCGTTCTCCTCGGCCAGTGCGTCGCCGCCGGCGGCGGCCGGGGCCCGCGGGCCGGAGACCTGCTGCGGGGCGTGGGCCCGGGAGGAGAGCGACGGATCGTGCTCCCACCAGTCGATGCCCATCTCCTTGGCCTTGTCCACGGAGGCCACGAGCAGACGGAGTTTGATCGTCAGCAGCTCGATGTCGAGCAGGTTGATCTGGATATCGCCCGCGATGACCACGCCCTTGTCGAGGACGCGCTCCAGGATGTCGGCCAGGTTGGCGGAGGATCCCTGCTGGCCGTACGGGGATGCCCCGGAGGGCGGCCCCATACGGCCGGCCAGTGAGTCGGACACGTGATCAGCCCTATCTGTGCGGTCGGGACGGGTCAGCTGCGGGCCGCGACGGCCCGGCGGCGACGGGAGGTCGGCTGCTCGTCCTCCATTGCGTCCTCGTCCTCGTCCTCGTCGTGGACGTCGTCGTCGCCGGCGTCCGGCTCGTCCGCGAACTCGGGGTCGTCCTCGTCGGCAGGCTCTTCCTCGTCGTTCTCTTCGCCGAGGTCGTCCTCCGGGTCGAGGTCGTCGTCCGTATCGCGGTCGTCGTCGTCCAGTTCGTCGTCCACGGAATCGGCGTCGTCGGCGGCA
Source organism: Streptomyces sp. NPDC048248 (assembly GCF_043201875.1). Classification (NCBI taxonomy): domain Bacteria; kingdom Bacillati; phylum Actinomycetota; class Actinomycetes; order Kitasatosporales; family Streptomycetaceae; genus Streptomyces; species Streptomyces sp. NPDC048248. Next base: position 31,838 of record NZ_JBICZL010000033.1, read on the forward strand.
TCGGCGCCGGAGTCGTCACGGTCCTCCGGATGCTCGCGCCCGCCGTCCTCGGCGCGTTCCTCCTCCGCGCGGCGTTCCTCGTCCTCGACGGCGTCCTCGTGGTCGACGACGACCTCTCCGTCCTGGATCTCGCCCCGCCACCCATCGGTGGCCTCGCCGCGCAGCATGATGAACTTGCGGTAGAGCTTGAGGTCCAGCCGGGCGCGGCGCCCCTGGGCGCGCCAGATGTTGCCCGTCTTCTCGAACAGCCCCTTCGGGAAGTATTCGAGAACCAGCAGCACGCGCGTGAGGTTGTCCGCGAGGCGGTGGAAGGTCACCACCCCCTTGACCGTGCCCTTGGCGCCTTCGGTGGTCCAGGTGATGCGCTCGTCTGGCACCTGCTCGGTGACGTTCGCCCGCCAGCTGCGGGTGGACTTGGCGACCTTCACCTTCCAGTTGCTGCTGGTGTCATCCGTCTTCTCGACACTGACGACGCCCTTGGCGAAGGTGCTGAACTCCTGGAACTGCGTCCACTGGTCGTACGCCTCGCGCACCGGAACGCCCACATCGATGTCCTCGGTGATGGTGACGCTCTTGGACTTGCCACCACCGCCCTTGCGGCCCTTGCCGAACAGGCCCTTGACCTTGTCCTTGACGGTGTCCTTGACGTGCGAGGCGCCGGCGGTCAGTGCGGCCTGCGCGGGAGACTTGCCCTCGCTGAGAGCCTTGCCGCCCTTCGCCAGGCCGCTCACCAGCCCGCTCGGCCCCTGACCGGGTTCGGCGAGCTTGGTGACGCTCTCGCCCAGCTTCTGCCCGAGGTGGGTGACGGTGTGCTGAGCGCGCGCCTGGAGGTAGTTACGCAGTTCTTCCTTGAGCTGTTCGGCGGCCGGGCTCTGCGCCAACTCGTCCTTCATCTTGCTCAGCGTGGAGTCAGCCATTGCGGCCACCACCCCGCTCAGCCGTGCGGCGCGCGGCCGAAGCCGTCTTGCGCGCCCCGGAGGCGGTCTTGCGGGCCGTTCCCGACGCCGCCTTGCGCGAGCCTGAGGAAGCACTCTTGCGGGCAGCGCCCGCTGTGCCCGATCCGGCTCGTCGCGCCCCGGAGGACGCCTTGCCCGCGCTCGACTTGGCTGTCCTGGCCGGCTTCTTACGACGCGCGGTCTCGGCTCCGGAGCCGTCCTGGCTGTCCGGGGAGCTCTGGTCGTCGTCGTCCGTGTCGGCCTCCGCGTCCGCGTCGGTGTCCGCGTCCTCCGCAGGCTCTTCGGCGCGGTCCTGAGGGCCGTCCGACTCGCCGAGGCCCAGCGCCCGCTCGTGCAGCGAGTCGGCGAGATGCGACATGCGCTGTGTCACGGCGGAAGTGGCCGCGGACTTCGTGGCGTCGACGAGTTCCGCGCGCACCTGGTCGTTGAGGGGGCCGAGAACCGGCGAATTGGCCACCAGTTTGCCCAGCTCCCGCGGGTTCAGGCTCAGCTTCCGGCCGGCCAGGAACATGCCCAGGCCGATGGCCATCTTCGCTTTCTTCGTGCGTCCCAGCAGGTAGCCACCGACGACGGCGGCACCTATCTTGGCGTTGCTGATCATCTCTCGTACACCTCGTTCTCCTTGGTCAGGAGTTGGCACGTAGCCGCTGCTGGTTGGCTTCCAGCCACTCCAGGCGGTCCAGCAGTTCGTCCTCGCGGCGGTCGAACTCCTCGTCCCCGATACGCCCCGACAGCAACTGCTGTTCCAGTTCGGCGAGTTCCGCCCGCACGGGCTCGGGGTCGTAGTACTCCCGTTCCGCGGTGAGCAGCACTTGGTCGAGAACCCAGACCGTGCCCCGTACGGGAGCAAGCGGCAGGGTGAGGATCTGCGTGATGAGGCCCATGAGTCCTCCGCTCGTCGAGTCAGACGAAGCTGTACGGCGGCAGTGGTCCGTGCAGGTTGAGCGTGTAGGTCTCGCCCAGTCGCTCGGCCTCCGCGTGGACGGCCTCGGAGAAGGCGCCGGCCTCCTCACGCCGTACGAGGAACGACACGTTCAGGAAGTGGCTCTTCGTCGGGTCGGCGACCGCGGTACGCACCGCGCCCTCCGCGAGGCGTGCCGCGATGTCCTTGCCCGCGCGGTCCTGCCGGGCCTGGACCTCTTGCGAGACCATTTCGCCGAGTGCCATCTTGTCGTCCTGCGCGGCGGGGTTGTCCCGGGTGCGTTCGTTGAGCCGGCGTACCTCGGCGGATTCCTTCATGATCTCCCGCAGCAGGTCGTCCTCGTCCCGGGCGACCTTGAGGTTGTACTCCAGGCAGCCGTCGACCTCTTCGAGGCGCTCGGCGTAGGTGTCGCGGTGCTCCTCCAGGACGGCGGCCACTTGGTCGTCATCCGGGCCCACCAGGCCGAATCGCATCGGGAGCGCGGCTCCGTCGGCCAGCAGCCGTTCCTGGACGGCCTGGTGTGCGGCCAGATCGCGGCGCTTGGCCCGCAGGTCCGCCGGCGCGTCGCTGACCACCGCGCTCAGCTCCTTCGTCCGGATGGTGCGCAGCTGCGTGGCGGGGTCACCGACCCCGTCGATGCCGTCCAGACGCAGCGGGTGCCCGCTGTCGGTGATCGCGTAGATGTAGGTCGGCATGTGTTACTCCTCCCGGCTGCGGGCGGTGCGGCGGCTGCTGGACGAGGAGGACTTGCGCGCCGGGCGCTCCGTCTCCTCGGCGGACTCGTCGCGGCCCTTTTGGAAGGACTCGCTGAATGCCTCGACGGCGCCCGTCAGCGCGCCTTTCGACTTCCCCTTGGCTCCGCTTTCGGTTGCGTCCCCGACGATGTCGGTGAGCTGGGTGGGTGCCTTGCGGCCCGATTCCAGGTCGAGGCGGTTGCACGCCTCGGCGAATCGCAGATAGGTGTCGACACTCGCGACGACGACACGGACATCGATCTTGAGGATCTCGATGCCGACGAGTGAGACGCGCACAAAGGCGTCGATGACCAGTCCGCGGTCGAGGATGAGCTCCAGCACATCGTAGAGATTGCCCGAGCCGCCACCGGAGTTCGGTGCGTTGGATTGCTGAACGACGGTCATGATTGATCTTCCCTTCCAGTTGACCGGGCGGGTCGTGGGGCCTGTTCGGGAGGCGACAGAAGTCTGCCGATCACCGGTCGACCTGACCCCGCGCATAGCGGCGTATTCGCTCGTATTCCAGGAGCTGTCCCTGGGAGTCGAGCGCGACGCGATAGGAGGCCATGACGCTGGAGGTGTCGGGAATCCTCTCGATCTCCACCACTTCCACGTCCGCCGACCAACCGTCGCGCGTGGCCTTGAGTGCGGACACCGAGGCGGGCTCGCAGCCCAGCAACTCCGCGAGCTGCCCGGCGGCCTGCCGCATGGCCGTGGGAGCGGCGATGCGCTCCGGGCGGCTCTTGTCTTCCTTGCTCTCCGTTGTCGCCATGATCCCGCCTGTCGTGCGTTGTAGGGGTGTTTGTGAAGTACGGTCGGCCGTTCTGTTGGCGATGGAAGTCCGCGTGCCCCACCGACTCGAACATATGCATCGCCGGACACCCGGCAGTGTTTCCGCTTTCCGGAAGGCGTTCGTCAAATAGTCAACTGCTTTTCCCGACGGCGCAGTTCACGGGGCGACGGTGCGGTGAAATGCGTTGATCACCATCTGTACGGGCTGCCCTGCCCGGCGTGCCGCTCGGTGCCGGCCGTCCGTCGACCGCTCCATGACGGGCGGCCGGGACGTGATCGCGAATGGGGAGGCGTCATGATCGCGGCCCCTGGTGGTCCGCGGCGTGTGCACGAGAGGAGTGCACACCCTGGTGTGTATTCAGCTTCGTGTCTTCAACCGGACTATGTGATGCAGTGGTTCCGTCGTGAATGCAGCGGAAGCCCGAGGCATTTTCGGAATTCGACGAACCGGGATTCCCGCTCCGCACACCTTTCTCCGCCACACACGGTCTTCCGCTGCCCACCCTCGGTTTCGATGCCGGTCGCCCGACCCTGTACGAGGCCGGGGGCACCGGCCGATCCTGGAGCGCGGGGACGCGTTCATCAGGCATCGAAGGGGGCGGGGCATGAGCCGGTCGACGATCGCGATGCGCCATGTCCGGGCCGCCTTGAGCGGCACGCGGCGGCTCGGTATCGACACTCTGCCGCTGCTGCAGGCCGCGCACATCCCGCCGCTCCTGCTGAGCGACGATCGGGCCCGTGTCACTCCCGAGCAGTTCACCCGCCTGATCAAGGCGCTGCACCACGCCACGGACGACGAATTCCTCGGCCTCGGCCCCGCGCCCAGCCGCCGCGGCACCTTCGCGATGATGTGCCACGCCTGCCTGGGCTGCCCCGACCTCGGTGCGGTCCTCGACCGTGCGGCCCGCTTCTACGGGCTCTTCCCCGGTGGGCCCGACCTGTCGATCGAGACGGTCACGGGCGGGGGCGGCCTGGACGAAGCGGTCTTCTCCGTCCGCAGTGACCTGCGCCCGTACGACGAAGGTCACTTCCTCTCCGAATGCGTGCTGATCATCTGGCACCGCCTCTCCAGCTGGCTGATCGGGCGACGCATCCCGCTGCGCTGGGCGCAGTTCGCCTACCCGGCGCCGGCGCACGCCCGGGAATACGACACGCTCTTCGGCTGCCCGGTGCGCTTCGGCGCCCGGCACACCGCCGCCGGCTGGGACGCGCGTTGGCTGGCAGCCCCCGTCGTCCGCGACGAGGACGCGCTGGCGCGGATGCTGCGCCGGGCGCCGGCGGATCTGCTCAGCCGGCGCGACTACGGCACCACGGTCGCCGATCAGGTGCGCAGGACGCTCGTCCAGGCGCTGCGGGCCGAGCCGGCGGCGCGTCTGCCGGACGTCCCCGCGGTCGCGGCGCGGCTCGCGGTCAGCCCTGCGACGCTTCGGCGCAGGCTGCGAGCCGAGTCGACGTCGTACCAGCAGCTGAAGGACGCGGTACGCAGGGACGTGGCGATCGCCTCGCTCGCCGCCGGGCAGGAGCCGATCGCCGAGCTGGCGGCGCGGATCGGGTTCTCGGAGGACACCGCCTTCCTACGGGCGTTCCGCCGCTGGACGGGGACGACCCCCGGCGCGTACCGCTCGAACGGGCCGCCGGAGGGGCAAAGGCCCTCCGGGCCGTCGTACCCGGTCCGCAGCGGTCCTGAGGCCTTGGGTCAACGAAGCTGAGCGTCCCGGTCAGCGCCTTCCTTACCCGCGAGTCACTACGGTCACCCCAACCACCCCGGCACACACGTCAGTTGGGAGAGCCGCATGAACCGCAGGTCCACCGCGCTCGCCTTCGCCGCCGCCCTGTCCCTGTCCCTGGGCCTCACCGGTGCGAGCGCCGCGCCGGCGCAGCAGGCGGCGAACGGCGCCCCCGGCGACATCGTGACCTCCTCGGCCACGTCCTTCCACCCCCTGCCCGGCCAACCCACCGCCACTCGGGCCTGGCACATCACCTACCGCTCCACCAGCGCCAAGGGTGCCCCCAACACCGTCTCCGGCACGGTCATCGTGCCCAAGGACGGCCGAACGGGCCCGCGTCCGCTCATCACCTACGCCGTGGGGACCGTCGGACTCGCGGACTCCTGCGCCCCCTCGGCAGGCTTCCCCAAGGGCACCACCGTTGAGGCCAACCTCATCCAACAGCTGACGGCCCGCGGCTGGGCCGTCGCGATCACCGACTACGAAGGTCTGGGCACCCCCGGCGAGCACACGTACACCGTGGGCCGCGCCGAGGGCCAAGCCGTCCTGGACGCCGCCCGCGCCGCGCAGCGACTGCCGGAAGCGGGCGCGGCCGGCCTCACCAAGGACTCCCCGGTCGGCATCATGGGTTACTCCCAAGGCGGCCAGGCCACCGGCTGGGCAGCCGAACTGCACGCGTCCTACGCGCCCGAACTGAACGTCAAAGGCACCGCGACCGGCGGCGTCCCCGCCGATCTGCTGAAGGTCGCCGAGGCCAACGACGGCAACATCGGGGCCGGTCTGGTCCTGATGGCCGCCTCGGGCCAGAACGCCGCCTTCCCCGAGCTGAATCTGGAGAAGTACCTCAACGACAAGGGCCGCCACTACGTCGACTTCATGCGGAAGAACTGTGTGGCCATCGACACCGTCGCCGGGCTCTTCAAGAGGATCTCGGATGTGACGGTCGAGAACCCGCTGCACGAGCCGGACTGGCAGCGGCGGCTTCTCGCCTCCCGCCTCGGCACGGAAAGGCCGGACGCGCCCGTGTACCTCTACCACGGGACGGCCGACGAGCTCATTCCGTACGAGGTCGGCGAACGGCTGCGGGCCGACTGGTGCGGCGAGGGCGCCGACGTCCAGTGGGCGTCGATCCCGCTCGGTGAGCATGTCGTCGGCGCGATGGTGGGCTCCACACCGGCCGCCAACTGGCTCGCGGACCGCTTCGCCGGCAAACCGACGCACGGCAACTGCGCCTGAGCCGCGCCCGGACCGCTCAGGAGCCGAGCCTGACCCGCGCCCGACTCGCGCCTGCCGCGCGGGCCGGGCGCGAGTCAGGCGTCGCCGGGTCCGTCAGCCCTTGTGCAGCAGGTCGGAACCGAACCAGTCGTCGCCCGTCCGCACGCCGGGCAGGGCGAAGAAATAGCCGCCACCGACCGGCGTGACGTACTCCGCCAGCGGCTCGTGCTCCAGCCTCTGCTGCACGGCGGCGAACTGCCGCTCCACGTTCTGCTGGTAGCCGCAGAAGACCAGTCCGAGATCCATCCGCCCGTCGGTGTCGAACCCGCCGTCGTAGCTGTAGTTCCGCCGCAGGAAGAGCGAGTCGGCCGTCGCGGGGGTCCGCGGATCGGCCAGCCGGATATGGGAGTTGAGCGGAGTCCTCGCGCCCTTCGGGTCGTCGCGGAAGTCGGGCACCTCCGTCTCGGCGCGACCGCCCAGCGGCGCTCCGCTCGCCTTGTGCCGCCCGAAGATCCTCTCCTGCGCGGTGACCGGCAGCCGGTCCCACGCCTCGATGTGGAACCGGATCAGACGCAGCACCTGATAGGAGCCGCCGACGGCCCAGTCCGGCTCGCCGCACGGTGGCGTCACCCACAGCAGCCGGTCCCTCTCGGCGGCCGAGGAGAAGGCCGGATCGGCGATCCCCTGCTTGAAGCCGAGGAAGTCACGCGGCGTCCCCGAGGCCCCGGACGGGTTGAGGAATCCGTCCGCCCGCCAGCGCAGCCGCATCAGGCCGGAGGTCTCCCGCGCCAGATCGCGCATGACCCGCACGACGGCGTCCCGGTGCTGCGCACAGATCTGCAGGGACAGATCACCGTGGCTGCGCGACGGAACCAGCCGGTCGTCGGGGAAGGCCGGCATCGGCTTGAGGTGCCGGGGACGTTGCGCGGTCAGGCCGAACCGGTCGTCGAAGAGGGACGCGCCCACGCCGAGCGTGATGCTCAGCGAGTCGGGGCCGGGCCGGTCCGCCGCCGGTGCCTCGTCCCCGGGCAGTTCCCCGGACACCAGGACGCGAGCCCGCTCGGTGATCTTCTTGAACAGCCCGGTGAGCTGCACCGGGTTCTCCGCCTGCACGTCGAAGGCAAGGAAGGCGGCGAAGAGCTGCTGCGGAGTCACGATGCCGGCCTGATGGCGTCCGTGGAACGGAATCCTGTCGGACGGTACCGGCGGGCCCGCCCGCAGCCCGGCGGCGGGAACGCCCGCCCCGGCGGCGTGCGCTTCCCCGCCGAGGCCCGCGGCCGCCGCCACACCGGCGATTCCCGCCGCGCACCTGAGGAACTCCCGACGCCCTTCGCCCCGCGCAGGGGTGCGGCCTTCGCCGGTCCGGTCACGTCTCATGGTCCCGCCATCCCTGACTGCGTCATCGGGCACCCAGCCGCCTGTGCACCTCAGCGCGATGGTCTCCACCGCCGGGGGGAAGGGTGGGAGCAACACGGCCTCGTCGTCCGATATCACGCCCGGATGCGCCTCCCGCTACCCCGATCAGCCCCCGGCCCGCGCCGCGACGGTTCACCTTGCGGCACTTGACCGGCGCCCGCACGGATGGCGCAGACGGGCCCGGTCTCCACGCGACAGCCCGCCCACGCGCTCCTATGGTCGGCCTGTGACCTGCCCTAACGCGTTGTGGAAGCGCACCGGGGGCCGGCCGACCCCCTGAGCACGGCATGCCATCGAGCCCCACGGACCCTGACATGAGCCGACCCGCTGAAGCCCCTCCCGACCTTCTGCGCATCGAGAAGGGCCATGCCGAGCCCGAGGAACTCGCCGCGCTCACCGTCGTGCTGTGCGCCCGCCTCGTGCTGTCGCAGTCCGACATCGAGTGGTACCGGCGTGCCGAGGGGACGGCCGGGCGGCAGCGCGCGGCGCACACCGCCTGCTGGTCGGGCTGCTGGACGTGCGGCTGAGCGGCCGGCCCGGCGGTGTCGCGGAGCGCGAGTCATGTGCCAGAAATATGATGAATGCGGCATTGGTGGGCTTCCGAGAGCCCATCGGAGCGGATGTGTCGGTCGCGGCCGGGCTCCTTCGGAGCCGGGCCCGGTCGCTTCCGGTGGCACAGGTTCAGGTCAGGAGGGCGGATTCGGATATGCCGCACGGCGCACCCCCGTAGTGGCCCACGAAGCGATGCACCTGGGAGCGGTCCATGGCTCGGCGTCGTCCCCCGCGGTCGGCGAGTGCCGACGACCTGCTGACCACGCTCGGGCAGCTGACCGCCAGGGCGCGGGAGGGGGCCGAGCTCCAGCAGGCCCGGGTGGAGCTCGCCGAGGCCCTGCAACGCGAGATGCTGCCGGCCGTGCTGCCGGAGTTGCCTGGGCTGCGGACCGCCGCCACCTACGCGCCTGCCCGCAGCGGTCTGGACATCGGCGGCGACTGGTTCGACGGTTTCCCGCTGCCCGACGGGGCGCTCGCCTTCTCCATCGGCGATGTCCAGGGACACGACGTCGAGGCGGCCGCCTTCATGGGACAGATCCGGATCGGGCTGCGCGCGGTGGCAGCGCACGCCGCCGATCCGGGAGAAGTGCTGAGCCGGGCCAACGACCTGCTGTTGTCGGTGGACAGCGGCCTCTTCGCCACCTGCACGTTCGTGCGCTTCGACCCGGTCACCTGGGAGGTGTCGAGCGCCCGGGCCGGGCATGTGCCCGGCGTCTGGGCCACGACCGACGGCCGCTACGGCCTCGCCGAGGACGCCGGGGGACTGCCGCTCGGCATCGTGCCGGGCGAGCAGTACCCGGTGACGCGTCGACGGCTCACCACCGCCGGAGTGTTCGTGCTGCTCACCGACGGCGTGGTCGAGGGCCCGTCGTTCCCGATCGAGGCGGGGCTGGCGCAGGTGAGCCGCCTGGTCAGCGCCCGGGCCGGCGAAGCCCCGGGCGCGGTGGCCGACGCGGTGATGAGCGTCGCGGAGTTCACCGGGCACACCGATGACGCCGCGGTGATCGTCCTGCGCTACGACGCGGCGGACAGGGCGGGGTGAAGCGGGGACCGGGCGCGCGTGTCGCGGCCGGTGGCGGGGCGTCGGCATTGTCTGATGGCTGACGTGGTGCGCACCGAGGAAGTCCGGCGTCTCGCTCCAGCAGTCCTGAAGATCCTCGCACTCGCCGCCGTCTACTTCGCGTCCGCACGGGTCGGCCTGCTGGAGCAGGTGGTGATCGACGGGGTGGTGGTGACCCCCCTGTGGCCGCCCACCGGCATCGCGCTGAGCTGCCTGCTCTACCTGGGACTCGCGACCTGGCCGGGTATCGCGCTCGGCACGCTCTTCGTCATCCTGAGTCTGGGCCCGCTCTCCTACGCGACCCTGGGGATCATCGCCGGCAACACCCTCGCGCCGGTGTGCGCCTGCCTGATGCTCAGGGCGGTGGACTTCCACCTCGCGCTGGACCGGCTGCGGGACGGCATCGCGCTGGTGACCCTGGGCGCCTTCGGCGGCATGCTGATCAGCGCGACCCTGGGCAGCGGTGTGCAATGGCTGGCGGGATCGCTGCCGTCGAGCGGCTTCTGGCCGACGTGGGCGGCGTGGTGGGTCGGCGACGCCATGGGCGTGCTCGTGATCACCCCGCTCCTGCTCGTCTTCCGTACCGTCAGAAGGCCCCGTGACCTGCGCCCCTACCGGTGGATCGAGGCGACCCTGCTGGCGGTCTGCTCCGCGGCCGTCGCGGTCCTGGCGACGCAGAGCCCGCTGGCGGTGCTCTTCCTGGTCTTTCCGCTGATCGTGTGGGCCGCCCTGCGATTCCAGCTCGCGGGCGCGGCACCGTGCGTGCTGCTGGTGTCGGTGCTGGCCATCTCGGCGGCCAAGAGCCGCAGCGGGCCCTTCTCCGGTCAGAGCCTGCTGGAGGCCATGGTCAATCTCCAGGCTCTCAACGGTTCCGCGGCACTCACCGCGCTGCTGCTCTCGGCGATCGTCACCGAGCAGAACAGCGTCCGGCGGAAGATCGAGCAGGCGTGCAAGGACCTTGCGGAGGTGGTGGAACGGCTCGCGCCCGGAGAGACCATGCGACGGTGGCCGCCCCCGGAAGGCGACGAACGATGACGTACGGACGGCCGCTCGGCGGTTGCGTACGAGCGCCCCGGTTTCGTCAGCTGTCGAGCAGTTCCCCGAGGTCGTAGTTGACCGGCTCCTCCAGCTGCGCGTAGGTGCAGCTCTCCGGGGTCCGGTCCGGGCGCCAGGTGCGGAACTGGGCCGTGTGGCGGAACCGGTCGCCCTCCATGTGGTCGTAGGCGACCTCGCAGACCCGCTCCGGGCGCAGCGGCACCCAGGACAGGTCCTTGCCGCCGCTCCACCGGCTGGGGCCGCCGGGCATCCGCTTCGACGCGTGTGCCGCCTCGTCGGTCCAGTCGCCCCAGGGGTGGCCCGTCACCTCGTCCATCCGCAGCGGCTCCAGCTCAGCGACCAGCGCGCGCCGTTTCGCCATCGGGAACGACGCGCACACCCCGACGTGCTGCAACCGCCCTTCCTTGTCGTGCAGCCCCAGCAGCAGGGAGCCGACGACGGGGCCGCTCTTGTGGAGGCGGTAGCCGGCGACGACGCAATCGGCGGTACGAGCGTGCTTGATCTTGTACATGGCCCGGTCGCCGGGCCGGTAGGGCAGGTGCAGTGGTTTGGCGATCACTCCGTCCAGACCGGCCCCTTCGAACTGGTCGAACCAGGTCCGCGCCAGCTCCTGATCCGTGGTGGCGGGCGCGGTGTACACCGGCGGCCCGGCCGACGCGAGCGCCGCCACGAGCGCTTCCCTGCGGTCCGACTGCGCCTCGTGCAGCAGCGACTCCGAACCGAGGGCGAGCAGGTCGAAGGCCACGAGCGAGGCGGGCGTCCGCTCGGCGAGCGTACGGACCCGGGAGTCGGCCGGGTGGATGCGTTCCAGCAGCTCCTCGAAGTGCAGCCGGCCGTCATGGGCGATGACGATCTCACCGTCGACGACGCAGCGGGGCGGCAGCTCGGCCCGCGCCGCGGTCACCACCTCGGGGAAGTAGCGGGTGAGCGACTTCGTCGTGCGGCTGGCGATCTCGATGTCGTCGCCGTCCCGGAAGACGATGACGCGGAAGCCGTCCCACTTGGCCTCGTACTGCATGCCGGCGGGGATGTCGGCCACCAGCTTCGCGAGCATGGGGGAGACCGGGGGCATGACAGGCAGATCCATGGTTCCGATCCTGCGCGGAGTGCCGCGTTCCCGCGCGCTGGGCCGCCGCACCGGCGACCGCGCCCGGCCGGGCGCCATTCGCTCCCGGCGCGCGGCCCCGGCCCGCGCAATTTAGCGTTGAGGCATGGCCGCAGGAGCTGTCGAGCTGGATGTCGCCGGACGCAAGGTACGCCTGTCGCACCCCGACAAGACGTACTACCCGGAGCGTGGCTTCACCAAGATGGACGTCGCGCAGTACTACATCGCCGTCGCGGACGGGGTGCTGCGCGGGGTGCGCGACCGGCCCACGACCATGCAGCGCTTCCCCGATGGCGTCGAGGGCGAGTTCTTCTACCAGAAGCGGGCGCCGAAGGGGCTGCCGGAGTGGCTGCCCACTGCGCGTATCGCGTTTCCCAGCGGACGGTTCGCCGACGAGATGTGCCCCACGGAGCCCGCCGCGGTGCTCTGGGCGGCCAACCTGGGCTGTCTGACGTTCCACCCCTGGCCGGTGCGCCGCGGCGACACCGAGCACCCCGACGAGCTGCGGATCGACCTCGACCCGCAGCCCGGCACCGGCTTCGCCGACGCCGCACGGGCCGCCCACGAACTGCGTGCGCTGCTGACCGAGCTCGGGCTGCGCGGCTGGCCCAAGACATCCGGCGGCCGTGGTGTGCACGTCTACGTACCGATCCGGCCCGAATGGACGTTCACCGAGGTCAGGCGGTCGGCGATCGCGCTCGCCCGCGCCCTGGAGCGCCGGCTGCCGGACCTGGTGACGTCGGCCTGGTGGAAGGAGGAGCGCGGCGAGAAGGTGTTCGTGGACTACAACCAGATGGCCAGGGACCGCACCATCGCCTCGCCCTACTCCCTGCGCTCCAGGCCGCGGGCGACCGTCTCCGCCCCGCTGCGCTGGGAGGAGCTGTCCGACGTCGAGCCGGAGGACTTCGACCTGCGTACCGTCCCGCCGCGGTTCGCCGAACTCGGCGATCTGCACGCGGAGATGAGCGACCACGCCTTCGGTTTGGAAGCGGTCCTGGAACTCGCCGACCGGCAGGCGGCGGACGACGGACTCGGGGAGATGCCGTATCCCCCCGATCACCCGAAGATGCCGGGGGAGCCGTCCCGGGTACAGCCGAGCCGGGCCAAGAAGAAATGAGCGCTCCCCGCTCCCGGCCCGCGCCCCTGGGGCGTGTCCGCCCTAGCCGAAGAGGTTCAGTTCGCTCTCCTTCGCGCCCACCAGCTCATAGCGCGTGCCGGTGAGTGGCCGTCCCGTGTACAGCCGGATGAGGCTCGGCGCATCGCCGACGTAGTGGGCCGGTGACCGGCTGCCGCCGACGGCCCCGAGCACCAGCGGGTCATCGCGGCCGGCGATGTCGGCCCGCAACGGCAGGGCGGCACGCTGCCGGGAGACGTGGGCCAGGATCCCCAGTGCGTGCTCCAGCCCGGCGCCTCCGTACGCTCCGGGCTCCCCGAACGCGTCGCGTACGTCCCCGGCGTGGACCCACTCACCCAGCGCCACCCCGTCGAGGCGCCCGCCGGACCGGGCGATGACGGGGCCCGCCTCGGTCATACCGCGCTCCAGCTCGTCGACCGTACGGGTCGGGCCGGGCCGAATGCAGTTGTCCTGATGACGCGTGGGGGAAGACGCTCCAGGAAGTCGGCCGCCCCGGTCCTGCGCGGCGCGTGACTAGCGATCCGGCAGGTTCTCCTCGTGCTCGCGCACCGCGTCCAGCCGTTCGCGCACCCAGCTCTCCACATCGCTGACGTGGCGGGTCGCCGCGGTGAAGGCGCCCAGGCTGTCGTGCGCGCTCAGCGCGGTGTAGATGTCCATGTGCTGCTGGTGGGTCCAGGACAGCACGTCGCTCTTGACCAGGGCACGCCAGATACGAGCCCTGGCCGTCAGCTGACTGACCGAGGACACCAGGGACTGCAGGGTGAGGTTGCCGGTCGCCGCCACGATGTCGGCATGGAACGCCAGGTCCTCACGGACCAGCTCCTCGGGGTCCTGGAGTGTGCGCATCCGCTCGATCCGCTCCCGCAGGCCGGCCAGCGCCCGGTCGTCGATCCGGGTGGCGGCCAGCGCGGTCGCACCCGGCTCCAGCACCTTGCGGCACTCGAACATCTCGCCGATGCCGGTGTCCTGGGCGAGTTCGAGGAAGCTGCCGATGGCGTTGAGCAGGCGGTCCGGCCGCAGGTCGGTGACGAAGGTGCCGTCGCCGCGGCGCACTTCGAGCACTCCGGCCATGGCGAGCGCGCGTACCGCCTCGCGGAGCGAGGGGCGGGAGAGCTGAAGCTCCGCGGCGAGAGTCGCCTCCGGAGGCAGCCGGTGGCCGGGGGCGAATTCGCCGGTCTCGATACGGTGCTTGAGCAGCCCGATCGCCTCGTCGACGACGCTCCCCACCCCACCACCCCCCTCTTTCTGCGATGCCATGGCCTCAGGATGTCATCCCGGCCCATACCGGCCCGTCGGGGTAGCGGTGGTCGCGAAGGGTCTCGCGGCGGATCCGCGCGCTGTATCCGGGGGCCTCGGGCACCAGGTAGCGCGAGCCGCGGATGCGTACCGGGTCATGGAAGTGCTCGTGCAGATGGTCGACGTACTCGATGACGCGGTTCTCCATGCTCGCGCTCACCGCGATGTAGTCGAAGATCGACAGGTGCTGGACCAGCTCGCACAGGCCCACCCCGCCGGCGTGCGGGCAGACCGGCACCCCGTGCGCGGCGGCCAGCAGCAGTGCGGCGACCGCCTCGTTGACGCCACCCAGCCGGCAGGCGTCGATCTGGCAGATGCCGATCGCCTCCGCCTGCAGGAACTGCTTGAACATCACGGCGTTGTGGGCGTGCTCGCCGGTCGCCACATGGGTGGGAGCGATGCTCCGGGCGATCGCCGCGTGCCCCAGGATGTCGTCGGGGCTGGTGGGCTCCTCGAACCACCAGATGTCGAACTCGGCCAGTGCGTCCATCCACGCGATCGCCTCGTCGACACCCAGCGTCTGGTTGGCGTCGATCATCAGCCGCCTGCCAGGACCGATGATCTTGCGGGCGATGCGGCATCGGCGTACGTCGTCGGCCAGATCGGCGCCGACCTTCAGCTTGACGGCGTCCCAGCCCTGCTCGACCGCCTCCTGGCAGAGCCGGGTCAGTTGGGCGTCGTCGTAGCCCAGCCAGCCGGCACTCGTGGTGTACGCGGGGTAGCCCTGCCGGCGGACCAGGGCCTCGCGTTCGGCGCGGCCCGGGGCCCTGGCCTCCAGCATCTCCAGCGCGGCATCCGGGGTCAGCGCGTCCTTGAGGTAGCGCCAGTCGACCAGGTCGACCAGCTGCCGTGGCGAGAGATCGGCGAGCAGTTTCCACACCGGTTTGCCCGCGAGCTTGCCCGCAAGGTCCCAGGCGGCATTGACCACCGCGGCGGTGCCGAGGTGGATCGCGCCCTTGTCCGGGCCCAGCCAGCGCAGTTGGCTGTCGCCCAGCAGATGCCGGGAGAAGCCGCCCAGGTCACCGACGATCTCCGCGACGGACATTCCGACGGCACGCTCGCCTATGGCGCGGGCAGCCTGTACCGCGAGGTCGTTGCCCCGGCCGATGGTGAAGGTGAAGCCGTGCCCCTCGGCGACCTCGGCCGTGCGCTTGTCGCCGCCGGCGACATGCAGCACCACGTACGCGGCGGAGTAGTCCGGCGCCTCGTTCATCGCGTCGGAACCGTCGAGGTCGCGCGAGGTGGGGAAGCGGACGTCGATGGTCTCGACGTCGACGATACGAGCGGTCATCTGCACTCTCCTGTGACAGCGAACGGATGTCCTGCGCAGGGCGAACGAGGAGCGGCCTCCGCGTCGGAGTGCGCCCCGGGAAAGCCAACATGTCAGATGTCTTGGTCGGTCGCCAGGGGACACATCAAAGAA
Organism: Streptomyces sp. NPDC048248; assembly: GCF_043201875.1. Taxonomy (NCBI): domain Bacteria; kingdom Bacillati; phylum Actinomycetota; class Actinomycetes; order Kitasatosporales; family Streptomycetaceae; genus Streptomyces; species Streptomyces sp. NPDC048248. Next base: position 47,227 of record NZ_JBICZL010000033.1, read on the forward strand.
AAAGGCCGTTCACCGGCCCCTTGTTAGGGATCGAGAGGGGCGGCTACGTTGCACCGGTCAGATGTCTCGGGGGTTGCCGTCAGGTCTCCCGTCCCGGCGTCACGGCCACCCTTCGGCCGGAACAGCTCGGTGAAAGCCTTCTCCGACCCGTTCCCGCCCGGCCGGACGTCACGCGAGCCGCCGACGCCCCCACCGTCCCCCGTCACCCGACCGCCCACCCGTCAGCCTGTCCCGCAGGGAGGTTCGATGACCACGGCCGTCATCACCGCGGAGAGCGTGCGCCGGAAAGTGTCCCGGCGTCTGCTCCCGCCGCTGTTCGTCATGTTCGTGCTGAGTTTCCTGGACCGCACCAATGTCGCCCTGGTCAAAACCCATCTCGCCACGGACGTAGGGGTCTCCGCGGCCGCCTACGGCTTCGGCGCCGGCATCTTCTTCCTCGGCTACGCGCTGCTCGGCGTTCCGTCCAACCTCGTACTCCACCGCATCGGGGCCCGTCGCTGGCTGTCGGTGATGATGCTTGCCTGGGGCGTGCTGTCCTGCGCGATGGCCCTGGTCAGCAGCCCGACCAGCTTCTACGTCCTGCGCTTTCTGCTCGGCTCGGCCGAGGCCGGCTTCTTCCCCGGGGTGATCCTCTACCTCACCTACTGGTTCCCAGGGGCCGACCGAGGCAAGGCGACCGGAGTGTTCCAGTCGGCGGTGGCCGTCGCCAGCCTCATCGGCAACCCCGTCGGCGGCTATCTCATCGGCCTGCACGGCCTTGGCGGACTCGCCGGCTGGCAGTGGATGTTCCTCCTGGAGGGCCTGCCCACCGTACTGCTCGCGGTGGCCATCCCGTGGCTGCTGACCGACCGTCCGGAACAGGCGAAGTGGCTGACGCCCGAGGAGCGACGGCTGTTGTCCGACCGTATCGCCGCAGACCGGCCGGGGGACGACGCCAGACCACCCCGTGCGATCCGCCAGATCCTCTCCGACAGTCGTGTACTGCGCCTGATGTTCGTGTACTTCGCCATCCAGATCGGCGTCTACGGCGTCACCTTCTGGCTGCCCGCGCTGGTCGGGCGCATCGACGGCCTCGGCGACCTCGGCATCGGCTTCGTGTCGGCGCTGCCCTGGGTTTTCGCGCTGCTCGGCGTGCTCCTGCTGCCGTGGATCTCGGACCGTACGGGCGACCGGCGCGGACCGCTCCGGCTGGCGATGGTGCTCACCGTCGCCGGGCTGATCGGCGCCGTGGTCCTGCCGCCGGTCGCCGCGATCGGCGCGCTCGGCGTCGCCGCCTTCGGATTCCTGGGCGCCCAGCCGGTGTTCTGGCAGGTGCCGCCCACGATACTCACCGGTGCCCGGATGGCCGGCACCATCGCGCTGATCTCCGGATTCGGCAACCTCGGCGGCTTCCTCGGGCCGTATCTGATGGGCCTGGTCGAGACCGCCACCGGGTCGGGCGCCGCCGGCCTGTACGTCATCGGCGCGGTGGTCGCCGCCGGCGCGGTGGTCGTCACCGGCTTCCGCTGGGTGGGCCGTGACGCGGGACGACCCGCCCCGCGAGCAGGCCGGCCCACGGCCGACGTCGTCGACTAGGTGTATTGACCTGGAGCGTTGTTAACTCGGCTGACGGGTGGCTGGCCGCCGAGTGCGGTGTGGCTTCGGTGGTGGTTGTAGGTGTGGAGGA
>NZ_JBICZL010000034.1:0-6608 GCF_043201875.1 Streptomyces sp. NPDC048248
TTCGCCACCGCGATGAAGACCCTGGACCACACCCGCATCACCATCGCGGCCCAGGCGCTGGGCATCGCGCAGGGCGCCCTGGACTACGCCAAGGGTTATGTCCAGGAGCGCAAGCAGTTCGGCAAGCCGATCGGCGACTTCCAGGGCGTGCAGTTCATGCTCGCCGACATGGCCATGAAGCTGGAGGCAGCCCGCCAGCTCACCTACGCCGCGGCCGCCAAGTCCGAGCGCATCTCGGCCGGTGGCAAGGACGAGGACCTGACGTTCTTCGGCGCCGCAGCCAAGTGCTACGCCTCGGACGCGGCCATGGAGATCACCACCGACGCCGTCCAGCTGCTCGGCGGATACGGCTACACCCGTGACTACCCCGTCGAGCGGATGATGCGCGACGCAAAGATCACGCAGATCTACGAGGGCACCAACCAGGTCCAGCGCATCGTCATGGCACGCAACCTGCCGTAGCCACGGAGGAAGACACAGAGGGCCCGGACCGCAGGCGCGGTCCGGGCCCTTTCCGTCTGTGTCCTGCGCTTCGGCCGGTCGCCGCTAGTCGCTGCTGACCGTGACCTTCTCGTCGTTGTTGAGCTGCTGGACGAGCTGCTGGAGCTTGGCCTTGTCCCACAGCAGGTTGCCGCCGGTGCTGCCGGAGATCGGCATGTTCATCGACTTGCCCTCGCCGCCCGTGACGCCCTTCATCGCGAAGAACATCTGGCCCAGGTTGAACAGGCTCATGTCCTTGTCGGTGATGAGCGTGTCCAGGCCGGCACCCATCGTCGGGTAGAGCTTGAACGGGTTGAGGATCGTGCCGGGCGTCGCGGTCTGGCTCGCCAGGGCGGCCAGGAACTTCTGCTGGTTCTTGGTGCGGTCCAGGTCGCTGCCGGCGAAGGCGTGCCGGGTGCGGACGAAGGCGAGCGCTTGCTGGCCGTTGAGCGTCTGCTTGCCCGCAGGGAAGTCGGCGCCCGAGTTCTTGTCCTTGAAGGCCTTGGGGATGCTCATCTCGACGCCGCCGATGGCGTCCACGATGTTGGCGAAGCCCGCGAAGCCGATCTCGACGTAGTGGTCGATGTGCAGCTTGGTGTTGAACTCGACGGTGCGCACCAGCAGTTCGGGGCCGTCCTCGGCGTACGCGGCGTTGAGCTTGGTGTGCCGCCCGGTGCCCGAGTACTTCTTGCCGGAGTCGGAGCCGACGAACGAGGGAATCTCGACGTCCGAGTCACGCGGCAGGGATATCAGCGTGGGGCCGTTGCTCCCGTCGTGCAGGATCATCATCGAGTCGGTGCGCTTGCCCTCGGCGGAGCCGGTGTGCAGCTTCTTCTTCTCCTCGGCGGACATGCCCTCGCGGCTGTCCGAGCCGACGATCAGGTAGTTCGTGCCGTCGCCCGTCTCCGGCCGGTCGATGACCTTGCTCAGGTCCACCTCGCGGCGCACCTTGCCGTCCGCCCAGAAGTACGTGGCGACCGAGGTGATCAGGAGCACCGCGATCAGGGTGAGCACGGTCACCTTGATGCGGCGGCCCCACGCGGGCCGGGGCCGGCCGCCGCGGCCGTCGCCGTCGTAGCCACCGCCACCGCCACCGCCACCGCCGCCGTAGACCTGGCCGGTGTTGTAGCCGCTGTCGAAGTCGTCGTAGCCCTGGGACTGCTGCGGCGGCACGCTGCCCCGGCGCGGGGACATGTCCGGCGGCAGCGGCGGCTCGCGCCGGGGGTGGCCGGGGGCGGCGTCGCGCCGCACCCGCGGCATGGCGCGCGCACCCTCCGGCTCGTGGCTGCTGCTGCCACGTCCGTACCGGTTGCCGTTCTGGTCGCCGGACCACCCATTGGGCCACTCATTCATAGGGGGAAGTGTGCCTGCCGCGGGTGCCGGGGAAATAGGGCGGGTGCCGGATCGGGCCAGGGCTGTTGCAGAGCTGATGCAAAGTGACGGCGCCGCTACCGCCGCATACCGCACGGGGACATGACCATTCCGGCGGGGCGGCTGGAACCATCCATTCCGGATGGTTTCGGGAGCGGGTGAGGGCATTCGCCACGGGTGGCGCCGGGCGGCCGGGGACGGCCCCGGCTTAGGCTGGGCCCATGACCGACCTCGTCACCAACAGCGCGGAGGGCGAGCTTGTGGGCAAGCTCACCGCCGTCTCCCGCACCACGCTGTCGCACATCATGACCGCCGGCGACACCAACCTCCTCGGGACCGTGCACGGTGGCGTGATCATGAAACTGGTCGACGACGCGGCGGGCGCGGTGGCCGGACGGCACAGCGGCGGACCCGCTGTGACCGCCTCCATGGACGAGATGGCCTTCCTGGAACCGGTCCGCGTCGGCGACCTGGTCCATGTGAAGGCCCAGGTCAACTGGACCGGCCGGTCCTCGATGGAGGTCGGCGTACGCGTCCTGGCCGAGCGCTGGAACGAGTCCACCCCGGCCCAGCAGGTCGGCTCCGCCTATCTCGTCTTCGCCGCCGTCGACGAGCAGGGCAAGCCCCGCCGGGTGCCGCCGGTGATCCCCGAGACCGAGCGGGACAAGCGGCGCTACCAGGAGGCGCAGATCCGCCGTACGCACCGGCTGGCACGGCGGCGCGCGATCATGGAGCTGCGCGAGCGACGCGCCGCGGAAGGGCTCGACGACGTGTAACCGTCACCGCCAGTCGCGCCAGCAACGCCAGCCCCGCGCCGGTGACCGTGCCGGTCGCCGCGCACAGCACATCGTCGATATCGGCGATCCCCCCGGCCCGCATCGCCAGCTGCGCCCCCTCGATGGCCACGCACAGGCCCACCCCCAGCAAGAACGCCGCTGCCGCCGTCCAGCGCGGCACCGCGAAGCGCAGCAGGAGCGGCCCCGGCAGGAAGAGCGCGGCATTGGCGATCTGCTGCCTCATCAGCATCGCCAGCTCCTCCGGCTCCAACTGGGCGCCCGGATCGAGCAGCCCCTCGCCGGGCTTCCACCACACCGTCGCGTCGGTGGAGCCGATCGGCTGAGTGGGGGAGAGCGTCACCACCAGGACCAGCAGCAGCCAGCCCGCCAGCAGGACGCCGGCCGCCAGGCGTGGCCCTTCGCTCCCGGGAGCGCGCGCGGACCACAGGGCCAGGGCCCACGCCAGCGCCAGTGCCGCGGCGAGGAACAGCGCGACGGTGGTGGGGGTGATGCCCAGTACGACCTGCCACACGATGTGCCCCCTTCAGGACATCCCCGGCTTCAACCGCAGCTCCACTTGGTGACGAAGACCCGGTCCTCGTCCTCCATGACGCCCCGGATGCACTCGTCGGGCAGCATCCGGACGCGGCCGCTCAGGGCGGCGGCGCCGTGCAGCGTCCGCCGGCTGCCGAACCAGCCGGGAAACGCGGTGATCTTCGGGTTCTTGCGCTGGAAGCCCAGCCGCACGGTGATCTCGGCACCGGAGGCGAGCGGGGCGGACCCGGCGGGAGAGCCGGCCACCCGTGGGTTCCTCGGCTCGGCGGCCCCGGTCCGCCGGTAGGTCGTGCGGTACGTCCCGTCGGTGCCCACCGGGCCGCGCAGGCACAGCTGACCGCGCATCAGGTCGCCGCAGCCGGTCGGTGCGTCGGGTGCCGGTGGCGCCGCGGCGGCGGTGGCCGCGACCAGGCACAGCGCCGCGACGGCGACCGCGGTCCGGCGGGCGCGGGCCGGGACGGGTGGCCGGTCAGCCGTGGGCCGGCTCGCGGTGCAGCGGGGTGCGGGCACGGTCATGGGCACACCGCCTCGTCGCCGGTGATCGCGGAGAAGCTCCCGGAGTTCTGCTGGGCCGCCTCCGCCCGTACCTGCTGCACCGCCCTGAAGTCCCCGCCCACCGTCACCTGCATCACCGCGCCCTGGTTCGTCACCGGACGCAGCTCCGCGCCGGGCAGCGCCGCGGCCAGCGAGCGGGCCGAGCGGTCCCACCGCGGGTCGTAGGTGATGAGGGTGCGCGCGAGCGTGCCGCCGGTGCCGTTGCCCGGAGCCCCGGTGGTGGCGAAGCCGGTGGAGCGCAGCGCTCCGTCGACGGCGCTGCCCAGGCCGGTCCTCGATGTGCCGTTGTTGACGTGCACCCGGATCTGCGCCGGCGGGACCTCCACGGCCTTGGCGCGTGACTTCGGCGGCTTGGCCGCCGCGCGCACCGCGATCGGCCGGTCGTCGCGGATCGCCTGGAAGAGCTTCCTGGACCTCACCGGATCCCACTGGACGGTCTCGCCCAGCCCCGGCACCTTCAGGCTCACGCTGCGCAGCGGCACGGAGGTGAACTCCGACGAGGAGGCGGTGAAGCCGCGCATCGCCTGCCCGAGATCGACCATGTCGTTGGCGTCGAAGCTCCCGTCGGCGCGGACCGATTCCAGCATCGTGTCGGCGACCTCCTTGAAGCGGATCGGGTTCATCAGCACCCCGGAGGACGTGGTCTGGTGGATGAGGGCGGCGAGGAAGCGCTGCTGGCGCCGCATCCTGCCGAGGTCCGCGGAGCCGTCGATGTGCCGCGAGCGCACGTACTGGAGCGCCTGGCCGCCGTTGAGCCGGCTCCTGCCGACCGGCAGGTCCAGGCCCGTGTAGCTGTCCTTCAGCGGCCGCACCGTGCAGATCTCCACGCCGCCGACCGAGTCCACGCTCCGCATGAAGCTGGTGAAGTCGACCTCCAGATAGTGGTCGATGTGCACACCCGTCATGTGCTCGACGGTCCGCACCGTGAGGTTCGCGCCGCCTTCCGCGTACGCCGCGTTCAGTTTCACCGCGTGCCGGGGGCGCCGCTTGCCGGTGGCGTCCTGGTGGTCGGGCACCACGGCGTAGGAGTCGCGCGGCAGGCTGATGACGCTGGCGCGGTTCCGGTCCGCGGAGAGGTGCACCAGCATCAGCGTGTCGGTGCAGTGGCAGGGCGCACCGCCCAGGTGGTACTGCCGCTTCTGTGCCTTGGAGAGCTTGTCGCGGCCGTCCGTGCCGACGATCAGGAAGTTCAGGCCGCCGGTGCTCGTCGGGGGCCGGTTGTTCATGCCCTTGAAGGCGTCCACCCGGCCGATCCCCTTCTCGACGCCGGTGACCATGGCGTGCCCCACACCGCTCGCGACCAGCAGCAGCATGGAGGCCATGGCGCAGATCCGCAGTCCCCACCGGCGCCGCGGCGGGCGCCGGCGCCCCGCTGACCGGCGCGGGACGGTGCGGGGGGAGCCGGGCTGCGCGGGGTGAGGGGAGCGGGACGGGGCGGTCACGGTGGACACCTCCGCGGCGGGGCGGGTGGGGGCGGCGGCCGGCGGGGGCGCGGCAATTCGGTACGGGTCGGGACGAAGCCGGCCGGTACACAGTAAGCCGATATGATCTCCTGCAAAGCATCACACGCCGGGCGCCGGGCCCCCGGCCACCCGGCTGCCGTCCGCCGGTGTCGCCCGTTCGCGGTAACGTGAGGCGCGATATCGCAGTCTCCCGGCGAGCGCTGCCGCTCGATGGCGGCTCCGCCGCGGGCCGTCCCCCCGAGGATCCATGTCTCAGCAGCAGCCCCCGGCCGTCTCCGTGATCATGCCGGTGCTCAATGAGGAACGTCACCTCCGCAATGCGATCCGGCACATCCTGCAGCAGGAGTACGCCGGCGAGATGGAGGTGGTGATCGCCCTCGGTCCGTCCACGGACCGCACGGACGAGATCGCCGCCGAGCTCGTCGCGGAGGACCCCAGGGTGCACACCGTGCCGAATCCGACCGGCCGCACCCCCGCCGCCCTCAACGCCGCGATCAAGGCATCCCGGCATCCGATCGTGGTGCGCGTCGACGGCCACGGCATGCTGTCGGCGAACTACATCGCCACCGCCGTACGCCTCCTGGAGGAGACCGGCGCGCAGAACGTCGGCGGCATCATGCACGCCGAGGGGGAGAACGCCTGGGAGGAGGCGGTGGCCGCCGCCATGACCTCCAGGATCGGCGTGGGCAACGCCGCCTTCCACACCGGTGGCGAGGCCGGCGAGACGGAGACCGTCTACCTCGGCGTGTTCCGGCGGGACGCGCTGGAGCAACAGGGCGGCTACAACGAGGAGTTCATCCGCGCCCAGGACTGGGAGCTGAACTTCCGGATCCGTGAGGCCGGCGGGCGGGTCTGGTTCTCGCCCGAGCTGAAGGTGCAGTACCGGCCGCGCCCGAGCATCAAGGCGCTGGCCAAGCAGTACAAGGACTACGGCAAGTGGCGCCACGTCGTGGCCCGCTACCACTCCGGCTCGATCAACCTGCGCTATCTCGCGCCGCCGACCGCGGTGTGCGCGATTGCCGCGGGCGTGGTCGTCGGCGCGGCACTCACCCCGTGGGGCTTCGTCGTCCCGGGCGGCTACCTCGCGGCCATCGTCGCGGGCTCGGTACCGGCCGGCAAGGGACTCTCCCTGAAGGCCCGCGCCCAGATCCCCGTCGCCCTGGCAACCATGCACATGACGTGGGGCTTCGGCTTCCTGACCAGCCCGCGGGCGCTCGCCCGCAAGGTGATCGCAAGCCGCCGCGAGGCCGTGCAGGCGCCGGTCGAGGAGACCGTGACGCAGGGCGATCAGCAGCGGTAGGAACGCTCAACGAAGGGGCGGGGGGGGGGCGGGGGGCCCCCCCCCCCCCCCGCCGGCCCCCCCCCCCCCCCCACCCACTACAGGTTCAGGGGCTTCAGCACACAAAAC
>NZ_JBICZL010000034.1:6618-43014 GCF_043201875.1 Streptomyces sp. NPDC048248
GGTGCGGGCGCGGCGCGGGGGGGGGGGGGGGGGGGGGGTGGGGGGGGGCGGGGGGGGGGCGGGGGGGGGGGGCGGGCCCCCCCCCCCCGGGGGGGGGGGGGGGCGCCCCCCCCCCCCCCCCCCGCCCCTTCGCGTACCGCCTCCGCGTTCACGCCTAGAACGTGTACTGCGGATTCACCTTCATGCAGGCCTTCTTGTCCTCGCCGTTGAGTGCGTCCGCGCTCTCCGGGGCCTTGTCGGGCTTGTTGTCGCCCTGCTGCTTCGGGTACTCCGTGCCGCTGCGCCAGTCGTTGCCGACCACGAGGCGCAGTTCGGAGACCGAACGGGACTCCTTGACCGCGCTGTCGGGCAGGCCCAGTGCCTTGGCCATCGCCAGGGCGTCGCCCCGAGCGGCCTTGCCCGGGTAGCTGATGGTGGTGTCGGCCTGGGTGCTCAGCGCCGAGTCGGTGTCCGCCGCGGTGTAGCCGAGAGTGGTCAACTGCTGCTGGATGACGCTCGCCCGGCCGGACACCGGGCCCGAGACGCTGCTGTTGGTGCCGTTCTGCACGACGACCTTCAGCTCGCTCTTGGGAGTTGACGCCTTGGGGGCGGGCGAGGGCTTCTTCTTCGCGTCCTTGCCGTCCAGCGCGGTGTCGTTGCGCAGCAGGGCGAAGGTCTGCTCCGCCTCGCCCGGCTTGGGCATGACGTAGCTCTCGCCGGGGCCGTACTGCCAGGGCATGGTGACCATCGTGATGCGCTTGGTCGGTACCCGCTGGAGGTCGCCACCCAGGTCGTACAGCTTCTTGACGCTGCCGAGGCCGTCGTCGACGGTCAGCGCGGCGGTGGCCGCCTCCGCCAGATCACGCAGCTGGCCGGGGTTGGTGAGCTTGGTGCCGGCCTTCAACTGCCGGACCATGGAGTTCATGTACATGTGCTGGGCCTTGGCCCGGCCGATGTCGGTGTTGTCCTCGAAGCCGTAGCGGGTACGCAGCCACTGCAGGGCCTGGACGCCCTTGACGGAGTGGGTGCCCTCGGTCAGCCGCAGCCCGCTGCCGTGCCCCTTGCGGTCGTGCGAGTAGATGTTCTTGTCGACGCACACCGGGACTCCGCCGATGGCGTCCGCCATCTCCACCACACCGGAGAAGTCGACCATCATGAAGTGGTCGATGTAGATGCCGGTCAGCTCCTGCCAGGTGGCGAGCGTGCAGCCGGGACCGCCGTGCTGGAGCGACTGGTTGATGGCGGCCGTGGTCTGCGGATAGACCTTCCCGTCGTGCGGGTCGGTGCACTTGGGTATCGGCACCCGGGTGTCCCGCGGGATGGAGATCACCGACATGTTGCTGCGATCGGCGGAGACGTGCAGCAGCATCTGGACGTCGGCCAGCGGCTTGCGGTCCGCGTCCTGACGGGCGCCGCCGAGCTTGATGTTCTCCTTGTTGTCCCGGCCGTCCGACCCGAGCAGCAGGATGTTGAGCGGGCTCTGCCCGAACGCGTTGGGATCGGGCTTCTTCAGTCCGCCCGCCGACAAGTCCCTGCGGTCCTTGCGGAGTTTGGAGTTGAGGTGCTCGTAGTAGAGGTAGCCGGCGCCCGCTCCGGCCACCAGCAGCAGGGCGAGGCTGATGGCGGTCCAGCGCAGCACCTTGCGGCCTTTGCGCCGGCGCGGCCGCCCCCCTCTGCGGTGGCTGCCGCCGCCCTCGTCGTCGGGCGGCACGCTGCCGCTGCCCGGGGGCGGCGTCCAGCCGGGCGCGTCCGGCGGCAGCCCGCTCTCGTACGGGCCGTCGCCCGCCGGATCCTGCGCGTCCGGCCGCCGCCGGCGTGTTCTGTCACCACGCACACTGCTCTGCCGCATTCGGCCCTCTCCCCGTTGTCAGTCATGTGGTGCACTCGGCGCCTCGGCGGCAGCCGGATCACGCTCTGTTCACTTGGCGCAGATGTTCTTGTCATCCGCGTTGACGTTCTGCACCCCGTCAGGGGTTTCGGTCGGTGCCTCGACCGGCGTGCCCGGAGCCGTGAAGTCCTTGCCGAGCACCAGCTTCATCGGGACCCGTGAACCGGCGTCCTGCGACGACTTCTTGAGCGCGCTCTTGGGCAGTCCCAGCCAGTCGGCCAGGGTGGCGGCCTGGTCGGCCTGGTTCGGGGCGTATTCGAGGCGCGTCGCGTCCAGCTTCTCCGGGGCGTTGCCGGCGTTGGTGGAGAGCTTGGCGGCCTTGGTGTTCTGCAGCCAGTCCACGGTCTCCTGCGCGGCGCCGAGCGGCCCGCCGCCGTTGGTGACGTCGACGCGTACGAGTTCCGGCGGAGCCTTCTTGACCGGCCCGGAGGCCTTCTTGCCGCCCTTGCTCTTGCCCTTGGACAGGGTGTGGTCCGCGCGCACCATCTGGAACAGCGGATTCGCCTTGCCCTCGTCCAGTACGACGGTGGCCGGGTCGTCGGGGTTGTCCAGGACCGGCACCGTGGCAAAGGTGATCTTGTCGATGTCGACCTTCTTGAGGTCGGTACCGAGGTCCAGCAGCTTCTTCGCGCTGCCGATACCGGTGTCGACGGTGAGCGCCTTGGTCGCCGCCTGGCTGATGTCCAGCAGCTTGCCCGGGCTGCTGAAGGCGCTGGACTTCATCTTGCGGATCATCGAGCTGAGGAACTGCTGCTGGAGCTCGATCCGGCTGAGGTCGCTGCCCGTGCCGATGGTGTGCCGGGTGCGCACGAACGCCAGCGCCTGCTCGCCCTTGACGATGTGCTTGCCGGCCTTCAACTTCAGGTGCGACTTGGGGTCGTTGATGTCCTTGGCCGCGCACACCTCGACGCCGTCGACCGCTTCGGACAGCTCCTTGACCGCGTTGAAGTCGGCCATCATGAAGTGATTGATCTTCAGCCCGGTCATCTTCTCGACGGTGCGCCAGGTGCAGCCCGGATCGCGGCCCGCCTGGCCGAGGCTCGTGTTGAAGCGGACCCCCTGCTCGCCGGGGATCGTCTTCTTCGAGCCGTCCGGTTGCGACGTCGGGCAGTTCGGGATGTCGGTGATCATGTCGCGCGGGATGCTCAGCGCGGTCGCGTTCGTACGGTCCTTGGAGACGTGCATCAGGATCGTGGTGTCCGCGTGCCCGACGCTGCCGGCGTCGCCGTAGCCCTGGTTGCCCTTACCCGAGCGGGCATCGGTGCCGATGATGAGGATGTTGACCGGCCCGTCGGACACCGCGTCGTTCTCGACGCCGACATCGACCTTCGAGATGTTGCCGTCCAGCTGCTGGTAGATGAAGTACGCGCCGCCGCAGCCGGCGACGAGGACGAACCCCACCACACCGGCCGTCCAATACAGCGCCTTCTTCTTCACCGACTTCTTCGGCTTGGCCTTGCGCCGGCCCGCTCGGCCCGCCTCGGCCGCCGCGGCGACCCGACCTCGGCCGCCACGCCGCTCCGCCCGGCCACCGGACGGGCGCTCGTCGGCCTCCTCCGCGGCACGGCCGCCCCGGCGACCGCGCTGGGTCGGCAGGGGACGGGTGTCGGTGTCCCCGCCCTCGGCACCCGCGTTGCGCGCGGCGCGTCTTGATCCGGGCGTCCTTCGGACGGAGGGCCGCTCCGCCGCTTGACCGGCAGGGTCAAGCCGCAGCTCGTAATTGCCGGTGTTCGGATCGAACACCCACTGATCTGCGGGATCGACATTGTCGCCCGCCCGCCCACGGCCTTGCGCGTCCACGGTGCCTTGAGTCCTCCGTCGGTGCCACGCGGCGCCATCCCCTCAAGGCGCTCGGTCGGTCGATTGTGCATTACGTGCCTGGCCGGACCCGCTGGTCGAGCGGACCGGATCGCTCACACTATCGGCCCAGTTCAGCGCCTAGCGACGCCCGTGACAAATTCCACTTCCCTACAACTGGGCATTCCGCCCAATCCATTCGAGTCGTTGAGCGTACCTTTGCATCGTTTTTATTCGCAGATCCCGCGCTCCGCGGTGGTTCCGGGAAAGGTCGGGTCCGAACTACCGGACGGCGAGGGCGTTCCGTCCGGTTTGCCGTCCGAGCCGGTGGTGTTCGAGGGGTCCGGTGAGGATGTCGCGCCGTGCGGCGACGGGGCGTTCCCCGTACGGGCCGCGTCCGCGTCCCGCACGGGCTCCACCTCCACCGGCAGGTCCTTGCGCAGCTGGCCGAAGAGCCGTTTGGCGTCCGGCTGCACCAGCTCGTCGCGATTGGCATCGAAGCGGTACTCCTGACGTGGCACGGTCAGGAACTGGACCCGCTCGGTGGGAATGCTGCGCATGCTGCGGACCAATTCGTACAGGCCGGTGAGCGAGGCCAGATCTTCGTCGGTGGTCAGCGAACTCGTCGCGGCATCCAGCACCGGATAGAGCCGGGTCGGATTGAGCAGCACACCATTACTCTGCACTTTCTTCACGAGAGCGCCAAGAAACTGCTGCTGCCGTTCCATACGCTGGGTGTCGCTCCCGTTGCCCATGCTCTTGCGTGCCCGGACGTACCCGAGCGCCGCCTCACCGCGCAGCGTCTGGCGTCCGGCGGGCAGCACCAGATGCGCCGCGGGATCGTTGACGGGCCGCGGCAGGCAGACATCGACGCCGTGCACCGCGTCCACCATCTTCTTGAAGCCCACGAAGTCGATGATCATGTGGTGGGTGATGCGGATTCCGGTCATCTTCTCGACCGTGCGGATCGTGCAGGCGGCACCGGCGAACTGGAAGGCCCAGTTGAACTGCACCGTCTGGGAGTCGACCTGCTTGCCGTCCGAGCGCTTGCAGCGCGGCACCTGCACCATCAGGTCGCGCGGAATGCTGACCGCCGTCGCGCTCTGCCGGTCCCCCGCCAGATGCAGCAGGATCGTGGTGTCCGAGCGCTGGGTGCCGCTGTCCTCGCCGTACTTCCCGTTGCCGTCGCCGCGGTTGTCGGAGCCGATCAGCAGGACGTTCTCGACATCCGGCGGGCCCGCTTCCGGGCGCTCGGCCTCGTACTTCTCCAGCTCGTTGCGGGTCGCGCTGTCGGTGCGGATATTGCCGTTCAGCTTGGTGTAGAGCGCCCATCCGGTGCCGGCCGCGACCAGCACGAGGGCGGCCACGCCGAGAGCCGCCCAGCGCATCAGGCGCTTGCGGTGGCGCGGAGTGCGCGGCGGGCCGGGCCCGTCGGAGGACGACCGCCGTCCGAGGGGCCACAGGGGCAGGCCCCGGTTCGTGGGGCGCTCCGCCCAGCGGGCGGCGTTCTTCCCGGCCGGCCGGTCGGCCCCGGGCTCCCCGCCCGGTGCGTGCGGAGCCTCCCCGGCACCCGCCTCCGGCCGCTGCCCCGCCGCGGGCTGCGGCGTCGGCGACGCGCCCTCCTCGGGGCCCTCGCGGTCGGAAGGGGTCTCCGGGCTCTCGGTCACGTGTGCGTCCATCCCTCACGGAGTCGGCGGCGCGCCCGCACGCGGGGCCCGGTCGATCAGAAGACGGACGAACCCCGTGCATGGTTGTACGTACGCAAGATCATGGACCGAAATGGGCGAACCAGCCCATTTCTACGGGTTTCCGGTCCGCCGGACGGGGGAGCCGGGGCCTCAGGAGCGTGGTGTCGTCACCGTGAACGTGGTCTTCTCGCTGGTCTCGCGGGCGGCGGTGCCCTCCGCGCCCAGCTGTTCGAGATGGCGGCAGAGCACCACGGAACCGCCGGTCGCCAGCGGCGCGTACAGCCCGTGGGACAGGCCCTGCCAGCTGTCGTAGGCCAGGCCCGACAGCACGCGGGGCGCCTGCGGCATCCCGCCGGCCGCCGCGTCGGCCACCGCGCGTTCGGTGATCGCCGCGCCGGTCAGCTCCTCGCCGTCGACGACAAGCGCCGGGGCGCCCGGATCGACCGGCGCGAACGGGACGAACCGGTCGCCCTGGGAGGGCACCTCCACGGCGTAGTCAGTGAAGCCCTCGGGCGTCTGCGGGAAACGCCCGCCCATCGGGCGCAGCGCCAGCGCCACCCGCTCCCCGGAACAGCCGCGGGCCGCGTCCAGGTGGTCGGGCCCGCTGACGACGAGGTCGGCCGCGGACGGGGCTCCGCCCACCTCCGCGACCACGCCCACCGACGAGCAGGCCAGCAGCCAGACGGCGGTCTGCCAGTGCGCGGGCAGCAGCAGCGCGAGCCGGTCGCCGGGCTCGGCGGCGAGATCGCCCTGGAGGTAGTTGGCGGTCTTCGCCACCCAATTGGCGAAGGTGGCGACGGACAGTTCCACGCGCTCACCGGTGGCGTCGTCGTAGAAGGTCACGAGCGGGCGGGCCGGGTCCGCGGCGAGCGCGGAACGCAGCAGGTCGGCGGGGGTGCGATCGGTGGCGTTCATCGTGGCCAGATTACGCGCGGCGCCGATTGACGCTCCGTCGGGCGCAGCGGGGGACGCCACCGGTTCGGCCGATGCCCCGTCAGATCACCGATGGCGCGTTCCGCCCGGCGGTCCCACGATTTGGCCATGCGTGCCATCTTCGTGACTTCGCTCGGCGCCGCGTGCGCGGTCGCCCTCGCCCTGCCCCTCGCGCTGCCCGCGGGAGCGGCCGCCGCCCGGCCCGCCCCGTCCTCGCCGCCCGACCGGGCGGTGCCCGGCACCACCCGGTCCCTGCCGGTGGAGCGCCTGGGCGCGGCCGCAGGGAACACCTCCGACCGCGCCGCCGCCGCGGCCGGGCTCCGGGGACTCTCCGCACGCAAGGTGCAGCCCTTCTCCCTGCTCGGCGTCGTCTGGGACGACGGCCGCGCCGAACTCAGAGGCCAGGTGCAGGTCCGCACCCGCACCACCGGCACCGACATCTGGTCCGGCTGGCAGGAGGTCCAGGCCCACAACGACGACGCCCCCGACCTGGATGCCGCCGAGCGCCGCGGCAGCCGGGCCCGGGGCAGCACCGCTCCCCTGTGGGTCGGCGACTCCGACGCGGTCCAGCTGCGCATCACCCCCGAGACCGTCGACCGGGCACCGGCCACCCTCCCGGGCGGGCTGCGGCTGGAGCTCGTCGATCCGGGCGACGAACCGGAGACCGCGCGCGGCGTGCACGCCGGCCCGCCCGCCCCGCTCGCCCCCGCGACCCCGGAGGCCGCCGCGAGTTCCGCGGTCAACGCCCAGCTCGCGCCGCTCGGCGCCACCGAGATCCCGGCCCTGGACAAGGCCGCCTCCCGGAACGACGTGAACGCAGCGGACGGCAGCCCGGCCGGCGCCCACCCGTACATCGGGCCCCGCCCGCGGATGGTCACCCGGGCCGGTTGGGGCGCCGACGAGAGCCTCCGCGAGAAGGCGTTCGCCTACACCTCGACCGTGCGTGCCGCCTTCGTCCATCACAGCGCGTCCGGCAACAACTACACCTGCGCCCAGGCGCCTTCGGTGCTCCGCGCCATCTACCGCTACCACGTCAAGACCAGTGGCTGGCGGGACATGGGCTACAACTTCCTCGTCGACAAGTGCGGCACCATCTACGAAGGCCGCGCCGGCGGCGTCGCCAAGCCGGTCATGGGCGCCCACACCCTCGGCTTCAACCACGACAGCATGGGCGTCGCGGTGCTCGGCACGTTCACCACCATCGAGCCGCCGCAGCCCGCCGTGGACGCGATCGCCGCTCTGACGGCATGGAAGCTGGGTCTCTACGGGGCCGACCCGCAGGACATCGCCCGGCTGAAGTCCAGCGGCGGCAACCGCTTCAAGAAGGGCGTCGAGGCCAAACTGCACGTCATTTCCGGCCACCGGGACGGCTTCAACACGCAGTGCCCCGGCGACCGCCTCTACGACAAGCTGGGGGCCACCCGCATCGCCGCCGCCCAATTGCAGGGTCGCTGAGGCGGCCACCGGCCGGTTACCGTCCGGTTGGCCCACCGCTGAACCGACCCCGCACACGAGACGTCCTACCGACCACGGAGCCGCCCCCCACGGCGGAACATCACCGGAAAGCGTCTGCCTACACTGGTCGGCCGATCGCCGACCCCAGCAGGAAGCAGTGAAGACAAGGTGACTGAAGCGATCCTTCTGGTCGGCGGCAAGGGCACGAGATTGCGCCCGCTGACGGTGCACACGCCCAAGCCCATGGTGCCGGCGGCCGGTGTGCCGTTTCTCACCCACCAGCTGGCCCGCGCACGGGCCGCGGGCGTCGAGCACATCGTCCTCGCCACCTCCTACCTCGCGGAGGTCTTCGAGCCGTACTTCGGCGACGGCTCGTCCCTGGGACTGCATCTGGAGTACGTCACCGAGGAGGAGCCGCTGGGCACCGGCGGCGCCATCCGCAACGTCGCCTCGCGGCTGCACTCCGCGCCCGGCGACCCGGTGCTCATCTTCAACGGCGACATCCTCACCGGCCTGGACATCGAGGCGCTCGTCGACACCCATCGCACCACCGGCGCCGATGTCTCCCTGCATCTGACCCGGGTCGAGGACCCGCGCGCCTTCGGCCTGGTGCCCACCGACGACACCGGCAGGGTCACCGCCTTCCTGGAGAAGCCGCAGACGCCCGAGGAGATCGTCACCGACCAGATCAACGCCGGCGCGTACGTCTTCAACCGCTCCGTCATCGACACCATCCCGGCCGACCGGCCGGTCTCCGTCGAGCGCGAGACCTTCCCCGGACTGCTGGCCGACGGCGCCCACCTCCAGGGCATGGTCGACTCCACCTACTGGCTCGACCTCGGCACGCCCCAGGCCTTCGTGCGCGGCTCCGCCGACCTCGTCCTGGGACGCGCCCCTTCCCCGGCCGTCCCCGGCCGCTGCGGCGACCGGCTGGTCCTGGAGACCGCCGAGGTCGCCCCGGACGCCAAGCTGACCGGCGGCACGGTCGTCTGCGCCCGCACCACGGTCGGCGCCGGCACCCGCATCGACGGCAGCGCCGTCCTCGAAGGCGCGGTGATCGAACCGGGCGCCCGCATCCAGGACTCACTGATCGGCGCCGGCGCGCACATCGGGGCCCGCACCGTCCTGGACGGCGCGGTCATCGGCGACGGCGCGCGGATCGGCGCCGACAACGAGCTGCGCGGCGGCATCCGTGTCTGGTGCGGCGCCGACATCCCGCCCGGCTCGGTGCGCTTCTCCTCCGACCAGTAGGCGCTGCGGGGCAGGCCGTGACGCGCAGCACCTCCGCGCGCGCCCACTGCCCCCTCGCCCGATCGCCTAACCTGGCAAGATGCCCGCCCGCACCTGGGTCCCGCCCGGCCCCTACGACCTGCACCGCACCCTGCGCGTGCTGCAGCGCGGACCGGGCGACCCGGCCTTCGCGGTGCGCGGCGAGGAACTCTGGCGCGCCTGCCGCACCCCTCAGGGCCCCGGCACCCTGCGCGTCGCCGCCCGCCCGGCAGCGGGAGCGGTCGAGGCGGAGGCGTGGGGTCCTGGTGCCGACTGGCTGCTGGAGCGGCTGCCGGTACTCCTCGGGGAGGCCGACGACCCGGAGGAGCTGACGGCCAGACACCGCATCGTGCACGAGGCGCGCCGCCGCCACCCCGGCGTCCGGCTCGCAAGGACGGGCCTGGTCCTGGAGTCGCTGATCCCCTCGATCCTGGAGCAGAAGGTCACCAGCGACGAGGCCTACCGTGCGTGGCGGCTGCTGCTGCAACGGCACGGTGAGCCCGCCCCGGGGCCGTGGGAGCGGATGCGGGTGATGCCCGATCCGCGCGGCTGGGCGCTGATCCCCTCCTGGGAGTGGCACCGCGCCGGGGTCGACGCCAAGCGCTCGTCGGCGATCCTGCGTGCGGTACGCGTCGCCCGCCGGATGGAGGAGGCCGCGCGGATGGACCTCGCCGATGCCACCCGCCGCCTGACGGCCCTTCCGGGCATCGGCCCGTGGACCGCGGCCGAGACCCTGCAGCGTGCCCTCGGCGCACCGGACGCGATCACCGTCGGCGATCTGCACCTTCCGAAGATCATCGGCTATGCGCTGACCGGCCGCCGCGGCACCACCGACGAGGAGATGCTCGAACTGCTCGCGCCCTACGAGGGACAGCGGCACCGCGCGGCGCGGCTGATCCTGCTGTCCGGCCGCACCCCGCCGCGCCGCGCCCCGCGCTTCCCGGTCGGGGACATAGCCCGGCTGTGAGTCCACCGGCGGTGCCACGCCCACGACCGCGGGGTGCGGCGCACCGCGTGCGGCGTCAGCGCACCACGACGTGGTCCGCGCCGTCCCGGGCCGGCCGCTCCCGCGGCGGTGCGGCCGGGCGGCCCACGGCCACCGCGCCCATCGGATCCCAGTGCGCGGGCAGTTCCAGGACCTCCCGTACGACGTCCCGGCAGAACATCGTCGAGGACACCCACGCCGAACCCAGCTGCTCACCGGCCAGCGCGACCAGGAAGTTCTGGATCCCGGCGCCGTTGGCGACGACGAACATCTCGCGCTCGGCGGCGTTGCGCCGCGCGTCGGGGTAGGTGTGCGAGCCGTCCATCACCATGCAGGGCACCACCAGGCAGGGCGCGTTGCGCAGCACATCGCCGCGGCGCACCCGCTTGACGATCGACTCCTCGCTGAAGCCGTCCGCCCGCAGATCCGCGATCCACGCCTCCCGCATCGCGTCCAGCAGCCGCAGCCGGCTGTCCGCGGACTCCAGCAGGACGAACCGCCAGGGAGCGGTGTGGTGCGGGGCCGGGGCGGTCACGGCGGCGGCCACCGCGCGGCGCACCGCGCCGCCGTCCACCGGCTCGTCCAGGAATTCCCGGATCGTCCGCCGCAGCGTCACCGCCTCCCGCACGGCCTCGGAGGTGCCGAGCCGGAACATGTCCTCCCCGGCGTCGCGCACCAGCGCGTGCGCGCCGTCCGCCGCGTCCGCCTCCTCGACCAGCCGGGGCAGCCCGCGCAGCACCGCGACCGGCAGTCCGTCGGCCTTGCCCTTCACCAGGTCGCCCGCCGCGGCCAGCTCGTCGGCGGTGGCCACCACCGTCGCGCTGAGCGGATTGCCGTACGCGTCCACGCCGCCGCGCAGATCGTCCAGCACCCGCACCCCGGCCGCCCCGATGGCGACGTCGGTGAGCCCGCTGCGCCACGGCCTGCCGAACGTGTCGCTGATGATGACGCCGACCTCGACGCCGAGCGCATCCCGGAGCCCTGCCCGGATGGCGCGGGCCGAGGCGTCCGGGTCCTCCGGCAGCAACAGCACCGTCCCGGCGGGGGTGTTGGACGCATCGACACCGGCCGCGGCCATCACCAGGCCCTGCCGGTTCTGGACGATCCGCAGCGCACCGCGGCGCGCAACGACGCGTACCGTCTCCTGGTCCACCGCCGCCTCACGGTCGGTGGCCTCCACCACCCGGCCCTCCGCCTTGCTGACGATCTTCGAGGTCACCAACAGCACGTCGCCGTCGGCGAGTCCGGGCAGGCCCTCGCCGGTCGCCGCTGCGGCGATCACCTTGACGAGGTCGTCGCCGGGCCGCACCTCGCCGATGCCGGGCAGCGCCCAGACCCGGTACGCGGGCACCTCGGCGGTCATGCCCGGACCTCCTCGGCCAGCGCCAGCGCCTCGCGCACCATCGCGGCCGTGGCCTGGTCGTCCGTCATCATCAGCGGGACGGCCCGGCAGCGGATACCGGCCGCCTCGACGTCGTCCACGGCGGCCGCGTCGACGGAGTCGACCAGCCAGCCGTCCAGCAGCCCCGAGCCGTAGTGCTGTGCCACGGCCGCGGCGGTCGCCTCGACGCCGACGGCGGCCAGCACCTTGTCGGCCATGCCGCGCACCGGCGCGTCCCCGACGATCGGCGAGAGGCCGACCACCGGCACACCGGCGTCCGCGATCGCCTCGCGGATGCCGGGCACCGCCAGGATCGTGCCGATGCTCACCACGGGGTTGGACGGCGGGAAGAGCACCACGTCGGCCTCGGCGATGGCGTCCAGCACCCCGGGGGCGGGCTTGGCCTGGTCGGCGCCGACCGGCACCACGGCGTGCGCGGGCACCGAGGCGCGCAGCCGCACCCAGTACTCCTGGAAGTGGATCGCCTTGCGCTCGCCGTCCTCCTCGACCGCGACATGCGTCTCGATCCGGTCGTCGGACATCGGCAGCAGGCGCACGCCGGGCTTCCAGCGTGCGCACAGCGCCTCGGTGACGGCGCTGAGCGGATAGCCGGCGCCCAGCATCTGCGTCCGCACGACATGGGTGGCGAAGTCCCGGTCGCCGAGCCCGAACCACTCGGGGCCCACGCCGTAGGCGGCCAACTCCTCCTTCAACCGGAAGGTTTCGTCGGCGCGGCCCCAGCCCTGCTCCTCGTTGATGCCGCCGCCGAGCGTGTACATCACGGTGTCGAGGTCGGGACACACCTTGAGCCCGAACAGATGGATGTCGTCACCGGTGTTGCCGATCACGGTGATGTCCGCGTCCGGAGCCGCTGCCTTCAGTCCCCGCAGAAAGCGGGCGCCGCCGATACCGCCGGCCAGAACCACAATGCGCATGACGACAGTGTGTCAGTCGGCGAACGTCAGGGAGCGGCGGTCTCCCGCGCCGGCGACGCGCACCGGGCACTCGCGCCGTGCCCGGCGGCGTCCGAGGCGGGGAGCATCGGCATCTCGGTCAGGCCGGGGAAGTAGATGTGCAGGCTGACGGCGGGAGCCAGGGCGTCGTTGACGACCTCGTGGACGTAGCCCGGGGCGAAGACCCGCTGGGCGCCGGCCCGCAGCGTGTGGTGCCCGGCGCCGGCGCGCTCGGTCAACTCGCCCTCCAGGACGGTCAGCACACCGGAGGACTGCCCGTGGTCGTGCCGGCCGCTGCCCTGCCCCGGCACCCAGCTCAGCAGCCAGACCTCGTAGCCCGGCCCGACGCGCAGCCGGTGGTACCAGCGGGTGGTGGTGTCGTAGCGGACGAGCGGGGCCCAGGAGGCGCGGTCGGCGGCGATGGAGCGGGCCAGCCCCGCGAAACCGGCGACGGTGGCCGGGTGGGCCGGAACGGGCGGCAGCAGGTGGGGGATGGCGAGCGGGTCGCCGGCGATCTGGACGTCGCTGTTCATGTGCTTCGGGTTCCTCGGCGGAAGTGCTGGGGGCGGTCGCGCTGGGCGGCCTCCCAGCGGTAGCTGGGGGAGGGGTGCGGCACGGCGCGGGGCTTCCCTGTGGGGGGCACGGCGCGATGGCGCGGAGCAGGGGCGCTGCTGGGGTGGTGCGAGCGAGAAAGCTGGAGCTCAGTGGCTTCGACAGCTGGAACAGCGACAGCGAGCCTGCGCAGCGCAGAGCGACCCGTAGGCACGGGTCAGGCGGGGCGCGGGGGTCACTGGCATGCGGTCAAGGAGACCGGGTTCACGTCGCGATGTCAACTGGATGTCGGGTTTGCCGCACATCTTTCACCTCATCCGGTTACGCCGCCCGGCGAAAGGTTTGTGCAGTTGCCGGTCAGGAGAAGTCGCCCATCAACCGCGCCTTCAAACGCCGTTGCCGTAGTGATCTCGTGATGCGTTTGTGATCTTCCCCGCTTCGGTGTGCGCGATGCAACGGGAGTGCCGCCCCGGAGCGTCTCGCTTAGGAGAACGCGTGCCGGGCACCCGGTCGCGGAAGCGTCTTCGGATGCGACTGCAGTGTGTCCTGGTTTTTGGTGATTTGAACACTTTCCGCATACGCTTGGTTCCGCAGAGTGAATAAGAGGCCCAATAGCAGATCTCGGCTTGACTGGCCCGGATCAGCACACTTGTAATTTCACTCGTGTCGTTCAGCCGTTATCGATCACGGCGAGATCACGGGGACGCCAAGCCAACGGGGACGCAAAAGACAGACGAGGGGCGCACATGACCGAGCTGTTCCAGGAATTGCTGGTCGAGGAGGCGGACGAGGAGCTCGGCTGGCAGGAGCGCGCGTTGTGCGCCCAGACCGACCCCGAGTCCTTCTTTCCGGAGAAGGGTGGCTCCACCCGCGAGGCCAAGAAGGTCTGCCTCGCCTGCGAGGTCCGTTCCGAGTGTCTGGAATACGCCCTCGCCAACGACGAGCGCTTCGGAATCTGGGGCGGCCTGTCCGAACGTGAGCGGCGGCGACTGAAGAAGGCCGCTGTCTGAACGTGACACGGCAGCCCGGAAAACGCACGGCGCGCGGCCCCGCCGCCGCACCACCCCAACTCCCCATATCCCCCTATAGCGAACACTCCGCCTCCAGCGTCCTGAGCGCCGGAGGCGGACTGCTGTGACGGAGCCGGTCGGCCCGCCGGTGCGAACCATTAGTGTGGGGCCCCGTCCGAGACGCGCCGACGCCCCCCGCCGGGCGCGCGCGTACCCAGGCGAGTAAGTCCGATGTCCGTCGCAGTGTCTTCCGGGGGCGGTGGCCGCGAGCGACTTCGCCGCGGGTCCCGAACTCCCGGGTCCGGAGGGCCCGTACCTCGATGTCCGTGCACAGCCAGTCGGCGGCCCAGCCCGCCTCATATGCAGCCGCCACGCCAGAGTTCCCGCGGCACGTCGTCACCGCCGTGATCGTCTCCCATGACGGTGCCCGCTGGCTGCCCGACGCGCTCGCCGGCCTGCTCGGCCAGGAACGCCCGGTGCAGAACGTCATCGGCGCCGACACAGGCAGCGCGGACGAGTCCGCCCGGCTGCTCGCCGAGGCCATCGGCGACGAGCGGGTGCTGCATCTCGCCCGCCGCTCCGGATTCGGCACCGCCGTCGACGAGGCCGTCCGCACCGCCGGCGTGCTGACCCCCGACGACCTGCCCTACCTGCGGCGCCCCAGCGGCTGGGACCCGGTCAGCCGCACCTGGCGCGACGACGCCTACGACATGCCCGAACTGCCGCACGGCGAACCGGTCCAGTGGCTGTGGCTGCTGCACGACGACTGCGCCCCCGCGCCGGACGCCCTCGCCGAGCTGCTGCGGGTCGCCGACTCGAGCCCCTCGACGGTCATCGTCGGCGCGAAGCTGCGCAGCTGGTACGACCGCCGCCAGTTGCTGGAAGCGGGCGTCACCATCGCCCGCAGCGGACGCCGTTGGACGGGCCTGGACCGCCGCGAGCAGGACCAGGGACAGCACGACCAGGTGCGCCCGGTGCTGTCCGTCTCCACCGCCGGCATGCTCATCCGCCGCGACGTCTACGAGGAGTTGGGCGGCTTCGACCGCCGGCTGCCCCTGATGCGCGACGACGTCGACCTGTGCTGGCGCGCCCACGCCGCCGGCCACCAGGTGCTCATCGCGCCGGACGCGATCCTGCGGCACGCCGAGGCCTCCGCCCGCGAACGCCGCCCCATCGACTGTGTCGGCCGCTCGGTCGCCAACCCGCACCGTGTCGACAAGGCCGGCGCCGTCTACACCCTCCTCGCCAACACCCGCGGCGCGCTCCTGCCGTACGTCCTGCTGCGGCTGCTGCTCGGCACCATCCTGCGCGTCGTCGCCTACCTCGTCGGCAAGGTCCCCGGTCAGGCGCTCGACGAGCTGGCCGGGCTCTTCGCCGTCCTGCTGCGACCCGGCAAGGTCCTCGCCGCCCGGCGCAGACGAGGCCGGCCCGCCGTGGAGGCGGCCGACCTGCGGCCGCTCTTCCCGCCGCCCGGTGCGACCGTGCGCGCCACCGTCGAGCAGGTCGCCGGCAACCTCGGCGGCCGGGCCGCGCCCGATGTTGCGTCGGCCGGCCGGCACGGCGCGGTGGAGTCGGGACCTGGCGGTGACGACGCCGACTTCCTGGAGGTCGAGCAGTTCGCCCGCCTCAAGCGGATCGCCCGCAGGCCCGGCCCGGTGCTCTTCCTGCTCCTGCTGCTGGTGTCGGTGATCGCCTGCCGCGGACTGCTCGGGTCCGGCGCGCTGACCGGCGGCGCCCTGCTGCCCGCCCCCGCGCAGGTGTCCGACCTGTGGGCGGCGTACTTCGACAGCTGGCACGCGGTCGGCGTCGGCGACACCGCCTCCGCGCCGCCCTACCTGGCGGTCCTCGCGGTGGTGGCGACCTTCTTCTTCGGCAGCACCGGCTTCGCCCTCACCCTCCTGCTGGTCTGCTCCGTCCCGCTGGCCGGACTCACCGCCTACTTCGCCTCCCGCCCGCTGGTCGCCTCCCGGCTGCTGCGGGCCTGGGGCAGCATCGCGTACGCCTTCCTGCCCGCCGCAGCGGGCGCGCTGGCCGGCGGCCGGCTGGGCACCGCGGTGCTCGCCATCCTGCTCCCGCTGATGGCGCGCGCCGCCGTCGCCGCGAGCGGACTGCGCCTGCCGTCCGGCACCCGCCCCAGCTGGCGCGCCACCTGGGCGTACGCCCTGCTGGTCACCTTCACCATGGCCTTCACACCGGTCGTCTGGCCGATCGCGGTGGTGCTCGGGATCGGCCTGCTGGTGCTGCGCTACCGCGACGGCCGCCGTGAACTGATGCTCGGCCACGCCCTGCGCTTCCTGGCCGTGGCCCTCGCGCCGCTCCTCGTCCTCGCCCCCTGGTCGCTGTCGCTGCTCACGCAGCCCTCGCGCTTCTTCCAGGAGGCCGGGCTCGACTACGGCGCCGGTTCCGCCTCCGTCCTCGACCTGATCGCGCTCAGCCCGGGCGGGCCGAAGGCGGCCGGCAGCGTGCTGCTGATCGGCGTCGTGCTGGCCGCCCTCGCGGCGACCCTGCGCGACGCGCGCCCCACGGCTATCCGTACGGCCTGGGCGGTCGCGGTGACCGCGCTGCTGTTCGCCGCGCTGGGCAACGGATCCGGCTGGACCGGACCCGCCATGCTGATCTACGGCCTGGCACTGCTGTGCGCGGCCGCGGTCGGCGCCGAGGGCATCCGCACCCGCATGGCCACTCTCGGGTTCGGCTGGAAGCAGCCGGTCGCCGTGCTGATCGCACTGGCCTCCGTCCTCGCCCCGGTCTACGCCGCGGTCAGCTGGATGATCACCGGCGCGGCCGGCCCCCTGGAGCGGCGTGACCCGGTGCAGGTCCCGGCGTTCGTCGCCGAGGAGTCCGGGACCGCCGACCGGGCCCGCACCCTGGTCCTGGGCGGTAGGTCCGGGCGTGTCGACTACACCCTCGTCCGCGGTTCCGGCGCCCGGCTCGGCGACGCCGACCTGGCCGCCGAGGCCGGCGAGAACGCGCGCCTCGGCGGCATCGTCGCCAACCTCGTGGCCGGCTCGGGCGCCGACCAGACCAACCAGCTCGGCGGCTACGCCGTGCGCTACATCCTGGTCCGCGACGGCGCGCCGCGCGAGATGGGCCGGGTGCTGGACGCGACGCCGGGCCTGACCCGGCTCAGCCAGGAGGACGGCAGCGCCCTGTGGCGGGTGGACCGGCGGGTCTCGCGGGTCTCCGTCGTCGCGGGCGCCGCCCAGGACGGCACCCGCGCGGGCGAGGCGGCCGCGCCGATCCCGGTACCGGCAGGCCCCGTGGAGGCGCACACCGAGGTACCCGGCGGGACCGACGGCCGGGTCCTGCGGATCGCGGACGCGGCCGACGAGGGCTGGCAGGCCACCCTCGACGGCAAGCCGCTCAAGCCCGTGACGCTGGACGGCTGGGCGCAGGGCTTTGCACTGCCCGCGGCCGGCGGCCGGCTCGACCTCACCCATGAGAACCCGATCGGCCACACCGTCTGGCTGGCCGTGCAGGGGCTGCTCGCTGTCGTCCTGGTGGTGCTCGCGCTGCCGGGCCGCCGCCGCGAGATCGACGACGACCTGCCCGAGGACACCGGTGCGGCGACCGCCGCACAGGCCGCGGCCGGGGCCACCGGCGAGGGCCGCAGGGCCCGCAGGCTGCGCGCCGCTGCCCAGGCGGCAGGAGCTCCCGAGGCCGGCATCCCGGCAGCCCGTACGGGTGAGGAGCCGGTCGACCCGATGGCCGAACCCGCCGGCCCGATGGCCGGGGCGATTCCGGGCCAGGGCGCGCCGCAGCCGGGCGACCCCTACGCGGCGGTGCCGCAGCAGCAGTCGTACGAGGACTGGCAGGCCGTCCAGCAGGGACAGCCGGAAGGGCAGCCGCCGTATCCCGCGGCCGATCCCTACCAGGCGGGGCAGTACGGCCGGCCCCCCTACCCGGAGGCCGACCCCTACCAGGCCGACCCGTATCCGGCGGACCCGTACCAGGCCGGCCAATACGACCCGTACGGCTACGGGCAGCAGCAGCCGGTCCACGACGGTGAGCAGCCGCCCCCGCCGCCCTACGACCCCGGCCAACAGCCCCAGCAGCCCTACGACGACGGCACGTCCTATTTCGGCTCCTACCCCGAGCCGCGCCGTGACGGGAGCGACCAGCAGTGAAGCGCACCATGATGTCCCTGATCGGCGCGACGGTCGCGCTCGCCGCCGTCACCGGTGTGGCCGCCGTGGCCGCGCCGGACGGCGAGGGGCAGGCCGCGCCCGGCAGCGGCTCCCGCAAGCCCGTACAGCGCTCCGCGCTGCTCTGCCCGGCCCCGACCTCCTCGGAGGTCGGCGAGACGACGTACACCGCCTTCGCCCCCACCGGAGCCGCGGCCGGCGCGGACGCGAAGAAGGGC
Source organism: Streptomyces sp. NPDC048248 (assembly GCF_043201875.1). NCBI lineage: Bacteria > Bacillati > Actinomycetota > Actinomycetes > Kitasatosporales > Streptomycetaceae > Streptomyces > Streptomyces sp. NPDC048248. Next base: position 24,872 of record NZ_JBICZL010000034.1, read on the forward strand.
ACCGCCCAGTTGCTGCCGGCCGGCACGGTCGAGGAGAGCGGCGACACCGGCGGGAGCGAGCCGGGCAAGGACGGCAAGGACGACAAGGACGGCAAGGACGGCAAGGACGGCAAGAAGGAAGCCGGCAAGGGCGGTGACTCCGCCGGTGAGGCGGCCGCCGCGCGCCTGCGGATCGTGCCGCCGCGTGACAAGAAGCCTGTCGTGCCGCTCAAGGAGGCCGGCAAGCCGGTCACCACGAAGACCGAAAGCGCCGACGCTCCCGCGCTGGTGGGCGCCGCCGACGGCACCCTCGCTCCCGGCTGGACCGTGCAGCAGACCACGTCCGTCGCCGCCGGCTCCGGCCGTGGCCTGCTCGGGCTGACCTGCGCCGCGCCGGACACGACGTTCTGGTTCCCGGGCGTGAGCACCGCCCGGGAGCGTCAGGACTACGTCCATCTGACCAACCCGGACTCCACCCAGGCGGTCGTCGACCTCGAACTGGCCGGCAAGGACGGCCCGTTGGAGACGCCGGGCGGCGAGGACATCACGGTGCCACCGCACACCACCGTCCCGGTGCTGCTGTCGACCCTGACGGGCTCACCGACCACCAACGCGGCGCTGCACGTCGTCGCCCGGGAGGGCCGGGTGGGCGCCTCCGTGCAGGCCGGCGACGCGAAGCTGGGCAGTGACTGGCTGCCGGCCGCCGCCGACCCCGCGCCCGAGGCCGTGCTGCCGGGCATCCCGGCCGACGCGACCTCCGTGCGGCTGATCGCCGTATCCCCCGGGGAGGCCGACGCCGACCTGAAGGTGCAGCTGGACACCCCGACCGGCCCGATCGTCCCGGCCGGGCTGGAGACGCTGCACGTCAAGGCAGGGATGACCACGGCGGTCGACCTCAAGGACCTCACCAAGGGCGAGGCCGGTTCGCTGGTGCTGACGCCCGCCGACGGCGCGTCCAGGGCGCCCATCGCGGTCGCGGTGCGGGTCACCCGGGGCAAGGGCGCCAAGCAGGAAATGGCGTTCATCTCCTCGACCCGGCCGGTCGACAAGCGCGCGACGGCCGCCGACAACCGCGCCAAGGGCAGCACCCTCTCGCTGGTGGCTCCGGACAAGGGCAAGGACGCGAAGGTCAAGGTCACGGCCTCGGCCGGCAGCGGCGGCGGCACGTCGGTCAGCAAGACGTACACGGTCAAGGGCGGCACGACGCTCGCCGTCGAACCGCCGCGCCCGCGGGGCCTGAAGGGTTCCTACGCGCTGACCGTGGAGCCGCAGCCGGGCAGCGGGCCGGTCCACGCGGCGCGCACGCTGGCGCAGCCGCAGGGCGGCATCCCGGCCTTCACCGTCCAGCCGATGCCGGACGACCGGGGCTCGGTGGTGGTCCCGACCGCCGGCCAGGATCTGTCCCTGCTGACGGACTGAGCGTTCGAACCGGGGGTGCTCGCGAGCACGCGCGAGCACCCGGTGCGGGCGGTGGCTCCGGGCGTGCGGCCCGGCCTCAGTCCTGGCCGTACCGCGGGTCCACCGACTCCGGAGCGAGGCCGAGGAGCTCGGCGACCTGTTCGACGACGACCTCGTGCACCAGGAGCGCGCGCTCGTCGCGGCTCTTGGTGCGGATCTCCACCGGCCTGCGGTAGATCACGATCCGGTCCCGGTGCGGGCCGGCGGCCGGCAGTGACCGGCCCAGCGGCACCGTCTCCTCGTCCCCGCCCGCGTCGGGGCCTTCGTCGGGGCCGGACCCGGGGACGTCCAGCACCAGGAAGTCGACGTCCGAGAGCTGCGGCCAGCGTCGCTCCAGCCGGTCCCGGGAGTCGTAGACAAGATCGATGAAGGCGTCGGCGCGGGTCACCGACAGGGGCACCTGCGGAGGTGCGATCGGTCCGCGCATGCCGCGGCCGTGGCGGTCGCGGCGGCGCTGGCGCGGCTCCGACGGGCGGGGCGGTACGGGCGTGTCCATCAGCATCGAGCGTAGCCGTCGCGGGACCGCGGCCACCGTCGTGCGCGACAACCCGCGCCATGTCGCCCTGTGACCGGTCCGGTCGCGGTTGTGTTTGTTTCCATCCCCGCATCAGATCGCAGATCGCCCACGGAATGACATGAATTGCATCGAATGGCGACGGCATTCCTCGTCCCGGACCGCCCTTCGCCGCCCGCCCCACGCGGGTCCGGTCGAGCGGGTGCAGGTCAGACGCATCGGACGAAGCGGGACGACACGGTTGGGTGAGCCGGTGGAGAGTCGTCGCGGCCCGCTCAAGAGTGCGGTACCGTCCAACGTCGTGAGCCCTGTACGTCGCTGTTCGCGCACCGCGTGCGGCCGCCCCGCCGTCGCAACGCTGACGTACGTCTACGCGGACTCGACCGCCGTGCTCGGCCCGCTCGCCACGTACGCCGAACCGCACTGCTACGACCTGTGCGCCGAGCACTCCGAGCGGCTGACCGCCCCCCGTGGCTGGGAGGTCGTCCGCCTCGCCCTCGATTCGGGACCTGCCCGCCCCAGCGGCGACGATCTCGAAGCGCTCGCCAACGCCGTCCGCGAGGCGGCCAGACCGCAGGAGCGCGCCGCCGGCGGGACCGGCGGGCCGCAGACCACGGGTCCCGGCGGGCGGAACTCCCAGCCCATGGAGGTGGCCCGGCGAGGCCATCTGCGGGTGCTGCGCTCGCCCGACTCCTGATCCTCCCGGCCCCACCCCGCGCCCCGGGGTGGCCATCGACGCTTCGCAATCGGTTGCTGACGGAGCATTGACGCCGAGTTGTCGCGGACACGACCATTCCTGCACTCCCGCATGATCCGCTCGCGGTCGCGGCCCGTCCACGGGCGCCCTTCGTGACCGGGAGCGGCAAGGGGAGCCACCCGTGCCGGGAGGTCGCGTGTTCGTCCAACAGCTGGAGCCCATCGCCGACTCGCTCGCCCTGTCCGCCCTCGTCGCCGCAACTCCGCTGGTCACCGTGCTCGTCCTGCTCGGCGCCGTACGGCTGCGTGCCCACTACGCCGGCCTGACCGGTCTCGCCGTCGCCCTCGCCGTGGCCTGGTGGGGATACGGCATGCCGACCGGCCAGGCACTCGCCGGCGCCGCCCAGGGCGCGGTCTTCGGTCTCTTCCCCATCCTGTGGATCGTCGTCAACGCCCTGTGGGTGTACCGGATGACGGTCCGCACCCACCACTTCGACGTGCTGCGCCGCTCCTTCTCCCGGCTCTCCGCCGATCCCCGCATCCAGGCCCTGGTCATCGCCTTCTGCTTCGGCGCGCTCCTGGAGGCCCTGGCCGGCTTCGGCGCGCCGGTCGCCATCAGCGCGGTGATGCTGGTCGCGCTGGGCTTCGACCCGGTCAAGGCCGCGGTCGTCGCGCTGGTGGCCAACACCGCACCGGTCGCCTTCGGCGCCATGGGCACCCCCGTCGTCACCCTCGCCCAGGTCACCGGACTGCCGCTGGACGCGGTCGCCTCCGTGGTGGGCCGCCAGACGCCGCTGCTGGCCCTGGTCGTGCCGCTGCTGCTGGTCTTCCTGGTCGACGGGCGGCGGGGGCTGCGCGAGACCTGGGCGCCCGCCCTCGCCTGCGGCTGCGCCTTCGCCGTCGTCCAGTTCGCCGCGGCCAACTTCGTCTCGGCGCAGCTCGCCGACATCGGGGCGGCACTGGCCGGGGCCGCCGCTCTGGTCGCGGTGCCCGGCGCGCGCCGGCCGGCCGCCGAGACCGTACGGGCCGCCGTCCTCACCGGCGTCCGCAGCGACGACCTGGACACGGACGACGAGCGCCGCGAGATCGTCCGCGCCTACGCGCCCTACGCGATGATCGTCGCCGTCTTCTCACTCGCCCAGGTCCCCCCGGTCAAGGAGCTCCTGGCGCGGGCGACATGGACCTTCGACTGGCCGCTGCTGAACGTCGCCGGCCCCGACGGCACACCCGTCGCGGGCAACGGCTTCTCGCTCCCGCTGCTGGCCACCGGCGGCACCCTGGTGCTGCTGGCCGGCCTGCTCACCGCGGCCGTTCTCGGTGTACGCGCCGGTGCGGCGGTCCGGGAATGGGCCGCCACGGTCCTGGAGTTGCGGCACGCCATCCTCACCGTCACCTCGGTGCTGGCGCTCGCGTACGTCATGAACCTTTCCGGACAGGCCGCCACCATCGGCCACTTCGTCGCCGCGGCCGGCGCCGGACTGGCCTTCCTCTCGCCCGTCCTGGGCTGGTTCGGGGTGGCCGTCACCGGCTCCGACACCTCCGCCAACGCGCTCTTCGGCGCCCTCCAGGTCACCGCCGCCCAGCAGTCCGGGCTCGCCCCCGAACTCCTCGCCGCGGCCAACAGCTCCGGAGGCGTGCTCGGAAAGATGATCTCCCCGCAGAACCTGACGATCGCCTGCGCGGCGGTCGGCCTCGCGGGACGCGAAGGAGATCTGCTGCGCAAGGTGCTGCCGTGGAGCCTGGGCCTGCTGCTGGTGATGTGCCTGATCGTGGTCGGGCAGAGCACCGCCGTCCTGGGATGGATGCTGCCGTAGGCCGGCCGACGCGGGAGCGCGCCCGGGGGGCGGGCGCGTCGGCGACGCCCCCCCCGCGTGCGACGGCGCACACAGGCCGGATTCAGGGCTCGCGCACAGGCGGTGCGGGTAGGTTTGGGGCTCCGTAGAGACCTCAGGAGGGCTGGCTGTGGCTGATCTGTCGCGGATCGTGAAGGCGTACGACGTGCGCGGTGTGGTCCCCGATCAGTGGGACGAGACGCTGTCGGAGCTGTTCGGTGCGGCGTTTGCGGAGGTCACCGGTGCCGACGCGATCGTGACCGGGCACGACATGCGCCCCTCCTCACCCGGCCTCTCCCGCGCCTTCGCCCGCGGCGCCGCGGCGCGCGGGGTGGGCGTCACCGAGATCGGCCTGTGCTCCACCGACGAGCTGTACTTCGCCAGCGGGGCCCTGGGGCTGCCGGGAGCGATGTTCACCGCCTCGCACAATCCGGCCCAGTACAACGGCATCAAGATGTGCCGGGCCGGCGCCGCGCCGGTCGGCCAGGACACCGGTCTCGCCGAAATCCGCGCGCTGGTCGAGCGGTGGACGCGGGACGGCGCCCCGGAGCCGGCCGCGAAGACCGGCACGATCGTGCAGCGGGACGTGCTGGCCGACTACGCCACGCACCTGCGGTCGCTGGTGGACCTGTCGGGCATCCGACCGCTGAAGGTCGTCGTGGACGCCGGCAACGGCATGGGCGGCCACACCGTCCCCACCGTCTTCGAGGGCCTGCCACTCGAACTGGACTCCCTGTTCTTCGAGTTGGACGGCTCCTTCCCCAACCACGAGGCCAATCCGCTCGACCCCGAGAACATCGTCGACCTCCAGGCGCGGGTGCGCGAGGTGGGCGCCGACCTCGGCCTGGCCTTCGACGGCGACGCCGACCGCTGCTTCGTGGTGGACGAGAAGGGCGACCCGGTCTCGCCCTCCGCGATCACCGCCCTGGTCGCCGCCCGCGAACTCGCCAAGCACCCCGGCGGCACGGTCATCCACAACCTGATCACCTCCTGGTCGGTGCCCGAGGTCGTCAAGGAGCAGGGCGGCGAGGCGGTCCGCACCCGGGTGGGGCACTCCTTCATCAAGGAGGAGATGGCAAAGACCGGCGCGATCTTCGGTGGCGAGCACTCCGCGCACTACTACTTCCGGGACTTCTGGAACGCCGACACCGGCATGCTCGCCGCCCTGCACGTCCTCGCGGCCCTCGGCGGCCAGCCGGGCACCCTCTCGGAACTGGTCGCCCAGTACGACCGGTACGCGGCCTCCGGCGAGATCAACAGCACCGTCGACGACCAGTCCGGCCGGCTCGCCGCGATCAAGGCCGGGTACGCCGACCGCGAGGGCGTGACCCTCGACGAGCTGGACGGTCTGACGGTCACCGCCGCCGACTGGTGGTTCAACCTGCGCGCCTCGAACACCGAGCCGCTGCTGCGGCTGAACGTCGAGGCCCGGGACGCCGCCACCGTGGACCGGGTCCGTGACGAGGTGCTGGCGATCGTCCGCGCCTGAGCGTGACGGCTGCGCCCGAGCGTGACGGCGGGCGGCGGGCGCCGGACGGGCGGGCGCGGTGCACGGCAGTCGGGACCGGAGCGGAACGCGCTGCTCCGGTCCGCTGGCCGTCCGGCGCCGCAGCCCGCGCCACGCCGCCCCGCCCCCACCGGTCACCTGTAAACCACCGCCGAGCAGGCCCCGGCCCCCGGTCCGGCGGTAGGCTGGCTGAGCCGCAACCACCCCGAAGGAGCAGCCGCCATGCCGGTCGAAGCCAGCCTGATCGAGATCCTCGCCTGCCCGGCGTGCCACGCCCCGCTGAAGGACCGGACCGCGGCCGACCCCAGCGAGCTGACCTGCACCTCCGCCGACTGCGGCCTCGCCTACCCCGTCCGTGACGGCATCCCGGTGCTGCTCGTCGACGAGGCCCGCCGCCCCGCCTGACCGGGCGCCGCCGGGCCCGCCCCGGCACCGCCCGGCGTTCCCCCGCCCGTACCGGCGATCGGAGGCCGCGCACACCATGCTCGACGAGTCACTCCTCGACACTCCGGAGGCGCTGGCCGCCGCCGACCGCTACGGACTGCTGCGCGGGGTCGCCGAATCCGGCGCCCGGGTCCGTACCGCCGCCCGCAGTGCCGCCGATGCAGGCATCCCGGAACTGACACCCGACGGACGGCCCCGCGCCCTCCTCGTCGCAGGACCCGGCCCGGCCACCTCCTGCGTCGCCGACCTCCTGGAGGCGCTCGGCGGCGGCAGCTGCCCGGTCACCCTCATCCGGCCCACCGGCGTCGCCCCGCGGCCCGGCGCCCTGCGCTGGACCCTGCCCGGCTGGACCGGACCGCTCGACCTCCTGCTGCTCGCCGGACCCGACGGCTCCGACCCCGGCCTCGCCGAGCTGGTCGAGCAGGCCTACCGCCGCGGCTGCGCCGTCGTCGCCGTCACCCCGGCCGGCGGCCCGCTCGCCGACGCCGTCGTCCAGGCCCGCGGCCTCGTCGTGCCGCTGGCCACCACGCCGTACGACGCCGAGTTCGACGTCGAGGGCGCGCCACCGGCCGCCCCGGGCACCCTGTGGTCGGTGCTCATCCCGCTGCTCGCGCTCGCCGACCGGATCGGGCTGCTCCACGCGCCGCCCGACGACCTGAACAAGCTCGCCGACCGCCTCGACCAGCTCTCCGAGCGCTGCGGCCCGGCCATCGCCACGTACACCAACCCCGCCAAGACCCTCGCCGCCGAACTCGCCGACGCCCTGCCGCTCATCTGGACGGAAGGCAGCGTCGCCGGAGCCGTCGGCCGGCACTTCGCCACCGTGCTCACCGGACTGGCCGGCCGCCCCGCGATGGCCGCCGAACTCCCCGAGGCGCTCAGCACCCACCGCCCCCTGTTGGCCGGCGCCCTCGCCGCGGGCGCCGACCCGGACGACTTCTTCCGTGACCGCGTCGAGCAGCCCGCGGCCCTGCACGCCAGGGTCCTGCTGCTGCGCGAGCGGGAGCCGGGCCCGCTGTCCGCCACGCGCGCCGCCGTGGAACTCGCCGACCAGTGCGACACCGCCGTCAGCGCCCTCCAACCGGAAGGCGGCGACGATCTGGAGACCGCCACGGAGCTGCTCGCCATCACGGATTTCGCCGCCGTTTACCTCGCGCTCGCCGACACCGAGTGATCATGGAGGGGCCGGTCCCCGGCACGGCCAGGGCGCGGTGCCGAACTCGCCCTGCCCGCGGCACCCCGCCCCGGGGACACCCCGCGCGGGGCCGCAGGACCACCCGATAGAACACGTACGACACCAGGAAGCAGCCCCATGGACCGCCTCGCCAACACCGTGCGCCCCTATGCCTGGGGATCGACCACCGCCATCCCCGAGCTCCTCGGCGTCGAGCCGACCGGCGAACCGCAGGCCGAGATGTGGATGGGCGCCCACCCCGGAGCGCCGTCCCGCATCGACCGCGGTGCGGGCCCCGTCCCGCTGGCCGAGGCGATCGACGCCGACCCCGAGGCCGAGTTGGGCGCCGACGCGGTCCGCGCCTTCGGCCCACGGCTGCCCTTCCTGCTCAAACTGCTCGCGGCCGGCTCGCCGCTCTCCCTCCAGGTCCACCCCGACCTGGCCCAGGCCAAGGAGGGCTTCGCCGACGAGCAGCGGCGCGGCGTCCCGATCGACGCCGCACACCGCAACTACAAGGACGCCAACCACAAGCCCGAGCTGATCTGCGCGCTGACCCCGTTCGAGGGGCTCTGCGGCTTCCGCCACCCCGCGCAGGCCGCCGACCTGCTGGAGGGCCTGGGCGTCGACACCCTCAAGCCGTACGTCGACATCCTGCGCGCCAGCCCCGAGGAGAGCGCCCTGCGCGAGGTCCTCACCGCCCTGCTGACCGCCGAGCACGACGCGATGGCCGAGACCGTCGAGCGCGCCGCGGTGGAGGCCGAGCGGCTGGGCGCCGGGGACGGCCCGCACGCCGCCGACTACGCCGCCTACGCCGCCACCGCCCACCACTACCCGGGCGACCCCGGCGTGATCGCCGCCATGCTCCTCAACCACGTCCGGCTGCAGCCGGGGGAGGCGCTCTTCCTCGGCGCCGGCCTCCCGCACGCCTACCTCAGCGGCCTCGGCGTCGAGCTGATGGCCAACTCCGACAACGTGCTGCGCTGCGGCCTCACCCCCAAGCACGTCGACGTCCCCGAACTCCTGCGGGTGGTCCGCTTCGAGGCCGGCGACGCGGGCGTACTGCGCCCCGAGGCGGTCAACGGCGAGGAGATCTACGAAACCCCCATCGACGAGTTCCGGCTCTCCCGCTTCGTCGTCGCCCCCGGCGCCGCGCCCCACCCGCTGGACGCCCGTACGCCGCAGATCCTGCTCTGCACACAGGGCACGATCCGGCTGGTGACCCGTGTCGGCTCGGCCGCAGGCAACGGCGGCTCCGACGAGCTGACCCTCACGCCCGGTGAGTCCGCGTTCGTCCCGGCCGGCGAGTACGTCTCGCTCTCGGGCGAGGGCACGCTCTTCCGCGCCACCGTCGTCGCCTAGCCGGACGCCGCAGCCGCCCGGAACCGGCCGATTTCCGCGCCACGGCGGTGCGCGGGCCGTGGGCCGGAAGGTGGCCTCGTGGCGTCGGCCGTCGGCCGGGCTGCAACAATGACCGCCGCACAGCATTAAAGGGGCGGTAAAGCGGAGAGCCCCGTCGACGGAAGGGACATGCGGCACTCATGAGCGCATCAGGCGGGACAAAGGCGATCGTCGCGGCGCTGGCCGCCAACCTGGCCATCGCCGTAGCGAAGTTCGTGGCCTTCGCCTTCAGCGGCTCGTCCTCGATGCTGGCCGAAGGCGTGCACTCCATCGCGGACTCCGGAAACCAGGGCCTGCTGCTGCTCGGCGGCAAGAAGGCCAAGCGCGCGGCGACCGCGGAGCACCCCTTCGGCTACGGCCGCGAGCGGTACATCTACGGCTTCCTGGTCTCCATCGTGCTGTTCACGATCGGCGGCGTCTTCGCGCTCTACGAGGGCTACGAGAAGATCCACGACCCGCACGAGCTGGACAACTGGTTCTGGCCGGTCGGCGTCCTGGTCTTCGCGATCATCGCCGAGAGCTTCTCCTTCCGTACGGCCATCAAGGAGTCCAACGAACTGCGCGGCAAGCAGACCTGGTCGCAGTTCGTCCGCCGCGCCAAGGCCCCCGAGCTGCCGGTCGTGCTGCTGGAGGACTTCGGCGCGCTGGTCGGCCTGGTGCTCGCCCTGGGCGGCGTCGGGCTGACGCTCGCCACCGGTGACGGCATCTGGGACGGCATCGGCACCATGTGCATCGGTGTGCTGCTCGTGCTGATCGCCCTGGTCCTGGCCGCCGAGACCAAGTCGCTGCTGCTGGGCGAGGCCGCGGGCCCCGAGCAGGTCGCCCAGATCCGTGCCGCCGTCGTCGACGGCGAGGTCGTCACCCGCGTCATCCACATGCGCACCCTGCACCTCGGCCCCGAGGAACTGCTGGTCGCCGCCAAGATCGCGGTGCAGCACGACGGTACGGCCACCCAGATCGCCGACGCGATCAACGCGGCGGAGGTCCGTATCCGCGAGGCGGTGCCGATCGCCCGCGTCATCTACCTGGAGCCCGACATCTACCGCGAGGAAGCGGCCGCCGTGGGCGCCGACCCGGAGAAGACACCCGGCGGGCACTGAGCCGCCCGCTTCATCGCCCGGACACGGTCCGCACGAAGGGCCCCCGCACCGACCCGGTGCGGGGGCCCTTCGTCCGCCGTGCCACCGGCTCCCTCGCGAGGGGGCCGGCGGTCCGGTCACTCGATCTCGCCGAGCACGCCCAGGATCGCGGCGGTGTCCGGGGCGCTCTGCAGCCGGGCCCGGAAGTCCGGGTCCATCAGCTTCCGCGACAGCAGCGCGAGGATCCGCAGGTGCTCGTCACCTGCTGCCGCCTCCGGCACCGAGATCATGAAGACCAGCTTGGCCCGCGTGCCGTCGAGGGAGTCCCAGTCGATGCCCGCAGCGGACCGTGCGAAGCCGACGACCGGCGCGGTCACCGCGTCCGTCTTGGCGTGCGGGATGGCGATCTCCTCGCCGAGCCCGGTGGTGCCCTGCGCCTCTCGGGCCAGTGCCACCCGGACCAGCTCCTCGACATCCGCGACCTTGCCGGTGCCGGCCGCCAGCTCGGCCATCTCCCGGATGGCCGCCTCCTTCTCGTCGGAGACGAGCTGCTTCTTGACGGTCCGCTCGGTGAGATAACCGGAGAGAACTTCGGGGGCCGCCGCGGAGGCGGTGTTGGTGTCGGCGGTGGCGGGGGCGGCCCCGTCCGCTGCCGTGTCCTCCACGGCGGTGGCGGCAGCCGTCACCGTGGCCGTGGCCGTACGGCCCGCATCCCCGCTCGGAGCGGCCGAGTCAGCCGTGCGACCGGTTGCACCCGCACCCACGCCCGGGCCCGCCACGGAGCCCGCGCCACCCGCTCCGACCCCGGCAAGCGCCGGCTCCGCGAGCGGCGACATCGCCGCCGTACCGGACTTCCTGCGCTCCGAGAGGTCCACCAGCGTCACCGTGGCGAGCGCCGTGACCACCGAACCGATGACGACGGCGAGGAAGAACGTCGGCCAGCCGCCCACCGCGCCCAGCACGGCCACGATCGGGCCGCCGTGCGGCACCGCGTCCGTCACCCCGCCCATGCCCGCGAGGGCACCGGCCACCGCGCCACCGAGCATGTTCGCCGGGATGACCTGGGCAGGCCGCGCCGCGGCGAACGGGATCGCGCCCTCGGAGATCCCGAAAAGCCCCATGAACAGTGCCGCCATGCCCGTCTCGCGCTCCTGCTCGGAGTACAGCCGCCGACGCAGCAGAGTCGCCAGACCCTGGCCGAGCGGCATCACCGGGATCGCTGCGGCGCACATGCCCATGACCGTCTGGTTGCCGGAGGCGATCAGCCCGGCGCCGAAGAGGAACGCGGTCTTGTTGACCGGTCCGCCCATGTCGAAGGCGATCATCAGGCCGAGGATCGCGCCGAGCAGGATCGCGCTGGACCCGGTCATCCCGCCGAGCAGGTCCGTCAGATGTGTGAACACCCAGGAGATCGGCTTGCCGATGACGTAGATGAAGAACAGCCCGAGCACCGTCGTCGCCACGATCGGGATCACGATGATCGGCATGATCGGCTGGACGAACTTCGGGACCTTGACCTTCTTGATCCACAGCACCAGATAGCCGGCCAGGAAGCCCGTGACGATGGCGCCGATGAAGCCCGCGCCCGCCTTGGAGTCGTACAGCGAGCCGGTGTTGGCGATCCAGCCGCCGATCATGCCGGGAACCAGCGCGGGCCGGTCCCCGATCGCATACGCGATATAGCCGGACAGGATCGGCACCATGAGCTGGAAGCCGATGGTGCCGACGTCGTTGACGTGCTTCCAGAACGACCCGTCGGGGATGACCAGACCACCCTCGGGATTGGTGTGGCCGCCGAGCGCCAGCGATATCGCGATCAGCAGACCGCCGACCACGACGAACGGGATCATGTAGCTGACCCCGTTCATCAGCGCCTTGTACGCCACGCTCCGCTCCTTGCCGCCACCGGGGGCGCCCGCGGGCGTCCCCGCGGTGCCCGCGCCCCCGTCGCCGCCCTGGACCGGCGCGCTCTGCACCCGCTCGATCAGCTGCTCCGGGTGGCGGATGCCTTCGGCGACCCCGACCGCCAGGACCTTCTTGCCGGCGAAGCGCGTGCGGTCGACGTCCTTGTCCGCGGCGATGATGATCCCGTCCGCGTCCTTGACATCGTTGTCAGACAGGAGGTTCTCAGCCCCGATCGACCCTTGGGTCTCCACTTTGATCTCGTGGCCGAGGGCGGCGGCGGCCTGGGTGAGCTTCTCCGCGGCCATGTACGTGTGGGCGATGCCGGTCGGGCATGCGGTCACGGCGAGCAGCTTCAGCCCCTGCCCGCCCTTCCCCGCGCCCTCGGGGGCATCAGCTGGACTCGTGGTCACGTGGTTCTCCTAACGAACGTACGCGCGAGGTCGTGCAGGTGCCCTCGCGCTCCAGGCATCCTGCAACACGTAGCAGGATGAGCAAAGTGCCGAAGGCCACCTCCGCCCGAGCGCCGGAACAGCCCAGCGCACAGCCGTGGGCCCGCCCCGCACCGTCTCCCGCCCGCACGAACTGCCGATGCGGACTGCGGTCGCTGGGCCGATCGGTGTAGATTCGTGACCAGTGCCAGACGTCGCTGCTGATGGCGGTCGGTCGGCCCGCACCGCGGACCGGCCGAGGGAGAGAGGGCCTGGACGGACTGCGCTGCGGCCAGGGGAGAGGTGCGTCCGCTTCCGCGTACGCTGCTGCCCGCGCCGCAGACTGCCCAGCCCGGAATATCCACCTCGACCCTCGAGGAGCAGCCCGCATGACGACAGCAGCCAACGGCCAGGACTTCAAGGTCGCCGACCTCTCCCTCGCCGCCTTCGGCCGCAAGGAGATCAACCTCGCCGAGCACGAGATGCCCGGCCTGATGTCGATCCGCAAGGAGTACGCCGCGGCGCAGCCGCTGGCCGGCGCCCGGGTCACCGGCTCGCTGCACATGACCGTGCAGACCGCCGTACTGATCGAGACCCTGGTCGCCCTGGGCGCCGAGGTCCGTTGGGCCTCCTGCAACATCTTCTCCACCCAGGACCACGCCGCCGCGGCCATCGCGGTGGGCCCCAACGGCACGCCGGACGCGCCGCAGGGCGTCCCGGTCTTCGCCTGGAAGGGCGAGAGCCTGGAGGAGTACTGGTGGTGCACCGAGCAGGCCCTGACGTGGCCGAACTCGCCCACCGGCGGCCCGAACATGATCCTCGACGACGGCGGTGACGCCACCCTGCTGGTCCACAAGGGCGTCGAGTACGAGAAGGCCGGCAAGGTCCCGGCGGTCGAGACCGCCGAGAGCGAGGAGCACCGCGCCATCCTGGAGCTGCTCCACCGCACGCTGGGTGAGGCCCCGCAGAAGTGGACCCGCCTCGCCTCCGAGATCCGCGGCGTGACCGAGGAGACCACGACCGGCGTGCACCGTCTCTACGAGATGCACCGCGACGGTGAGCTGCTCTTCCCGGCGATCAACGTGAACGACGCCGTGACCAAGTCGAAGTTCGACAACAAGTACGGCTGCCGCCACTCCCTGATCGACGGCATCAACCGTGCCACCGACGTCCTCATCGGCGGCAAGACCGCCGTGGTCTGCGGCTACGGCGATGTCGGCAAGGGCTGCGCGGAGTCGCTGCGCGGCCAGGGCGCCCGGGTGATCATCACCGAGATCGACCCGATCTGCGCGCTGCAGGCGGCGATGGACGGCTACCAGGTCACCACCCTCGAGGACGTCGTCGAGACCGCCGACATCTTCGTCACCACCACCGGCAACAAGGACATCATCCTCGCCGAGCACATGGCGCGGATGAAGCACCAGGCCATCGTCGGCAACATCGGTCACTTCGACAACGAGATCGACATGGCCGGCTTCGCCAAGATCGACGGCATCGTCAAGGACGAGGTCAAGCCCCAGGTCCACACCTGGACCCACCCGGACGGCAAGGTCCTGATCGTGCTGTCCGAGGGCCGTCTGCTCAACCTGGGCAACGCCACCGGTCACCCGTCCTTCGTGATGTCCAACTCCTTCGCGGACCAGACGCTGGCCCAGATCGAGCTGTTCACCAAGCCGGAGGAATACCCGACCGACGTCTACGTGCTCCCCAAGCACCTCGACGAGAAGGTCGCCCGCCTCCACCTCGACGCCCTCGGCGTCAAGCTCACCGAGCTGCGCCCGGAGCAGGCCGCCTACATCGGCGTCCAGGTCGAGGGCCCGTACAAGTCCGACCACTACCGCTACTGATCACCACCAGCAGCCGGTGCACCCAGGCCCTCGCCGCTCGCGGCGGGGGCCTGGCCCATGAGGGCCCCCGCACCGGCCCGCCCGAAGGACCTCCATGCCCCGCGGCCACTACTCCCTGCACGACCCGCACGATCACACCCCCCTCGGTGAAGAACACTTCCACTGCGCCACCGGCCCCTCCGGCTGGCGTTATGTCTCGCAGATCGTCACCCCGTCCGGCGATCACGCCGGCTCCGTCGACCTCACCCTCGACGAGCTCGGCCGCCCCATCCGCCTGGAACTCCACGCCTCCGCCTGGCAGGTACGAGGCGCCGCCCTGGAGGGCGTGACCTGGGTACGTACCGACCCGACCGGCGAACACGCCACCGAAGGCAACGTCGCCGCCCACGCCTTCACCGGCGCGTCCCCCGCGTTCCTCATCGCCACCGCACGCCTGCTGCGCCCCGCCCCCGGCGCCGGAGCCGTCCGCACCCGTCTCGTGGCCTTCACACCCCCCGTGCTCGCCCCCCGCACCCTCGACCAGTCCTGGGCCTTGCTGAAGAGCACACCACACGCCACTGACAACGCCCCCCTGATCGCCGACGAATACCAGGTCAACGACCTGGAAACCGGCGAACAGCACGCCGTCCACATCGCCGGCGACGTCGTCCTCGCCGCCCCCGGCATCGAACTCGAATCCCTCGAAACCCCACCGTCGACGTTCCCCTGACGGGCCCGCCGACCCGGCGCGGCGGGCCGCCAGAACGGCTGGTCACTTCCGGCACGACCGCCATCCGGATGTGGGCACGGTTCCGGCTGTAGGGACAGGGCGCTGCGCCCATCACGAGATGATCAACAGTCGGCCGAACGGCTGCCGCCGCATCTCCCACCCGTGACCGAACGCCCTACGGGACGCGTCATGTCCGGCAACCGACCTGCACCTCCACCTCGGCCCCTCACCCAGGGGCCGACCCCTCCACGGCCGAGGTCTCCCCTCCGGCACTCCACCGGAGGGGACAACGACGCTCGATGACCGCAGCCCGGTTGTCCCTGAGGGCCGAGACGCCAAACGGGAAATCGCGTCCGACATGCCTCGCGCCCGGGCTCCCGTACGCCCGCCTCACGCCCGCGCGTCGCCCGCTCCGAACAGCCGTGGACTACACCGGCGGAGCGAACCCCGTAGACCGCGCCTCACCCGGACCGTCACCGTCCCGACCCTCACGTCGAGCCTCGTCGACCGGCTCCGCCCCACGCAGCACAGGCATGCCATGCGGCACAGAGGTCTCATGGGATGCAGGCATCCCATACGGGACCGGCGTCCCATACGACCCAGGCGAAACCGCGGGCTCCGACACATCGCCCGCCCCCGGCCCACCCCCAGGTGCGGACCACCCACCGTGAGGCGCACCCCCCACACTGCCCGCCGACGCACGCGCGGACACGCTCGCGACCACCGAACCCCCGTAAGCCGGTGGTTCCTTCATCTCAGCCTGAGGCGGCGCGGCAGCCCCGAGCCCGGCACCCACCGAATCGCCCTCGACAGCTGCCACCGGCCCCCCGCCGGCCCTCAGCGCCCCGAACGCCCGCTTCGACTCCCGCGCCTGCCGCTCGGCCACCACCGCGGCCAGATGCGCCGCCGGGTGCACGCCCTGCGGCCCCGGAGCCCCCGTGAACCCGCGTAGGTCCTCGACCAACCGGCCCGCCATCGCCCCGCCGGCCTGCGGATCCAGCTGCCCCATCCGCATCAGGTACTGCCGTACCGCCAGCCACCACCCGTCCGGCACCCGCGACAGATCCAGAACCCCGACCTCGGCCATCAACCAGGGCGGCAGAGGCGGCCACGCCGACCGGGCCTCCGCTGCCGGGATCCGCTCCCGTATGACCAGCGTTCCGGCGAACACATCCCCGATCCGCCGGCCCCGGGCCGAAACCAGCGAGGCGACCGAAGCCACCACCCCCATCGTCAGCACGATCTCGATGGCCCCCATCGCCCCTCGCACCAGCGCGTGCCGGAACCGGATCGGACCACCGTCCTCCCGCACGACCCGCAGCCCGCACATCAGCTTCCCCAGCGAACGACCGCGGCTCAGCGTCTCGATCACGATCGGTATCCCGACCTGGACCAGCACAAAGGTCGCCACCGACACCGCCGCCACCGCGGCCGTGTCCATCGACGACGTCGCGCTCACCAGCAGCATCGACACCCCGATGTACAGCCCCCAGGCGACGGCCAGATCCACCGCCACAGCCAGTCCCCGACTCGGCAGCCTTGCCGGCCGAAGTCCCAGCACCACCGCTTCACCCGTGACGAGTTCGCTCACCCGATCCCACTCCCTCTCGCTCCCCGAAGCCCGCCCACCCCGTGCCGGACCCGGCCAGTCTGCCAAGCTGACCCTCACCCACCCGACGGCGCTGCGAGGAGCGACACCGTATGGACCTCGATGTCTTCGTTACGGCCCACCGCGCGGAATGGGACCGGCTCGAAGCGCTGCTGCACCGCAAGCGTCGGCTCACCGGCGCCGAGGCCGACGAACTGGTGCTCCTCTACCAACGCGCCACGACCCACCTCTCCCTCCTCCTCTCCAGCGCCCCCGACCCCGCCCTGACCGGCAGACTCACGTCGCTCGTGGCCCGTGCCCGCAGCGCGGTGACCGGCGCCCGCAAGGCGTCATGGCGAGACACCGCACGCTTCTTCACCACCGCCTTCCCCGCCGCCGTCTATCGCCTGCGCCGCTGGTGGATACCCACCGCGATCCTGTCCCTCGCGGTCGCCGCGGTCATGGGCTGGTGGATCGCCACACACCCCGAGGTCCAGGCAGCCATCGGCGCCCCGCAGGAACTCCGCGAGATGACGCGCCCCGGCGGCGAGTACGAGTCCTATTACTCCAGCCACCCCGCCGCGTCCTTCGCCGCCCAGGTATGGACGAACAACGCCCAGGCCGTCGCGCTCTGCCTCGTCCTGGGCGCGTTCGCCGGCGTCCCGGTCCTATGGGTCCTCTTCCAGAACATGCTCAACCTCGGCGCAGGCATCGGCCTCATGTCCTCCGCAGGCCGCCTGGACACCTTCCTCGGCCTGATCCTTCCCCACGGCCTGCTCGAACTGACCGCCGTCTTCGTCGCGGCGGGCATCGGCCTGCGCCTGGGCTGGACCCTCGTCGACCCGGGCCCGCGCACCCGCCGCACGGCCCTGGCGGAGGAGGGCCGGGCAGCCCTGGGCGTCGCCATCGGCCTCGCCGCGGTCCTCTTCGTCTGCGGCGTCATCGAAGGCTTCGTCACCCCCTCAGGCCTGCCCACCTGGGCCCGCATCGGCATCGGCGTCGCCGCCGAACTGGCCTTCCTCCTGTACGTCTACGTACTGGGCGGCCGAGCAGTTCGTGCAGGTGAGACGGGCGACGTCAGCCCGAGCGACCGCGAGGCCCTGGTGCCCACCGCCGCCTGATGTGCATCCGACCCCGCTGACCTGCTAATCTCCTCATCTCCCCAGGTAACCCGTTGACACAGGGCTCGTGGGGAGGTAGATTCGAACGGTTGCAGGGGATCTGGACAGGTCCCCGCGCAAGGGTTAGTCTCTCCAACGCCCCGGCCTGGATGTCTATTCGGCGGGGCATACCGACCACTTACCGGAAGCGCCGGTCGATTAATTCGACCGAATCCTTTCTGATAAAGTCGGAAACAGCCGAAAGGCAATCCCCTCCGACGGGGAATCGGATGCAAATTCGGACCGGAAACGGAACGGACTGGATCTGATAGAGTCGGAAAGGCCGGAAAGCGAAAGCAAGAAGGCCAACCCCGCTCCAACAAGGGGCCAGAGACGGAAACGGATCTGGTAAGGTTGGAAACGCGAAGAAGCCGAAAGGCCGAATCGCACCGGCGAAAATCAGGACCGCGAGGATCTGATAGAGT
>NZ_JBICZL010000035.1:0-37861 GCF_043201875.1 Streptomyces sp. NPDC048248
GCTCCAACGCTGCCCGGACCGTCTCGACCTGGGTGTCGTCCAGCTTGGGCGGGCGTCCGGTGGCTGCCCGTCGCCGCAGGGCCGAAGCACCGCCTTGCTCCTACACCCGCCGCCAACGCCGCACACTCTCGGCACACACCCCCACCGCCCTCGCGATCTCCGCATTCGAGACACCGTCCTCGAACAACTCGACTGCCCGAACACGACGCGCCTCCGCCAACTGAGGCCGCGACAACGGAGGAAGGGAGGAGCTGGCAGCCGCAGAGGAAGGTCGATAAGCCACCCCGAGAGCCTCCCACCCACACCGCCACCACACCCACCGAACTTACGAAAAGATCAGTAGTACTCCCGTCAGAAATCGTTGCCTGAGCTGGTCGGCTTCGTTGTTCCGGGCATGGTGGGGACGGACGAAGCCGGCCTGTGGGCTGAGGAGTTGGAGTCGGCGTTCGCGCAGGTTGCGGGCCGGTTCTCAAGGGTGGATCTGCGGTGGCGAATGCGGGACTACGTGCGTGGACTGCTGGCACCGGTGGAGCGGAAAACGGCTGGCAGCTCGCTGAGTACGCAGGTCACCGCGGACCCGCCGGCTTCCAGCACCTGCTGAACGGTGCGTCCTGGGACGCTGACGAGGTCCGGGACGACCTCCAGCACTACGTTGCCGAGCGCCTCGGCGCCCCGGACGGGGTCCTGATCGTGGACGACACCGGCTTCCTCAAGAAGGGCACCGCGTCTGCCGGGGTGCAAAGGCAGTACTCCGGCACCGCCGGTCGCACCGAGAACTGCCAGATCGGAGTCTTCGCCGCCTACGCATCGGCCAAGGGCAGGGCACTGGTGGACCGGGAGCTGTATCTGCCGAAGTCATGGACCGCGGATGCGGACCGCTGCTGGGCTGCGAAGGTCCCCGGCAGCCGCGGGTTCGCGACCAAGGGCGAGGTGGCCCGCGCGATGATCCTGCGGCCCTGGCTTCCCCCTTCCGATCGCCTGGGTGACCGGTGACTGCGCCTACGGCCAGGAATGACGCATGCGCCGCACCCTGGAAGAGGCCAGGCTCGGCTACGTCCTGGCCGTGCCGAAGTCGCAGCAACTACACGCTCCCTTCGGCCGCATCGACCAGGCCATCGCCGATGCTCCCGAGGAGGCATGGGAACGCCACTCCTGCGGTGACGGCGCCAAGGGCCCGCGCCTCTATGACTGGGTTGCCGCCCGACTGCCAGTCATCGATGTCTTCGACGGCGACCGGCCCACCCATCAGCGATGGGTGCTGGCTCGCCGCAGCTTGGCCCGACCAGACGAGATCGCCTACTACCTCGCTTACGCGCCCAACGGCACGACGATTGCCGATCTGGTGCGAATCGCCGGCTCGCGCTGGGCGATCGAGGAAGCCTTCCAGGCCGCCAGAACGAATGCGGCCTCGACCAGTACGAAGTCCGCCGCTATCCCGGCTGGTATCGGCACATCACTCTGGCCATGCTCACTCACGCCTTCCTGGCCGTCGTCGCAGCCCAGACCACTCACTGATCCACGGCCACGGTATCGGAGCCGCCGGGGAGTTCCTCACCGCTCACGAAGGCGTGAACGCCATCGCCTTCACCGGCGAGTCCGCCACGGGCGCCGCCATCATGCGCAAGGCCGCCGACCACATCATCCCGGTCTCCTTCGAACTCGGCGGCAAGAACCCCGCCGTCGTCTTCGCCGACGCCGACCTCCAGGAAGCCGTCGAGGGGACCGTGCGCTCGGCGTTCACCCACTCCGGGTAGATCTGCCTGTGCACCGAACGCGTCTACGTCGAGCGCCCCGTCTTCGACGCGTTCGTCGCGGCGCTGGGCCAACGGGCCCGGGAACTGACCGATTACGGGCCGATGATCTCCGCCGCGCACCGGGACAAGGTCCTCTCCTACCACCGGCTGGCCGCCGACAAGGGCGCGAAGGTCGTCGCCGGTGGCGGGGTGCCGCACTTCGGCGACGGCCGGGACCAGGGCTTCTACGTCGAACCGACCGTACTCCCCGAGCTGCCGCAGGACTCCCGCACCGTGCAGGAGGAGATCTTCGGTCCGGTGTGCCACGTCGTACCGTTCGACGCAGAGGCGGAGGCGGTCCGGCTGGCCAACGACAGCCGGTACGGCCTCGCCGCGACGGTGTGGACCACTGACCTGTCCCGGGCCCACCGAGTCGCTCCGCGCATCGAGGCGGGGATCGTCTGGGTCAACTGCTGGAACCTTCGCGATCTGGGAACGCCGTTCGGCGGTATCAAGGACTCCGGCATCGGCCGGGAAGGCGGGGAGTACTCGCTCGACTTCTTCTCCGAGCCCGTCAACATCTGCGTCAAGGTCTGAGAGACCCAGTGGAAGCAGTTGAACCAGTGATGGCCCCCGCCACCCCCGCCACCAGCCAGGCAGTCGAGGCCGCAGCCCAGCGGTTGCTCGAAGCGCACTCCACCCGGCACGCCCTGCGCGCCCGTACGAGACCTGCTCGGCGACACCGACCAGGCGGCGGCCTATGCAGTCCAGGAGCGGCTGACCGCACACAGGCTCTCCGAAGGGCGCCGGCTCACCGGCCGCAAGATCGGCCTCACCAACACCGTCGTACAGAGCCAACTCGACGTGGCCACACCCGACTTCGGCATGCTCTTCAACGACATGGCCCACCCCGACGGTACGGACATCCCCATCGGCGCCGTCCTCCAGCCGCGAGTGTTCGCCCAGGTCCGGGAGGTGGACGGCTCGACGTCTCGCTACGTGCTGATCGTGCTCTTGGGGCTCGCGATGGCTGCCCAGAACGCGGCGGCCCGCCGCCTCGCGGTTCCGGACTTGAAGACCACGGTGCTCACCCAGTAGCGGCGCTGCCCGCGGGGCACGAGCTGGCCGGGCGGGAGAGTGTCGAACTGGCCGAGCTCGCGGATCTGCCACTGCGGCTCTCCCCGCGCTCCCGCAACCCCGCGCTCCACGACATGGTGATGCGCTTCTGCCGGACCGTCGGCTACGCGCCCGCCCTGGGGCCGGAGTTCACCAACGACCAGGACACCCTCGCCGCCATCGGCCACGGCAAACCGTCCTGGACGGTTTCTACGCATCGCATGCCAGCCAGCTCCCTGTCCCCGGCGTGGTGTTCCGTCCCCTGAGCGGGCCGGCGCCCGCCATGCGGACCTACCTGGCGGTCCGGGGCGGCCCGCCCCGGGCCGAGCTGCGCGCCCTGATTGAAGCCTGCTATGAGGCGGCCGAGAGGGGCCGGGCGTAGAACCTGGCCCGGGATGTTCAGCGTCGGCCATGACTCGAACGTGGCGCCACGATCTGCCCGAGGACCGTTGGGCCGTCTACCTCAGCGCTCAAGAAGTCGGCCACCGAGACCGGACCGAGGGCGCCGACGACTCGCGGGTCTTTACCGTCACGGGGTGGTCATCGAGCACATGTCCACCCTTGAGGAGGCGCCGTCATCGTCGGCCTGTCGGGGCACCCCTTCGTCGCGGGGGAGAACCGATCAATCAGGGGGGAGGGGAGCCCGATGAGGTGGAGCACCCCAGCCTCGGTGGGGGCGTGGGATGACAGCTCCCACGGCCCTGTCGACGGCGAGCGGCTGGGCCCCTGCGACCGATCTGCTTTCCGTTCGGTTCGAGCACGCTTTGGAGGCGTCGTCTGCGGGCACGTCGGACTGCGAAGACGTCTGCGCCATACGAGTCACACAGGCACACTCTCGCCCCACAGGTTTTGGCTTGATCAGTGGTTGAGAGGCCGGGGTGCTTGTAGTTGTGTAAGCGCACTCCGTTTTCATCCACGTGCGATGGGCTGCACCCAAGCCGTCTAACCATGGGCGTATTTGGAGTTCGTGTGGGAGGTCGCGCTGCAAATTCTCCATGTCATCGTTCGTGCCGTATCTGGTGCCCGCCGACGACGCCGGGTTCGTCTGCAATAACTAAGAACGGGGTCTGGGGTTCTCCGCCCCTGCCGCGGCGACAATTGCCTTCGGTTCTTCATGCACGGTTCCGTCGGTCTACAGCGGCGCACCTCAGTGACAGCAAAGGGAAGGAGCACCGGTGCAGTTCGGGATCATCAGCGAGATACAGCCGGGACCGGAGCCGTGGGAGCCAGGTGCAGAGGCAAGGCTGTATCGCGAGACCCTGGACCAGGTGGTGAGAGGAGAAGAGGTCGGATTCGACTACGCGTGGCTGGTCGAGCATCACTTTCTCACTGGGTACTCGTCGTCCTCCGCGCCGGAAGCGTTTCTCGGATGGCTGGCAGCTCACACGTCGAGGATTCGGCTCGGTCACGGCGTCGTGCAGGTCAACCCGCCCACCAACCACGTGCTTCGCATCGCTGAACGCGCAGCCGTCCTCGACATCATCAGCGAGGGCAGACTCGATGTCGGCATGGGCCGTGCGCTGACTCACATCGAACTCGAAGCCTTCGGGATGGACCCCGCATACACCCGCCGCGCGCAGGAGGAGGTGGTCGACATCCTCCACGGCATCTGGAGCGGAGATCGGTTCTCCTGGAAGGGCGAGCACTACACGCTGCCCGAGGTACGGGTCCATCCGCGGCCCGTGCAGTCCCCACACCCGCCGCTGTGGATGGCAGCCACCCAGCCGGGCAGCCTGCAGGTTGCGGCACGCAAGGGACTTGGGGTACTGGCGCTCGGTCTTGGCAGTCCGGACCTCTTGCGTCAGCCCATCGCTGACTACCGTGAGACGGTGGCCGGCGCCGCCCCTGCATCTGGGGCCGTCAACAACCAGGTCGCGGCAGCAATCCCCATGTTTTGTGCCGAGACCGACGAAGAAGCTTTGGAGACGTTCGGTCCGCACCTGGACACTTTCTTCGCCTACGTCGCCGATTACATCATCGGCCCGTGGCGGAATACGGAAAGTGAGTCCTACTCCTTCTACCGCAACCTCGCCTCCGACAGGCTCATCGACCTGCCAACCCTCACGCCTGACCAGGTCGCCGGTCTCAGTCCGGCTGCTGCTGCCGCGAAAGCGGGGGTGTTGAGCGGATTCTTCTGCGTGGGCAGCCCAGAGACCTGTGCGCAGTGCGTTGAAAGATGGCGGGACATCGGTGTCGACCAGCTGGTGCTCAATTGCCAATTGGGGACGTTGCCGCACGAGAGCATCCTTCGCTCGCTCGACCTCTTCGGCCAGGAGGTAATGCCCCGCTTCGAGGTGTGATCAACGAGCCTGCGCCGCCCTTACAGATCACGGCAGTGAGTAGCCCATCGTCCCGTCCTGGACCGGCTCGTAGGAAGGTCACTCCTTGACCGCGACCGCAGACCCGCTCATCGCTCCGTACGACCCGTCGACCATCCGTACCGCCGTCGACCGCTGCCTTGACACATTCCTCAGTACCAAGGCGCAGGAAGCGGCCAGCGACCACATGCCTCCGGACGTGGTGGAAATGCTGAGGGAGTTCCTGTTGTCGGGAGGCAAACGGTTGCGCCCACTGTTCTGCGTCTACGGCTGGCATGCGGCGGGAGGCCGCGGGGTGCCACCTCCTGTTGTGCAGACGGCAGCGGCGCTGGAGATGTTTCACGCCTTCGCCCTCATCCACGACGATGTCATGGACGAGTCGGACGTTCGCCGTGGCCGCCCAAGCCTTCACCGGGCTTTGGAGAGCAAGTTCGCCCTGCACAATGAGCGCCCCCAAGCCCGTTGGTTGGGTACCCATGTAGCGGTGCTGCTGGGCGACCTCGCCTTCGCCTGGTCGGGCGAACTGCTGCACAGTGCCGGGATCAGCAGTGAGCGCATAGAACGCGTTCTCCCCGTGGTGACCCGGATGCGCACGGAGATGATGTACGGCCAGTACCTGGACCTAGTGTCTTCCCGGACCGCGGCCCCCGACCCAGCGACCTCCCTGAAGGTCGTGCAGCTGAAAACCGCGAAGTACACCATCGAACGCCCCCTCCACCTGGGCGCGATCCTGGCCGGTGCTTCGGACGCGGTTCTGCGTACGCTCTCCGGCTACGCGATGCCCTTGGGAACAGCGTTCCAGCTTCGCGACGACCTTCTGGGGACCTTCGGCGACCCGGAACTGACGGGCAAGTCCGCCGACGACGACCTGAGAGAGGGGAAGGCCACCGTTCTGGTGGCCCTCGCCCTTGCCCGTGCCGATCCGCACGCATCCAGCTCGCTCCGCAGGATATTGGGTGACAGGTCCCTGACAGCCGCACAGGCCGACACGGCGCGCCAGATCATCGCAGGGTGCGGTGCACGCCAGGAGGTCGAGTCGCTGATACGCCGATATCACGCTGAAGCGATACGCGTTCTCGATAGGGGTACCAGTTTGCTCTCGCCCAATGGGTCCCAAGCCCTCCACGCTCTGGCCACGACCGCCCTGAAAAGGCATTCATGACGCCGGTTCCGTCAGCCGGCTCTACTCACCGCGCCCACGGCCCTGCATGGTCCCCTGCCCCACGTCGAGGAGCCGCACTTATGACGACTGCACCGGCGCGGCCGGAACTCTTCTGCCCTTTTCCGTCGACCATCCACCCCGACTCCGACGCAGCGAGCGTGACCACCGAGCGGTGGGCGGAGCGGCACGGCCTTCTTCAGGACGCCAGGGCGGCAAAGCACTGCGCGAAAGCGCGCTTCGGTCGCCTGGCGGGCAGGGCGAGCCCCCGCAGCGATCCGGACGGCCTGCAGTTCCTTACCGACTGGATGACGTGGGAGACCCTCCTGGACGACTTCTGCGAGAGGGCTCATCCGGGAGACTCCACCAGCCACGTGGTCACCACGCTCGCGCAACTTTCGGCCGAAAGCCGGAAGCCGCTGCGAACCGACCCGGACGCAGAACCCTTCGCCGCGGCCCTACGAGACCTGCTCGCCCGGCTCCGAGGGCGGGCCAACGCCCCAACAGTGGCCCGGGTGATCAACGAGCTGAGCAACTCCTTCATGGGCACACTGTGGGAACTGACCACCCGCTGCAGGGACAGTCCTCCGGGATTGCGCGAGTTCCGTAACTTTCGCTGGCTTGCCGCGCCCAACGGTCTCTCCTGCTCCCTGACCGCGGTCGCCGACGAGCTGTTCGTGGCTGAGGAGGAGTACTACCGACCGGACGTTGTCGCGGTGACGAACTCCGCCATCACCGAAATCGGTCTGGTCAACGACATTTACTCCTTTGCGAGCGAGGTGGGAAACGGGGAGCACAACCTGCCGACGGCCTTGATGAGGGAGTGCGGCCATCCCCCCGAGGCCGCTATCGCGATGGCGGTCCAGGAACACGATGAAGAAGTGCGTTTCTTCCTTACCACCGAGGCGCAAGCCGCCGAGTCGGCGTCACCGGCCCTCAGGGCATACCTGACGATGCTCCGCACCGGGATGCGCGGCCACCTGGACTGGATGCTGGAGACAGCCAGATACGGGCGTACTGCAGCGGGCCCTCAGCAAGGCCAGGAGACCGATTCACCGCACCAGCGAGACAGCAGGGAGGAGCAGGGATGACCCGCGACAACGTGGCCGTCATCGGAGGAGGCGTCTCCGGACTGACGGCAGCGCACATCCTCCAACGTCGACACGACGTAACCGTCTTCGAAGCCGCCCCCCGACTCGGCGGCCACGCCGACACACAGCTCATCTCTGCCGAGGCGGCTCTGGACACAGCGTTCGTCATTTTCAGCGAGCGCTTCTACCCGAACTTCGCGCGACTCCTCAAAGAACTGGGCGTGACGTCCCAGCCGGCCGACCTGGTCGTCGACATTGTCTGCGACGACTGCGGCTTCGCGCACATCGGCGCGGACCTGTTCGGCACACCGCTGCTGCCGCAACGGCCGAACGGAGTCAGCCGTGAGGAATGGGACAACGTCAGCACGGACTGTGCCCGCTTCGGGCCGGCACTCTCCGATGCGATGAGCGCAGCCGGGTCGGGACCGACCGTCCGACAGGTGCTGGACCAACACGGCTTCTCCCGCTTCTTCGCCACCCACTACCTCTATCCCATGATCGGGTCGTTGTACCTGCAACCCTCCCGGCGGATCGACGAGATGCCACTGAAGTTCCTCGGCGACACACTGAGCCGGTACGGCCTCATGGGCGCTGACGCCCTGGCCACCTGGCGGACGGTCACCGGCGCCAGTCACACCTACGTACGCGTCCTCGCTGGACGCCTGTTCCGGGTCCGTACCAGCACCCATGTGCACGAGGTCCGCCGCTCCGGCGCAGGAGTCAGCGTCAAGGAATCGTCGGGCGCCGTGCACGACTTCGACAAGGTGGTGATCGCCACCCACGCCCCTGAGACTCTTCGCATACTGGCCGACCCGCCACCTGATGTCCGCGAAGTGCTGCACAGTATCCGTTACGCGCCCTTCGAGACTGCCCTGCACACCGACCAGAGCGTCCTGAACGGCACCGGGGAGGCCAGCAACACCGTCCTGCACGTCACCTGCGCGGCGAACGGGGCTGACTTCCGCTCGACTTACCGTGCCGGGTTGGTCCACAAGCTGGGTGAGCCCGAACATCAGTATCTCTGCAGCCAGAACATGACTGCACAGCTGGCACCCGAGAAGGTGCTCCGCGTCCTCTCCTACGAACACCCGGTCGTGACCCCCGAGAGTTTCGCCCTCCAACAACGAATACTCGAACTGTCCGACGACGTCATTGCCTTCGCGGGCGCCTACGCAGGCAACGGCTTTCACGAAGCGGGATGCGCGTCAGGCGTACATGCGGCCAAAGCCCTGGGTGTGACGTGGGAATGAGCCCAGGCCCCCGCCCACGGAGCGAGAGGCACCTCGACGCCGCTCTGCCGACCAGGCCGGCGGAGGACGGCAGCTCAGAGGACACGATCGACCGCCGAGCTTACCCCTCGGTGCCGGCGCCGCGGGGTGAGTGCCCATTCGACCCACCGCTCCTCTATGAACGCGCCCGCCGCGAGACGCCGGTGACACGAGTCAACCTCTGGGACGGTTCCTCATGCTGGCTGATTACCCGCATGAGGGACGTCCGGTCCGTCCTGCGCGACCCACGGTTCAGCGCCGACGCCTCCCGCCCCGGCTTCCCCTGCCTCACCGTCGGCCGTACCACAAACACCACCCACCGCCGAACCTTCATGCAGATGGACCCCCCGCAGCACACGGCCCAACGTCGTCTGCTGACCGCCGACTTCATGGCAGAGAGGATCGAATGCCTGCGCGGCCCCATACAGCAGCACACCGACGAGCTGCTGGACCGCATGACTCACGGCAAGCAGGGAGCCGACCTGGTCACGGAGTTCGCACTGCCCCTGCCGTCACTGATCATCTGCCTCCTCCTGGGCGTTCCCTACGACGACCACGAGTTCTTCCAGAAACGTAGCGCAACGATGCTGCGCTACGGAGCGTCGACCTCCGCTATGGCCACGGCCCGCAATGAGCTGATCAGCTACCTCGAACAGCTGACCGCAGCCAAAGCCGGCACCCCCGACGACAGCATCATCAGCCAGCTGATGACACGCGGAGTCAGTGCCGAGCAGATCGCCTCGATGACCCGATTGCTCATCATCGCCGGCCACGAGACAACCGCCAACATGACGGCGCTCTCCGTGCTCGCGCTGCTACGGCACCCCGCACAGCTCTCTGCCTTCCGCACTGCAGCTGATTCAGGGGAG
Organism: Streptomyces sp. NPDC048248; assembly: GCF_043201875.1. Lineage (NCBI taxonomy): Bacteria > Bacillati > Actinomycetota > Actinomycetes > Kitasatosporales > Streptomycetaceae > Streptomyces > Streptomyces sp. NPDC048248. The sequence goes on from NZ_JBICZL010000035.1 coordinate 9,555, forward strand.
ACCAGCGCGGTGCGACCAGCCGTCGAGGAACTCCTGCGCTACCTCACCATCGTGCAGAGTGGGCTGCCCCGCCTAGCCGTTGAAGACGTCACCGTGGCGGACACCCGAATTCGGGCCGGCGAAGGTGTGCTGTGCATGCTCAGCGCCGCCAACAGGGACGAGCACGTCTTCCCCGACGGACACGTGCTGGACATCGGACGCGACCGGCCTCGCCACGTCGCCTTCGGCTTCGGAGTGCATCAGTGCCTCGGTCAGTCCCTCGCCCGAGTGGAACTCGAAATCGCCCTGGCCACTGTCATTTGCCGCCTGCCCCACCTGCGGCTAGCTGTGCCGTTCGAGAGCATCCGCTTCCACACAGACAAGCTCGTCCACGGCGTCCAGGAACTCCCTGTGACGTGGAGCGCCCTCACCTGACGCCCAGTCGTCCGGAGGCAACTGCCCATGCGTGTCTTAGCCGACCAGGCTCAGTGCTGCGGATCCGGGCAGTGTGTGCTGGCCGCCCCCGATGTGTTCCGCCAGAGCCATGGGGACGGCCTCGTCCGCCTCATCACCCACAATCCGCCCCTGCACCACCACTCCGGTGTCCGGGAGGCAGCGCTCACCTGCCCCTCGGGCGCGATCACCGTGGACGAAGGATGAGGAAGTGACCACGCGCGATGCCGCACAACTCGACCATTCCTGAAGCGCCGGGAGCCTGGCCCTGGCTCGGACACGCCGTCCGCCTTGTCCGCTCGCCGCTGCCCTTCCTGCGGAACCTGCCCACGTACGGGGACATCGTCCAGATACGCCTGGGCACCCAACGTGTCCTCGTCGTCTGCGACCCTGACCTGGTCAGCAGGCTCCTCGTCCACGACCGCACCTTCGACAAGGGAGGGCCCGTCACCGACCGCATCCGCGAAATCGTCGCAGACGGCATCGGAAGCTGCCCGAGCGGCCCACATCGCCGCCAAAGACGCCTGATGCAGCCGGCATTCCAGCGCTCACGGCTGCCTGAGTACGGACAACTCATGTCCAAGCAGATCAACCAGGTGGTCGGGCGGTGGGGAGACGGCGAGATTTTGAACCTGCGCCATCAGATGGACGAGATGGCCGCAGCAGTGCTGCTCTCCACTCTTTACCGCACCGGCATCGACGAGGGGCGCCGAGCTCGGATACGCGCTGACCTCCAGGCCATCTTCACCGGCATCTACTGGCGGATGATGATGCCTACGGCTCTCACGCGAGCCCCCACCCCGGGCAACCGACGCTACCAGTTGGCCCGAAATAGGCTCCGGCGCCTGCTGAACCAGCTCATCGAAGAACGCATGAGCAGCAGCACTCCGGGCGACGACCTCATCGGACGACTCGTGGCCGCCCGCGACACCGAGGGGGACGGACAGGGGCTGTCCTTACAGGAACTCGTCGACCAGTCCTTGTCCATCTACGCGGCGGGCGTGGAGACCATGGCCACGACCCTCTCGTGGGCCTGTCACCTGCTCAGCCGCAACCCGGACATGCAGGAAAGGCTGTATGACGAGGCCGCTGCAGCGCTCGCCGATCGTACCTTCACCTGGACTGACCTGCCGGATCTGCCCTACTGCAGACAGACTCTCATGGAGACCCTTCGGCTTTACCCGGCCGGCTGGCTGTTCAGCCGTATTGCCACCCAGGACACCACGCTCGGCACCCACCCCATCCGCGAAGGAACCGTCCTCGCCTACAGTCCGTACCTTCTCGGACACCGGGATTCGCTCTATCCTGACCCTGAACGCTTCGACCCTGGGCGATGGAACGAACGCCTCCCTGCCGGCGTCCCACGACACGGCTTCGTAGCCTTTGGCGGCGGCGCTCGCAAGTGTCTCGGCGACGAGTTCGCCATGATCGAGGGCACACTGGCTCTGGCCGCGATCAGCACCCGCTGGCGACTTCACCCGCAGCCCGGCACTGGCTCCCGTCCCCGAGTCCGCTCCACGCTCCAGCCACGGGCTCTGCGCATCAGGGTGACCGCCCGAGACGGCCTAGAGATTCTTCCTCGCGCATGAACGTACAGCCTGGCGGGTTTCATTGGACTCCAAGCGGCTACAGCCTCTCAAGGTGCTCCCCGCCCAGCCAAGTACTGGTCTCTCGTCGCGCAGATCGCTGTTCATGGCAAGGTCGAGTCGGAACTGCGGCATCCGCCGACCGGGCCAGCCCTTCGTCGGGTGGCGGCATCGGTCCTGGGGGCGAGGTGTCGTCAAAGGGCGGCTTGTGTGGCTGGCTGAACTGCCGAGTTCTGGGTGTTTCTGGGGGAGTTGTTCGCGCAGTCGCTGTGCGTCGTTCTGCTTGCTTGGCTTGTTCTCTCTCACTGTTTTCGGTGTAGGCCGCTTCGAGCATTTGGGTCCGCTGCTGCTCCGTCTGCGCTTGCTGGGTGGTCTCCTGCTGCGCCAGGTGGGTTGCGAGGCTCTTGGCTGCGGTTGAGGCGTTCTGGTCTTGTGTGCGGCAGGGGTGCAGAGTCCGTCTGTGGGTGGTGTGCCGTGCCGGGCTGGCGGCATTCCGGTATAGCATTCCCACCAAATCGGCCCCGGCCGCCGGCTGTCCGTGCTGGGCCCAGTCGTCGCGTGGGCCGGTGGTGTCGAGATCGTGGAGGCGATCCTTCGTCCATGCCCACTGCCCGCCTCGAATACGAGGCTGGCTGGAAGCGGGCTGGCGCCCAGTCTGAGCAACTACGGGTCCCGACCATGCCCGTCAGCGCTTTCGTCTCCAACGTCCCTGGCCGGGGTGGGAGGGTGCGGTCGCCGACGCCTGCGCTCGGCGAATCCGCTGCGTCGCGTCCGGTGCCCTGTGCCAGGCCCGGCGGCTTCATCGGACCGCGCTGCTGGGATGATGCGCGCGCGGATGCTGTCAGGCGGCAGCGCGCTCGGGAACGGGGGCGGTATGAAGGAGTCGCGCGCCGTGGTGCGGCGGGGGCTGACGTTCGGTGTGCGGGCGGGGGCGATCCCGGCAGGCGCCTGTGCCGTGCTGTGGGGGATGATTGAGGCGGTGCGGCTGGCGAATGGTCCGGGCGGCAGCACCCTCGAGGACCCGGCCCTGGCGGGGTTGGCCGTGCTGGGATCCCTGGCTGCGGGCGTCCTGGTCGGCGCGGTAACGGGCCTGATGCTGGCCTGGGCCCCCCTGTCGTGGATCTCCTCCGGACCGCTACGGACGCTGATCTGTTTCGTACTCGGCGGGACGCTGTCCTTCACCGAGGTGGCCGTAATGGCGGTCTCAAGCAAGGGTGGATACGGGCCGATTGCCCTGGCGCTGCTCGCCATGCCGGTGGTCGGCGCCGTCACCGCGGCACGCAGCCGAGAGATCGCAGCCGCCCGACTCGCGGCCGCAGCCAGACGCCTGGATCACTGAAATCCGCCCGCCATCCGCCGAGCGACCACCGCCCGGCGGCCATGACGGTCATGTGCTCCCCTTCATACCCCGGGTTCTCATGGAGTTCGACGACGCACGGGCTGTGAAGCGATGCGAGGCGCTCTGTCGAGCCGTGCCAGGCGGTCTACTACGCGAGATGGCCAGCCCCTGCCCGATGAGACGCTTCTTGGAGTCGGTCACGGCGCTCGTACAGCGCTCGCACAAGCCGGGCACGTTCTTGGACGTAGCGAACCGTGCCCTTCGACGGCACGGACAGTCGGCGTTCCGCCTCGGCGAGTGCTCGCCTGCCGTTGCTCCTGGGCAGGCAGGCGAGATATCGACGGACATCGGATGCGACGGCGTGGCCGGTCAGCTGCAGTGCGATCTGCTCGTAGTCGCATGGTTCCAGCGCGGTGTCCGGCTCGGTCCACGTCCGCACGGCCGCGACGAGGGCTTCGTAGGGTTCGCGGTCGCGCGGGAGCTCCGCTTCGATCCTGCCGTCGGGGTCATACAGGACGGTGCGCGTGCTGGGCGGCGGAGCCTCACTGAAGCGCTCCAGGCCGTGGGCGGCGCGGGCCATCAGGACGGGCGAGGGGACGCCGTATTCGGGTCGCCGTAAGAACATCAGCTGCTGCCTCTCCTAGCCATGCCGTCAGTGCTACGACGCTAAGGAGGGCGGCGGGACAGCCTCAACGAAATTGCGGATTGTTGCGCAGGTTCACCCCAGTGCGTCGATCGCGGCTCGAATGAGAGCGCGGGCGGCGTCGCCGTGCACGGCCATGGTCGACAGGCCAGTGAATGCCCGGGTGTAGTCGGCGATCTCGCGGGGCTGGCGGACGGTGATGCCGGCGGTCAGGGTCTCGACCACCGTGTTGTGGTCGTCGTAGAGGCAGAACGCCTCCAGCGGCCAGACAGTCCGTGAGGCGGTCAGGGGGATGATGCCCAGAGAGACCGACCGCAGCGGCATCACAGTGAGTAGGTGCTGCAGTTGGCCGGCCATCGTCTGGACATCGCCGATGCAGGCGCGCAGGACCCATTCCTCGATCAGGACGACGAAGCGGTGGCCGCCTTCGTAGAGGAACCGGCTGCGGGCCAGACGGGCGGCGACGGCTTCGGGGATGTCGTCAGGGGTGCCCTGGAAGTCGGTGATGGTGCGCATCAGGGCCTCGGCGTAGCCGGCGGTCTGGAAGAAGCCGGGGATCACGTTGGAGACGTAGGCCCGGCACGTCCTGGCGGTGGCGTTGCGAGTGAAGACTCCCTGCAGGGCGCGGCGCATCCCGTCGCGGTGCAGGCGCCGCCACTCGATGTACATCGATTCCACAGTGCGGGCCGTGGCGATGAGGTCGTCGACCTGGTCGTCGGCTCCGCACGCGGTGCACGAGGCTCGGAGGTCGGCGTCGGAGGGTGCGGCTCTGCCGCGCAGGATGCGGGAGGCCTTGGCGGGGTGCCAGCCGCAGCGGGCGGACAGCTCACGCCCGGTGAGCTGGGCGTCCCGGACCAGGTGGCCCAGGCGCACGGCGAGGGCTTGGCGATCGGCCTGGGCGCTGGAGGACGGGGAGGGGGGCATGAACTGACGTCGCCGGTCAGACGGTGTACTTCTCGTGCGGGATGGCGCGCTCCCACACTGTCTCGAACGCCGCCGCGCACAGGGCCGGCCTTGGGGACCACCGGAACAGCCATTAGCGCTAAGCGCTTGATCTTGGTCGTCTAGCACACATGATCGGCTCGTCGGGGGCGTTCGGCGGAAGATCCGCGTTCGCTCGCCGCGGCTGGTTACGTCCGCGATATGCCCGTGGAGTTTTTGACTGATGAGCAGGCCACCGCGTTCGGATCGTTCGTGGATGAACCGACGAGACCTGAGCTGGAACGGTTCTTCTTCCTCGACGACGAGGACCGGAAGTTGATCGCGAAGCGGCGTGGTGACCACAATCGCCTCGGTTTCGCGCTCCAGATGTGCACGGTGAGGTACATCGGGCTGTTCCTGGAGGACCCCTTGGCCGTGCCGTGGCCGGTGGTGGAGCACCTGGCCACGCAGTTGGAGATCGAGGATGCCTCTCAGATCAAGCGGTACACCGAGCGGCAGATGACGGCGTACGAGCACGCGTGGGAGATACGTGAGGCGTACGGCTACCACCCGTACGAGGACCACGCTCAGGGCCGGAAGTTCCGGTCGTTCCTGCACGGGCGGGCATGGACGGCGCACGCCGAGGGCCCGAAGGCCCTGTTCGATCATTCGGTGGGCTGGCTGCGCCGCAACCGGGTGCTGCTGCCGGGGGTGAGTGTGCTGGCCCGGGAGGTTGCCGAGGTCCGCAGGATCGCGGAGGAACGGCTGCACGCCAGCGTCGCCAAGGAGGTCCGGCGGGCGGACGCGGCGCTGCCTGGGGACCTGGTGACCACGCTGAAGACGCCGGAGGGCAGGCGGTATTCGGAGCTGGAGCGGATGCGCCGGCCGCCGACGCGGACCACGGGCACGGCGATGAAGAGCGCGTTGCAGCGGGTCGAGGACATCGCCTCTTTCCAGCTGGGGCGGGTGAAGCTGGACAGGATCCCGCCGAACCGGCTGTCCGCGCTGGCCCGGTACGGGCTGGGCACCAAGGCGGCGAAGCTGGAGCGGACCCCGGAGCCCAAGCGCACGGCGATGCTCACCGCGGTGATGCGCCATCTGGAGGCCAAGGCGATCGACGACGCCCTGGACCTGTTCGAGATCCTGATGGCCACCCGGTTGATCAGCGCCGCGAAGCGGTCCACGGACAAGGAGCGCCTGTCGACGCTGCCGCAGCTGGAGAAGGCCTCGCGGCTGGTGGCGAGAGCGGCGGCGGTGTTCATCGGGGAGCTGGAGCTCATCGAGCAGATTGGCTGCGATGTGGACGTGGCCGCGCTGTGGGCAGCGCTGGAGGAGGTCGCGCCGCGGGCCGCGCTGTCCAGCGCGGCGACCGTGGTGGTGAGCCTGGTGCCGCAGGACGACAACACGGCCGAGGCGGCGCTGCGGGGCGCGCTGGCGCTGCGCTACAACACCGTAAGGCCGTTCCTGTCCTTGCTGGGTGAGTCGAAGGCGCTGGACGCCGCGCCCGCCGGCAGGCGGATTCTCACCGTGGTGCAGCGGCTCCCGGCGCTGGCCCGGAGGAAGGTGGGCGAGAAGTCTTTGCTGCCGCGTGAGGTCGACGAGAAGCTGGTGCCGGCGCACTGGCGCAAGGCGGTGTACGCGAACGCGGACCTGCCGCAGGCGGCGGTGGACCGCGACGCGTACGTGGTGTGCGTGCTGGAACAGCTCTTCGGAGCCCTCAGACGCCGCGACATCTTCGCCTCCCCCTCGCACCGCTGGTCCGACCCGCGCGCCCGCCTGCTGGCGGGCAAGGGGTGGGAGGCGGTGCGCGAGGACGTCCTGGCGGGCCTGAGCCTGGACGAGGACGCGGAGCGGCACCTTCGGGAACTGGTCGACGTGCTGGACGCGACGTGGAAGCAGATGGCTGAGCGGCTTCAGGAGGCCGGCCCGGACGCGAAGATCAGCATCGAGGTGCAGCCCAACGGGCGGGCGAAGCTGAACGTGGAGAAGCTCCACGCGCTCGGTGAGCCGAAGTCGCTGAGGTGGCTGCGCGAGCGCGTCGAGAAGATGCTCCCGAAGATCGATCTGCCGGACCTTTTGTTCGAGGTGCACGGCTGGACGGGGTTCCTGGACGCCTTCGTGCACCTGGGCGACGGCAGGACCCGCATGAAGGACCTGACGACGTCAATGGTCGCGCTGCTGGTCTCGGAGGCGTGCAACATCGGTATGACGCCGGTCATCAACCCGGGCTACGAGGCACTGACCCGGTCCCGGCTGGTCCATGTCGACCAGTACTACCTGCGGGCCGGCACCATCGCCGCGGCGAACGCCGCCCTGATCGAGGCCCAGGCCCGGGTGCCGATCGTGCAGTTCTGGGGCAAGGGCCTGCTGGCCTCCGTCGACGGCCTGCGCTTCGTCGTGCCCACGCGGACCATCAACGCCGCGCCCTCACCGAAGTACTTCGCGAAGAAGAAGGGCATCACCTGGCTGAACGCGATCAATGACCAGGTGATCGGCATCGGGCAGATGGTGGTGCCCGGCACCCCGCGCGACTCCCTGTTCATCCTCGACGCGCTGCTGAACCTGGACGGCGGGGTGAAGCCCGAGATGGTGGCCACCGACAACGCGAGCTACAGCGACATGGTGTTCGGCATCTTCAAGATGCTCGGCTACCGCTTCTCCCCGCGCTTCAAGGACCTTGCCGACCAGCGGTTCTGGAAGGCGGCGATGCCCGGCGCCGAGGCGGCGGGCGGGTACGGGCCGCTGGAGGCCATCGCCCGCAACAAGGTGAACGTGAAGAAGGTGATCACGCACTGGCCGGACATGCTGCGGGTGGCCGGCTCCCTGGTCACCAACCAGGTCAGGGCGTACGACCTGCTGCGGATGTTCGGCCGAGAGGGCCACCCGACCCCGCTGGGGCAGGCGTTCGCCGAGTACGGGCGGATCGCCAAGACCCTGCACCTGCTCGCCGTCGTCGACCCCATGGACGACACCTACCGGCGCCAGATGCACAAGCAGCTCACCGTCCAGGAGTCCCGCCACAAGCTGGCCCGCGAGATCTGCCACGGCAAGAAGGGCACCATCCACCAGGCGTACCGGGACGGGATGGAGGATCAGCTGGGCTCGCTGGGTCTCGTGCTCAACGCCGTGGTGCTCTGGACCACGAGGTACATCGACGCCGCCGTCGCCCAGCTCCGCGCCGAGGGGCACGAGATCCCGGGCGAGGACGTGGCCCGGCTGTCCCCGCTCAAGCACAGGAATCTGAACGTCCTGGGCCGCTACAGCTTCACCGCCTCCCAGCCGGTCGAGGGCCTGCGCCCGCTGCGCGACCCGGAAGCCCTCGACCTCGATGATGACGACGACGGCCAGGACGAGTGAGCCCAGTAGGCGGGGCGGCTTCGGCACCATGAGAGACATGGACGACGTCGAACTCACCGAGGACGAGATCAACGACCTGCTCAGCGGTGATGACCAGGGGCGCGGGTGGGACGAGGAAGACGGCTACGAGTGGGTGAGCTGATCATCGCACCGACAGTGCCCCGTCCAGTTCGTCGGCACTGATCGCGTCCTCGTCGAGGGCCGGGGCCTCGACGCGACGACGCCCCGCCCTCCCGACGGCCAGGGGGAGCGGGGCGTTTGTGAACTACCGGGGAGAGGAACCGCTAGCGGGGCTTCTTCTGTTGCATCACAAGCGCCGCGGTCTCTGCGGCGAAGTCGGTGGGGGTTGGCGTCCGTGCAGCCAACGCGCTCTCGTTGATGGCCATCAGGTTGCTGGCCTTGCTGGTGAGGTCTCGCGCGCCCCCGCCGCTGTTCAGTTCGGATCGGGCGGCCGAGATTGCGTCAACGGCGGAATCGAAGTGCCAGTCTTCGGGACCGGCTGCGTGTGCCGGGCCGGCGGGAATGAGAGCAGCGGCGGCGAGAGCGGCAGCGGCAACGACGCGCTTGGGGGTGTTCATGCCCCCCCAACGGTCTTCAACTCGCTGGGGTAACGCCCCGTTCTCCGCGGATCACGCTGGCCGTCCCCGCATATGCAGTGCGCCTACGTCGACAGGGACTCTCTTCGGGTGTCTCAGCACGAGGGTGCGGGTGCCCGGCGTGTCCGGTAGGCCCGCTGCGTTCTGGAATAGCCGGGTTTCGGCCAAAGCGAACCGTACGATACCTGGGGTCCTCCCGATCTCAGTACGTTTACGTTACGTAGCCGACCGACTGCGCGTGGCCCGGATCACCGGATCAAAGGGGCTCGGGATGACGAGCATTGAGCCGTCCCAACGAGGCGCAAGCGCACGTTCACCTGAGATTCAGGGACAGGATTTCAGAGACGACTGAGCGAGCTCTGCGCGGCCTGGTGGTGCGCCGTGCAGAGCTCTTCTGAGCTTTTCCGTCTCCTCTTTGGACGGGGGTCAGCTTGCGGTCGGCTCGTTGCCCGGTGTGGTGTCCGCGGCGGCCGGTTCGGTGGTGTCGGTGTCGCCGGGGGTGGTGCTCTTGGTGCCGCCGCCGCGGTGGACGCACATCAGTTGGTCTTCGGTGCCGTACGGGTCGCGGTAGACGATCAGGGCCGGTCCGGCGCCGCTGGCGTGTCCGGGGAACTTGGTGTCCCCGGTCCAGCTGGTGCCGTTGAAGGTGGTGTACCACAGGCTCTGGTCGTTGTTGCCGCGGTGGACGGCGTACAGCTTGTTCTTGAAGACGGCCAGGGCCGGTCCGGCGGCGGTCGCCACGTTGGGAATGCGGGTGTCCCCGCTCCAGTTGCTGCCGTCGAAGGTGGTGTACCACATGCTGGCGTCGCCATTGCCCTTGTGGACGCAGTAGAGCCTTGTCCGGTTGTTGACCGTGTAGACGGCCAGAGCCGGGTTGGAGGAGGTCGCCACGTTGGGAATGCGGGTGTCCCCGCTCCAGCTGTTCCCGTCGAAGCGGGTCCACCACATGCCGGCGTCGCCGTTGCCCTTGTGGACGCAGTACAGGTAGCCGCCGTAGACGGCCAGGGCCGGCCCGGTGTCGGTGCCGTGGTGGGGCAGTTCTGTATCCCGGGTCCAGGTGCCGGTGGCGGTCCGCGAGGTCCACCACAGCCTTTTGTTGCTGCCGTTGCCCTTGTGGACGACATACAGCTTGCCTTCGTACACCGCTGCCGCCGGTCCGGCGTCGCTGGCGTGTCCGGGGAAGGAGGTGTCGGGGCTCCAGCCGGCGCTGGGGGTGTAGTTCGGGGGCGGGGCTGGGACGTAGTGGGTCTCCCACAGGCTCTTGTCGGAGCCGCCGCCGCGGTGGATCGCCCACAGCTTGCCGCCCAGGGCGGCCAGGGCAGGGTTGTCCTGGCTGGTGTGGCCGGTGAACCGCTGGTCGTCGCTCCAGCCCTTGCCCTCCTGGAAGACTGTCCACCACAGGCTGGTGTCGTTGTCGGGGGCCTTGCTGATCGGGATGAGCATGCCCGGGGCGAACCACGGGGAGACCAGGCGGCAGCCGTATCCGGCGGACACGGCCTTGATCAGCGCGGCCTTGATCTTGCAGTACGCCTCAACGATCTTGTTGAACGGCGATGGCAGGATGTTGCCCGCCACGTCACCGATCAGGTCGCTGATGTCCGCGGCCGTGTTCGCGGCCTGGGCATTCAGGTGCAGCGCGAAGCCCCACCAGTGCGTGGAGGTCGTCACCTCCGCGCCACGCGCGGCCAGTTCCTTACGAGCGAGCTCGGCGCGGTCTATGTCCTGCACAGTCGGGACAGCGTGGTCATAACCCAGCCGGTGTTCGGGGGCCGCTGCCGAGACTGCTTCATCAGTGGACATATGACTCCTACGTGGATAGCGCAGCGCAAAGACGCCTCAGCGTCCCCACGGCAGCCCCCAGAACGGAGGTCCGCACCCTCACCCCATCACTCCACACCCACCACGGTAAGTAGCTATCTGGCCACCATGGGTAGTCTCGTGCTGGACAGTGGAGTGCCGGGTTCTGAGTTCCCCCGGCATGCGGGAAGAGTGACGTAGGGCCGGGCACTACCGCGGACTGCTGCCGTGAGGGAAGGTCCAGCGACGGCTCTCATGGCGCAGTCAGCGAGGGATGCTCATCGAGCCTGATCCACTGGCAGCCCCGCATTTTCCAGCGTTTCGATGAACCGGGTATCGAAGGCGACCTTCCGCCGCACCGCGACTCCCGGCTGGTCCGTTGCCGCGGTCCCGGGGTCGAAGAGCACCAGGGCGTAGGCGCGGGCGAGCTCTCCCAAGGCCTGGGATGCCTGGCCTGCATACTTGTCCGCGACGTGCTGGGCTTCCTGGCCGATGGCCCGCAGCAACGCGTCTCGGGCATCGGCGACGGCCGGCGGCTGCACCTGGACCACCAACGGGAGCTGCTGAATCGCTTCGTCGGTGATGGCCGTGGCGGCCGCTTCCTCGTTGCTAGTCACGATGTACCCCTTGAACTGGCTGCATCCGGTCCGACCGACGATCGCCGGACGGCGCCCGCCAAGAGAAACGGATCATCCGCAAGGAGAGAAAGAGCGAAATCCGGCCTTCAGGCTGAAACCCGCCGAGACCTCCACGCTTCTCGCTGTGGTGCCCCGGGCCAACTCACGGCCGTCGTGAGGTACTTCCGGTGTCACCTGGCTCGACCCAGTTTCATCTGCCTCGAAAAGTCGCAACATGGCCGCCAACCATGACGCTCAGATCCGCCAACTCAAACACTCGCTCGCCAGGTGAAGCGCGCAGTCACAACGAGATGCCCGCACCGGGGTGGGCGTCACGCACGGTCATTCGCAGAAATGGTCATCTGTGAGAGTTCTGAGAACGGTCCCCGGGTGATCACGTTTCCGCAGGTCGCCGTTCGCAGAAGTCCCCTCGAAACCTGCATGTTGTGCGAGGCACTTCTGAGAGGCTGCCTCCATGGATTTGACGCCCGATCAGGCCGCAGTCGCGGTAGAACGTCACGACTGTCCGAACTGTGACGCGCCCGCGGGCAGCGTCTGCCGCACCCGGGGCGGGAAGACCGCCGCGAAGTACCACACCCCGCGCTTTGTCCTCGTCCCCGCGCTCCGCGAGGAACTTCAGATCCCCGTCCCCGCCGACCGGCACCCCGGCCGCGCGTGGAAGCAGCAGCCGCCGCTCGCGATCGTGCCCGCGCCCCGCACCGAACGACCGGTACGGATCGGATACGCGAGGACATCGACAGCCCGCCAGGAACTGGCGAGCCAGCTCGAAGCCCTGCACCGGGCGGAGTGCCACAAGGTCTTCAAGGAGCAGATCAGCACCCGGGTGAAGGTGCGGCCCGAGCTGGCGAAGGCGCTCGCCCTAGCCCACCAGTTCAAGGAGGCCGCCCCCCAGACACCCGTCATCCTCACGGTGCACGAACTCAAGCGCCTCGCCAGGAACGCGGCCGAGCTGATGACCCTGTCCGCCGAGCTCCAGGCCGGCGACATCCAGCTCGAACTCCTCACCGGCCCCCTCGCCGGGATCTACGACCCGGGCGGTATGGGCGCGATGTTCTTCGCTGTGCTCGCCGTCGCCGGACAGATCGAGCGCAACTACATCCGGGAGAAGACCCTGGAGGGCCAGGTCCTCGCAGCGTCCAAGGGCAACCACTGCGGACGCCCGAAGGTCATCGACGACGACATGCTCACCTTCGCCGTCGTACTGAAGGACAAGGGCGTCCCCGTCCCCGAGATCGCGAAGAAGCTGACCATCAAGGTCGGCAAGAACGCGGGCAAGTCTCCCTCGGTCGCCTCGCTGTACCGGGCCCTCGCGGAAGCCGAGGCCGCCGCGGTGGACGACGACCTGCCGATGTTGCCCAAGCCCGTCCGCATCCGCCGGCCCGGAGAGCCGCTCACCGCCGAGGAGATCGAGCTACGCGAACGGCTCCAGGCCCAGCCCCACCCGAACGCCGAGATGCGGTAAGAGCTGCCCTGCCCAGGGATCAAGATCGGCCTCGGGGGACATCGGTACAGCGGTTGGCGTTGAGAACGATCATGGTCCGATCGGCTGGGCGTGCTGACGCGGTTCTCGGTTCGGGGGTGCGTCCGGTGTCGGGTGGCTTCCGACATCCGGATTCCGTCCTTCGGAGCGATGCGGACATGAGAAAGGGCCCGCCATGTGGCGGGCCCTTCAGAGTCTGTGCGGTTTTGGCCTGTCAGCCTTCGTCGGCCGCCCTGCGGTGGTCGACCACAGTGTCTGGCCCAGGGGACATGATGGTCTCGTGGCCGTTTTCGGCGCGCACGCGGTAAGGCGGTGTTCCGTCCGGCCCGAGAACCTCGACGATCTCCACGACCTGATCCTGCTTGCCGATGACTCGGCCATGCATTACCAGGCGGTCCCCTTTAGAGGCGTGCGTCGTTGCCTTCCTCTCTGCTGCGTCCTAGCGCAGTGACCCTGCTGATCAGCCAGCGTCACACCCTTTGCGGCAGACAGTACCCAACCGGTCACCAACGGTGCCTGTTCAATGCTCGCGTCGTCGAGGGGTCGCGCCCGCATGGGGCGTCGCAGCGCGATCAGATCGCGGTCGACGTCATTCAGGAAGAAGAACCGCTCCAGCTCCTCGGGACGGGTCGGCTCCTCGGCGAACTTCCCTTACGCCGCATCCTGCTCATCAGTCAGAAACTCAACCGGCACGAGGCGGACCGTAACCAGCCCCGACCCCGGCCCGGCGATCTTTCCGCGAACCCCATCGGAGTCCTCAGCCGGTGTGCTAGCGGACCATGATCGTTCTCAGCGCCAACGGCTGTACCGATGTTCCCCGAGGCCGAAGATCAAGTGCTTAGCGCTGACGGCTGTTCCGTTGGTCCCCAAGGCCGAGGGCGGCCGCAGCTGAATCGTCGGTGCGGTCCTTGCCGGCCCAGTCGCCAACTCCGGCCGGGTAGCGGTTTTATCGTGGTTCGGCGCCTCGGGGAGCAATGGAACAGTGGTTGGCGTTAAGCATTGACCGACGTCATGGACGCCGTTGACGGCGGGCGTTCCCGCCGGTTACCCGTGCTTGTCCGGTTCGGCGTCGGCGAGGCGCGGTATCCGCCGAGGTCTCGGGCTGGGCGAGGACGTCGCCGCGGTGTACGACTCGGACCGGCCCCGGGGCCATCATCGGATGCTGATCCGCCGGCGTAGCGAGGTCGTGTCGGACATTCAGCAAGACCGCCGTCGTCGTCATCACCGCGAAGTCCGCCGGGCGCAGGGTCTTCGGCCTCGCCACCGCAGGCGCCTGTCTCGCTTGACCTCTTGCGCGTCAGTCCGGCAGCCAGTGCAGCTCGTGCGCCAGGGTTTTGGCGACGGCACGGATGCGGCGGTGTAGTGGCGACTGCTCGCGTGGGAGGACCAGGTGGATCGTCAGGCTGGGTGCGCCCCGCAGCGGTCGCCAGGTGAGACCGGCCGGTGATGCCGTGGCCGCGGTTTCTCCGGCCGGGGCGAGGGTGACCCCGTCGCGCAGGTCGCGCTGAGACATGTCGAAAGAGACTGCGCGCGTGTGGAATCGGGGGTGTGGTCGGGTGTCTCGGAACAGTGCGGACAGCTGATCGTGGATCACGGGGTTGGCTGCACGGTCCGGGAGTCGCAGCGGATACGCGGCCGCGTCGGCGATCTCGATCTCCGGGTGTTCGGCCAGCGGATGGTGCTGCGCCAGCTGGACCCCGATGCGCGCACGCCGCAGCAGGAACCGTCGCACGCCACGGCCCGGTTGTTCACCGCGGGTGATACCGGCATCGATGCGGCCGTCGGCGACCGCGGGGGAGATCTCCGGTGTCGCCATCGGGACCGCGCCGACCTTTAGTCCGCTGTTGCCGCGAATCAGCCTGTCCACCAGGGCCGGTGCCGTCTCGGCCCCGGCGCTGAGGCTGTATCCGATGCGCAGCGTGCCCAGTTCACCGGCCGCCGCGCTCCGGGCGGTGTCCCATGCCCGGTCCAGGGCCGCCAGCGCGGGCGGGGCGGACTCCGCCAAAGCCGCACCGGCCGTGGTCAATACGACGCTACGCGTGTTGCGGACCAGTAGGGCCGTGCCGAGTTCCGCCTCCAATCGGCGCATCCGGGCGCTGAGTGCGGGCTGTGCGATACCGATCCGTGCGGCTGCGCGGGTGAAGTTCAACTCCTGCGCCAGCACCAGGAAGTACCGCAGGCTCACCGTATCCGGTGCCATGTGCTCTCCCTGCCGATTGATAACGATCCGTTCTGAGCCTATCCCGTACCGGTCTTTCCCTCGACCGCACATCAAGCCCTAACCTGCGCATATGACGATTCACTGACCGCAGTACCCGTCGCCGGGATCGATCGATCTGAGTGTCAATTCGAAGTCGGACGTGTCCGGCCGAACACAGGAGGTTTCCATGTCTAAGGGCTACTGGGTCAGTGTCTACCCCGCCATTTCCGACCCTGAGAGGCTGACTGCCTACGGCAAGCTGGCCCGTCCGGCCGTCCAGGCTGGGGGCGGGCGGACCCTGTCCCGTGGCGGTCGAGTCGTCGCCCACGAGGCCGGAATCACGCAACGCGTCGTTCTGATCGAGTTCGACAGCTTTGAACAGGCCGTCGCGGCATACGAGAGCGAGGCATACCAGAAGGCGCTGGTGGCCCTCCCCGACGGCGTCGAGCGCGACTTCCGCATCATCGAAGGCATCGACTGACTGGGGGGCCCAGCCATCGCTGAGCATCCGTCACCTGATACGCACACGGTGCTGAACGACGACTCACGAGACGAGTTCGAAGCCATGCCCCGCGTCCCAGTTCGTCCTCGACGTCCTCGACGGCCTGATCCCAGGGGTTGAGATAGTAGGCCCGCATGTTGAGGAGTCGCATACTCCTCTGGGATGGCGGAAGTCTTGTCACCGTGTGTGGTCGCCAGGGCGTATCGGCTCCAGGTGCCGCCGGCTTCGGCGACCAGGCGGGTGATCGTTTTGCCGTGGTATCCGAGGGCCTTGGCGATGGCGGGGGCTGGGGCTTGGAGGACGAGGTGTCGGATAGCGGAGGTGCGGGCGCGTTGATTGGGGATGCCGAGGTCGCGAGGGCGTCGCGCAGGGTGGAGGTGTTCACCGGCTGGCCCGGGCGGCGGCCTGGGAAGAGCCAGTGGGTGGAGAGGTTCACCGCTGGTGTGTGGGCCGGGAGTGAACGGAGGTAGTACCGAACGAGATCGGCGACGGGTTCAATCATGGCCGGCCCGTCCCGCGGGTTGGACCCGCCGAGCATTCGATACGCACGGCGATGCACTTCGTCCTTTTTCGCTAAATGCCCTTCGCGGCATCGCCTCGTCCCACCAGAGGAGCGCACTCCGGAGCGAACCCGGCGCATGATCGGGCGCGCTGGAGAGTTCTGCGGCTCTGACACGGGCGGATCATACGAACCATCCGCGGCGGCCCTGGCAAGTCGCCCGTTGCGGACCGGTATCCCTGTCGTCGAACGATCGTTCGCCGACAGGGAGCCGAGGCGTCCAATGGACCCGTGCAATCCAGGGGTTCGAGGCGGCCCGAATCCAACCAGATCCGATGGTGATTGCTGACAGGGTTTGACGACAGATAGGGTCCGATTCTCCGTACGGAAGAGGCCCCCGAGTGGCGAACCTGGTCTACAAGCGGGTCTCGACCGACCAGCAGGCAACCGCCCCGCAGAACCTCGTCCTGTTTGCGGCCGGCATCGAGGACCCGGTCGTCTTCGAGGCAGACCCGGCACCTCCAGCCGCCTCCACCCGCTCCAGCGGCCGAAGTTCCGCGAGCTGCTGAACTACGGGCGGCCGGGCGACACCGTGCACATCTCCGAGATGTTCCGCCTCGTCCGCGGCACCGGCCACATCCTCGACGTGCTCGACGTCCTCCACCGCGACCAGGTCGCCCTGCGCATCCACGACGGCGCGTTCTCCGCGAGGGACCTCACCGCCCGCCACCCGCGCACCGGCGAGCTGCTGTCCACCTCGCCGCGGCCGGCGAACTCCAGCGCGAGCTGACCTACGACGGACTGCGCGCCGCCGAGGCCAAGGGCAGCAAGGGCGGACGCCGCCCGCCGTGGCGGCCGCGAAGACCGCCGACGTACGCACCGCGTACCTGGAAGGCCGCTCCATCGCCGCCCTCGCCCGGGAGCACGGCGTCAGCCGCGGCGCGATCCGCACCGCCGTCGCCGACCTCATGCCCGAGCACACCGCCACCGAGGAGGACGTCCCTGTCCCGGAGCTGCCGGTCACCCTCGCCATGCCCGGCAAGGTCGCCGACTTCCTCCGTACCGTCGAACTGGAGCCCACCGAGCGGACCGCCCTCGACCACGGGGTGACTGTACGGCGTGGCCAGGGCTACACCCTGCGCATCACGGCCGAGCCAGCAGTCCACCGCCGGCTTCCTCACCCGCTGCCAACCGCTCGACGGCGGCCAGGGCGTCCCTGTCGTCCCTGTCGTCCCTGCCCAGCGCAAGGCCCGACACGAGTACGAGAACCGCGTCACCGACCTCGGAGCACCGGCCTGACCAAGATCATCGCCTTGGTGTCAATCGCTGTACCAATGTCCCCCGAGGCCGGACGCAGTGGCTGTGAGGTCAGCCGTTGGCCTTGTCTACGGCGGGCTTGACCTTGTTCGCTTGGTCAACCATGTCCTGCGTGATCGTCCCGCCCGGACCGGCCTTGATGATGTCGTTGATAAGGCTCCCCACGGTGTCGACCACGCCGCCCAAGGTGTTGCCAGCGGTGCCGCTGACGCCTCCGAGGTAGTCAGTCACGAGTGTTCCCTTTCGTCCTTTTGGCACGTGCCCTCTGCGAGGAGGTGGCACGGTCGGGCCCTGTTGCCTACCCCGCAGGTCACATAGCTGAGCCGTTGAGTGCCGGAGGCACCCGCACGGAGTAACAGGACCAGCTGCTGTGGCCGAAGTGCCTGCCCATCAGTCACGTGCGACGGGTTCCGCGGCCCCGGGATTTCCACTACACGCCCACAAGGGGCGGGGTTCCCTCGTTGCGGACCATGATCAAATTGGCTCTTCGGCCCGCTAGCCAAACGTGATCGTCCTCAGCGCCAACGGCTGACCAATGTTCCCGGAGGCCGGGGTCGGTGTCGCTGATCTGAGCCCTCAGCCCGAACCGGCGACCAGCGCCTCGCCGAGCGGGGTGCGCCGGTAGAGCACCGACCGTCCGGACCGGGCGCGGACGAGCAGCCCCGCGCCTCGCAGGATGGCGAGGTGGTCTCCTACCGCGCCGGGTGCCATGGCGAGGCTTCGGGCGAGGTGGCTGGTACTGGCCGGGGCGTCCAGCGCCACCAGCAGCCGGGCTCGGGCCCGGCCGACCAGAGCGGTCAGCGCGTCCGGTTGAGGGACGGTCTCCTGCTCGCCCCACAGGGCAGCGGTGCCGCGGGCAGGGTAGACCAAGGTCCTGGGCCAGGGGTCTTCCAGGTGGGCGGCGATATTCGCGACGAAGACCGAAGGGATCAGCAGTAGCCCGTCGCCGGCGAGGCGGACTGTTCCGCCTCGGAACGATCCGAGCTCGATACCGCCGGCGTGCCAGGCGATGCCCGGGTGCAGGCTCTCGATGGTCGTGGCCCATCCGTGTTCGCCGATCACCCCCACCCGGTGCACGACATCGCGCTCACAGATCGCGCGCAGTTGCGGCCAATCCGTGGCGAGCAGCTCGTGCCACGCCTGGTCCATCGCCTCGGCGATCCTGGAGACGGCGTCCGTCGAGTCCAGCACTGCGCGTACGCGGGGATCACGGGCGGACGGGGTGGTCGCGGTGGTGGCGAATTCGTGGCGGGCCGCTTCCAGCGGTGTGGCCCGGATCATGGCCAGGTCGTCTGCCCAGGTCTGGTTGAGGCCGCGCGGGGGCGGGGCGACGAAGTTCGGTCCGGATCGCGGGGCGTGCAGGGCGAGGGCGGCGTTCAGTTCGGTCTCGCGGCGAAGCCGTTCAAAGACCGGCAGGAGCCGGGTGGCCCAGGCTCGCGGCAGCGGCTGGCCGAGGCCGGCGAGCGAGCGAAGCAGTAAGCAGAGGTCCAGTGCGGGCGACAGTGCGAAGCGGCTGCGCAGCAGGTCCTCAATGGAGACTTCGAAGCGGAGCACGCCGCCATGCTACGCGGGGACGCCTGTTCCGATTCGTCCAGCGACGAATCATTGGTGAGTGGCGTGGGCGCACGGCGAGGCTCGACGCCATGACCCCAACCACCGAACCCGCGCAGGTCAACCACCGTGCCACCTACCGGGAGGTGCTGGCCGAGCCGCGATTCCGGCTGCTCTTCTCCGCCCGCGCCGTCTCGATCACTGCGGACGCGCTGCGGATCACCACGTTCTCGGTTCTGGTCTTCTCGGCCACCGGCTCTCCGCTGCTGAGCGCAGTCGCCTTCGGCATCGGCTTCATCCCGCAGCTGTTCGGCTCGCTGTTGCTGGGCTCACTGGCCGACCGACTGCCGCCCCGCGCGCTCATTACCGGCGGCTACGCCTTGACGTGCGCCGCCGCCCTGCTGCTCGCCCTGGTGCGGATGCCGATCGCGGCAAGCCTCGGTGTCGTGGCGCTGGTCTCCCTCGCCACACCGGTGTTTCACGGCGCGTCGAGTCGGCTGGTCGCGCAGTCGCTGGAGGGCGACGCCTATGTACTGGGCCGGTCACTGAACAACATCGCTGGCGCCGGCGCGCAATTGTTCGGCCTGGCGCTGGGAGGTGCGGTCGTCGCGGCACTCGGCCCACGCCGGGCGCTCGCGGTCAGCGCCGTCCTTTACCTCGGCTGCGCACTTGCTATCCGCATCCGGCTACCCCGGCTGCAGCCGGGAGAGTTCGGCAGCACACCCGGCAGCGCTGGGAGCGATAGCGGGGCCGTTCGTGCAAGCCTGCATGGTGCCGGCCTGCTGCTGCGCGGACGCACGGTGCGACGACTGATGCTGGCCCAGTGGCTACCGCCCGCGTTCGTAGCGGGCGCGGAAGGCCTCATCGTCGCCTACGCGGGAGAACGTCACTTCGCGCCCGGCTGGTACGCGGTGCTGATGGGCTGTCTGCCGGTTGGCATGCTTGTCGGTGACCTGCTGGTGGGTCGACTGCTACGGCCACGCGCCCGGGAGCGACTGGTAGTCCCGTTGGTTGCGCTGGCGGGGCTGCCGCTGATCGGCTTTGCTGGCGAGCCCGGACTGGGCGTCTCGTCCTGTCTGCTGCTGCTCTGCGGCTTCGGATACGCCTACGGTCTCGGCCTGCAACGGCCGTTCCTGGACGCCCTGCCGCAGGATGGCCAAGGCCAGGCCTTCGGCTTGCTCGGCTCCGGCAGCATGACGCTACAGGGCGTCGGGCCGGTTTGCTTGGGCTCGGTGGCCGCAGGCATTGGAACAGGCGGCGCAATCGCCCTGGCAGGCGGCGCGGTGGCGCTTACCGCCGGCTGGATTCTCACCTGGCACCCGTCCACCTCCCTGGTCCCCGTCCCGAACTACTCAACGGGATCAGAGAACAGCACCGAACAGCATGCGTGTGGTCCTCCTGCGCAGTAACCGTCGCAGGTCGGGTCGACCGCGAGCCGTCACGCCCCCACCCCCACGTCTCACTGACAGACAGCCAGCCCCGGGAGCTCATTGTGTGAGGAGTCCTTGGCCTCGGCTCTTCCTGCCGTTGCGGACCACGTACGGGATCTTGAGACCACGAACAGACCATGAAAGGTTCATGCCGCATGATCGATGAATTCGCGAAGGACAACCTGCACGGGAGACTGCGGCGGGACCGCGAGGCGCTGCTCTGGAAACTCGACGGCTTGTCCGAATACGACGCCCGCCGACCTTTGACGGCGACCGGGACCAACCTCCTCGGCCTGGTCAAACACGTGGCCACCGTCGAGGCCAGGTACTTCGGCGAGGTCTTCGACCGCCCTTCCCCGGAACCGCTGTGCCGGTGGCAGGACTCCGACGGCAGCGATCAGTGGGCGGCCGAGGACGAGACCCGCGATCAGATCATCGCGTTCTGCCGGCGCACGTGGGAACACTCCGACGCGACGATCAACGAGCTTCCCCTCGACGCCCCCGGCCACGTGCCGTGGTGGCCGGAGCCTTGTCCGAACACCAACCTGTTCGCCGTCATGACCCATGTCCTCGCCGAGACCACCCGGCACACCGGGCACGCCGACATCCTGCGCGAGGGCCTCGACGGCCGGACCGGGTTGCGCGCCGAACACGAGAGGCAGATCGACGAGGAAGCCCGTGCAGCCCACTGCGCGAAGATCGAGCAAACCGCCAGGTCGGCCGAATCATTCAAGGCTTAAAAGCGGCTGCAGGAGCGGACTGCCAAAGGAGGCGAATTGCTGTCAGCCTCCTGCCTCGATGATTCCGGGGATTTGCTCGTGGATCCGTTCGGCGAGCAACCGCTGGTACTCACGGGTAACTGAGCCGTTGTGCGGATACCTGACGTGATATTCGCTCACGCTCGTTTCGTATCCACTCCCGCTCGCGACCGTCAGTTCCTTCTCTTGGATGGCCAGGCTCAACACGAATTTGCCGATCTTGCTCCTGTCCTCATCAGATGACACGTCGGTGAAGGTCACCGTGACCTTGCCGGCCCCGACGGTGATTGCAAAATTCGTCATGGCCACCTCGCAGGTAGGGAAGCGTCCCCAGCAGCGTGCGCTGGGGCCGGCTTCGCCGCCTGCTGGCCTACTCCATCTCGCGCGCTGCGGCCGTGCCGGCAAACCCGGGCATCCTGGTTATGGCGTACCCGCCATAACCAGAGCAGGCCGGTCAGGCGGCTTTCAGGACCCCGTCCGGGGCGCCGAGGCGCTCGGCAACGTAGTGCTGACGGTCGTCCCGGGCCTCGTCAGCGTCCCAGGACGCACCGTTCAGCAGGTGCTGGAAACCGGCGGGCCCGCGGTGACCTGCGTACTCAGCGAGCTGCCAGCCGTTTTCCCGCTCCACCGGTGCCAGCAGTGGAGTACTAGGTGCCTCGTCCCCCATCAGCAGCTCGGCGCGTGGCTCAGATCGACGATGCAGAAGATGTTGTCGTCAGGATCCGCCAGGACAACAAAGTCCGGGTTTTCTGGGTAGAGGTCCCATTCTGGCCTCGTCGCACCGAGCATGAGAAGGCGTTCGACCTCGGCTTCTTGTTCAGCAGCAGTCTCCACGAACAGGTCGAGGTGAATGCGCGGGCGGGGCTCGGCCGGGGACTCGCTGCGCATGAGGCCCAGGGCAGGGCCCGAACCGTCACTTCGGGACAACGTCTGCCAGTTCTCACTCTTCCACTCATGAGAGGGAGTCAGAGCCAGCGCCGTCGTCCAGAATTCGGCAGCGCGAGCGACGTCCGCAACACCGATTACTGTGATTCCGAGCGTGAGCATGCCTCGATGCTAGGGCAGGCCGCGCGACTCGCCTTCGTGCGGTTGGGGCCCACAGCTAAACAGCTGCCCTCCGCGGAGTTCGCCCGCTTCCTGGGCGCGCGTTACCCACGCGTCCGCCAGCCTCTGAAGCTACACATTGCAGCCCGGCGCGCCCAGCCCGGGACAGACACGGGCCGCACCGTCATCGGCGGCGGCCTGGCACTGGGTCGGATGGTCAGGTCTGGTGACGCCCCTCGGCGAACTCTTCGACGATCTTGGCGCAAAAGTCAGGCAAGTCGTCCAGGTGCGGCTGCTGACCAGACCGTTGTCGATGACGACTCGTCCACGACGGTGGCGCCGGCGTTGCGCAGGTCGGTGCGCAGGCTCGGCCACGACGTCAGGGTTCTGCCCCGCACCACACCCGCTTCGGTCAAAGTCCCCGGCCCATGGCAAATCGCACCGACCGGCTTCCCGGAGGTGACGAACGCCCGCACAAACGCCACGGCTTCATCGTCCTGGCACAGCTTGTCAGGGTTAGTCGCGCCGCCGGGCAGGATCAGGGCGTCGAAGTCATCCACCGACACTCATGGTGAGAGAGCGTAACGGTGCAGGTACGGCCGACATCCCGATCCTCGACGTCGGAGGTCCGTGACGCAGCGCGGTCACTGCTCCTTCATACGGATGGCACGCCGTAGCTCGTCGGCCGCTGTGTGGCTCGCGCCCTCATGCTGCTCCAGCATTGCCGCCGCGATGGCATCCAGCTTGCGCTGAACGGCGCGCGCGTCACGCCGCTCGATGTTCTTCAGCAAAGTCAGCAAGAGCAGGCTGATGGCCGCCATGACATCCCCCGCGAAGATCAGCCACGGCACCGGCAAGTGCGCGAGGTGTACGGCGACCAGGCCAAGCACCAGGAACACGCACAGGACGTAGAACAGCGGCGAGCTGGTGACGTTCGATGCCCGTTCGGAGAAGGCGGCGACCCAGCCACACCCGGTACCGCTCCGCTCGGCGGGATGATGAGTAGTCATGCCCTCCATGCTCCCTGCCCGGCTCCGCCGTGCGAATCCCTGGGCTGAGGGGCGCGCCGGAGCCTGACTAACTGCCATTGCGCGGCCCGCAGCGATCGAGGTGGTGCCTCACTCCTACAGTCCGGTCCTGGCCGCATCGCACGCGTCCGACAGGGTGGCTACGGTCGTGCTGCACCCAGGTCGCGGCTGCTGGGCGTCAGCGGATTGCAAGAACACCGGAACACGCCGCTGCTACCCGGTGCCCGAGCAGGTTGACCGCGGCCGGGAAGAGGACGGGGCTTGCTTGCTGGAGGCTCTTGGCTGACGAGGGCGAGCGCTCACCGCCCCAATCTGCTAGCTACACCTCGAACCCCATGACGTGCGGCGGGCTCTCGTTGCCATGGAAGAGAAGCATCTCGCATTCACCGCGTGCAGCACGCGAGCCCCGCGCCCGTCTCGGGGCTGACGTGTAGCTAATCTACGTGCCGCACATTTCCCCTGACCGAGCCTGCGTCACGCGCGGACTCGACTGGGTAGTCCATCCGCCACGAGAGGCAGAAAGCCCCCGGGGGTCCCGGCATCGATCCCCTCTAGTACTCGACCCTACTGACCACAAAAGCTCGGGTCTCGTCTCTGAACTGCGAAGATTCATAGACTACATGTCCGCGACGGCGCGTTGTTCGTTGCTATAGACGGGGTCGCAGGCCTCGCCCAACAGTGCGCCCTTTGCACCCAGGCGGTCTGGGTCAGCTTCTGCGTCAGCCGGACGCCGAGCGAGAAGCCAACATGGAGGAGCTCTGCCGGCAGCCACCGGCGGTAGCCGTGCAGCGGTGGCGTTCGGAGGATCGTGGAGCCGTGGCGAGTGGGGCTCGTGTGTGGGGCTGTCTCCTTCCAGTCCGGGGGAACCGCACGGTGGTGGCCGACGCTGGATGTCGTCTTCAATCCGCCGATATGGTGGGGCTCCTGCGCCAGCCGGGTATCCACGACCGGTGTCATCCGTAGCTGGGAAGACCTCACATACACGACTGCCGAACCCTTGCCTCTCCCCCGGACTTCGCGGAGATCGCCGAGGCCCCACCGCACAGACCGAGCGTCTTCGGGCCAGCGGCCCGTGGGGCACCGGCAGCTTGCAGCAGCGCGTATACCTTCGAAGCCTAGGGGTACTGGCTCTGCCACCGGACCGTCCGGGGCGCTCCGCCACCCGTGAACACACATGTGCGGGACGACGCGATGGCAGCGAGCCGACCTCCACCTCCGCCACCCGAGCCATCGTCCACGGAACGGCAGCGGCCTGAACCTCACCCACCGCCGGATGCGCCGGAACAGCTCTGTGACCGGCTGGCCACAACCCTCTGAACAGCGGTCCGTGCGCACGCCGCAGCGAGCCCCAATCGCCCGCCCCGTATTTCCGAAGGAGCGATCATGACCCCGCACACCCAAGAAACAGACATCCAGGGCCCGGAGCGCGTCTGGCTGCAAGAGGCGATCAATTTGGCCACTACCAGCGTGGCCAAGGGAGGCGGCCCATTCGGCGCCCTCGTCGCCAAGGACGGCGATGTCATCGCCACCGGACGCAACGAGGTCACTACCGCCTTGGATCCCGTCGCGCACGCCGAGGTCAGCGCGATGCGCGCCGCGTGCAAGAAGCTGAACACCTTCTCCCTGGCGGGCTGCGTGCTGGTGACGTCCTGTGAGCCTTGCCCGATGTGCCTAGCCGCTGCCCTGTATGCACGCGTGGACCGGCTTGTCCATGGCGCCGACCGGGACGACGCCGCAGTCGCCGGCTTCGACGACCGCAAGTTCTACGATCTGCTCGAGAACCAGCCCCGCTCGGTGTGGCCACTGACGGTCGAGCACTTCGACCTGCCCAACCGGACTCACCCTTTTGACACGTGGCTGGCCAAGAGCGACCGCACCGCCTACTGACAAAGAGCCAGCGTGGCAAGCGCCGCCCGCTTCGGCAGGGCAGTCGCCGACAACTTAGATCGGCGCCGAGTAGACGGGAAGGCCGGGCGGCGGCCCGGCGGCGAACCGGCAAGCATAGGGCCACCCAGCCAGGCTCTTGTGACGAAAGGGCGCTGACGGTTGTGCCGCTGGACCTCACCGAGATGTTCGGGGCGGCAGGCGGCAGGCGGCAACAGGCCGCAGGCCGTCCTGGTCCGGGTCACAGGGGTGGAGGAAGGACCACCGGCACGGCGCCCTGCCCACACATCCCCGAGGGCTGAGGGGCCGGAGGGCCGAGGGACCGGAGGGCCGAGGGACCGGAGGGCGGTTCTTCCGAGGACGACTACGGGAGGTGTCCCGGTCGACGCCCGAGGGTCTTGCGCCACCGCTCAGCGCGGTTACGTCGGCTTTTGAGGCTCCACCTCTGATGGCTGGAGCACGAACCGAAGGCTCCGGGATGTGTCCAGGCGCTGACGGCTTTGGATCCGCAGTGGGATCCTCGGGGCGGCGCGGTGGGAGCGCTCGTAGCCGTCAGTCCGAGTGGGGGTCCGCGGGGCCGGTGTCTCCCATGCCCCTGCGGTCCTCATCAGTCCACTTGCGGGTGTCCCGGGGCTCGACGTACGGCTCTTCCAAACTCCGGTGTCCGACGATCGCCATCACCCAACCGGTTCCGCTACTCGACTGCAGCTGGGTCACCGCGCTCGTGATGACTTCCCGCGCCGCGCCCGGCGCGAGCTTTTGGATGTTGTCCAGCACCATTTGCGTGGCGGGCTGGCCAGCGATCCCCAGCAAGGAGACAAGGGCGAGGAGGGCGGGAAAGAAGGCCAGGACCCCGTAGTAGGTCAGAGCTGCGGCCCCGTCGGGGAATTCGTCCTGCTGGAACTCCTTCAGCGTGCGTTTTAGGACCGCCCACCACGAGGACTTGCTTACTTTCGTCGGGGTATCTGGCGCGTGGCGCTCCAGCTGGGGGTCGGGGCCCGCATTGGCGTCAGCATCACGCCTGACGCGTCAATTACCACCGTGTTCGCTGGGCTCTTCATTCGGCATAAGCCACAGATGACCTAACAGTCACAGCTTATCCTGACATATGAGCCGGTTTCCTCCCTGGTGGCGCGGGTGACACAGGTCGAGCCTGCAAGCGCCTCTGTTGGCGTACGGCGTTATGTCGATGCGGAAGCTTGAGCGCAAAGCGAGGGGAGCGAATCGACCCTGAAGTGGCACAAGAAAATCCCGCCTGCTACGCCCTCGCCGGCCGGAGCCCGGGGCCCACAGCCCTCGTCGAGGCCGCAGCAACAGGGAAGCTCACCTCAGGTACACAAGTCCAGGACACGGACGCGCTCATTAGGGGCCAGCGCAGGCGGGCCTCAGAGAGAGGCAGCGCCGCCCGCGCCGGCGGCAGGTCGGTCGCCACGGGGGGAGCCGTCGGATCCGCGGAGGCCGATGACCAGTCGGCTACTCTAACTGCGCCACGGGGTGCTCGTTTGTCACACCCACAAGACGACGGCCTGGAGGAGCGCAACGTCTGCACACAGCGCTTGGACGCGGCAGCATGGCGCGACGCAGGCGCGGGTCAGCAGTCGCGTCTTGGCCGCTGCTTCGACCCCCGACAGGGGGCTCCGCGCACCGGGGCGCGCGGTCACTCGGCGGGGCGAACGGGATCCTTCAGTCTCCAGCCCTTGCCTGCGCAGCCTTGGAGGAACGGGGAACTGGTGCCCCTTCACATCTCCCGGCCAGAAGGTGCTGCTTTCGCTCATACCCGCTGTCAAGCCGGACCTGGCAGCGCGACTCAGCGCGTCATTGCCCTCTCTTCAGGGCCAGACAGACGCAAGCCCGGCTGGGTGGGGGTGCCAGCCGGGCTTGAGCTTCTCGAAGCACCACCGAACAGTCGGGCCACAGCCCGGGACGGTCCGGTGCCAACGGCAGCAATGGCCCCGCCGAGCGACCGAATAACATCTGCGTTTGCCCTCAACACGGTGAACCTCCGACCTCCTCCGACGCGGGGCGCCGGTTCCGCTTGCCGCTGCACGGCCGATCACCGGGCTGGTGCCCCGTGGTCGTCCGAGAAAACGTTCCGCCACTTCAGGTCGGAGGGCGGCCAGCGGCCCAGGGCCTTGGGCAGCCTCAGCATCGTCGAGCGGCCCTCGACGTTTTCTTCGCCTCTTCATACAGCTGGTCCTTCGTCGGGCTCTGCGTGCCGCTGCGGGAGCGGAGCCGGCCCCTCGGCCGAATGCATCGGCACCAACGACAGCGTCCTAGACGCGGCCCGCAAGCTCACCGACCTCGGCGTCGGTGCGCTGCCGATCTGTGGCACCGACGACAAGCTCAAGGTGGGCTGACCGACCGGGAGATCACCGACAAGGTGCTGGGCAAGGGGCGCGCCCCGCAGCAGACCCGGGCCGGTGAACTCGCCCAGGGCGAGGCCGTCACTATTGGCGCCGATGACAGCGCTGACGAGATCTTCGCCACGATGGCCCTGTACAAGGTCCGCCGGCTGCCCGTCATCGACGGGCACCGCCTGGTTGGCATGGTGGCGCTGGCCGACTTCGCCCGCGCTCTGCCCGACCCACAGGTCGACTGCCTTCTCGAAGCTCTCTCCACCGACTGACGCCCACGGCCCCGCCTGACTGGCGGCGCCGGGCCACCAGACGTGAACTGGTAGGGCCGGGCCCAGTCCCGCCGGGAGACCGAAGAAAGGGTGAGCAATCGTGCCTGCAGGTTCGAGCAAGAAGCGTGAACGTCAGTACGAGCACATCAAGGATCAGGCCGAGGATCGCGGCACGTCCGAGAAGCGGGCGAAGGAGATCGCCGCCCGCACGGTGAACAAGGAACGCGCCCGCTCCGGCGAGGCGAAGTCCGCGAGCAAGGCTTCCACCCGCGACCCGAAATCCGCCCCCCAGCGCGGTGGGGAACGCTCCCACAGCGGGCCCGGCGGCCCCACCAAGGACCAGCTCTACGAAGAGGCCAAGAAGAAGAACATCGACGGCCGCTCGAACATGAACAAGCAGGAACTGCGCAAAGCCCTCGGCCGCTGACCTTCCGGCCACGTCTGTCCGCACGGTAATGACTCGGAGAGTCGTGTCAGCCTCTGAATCGGCTCCGGCGGAGCCCGCCCCGGCAGGTGGCGTCCCGGCGCGTGGAGCACCGTGCTGGGTGAATCTGCTGGCCCGTGACCTGCGGGCCACGCAGGACTTCTACGCGGCTGTGCTGGGCTGGAGCTTTCGTCCGGGGAGCCTGGGCGAGGACTTCGCCGTTGCCCTGCTCGACGGCGAGCCGGTGGCCGGCGT
>NZ_JBICZL010000036.1:0-37770 GCF_043201875.1 Streptomyces sp. NPDC048248
GAAGGACTGCAAGAGATCTCCTGGCCCGACGATCCCACCCGGCCTGACTTCTCCATCGGGACGTGGCACAACACACCGGTCATCATCGACGGCGAGAGCGGCCAAGTGCTGCTCCTCGACGAGCACGAAGACGACGAACTCATCGCCTCCAGCCTTGCCCACTTCACCGCGATGCTGCTCGCTCTGCACCGAGGCCTGCGCATGGTAAGCACACGCGTGAACGATCACGATGCCTACGTCATCCGC
Organism: Streptomyces sp. NPDC048248; assembly: GCF_043201875.1. Classification (NCBI taxonomy): domain Bacteria; kingdom Bacillati; phylum Actinomycetota; class Actinomycetes; order Kitasatosporales; family Streptomycetaceae; genus Streptomyces; species Streptomyces sp. NPDC048248. The sequence continues at coordinate 247 of NZ_JBICZL010000036.1, forward strand.
AGCCACTTCGATGATCTCCTGTCGACCATTGACCGGCAGGGGGCTCAATACGACGGCTGGACTCGTCCACTGACCACAGGCGGAAGAGACACATAGGAGCCGACCACAGCAGACGATGGCGACCAGGCGTTCGTCAGGGCCCGAACTGCAGTGGGGTGGCTATACCGGCTCGTACTGCACGGTGGTGTCCTCGCAGCCGGCAGCGAGTTGGCGCAGGGTGTCGCTCTCGCGTTGGTCGGCGGTGAGGGACCAGCGCAGTTTGGTGCCGACCCAGTCGGACAGGTAGGTACACCGTGCGTCGGGGGCTGACGGCATCCATTCGGCGGGGTCCTGGTCGGCCTTGGAGCGGTTGCTGCGGGCGGTGACCGCGATGAGGGAGCGTTCGGCGCCCAGGTCGTTGGCGTAGGCCTGGCGACGCTGGGCCGTCCACTGTGACGCTCCGGAATCCCAGCTCTCGGCCAGCGGGACCATGTGGTCGATGTCGAGACCGGAGGGGCCTTGAACCTCGGTGTTGTCGTAGTACGAGAACCAGGTGCCCCCGGTCAGCTTACAGCCGACCCCGACGCTGGGCTGGGTGATGGCTTCGGCCAGGAGGACTTCCGCCCGGGTGTTGCAGCCGTCCCTATCCTCATCGATCCAGTGCCTGAACTTGGTGCGCTCGTAGCCTTCGCGGGATTCCTCGGCTAGCGGAAGGCCTTCGATCGCATCGTGAAGGCTGAGCGTCTCGGCGGCGTGCGCTGGCGTGGCAGCTGCGCTGAGGGGAAGCAGGGCGAGGGCCGCGGCCGCGAAGGCGCGGACAGTCATCTTGATCATGAGATGTTGATAGCGCCCTCACAGGAGACTTCGGGAGGGATGTGCGGGGCTCTCACCCGGCAGAGCGGTAAGTCGTACCGCACCAGAAGCGCGACGTAGGCGAAGCAGGGGCAGCGCTCGTCCCGTGGTGCGTGGTCCCGCCGGCCCTCCGCAGATCGAGCACGCCGGCGCCGGTATCGCCGAGGCAAGTCAGAACGCGAGGGGTGGCCAAGTTGTTCGTACGCGCACAGCGTCATTTCCCGCCGCGGGGAAGACCGCCGGCACAAGGATGCATCGTGGGCTAGCGGGCGGCTGCCCACGCGGCGTACTCCTGCCGGATGTAGGCCCGGAGCTCATCAGCGGGGCTGTCGAAGGTGCCCTCCGCGAGGTAGAGCGGGCCGGCCGCCGTTTGATGCTCGCAGTCGTAACGGACCAGCTTCAGCGCGGTGAGGACGAGTTCCTGCAGTTGCTCCTCATCCACGGATGAAACGGCGAGGCTGCTGCGGTCCGCCAAGGCGGCACGTCGTAGAAACCCTTCACGGATCGGTAGCTGACGCTTGCTGCGAACCAGCTCCTCATGCTCCTCCTGGAGCAGCGGGCGTGCCTGTACACATCGGGACTCATGGGGCTCCGTTCCAGCCGGGGATGCGCGACTGACTTGCTTCAACGTGCTCACCACTCAAGCCCTCAACTCCGGCCCGACGGTGTCTGCGCCTGTCGAACTTCGGCCTGCGCTCCCGCCTCGCGAAGTGCCTCCACCAACGCAGCAGCCTGATCATCGGAAGCGTCCCTGAGCAGCGTCGCCGGCAGTTCAGCGGTCGCAACCTTGCTGCGCCACAGGCTCAGCCCCGTCAGCTTGTGCAGTGCACGCACGACCTCGATGGGCCGAGTCCCCCTGTCCACGAGCACGACATCGTTCCCCGGCTCATCACAGACGAGCATGAAGTACTCGGTCGCTCTCCCCCACTTTCACGGCGTGACACCAGCCGTCTCCTCAGACGCTCAGTCGAAATTGCGACGCATAGCCGCCAGCCGAATCCTCAGCCATACGCCCTGTTCCAAAGGCTTGCGGACGCCGGCGTTGGGGTGTCAACGGCGCCAGGGTGGGCGAGCCCGATCACGGCTCGCCCACCCTGGCCACCCCTCCTGGGATCGCGCCAGCGAACACATACTTGGGTCAGTCGATGCGTTCGCCTTGCTTTGCCGCTTGGCGTTCGGATCCCTTGGTCTGCCACCATTCGAAGAGCCGGATATGCAGCATCGTTGCCGTGTACCGGATCAGATCATACGGTGGGTTGCCGTCGAAAATTCCCATTTCCGAACTGTCGCAGGGGATCCGCACGCGCCATCGCTCGCCCTGTGCAGTCAATTCAAATACGACCGTGAATTTGCGGCCCTCTTCGATGACTTCCAGGTCGGTGACCTCCAGGGTGGAACCGGAGGAATCAAGCCTTCCCATCAGGTGCGGGACGAGAAGGTCTCGGACACCTTGAGCAGATGGCATTGGACTCTCCTAGCAGGAAGTTGCGGACGCGGCGTTCGTCGGCCTGTATGCGGTGATGACACCCTGCGGGTTGATCCGATGATCAACATTGTAGGGTCCAGGGTTGACGATGACCCTGAAGACCTCCTTGGGAGGGCACTGGTTACGCCGGTCCACGTAGATGACTTGCCCTGGCCCCTGGTAATCGACCGCTCCGGTCGCAACAGTCCTGCTGATCTTCTTGCCGAAGCTGGTGCTCCACCGCCCCTTCGACACCAGGTGCCTGTAGCCCCACTTGCTCGTACCGCAGCGGAGCACCGCAGCAAGCTTGACGCCTCGGTAGTACTTACTCACGACGTGAGCCTTGGACTTTCCGGAACACGCATTCGCAGCTACTGCTGCAGTAGGTTCCGCGTGCGCCGACGCCGGTTCAGAAACTGCGGGCAACGCCATGCACGCTAGGAGTGTTCCGACGGTTATCGACTCTGCAGTCCTCAACAGGTTCCCCGTTTCCTGTGATGCTGTGTCGTGGACAATTCTATCAGCGCCGGAACGTGAGTTCGAGCTATTTTTATGGGTGGCTACATTCTCCCCATGGTGACCGACGCCCCGCCCACGTAGGGTAATTTGCCACCTCTCAGCGGTACCCCCCACCAAAACGCGACTTGGTTGATCTCCATAGTTGGCGGCGTTCAGCAACTCGCATGCTCAGTGTTGGCTTTATGCGGAGGAGGAGGAAATGCCCCGTCCCAGTGCGGCAAGGTGCTCAGCCCTCCACCTGGCTGTACCGGTGATCGTCAGTCGCAGGCGGTGAGTTCCTCGATGCGGGTAGCGAAGTCCGCGGCAGGCAGCGGCAGGTCGACGTCCTCGACGAATCCCAAGGCGTCAGGGACGTAGGCGATGACTGCTGTGGCGGCGGCGGAGACGTGCGGGTCTTCCTCGTCCCGCAGGACCTCCAGGATCCGCAGTGCCGCCACCAGGTCTCGCCGGTCAACGAACTCCGGGGTCGCGGGCATGTGGACCTCCAGGCCGGCCTGGTCGAACCACAGTTTCGCCTGTTCCTCCTCTCCCAGCGCCATGTGGTGCAGGTAGAGGCAGCATGCCGCCCCGGTGTCGCCGGCGCCGGCGGCGAACTGCCACCAGAACTGGGCGCTGTCGTTGCGCTGGGCAAGGTGCAGCACACACCCAAGGACCCGCGCCCCGTCCGGTTCCAGGATCTGCCGGGTCAGGAAGGTGCTGAGCTTGTGCAGCTCCCGCGCCACCACCGTCTCGCACAACGTGCGCAAGTGACGGTGATGGATGCGTCGGGGCAGGCTGCCTCGGTCCGCTGCCCTGGCGGCGGCTGCGCGGGCGGGTTCCATCTGGTCATCGAAGTGCAGCGCGCCGTTCCACATGCGCTCGGTGATGCGCGCGGTCAGGCGGGCTTCGGCGGCCTTGATGTCTGTGTAGGTCTGGCGCGGCAGGCGGGCCTTGGCGAGCGCGCGGTCGATGGCCTCGCTCATCGCAGGTCCTCCCCTTCCACGGAGTTGTTCAGGATCTGTAGTAGGCGGCGACGTGCGTAGCGGGTGGTGGAGCGGACGCCGGCTTCGGTGACGCCGAGGATGTCTGCGGTTTCGCGGACGGTGTAGCCCAGGCAGTAGCGCAGCACCACGGTGTCGTGCTGGCGCTCGGGCAGGGCTCGGATGGCGGCGTAGATGTGCAGGCCCTGTTCGAGCTCGCCGATCTTGTCGACCGCGTTGCGCAGGGCCGCGGTCTCGAATGCTGCCGTGTCGATCAGGGCCGGCCGGCGGCCGCGGGCGCGGGCGTAGTCGATCGTGCGGTGCTTGACGACCACCCACGCATAGGCATTCGGATTCTCATGCTGCAGGACGTCCGTCCAGCCGAGGTAGAGCTCCTCGAAGGTCTGGTCGACGGCCTCCTCCGCGTCGGCGCGGCTGGCGAGATACAGCTCTGCCCAGTGGATGTACGGGCCGCGGTAGAGCTGGTGGAACGCACGGAAGTCAGCGGGCAGCTCGGTCATCGGGATGGTTGCGGTACGCCGGAGCCTGGTCACAGCCCACCTCCCACGCCGGTGCGCCGGCCGCGAAGCTCGGACATGCCCATCGCTACGCCCGCCGCGGCAAGACGGCGCAGGACCGCCAGAGCGTCATGACCGAAGACGCGCACGGACACAGCGGCCGTCAGCAGGTCTCCTACGAGATGAAGCGTCACGGAGTCGGGAATCCCCTCCGGTGGTGGGTGAGGCGCGCGATGCCTGTGCGCCCCGAGGTGCCTTGCGCATCCTCTGCACCTATAGCGATCTCCGGGCCCCGTTCGTGCATCGGGTGAGCAGAAAATCTTACGCGGAGGTGATTGATCATCAACTGCCCGTGACGCGTGGGCGTCACCTGCGGGCATCTTGCAGGTTCAGGAGGTGCTGGTGGCGGTCGTAGACGCTACGTCGAGCCGGTCGAGGCGTTCGTAGAGGGCTCGCACCAGACGGGCCCGTTCCTGGACGCAGCGAAGCGTTCCTTTCGCGGGCACGGATAGTCGGCGCTGTGCCTCGGCCAGGACCACCTCGGCGAGTGCCCGTCGGCCGCTTTCATTCGGCAGACAGGCAAGGGATCGCCGGACGTCAGATGCGACGGCGCGGGCGTGGCCGGTCAGTTGCACCGCGATTTGCTCGTAGTCGCAGGCCTGCAGGGCGGTGTCCGGATCGCTCCACGTCAGCACGGCTGCGACGAGGGCCTCGTAGGGTCCGCGGTCGAGCGGGAGCTCCGCTTCGATCCTGCCTTCGGGGTCGTAAAGAACCGTGCGCGTGCTGGGCGCCGGCGCTTCGCCGAAGTACTCCAGGCCGTGGGCGGCGCGGGCCAGCAGCGCAGGCGAAGGGACGCCGTATTCGGGTCGCCGTAAGAACATCAGCTGCCACCTCTCCTGGCCATGCCATCAGTGCTACGACGCTAAGGAGGGCGGCGGGGCGGCCTCAACGAAATTGCGGATAGTTGCGCAGGTTCACTCCAGGGCGTCGATCGCGGCTCGGATGAGAACGCGGGCGGCGTCGCCGTGCACGGCCATGGTCGACAGGGCGGTGAATGCCCGGGTGTAGTCGGCGATCTCGCGGGGCTGGCGGACGCTGATGCCGGCGGTCAGGGTCTCGACCACGGTGTTGTGGTCGTCGTAGAGGTAGAACGCCTCCAGCGGCCAGACGGTGCGTGGGGCGGTCAGGGGGATGATGCCGAGGGAGACCCAGGGCAGCGGCATCACGGTGAGCAGGTGCTGCAGTTGGCTGGCCATCGTCTGGGTGTCGCCGATGCGGGCGCGTAGGACCCATTCCTCGATCAGGACGACGAAGCGGTGGCCGCCTTCGTAGAGGAAGCGGCTGCGGGCCAGGCGGGCTGCGACGGCTTCGGGGATGTCGTCGGGGGTGCCCTGGAAGTCGGTGATGGTGCGCATCAGGGCTTCGGCGTAGCCGGCGGTCTGGAAGAAGCCGGGGATCACGTTGGAGACGTAGGCCCGGCACGTTCTGGCGGTGGCGTTGCGGGTGAGGACTTCCTGTTGGGCCCGGCGCATTCCGTCGCGGTGCAGGCGCCGCCACTCGGTGTACATCGACTCCACCGCGCGTGCGGTGGCGATGAGATCGTCCACCTGGTCGTCGGCTACGCACGCGGTGCACCAGGCGCGGAGGTCGGCGTCGGAGGGCGCGGCTCTGCCGCGCAGGATGCGGGAGGTCTTGGCGGGGTGCCAGCCGCAGCGGGCGGACAGCTCACGCCCGGTGAGCTGGGCGTCCTTGACCAGATGGGCCAGGCGGACGGCGAGGGCTTCGCGGGCGGCCTGGGCGCTGGAGGACGGGGAGGTGGGCATGAGCTGACGTCGCCGGTCAGATGGTGTACTTCTCGTGCGGGGTACGCTCCCACACTGGCTCGAACGCCGCCGCGCACAGTGCGACAGCGGCTGGATCGTCGGTGCGGTCCTTGCCCGCCCAGTCGCCGGCGCCGGCGAACAGGTTGAACTGCACCACGCGTTCGTCCAGGAGCCAGAAGTCGTTGCCTGGCAGGGCGATGTCGGAGGCGTGCCGGCGCGGCAGCCAGCGGACGTCTTCGCCCACCTGGACGTTGACGGCCGTGATGGCGTGCTCGTAGCGGATGTAGTCGGTGACCGGCTCCGAGACGATTCTCGCGCGGCGCATCACCACCCCGCGGGTGACCGCGTCGGCGACCAGCGGCACCCACTGCGGCCAGAACGACCGCGCCGGGTCGGTGTTCGCAACCCCGGTGCGCAGGAACTCCTCGAAGTCCTCCCCCTCGTCACCGACCGCGTAGGAGTCGCGCATCTCCAGGTGGACGGCGCTGTGGCGGGTGGCGGCCAGCAGCTCAGCGAAGGGTGTCGCGTTCAGCGACATCGCACGCCTCCCTCAGGATCGGCACCATGCGGGCCGGGATACGGATCACCCGCTCGTGGTCGGGGTGCCCCGCGCGTGCCCGCTCACCCATAGGGTGCCGCCGACCAGGGCCTTGAGGAGGTCATCGGCCTCATCGCCCTGGATGACCAGGTCGGCACTCTCCTCCTCCACCCACACCGTCGGCGATCCCTCGCCACCAGTGTTCGGGTCCATCCCGACAAACCGTAACGTCATCGCGGCCTCCCGCTCGGTTCATCACGCACAGTTGCAGAGACCGTCCCGCGGCCCCTGCCGCGCGGTCAAGACCCCTCCGGAGTGGTCCGCTGGAGTCTGGACCCGCCACAGTGAGCCGCTCATGCGGTGCCGCTGGAGTCGACCATGCCTTGGCTTGTCCACGTTGGGGATCGCTACGGGAAGGTGAGGGTGCAAACGCTGGGGTCTGATGGATGGAGGCCGCCGTGCACACAACGCAGTTGGGCGTCAGCAGGAGCTGACGGCCAACTGCGTTGTGTATGTGTGGGGTCAGACGCGCTTCAGCTCACCCTTGATGAGACCCCTACCGTCCGCCCAGATGTGGTGAACGCAGCTCCACTCGGCGAGCCCGGTGATGTCGCCGGTCCACGTTGTCTCGGCGTGGGCGTTGGAGGCCGGAGCCGCTGAGACCCACTCCTTGACCGGGGTGTTCTTAAAGCTCGTGGCAGGCACGTAGTTGTAATACGAGGCGGCCGACCCGAGGACCTTGGTGACCTTGCCTCCGGAGACTCGATACCGGACCTTCAGCTCGACCTTCGTCACCTTGATCCCGAACAGGGTGTCGGTCACCCAGTGCGACGCCCAGCGGTCGTCGCTTGCGGCCCTGGCCGCGATGCCGCCGGTCCCCTCGCCGCCCTCGGTGCCGCTCTCCACCACTGCGTCACCCGCTGCGTTGGCGGCACGGACGGCAGCCTTGTCACCGCTGCCCGCGGAAAGGAAGTTCTTGTTGAGCTCAGGGTCCTTGAGGTCTTCCAGGAACTTCGTCTGCTTCTCCGCAGGAAGCGCCTTGAATTGCTTGGCCACCTCGTTGGCACCTGCATCGGACTTGCCTTCAAGCCACTTGACGTATGCATCCGGCGATGCTGTGGGGCCGAGATCAGCGGCAGTCGCCTGCCCGGGGATCATCGCCATTGTCATCGCGGCGAGAGCCCCTGCAACAGCACCCTTTGTGCCAGCGCGAGAGATAGTGCGCATCCTGCTTCCCCCATTTTTCAATTCGCAGAGCACGCTGCGATCGCTTCAAACAATATGAGGGGTGGTCAAACTCGCGGAATCCCCGCGTACGCCCCCCGTGTGACGCCTGCTGGGTGGTCTATCCCGCGGCGCCTCGGCGATCTTGGCACACCAAATGATCACTCCACAACTCCCTGACCTGCACTTGAGCTGCATATGAGGTTCCGCTTCGAGCGGTTTGGTCAGGCCATTCCAGACAGAGGCAAATGTCCTAAATCGCCAGTTTAAAGCAGCTTTGCGAGCGCATCCAGAAGGGAGTGGGGAATCACTGAGCCCCCGCAGCCTGGTCAGGGGCTGCGGGGGCTCAAGCGATATGAGAGCGCAGAGATTAGAAGTGGTGACGCTCTATCGGCGCCGAAGGAACCACGTCACTCCTGCGGCTGCGACGAGAACAACGACCGCCAAGCTGATCCATACTCCAGGACCCGCCGCTGCAAACATACTGGCTCCCCTTGCCGTGAGCATTAATTGCGGTTCTAGCTGGCGCTCAACCTAACACGCCCCTCCAGCAGTGCAACTGGGAGAAACCGGCTCTTTCGGTATGACGATTCTTCTGGCCACCCAGGGCGCTATCGGAGAACTGAGTTCGCAAGACATCCATTTACCGGCGCGCGTGGTTGCGGCGATCGACTGAGGCCAGCGGAACAAGGGCCCCGGCCGTAGCCGAGGTCGAGAACCCGCCCGAGCGCCAGCAGCACCTGTCGTCGAAACTGCATGCACCGGGCTCACAACTCGCCTCGAGTGCCTGTCTCACAGGTCCAGCGAGAAGACCAATGGGATAGATCGCCCACTTGCATCAGGTTCGGACGCAATGGAAGTTAATCGTCGGAGTTGCTGCGCTGCCCCAGACCTGGGCGTCGACCCTTACCCACCACGAAGCTCACCAGCTCGCACGCCACCAAGATCACAGCGGACACCGCGCGCACCCAGCGTGGACCGCCCCGCGCCGCCCACACGACGCAACCGCACGCCCCCACAGCGAACACCACGACGCCGCACAAGACCAGTACGGCCATGCTCATCCCCCTCATCCATTGCGGTCGGCGCAATCCTCTCAGCCTGCGGAACAGGATCTCGCATCGGCACCCCACGCCCACCGGACTGCTCGTCGCAACTCCCCATTCCGACGCCATCACTCGCACACACCTAGTCCCGCCGGGCCACTCAGGGGAACTCTCGCCGTCCACCAGCGCTAGATATGTGAAGCTTTGGGCAGGTGCGACACCATGCCGTCATGACGACTGCCCGGACGCCTACGTCGACCTGCGGCCCCCGCCGAGACGCTGCGCACGCCCCGCCGCCGGAAGAAATGCGCCGAGAGGCGAGGTGCGTTGCCACGATGCCCGGCGGCTGGTTCGAGGTGACGCGCCGCTGTTGCTGGTGCAGCTCATGGGCCACGGTGTCGGCGCTGTGCACGGACTGGAACTGCACCGAATGCCGCACTTGGCACGGGCCGACGCAATGCCTCACCGCGGAGGGCATGCCGGTCGAGGGGCTGACCTCTCGGGGGTGGGGCGAACTCGCAGGGACCTTGGACGCTCGGTGACCGTAGAACGCACGAGATGGGTGATGAGCCGGTCGCTCCGGGTAGACGCGATGCACTGACGTCGCCTCACCTGAACACCACGGAGCTGTATGCGCCCCGCTCGCCGACTCACCGCCCTGGCATGCCCGCTCCTACTGCTGACGGTCGCCGCATGCTCTGGCGACGCTTCACGAAACGACGACCCCAAGCAGCCATCAGCCACGGCACCGGCCGCGTCCCCACCCGCCGACGCCGGCCTACGACTGTCCGACGCCATTGAGCAGTTGAAAGTCGCCGAAGAATCGCGCACCGGATACGAGCGAGACAAGTTCCACCTATGGATCGACGCAGACCACGACGGCTGCGACACCCGCAAGGAAGTCCTTCTGACGGAGGCCCTGACCAAGCCCCGCCAAGGCGCGAGCTGCAAACTGATCGGCGGCACCTGGCGCTCCTACTACGACGGCAAAACCGTCACCGAAGCCTCCCGCCTCGACATCGACCACCTCGTCCCCCTCGCCGAAGCATGGGACTCCGGCGCCTCCAAATGGACGGACGAGCGCCGCGAGAAGTACGCCAACGACCTCGACGCCCAACGCAGCCTCGTAGCCGTCAGCTCCGGCCCCAACCGCTCCAAAGGCGACCAAGACCCCGCCGAATGGATGCCACCCGCCAAGGACGCCTCCTGCACCTACACAACCGACTGGGTAACCGCCAAACTCCGCTGGAAACTCACCATCGACCCGGCCGAAGGCAAAGTGCTCGCCAAGCTCGCCGCCAGCTGCACCGAAGCAACCGTGAAGTTCACACCCGCGCCATGACCGTGGCCCGGCGGCACGCTGACCGCGGCCGCCGGGCGAGGCGTTCTGAGTCCGCGAGGTAACGACCCTCCGGGGAGCGCCAGAAAGCGCGAGGTCCAGACGGCGGTGGCTTTGTCCACGAGAGCGGACAGCCCAGTGTGCCGAGGGTTGCCACTCGTAGCCGGGCTATCCCTAAAAGGGAGGTTCGTCGCTGTACGACGGAGATTCAGGCCAGGACGGGTCCCAGGGATCACTGCCAGGCTGCGGACCTCGTCGATGTTCAGCGTCCAGGGGCTTTGTCCCAGGGCTTTGGGGATCGGCGTCGAAGACCGTGTGCCACAGCGCCTTGATCTCCGCCCTGGGTGATGCAGGGCCGCCGACTGCCCAAGGGTCGTCGGTGGAGGTTGTGGTCGCATCGGGATCTATCTGCGCCAGCTCGCACAGGACCGTGAGTATCGCGTCGACCGTGCTCCAGTTGGCCGGCGTGGACAGTCCAAGGAGCGTGCGGCGGATGGTCTCCGGGCTGCCGGTCGTCTCAGGGTATGTCAGCGGAATCAGCTCGGCGATCTTTCGCAGCGTCGGCCTGGAGGCTGACCGGTAGTAGGCGAAGAGGCCCTCTACGAACCTCCTTCTCGGGCCCGGAGGCAATTGGTCCTCTCCCGGCATCCTCAAGACCCGGCCCATGGCTTCCCCTCTCCGTTGACGCAGAAAGTCCACGGATACCTCGCGATGACTCAGCTTGTCTCGGGAAAGCTCGCTCATTCTCGCCGGAGATGTAAGCACTGTCCGCAAGTAGCAACTGACATAGCGTCATTTATGCAGGTCGGTGAGGTGGTCCTGCGAGGACAGGGGACGGTCGCCGGGTGCTGTTCCTGTCAGTCGGCCCGTCTGTACGGGACAATTGAAGAACGGCTCCCTGGTGCAACAGGGAGCCGTTCTGCATCTGAACCACGATCACCAATGTGAGAAGGAGTCGTTGTGTCCACCTCTGAGCCTACGAGCCGTCACGGATTAACCAAGCCCCCCGCCGCTGTCGTCTCCACCTCGCGGAAGGCGCTGCGTCGGCTGTCGGGCGAGGCAACCACCGGTCTCGTCCGCGGTGCGTCGACAGCGCTGGGGACAGCGATCGTCGGGTGGCTCGTGCTCTGGTTCCAACAGCACTGACCGATAGGCGCCGTGAGCCGGCCGGCCACCAGCACCCGGCGACGCTCACCGAAGGGCCGGACGATCCGTCCGGCCCTTCGCCATGTCCAGGGAGGGAAGACGGACGTAGCGGTCGTCGCCGGGTCGCGCGCGGCTGTCGGAGAGTCACCAGCGCCCGGTGGTACCAGGGGGCTCCGCCGCCCCTCGACCACACTTTCGCCGCGGGGCCGGTCCCTTGACACCGCGGCGGCTTTTTGGCCTTTTCTGCCCTCGGTCATAGTCGGCGCCATGGACTATGACGTAGTGGTGGCCGGAGGCGGCCCGGTCGGACTGATGCTGGCCTGCGAGCTCCGGCTCGGGGGCGCGCGGGTGGCCGTCCTGGAGCGCCTCACCGAAGTGAACCCGACGATCAAGGGCGGGGCTATCACCACGCCCAGCGCCGAGGCGCTCTACCGCCGAGGCATGCTGCCCGCGCTTGCCGAGGTGCAGCGGCAGGCGATGGACCGCTTCCAAGCATTCATGCGCGAACGGAACGGCGGGGACGGAGGCGTTGCCGCGGGCCAAGGGCTCGGGATCGTCGGGCACTTCGCCGGAATCATGCTGCGCGCCGCCCTGGTCGACCATACGGAGCCGGGCCTCGGCGACGCCGGGCCCGCCGCCGAGATCGCTTTCGTGGCGCAGCAGGACATCGAGCGGCTGCTCGGCGGGCGGGCGGACGAGCTCGGCGTCGATGTGCGTCGGGGAGTGGAGCTGACCGGCTTCGACGCGGACGACGAGGCCGTCACCGTGCGGACGAGCGACGGGGCGATACGCGCCGGCTGGCTCGTGGGCTGCGACGGAGGCCGCAGCACGGTCCGCAAGCTCGCGGGGTTCGAATTTCCCGGTACGGAGCCGGAGATCACCTGTCACCAGGCGGTCGTGGAGATGACCGGCGCCGAGGACCTGAAGGTCGGCTGGACCGCCACGGACACCGGAGTGTACGCCCACGGGCCGATGCCAGGCCGCATCGTCACCGTGGAGTTCGACGGCCCGCCGGCCGACCGGGACGCGCCGGTCACCACCGAGGACCTCCAGGCGCGGCTGCGCCGCGTATCCGGCGTGGACATCACGATCACCGAAGTGCAGACCGCGACCCGCTTCACCGACCACGCCCGCCAGGTCACCGAATACCGCAAAGGCCGGGTGCTGCTGGCGGGCGACGCGGCGCACGTGCACTCCGCCTTCGGCAGCCAGGGGCTGAGCCTGGGCATCGGGGACGCGATGAACCTCGGCTGGAAGCTCGCCGCAGTCATCGCCGGCCGGGCGCCGGAAGGGCTGCTGGACACGTACACCGCCGAGCGGCACCCGGTCGGTGCGTGGGTCCTGGACTGGACCCGGTCCCAGGTCGCGGCCATGCGCCCGGACCCGCAGTCCCGGGCCCTGCGCGAAATCGTCAGCGACCTGGCGGAGACGGTAACGGGCACCACGTACCTCACCGCGCGGCTCAACGGTGGCGGAGTGCGGTACGACCTGCCGGGCGAGCACCCGCTGACCGGCCGCAGCACCCCGGACCTCGAGCTCACCGACGGCAGCCGCCTCGCGGACCACCTCCACGGCGGCCGGGCACTCCTGCTCGACCTCACCGACGACCCGGAGCTCCGGGCCCTGGCTGCGGGATATGCCGGCCGCGTCGACACCCTGACGGCCAGCTGCCCCTCCCGCCCGGAACTGGCAGCGGTCCTCGTCCGTCCGGACGGCTTCACAGCCTGGGCAGCCGACGCGGGGGAGAAGGCGCCGACGTTGGGCGGGCTGGCAGAGGCGCTGGAGGAGTGGTTCGGAGTACCAGCGGGGACAGTGACGCCGGGGTGATCCACCGACACGGCGCAGCTGATCGGCGGCCTCAGCAACCCATACCGTCCCCGCGACTACCACCACCGCAGCTTCGGCTGCACTGAACTGCGCCCAGGAGGCATGTGCCTCGTCAGCAGCTGTGGTGTCAGCGCCGGAGGCTGAAGTGGGTGAGACGGGACCGGGCGTCCTTATCAGTGAGTCCCAGAGCCTTACCGATTACGTCCCAGGACAGCTCTTCGGCCTCCGCGGCGAAGGCAGCCTGCCTACCGAAGCGCCCGGCGAGGCGTCCAGGGCCGCCACCCCATTCCCCGTGCCATCGTTCTCGTGGGCAGGAACCCGGACGCCAGCTGACCATCCCTTCGACCGCATAAGGCTGGCAAGTGGCATGAGCGCGATCACTCCCGCGCGTGAAGCGGGCGCCCTGGATTCGGAAAATTGACACAGGCACTCACCCCACGAGGGGCCCATACCCCACCGAATCCGGTGGAGCCGCACCGTGGGCCGTGGTCAGGCATTGAGGTCCAGCACGCGGACGGGCTCGCCATCCCAGCGCTTCGGCGCGGTGGTGGCGACGATCGCCCCGTCGGGGCGGTCCGCAGTGGGCTGGGCCGCGTACTGACTGTGGGCCGCGGCCCATGTCTCCCGCTGCGCCACGGCCAGGGCGGCGGGCAGGTCCAGGTCCAGGACGGTGATGCCGGGCAGCGCGGCGAGGTGCTCGGCGGTGCCGGGCCTGGCACGGTCGGCTTCGACGAGCGCGCACGTCGGTGCGTAGAGGTACCAGCCGGGTTCGGCGTGAGCCCGGTGGATCAGACGGGAGGCGAGGACGTTGCCCTGGCCGGCCGCAGTCATCGCGGTGTCGTCCAGGACGATGTGCATGGCGTCCCTCACCGGCCGGTCACCTGAGCCAGACGCCGGTCGAGCTCACTGTCCAGGTCCTGCTGCTGGGCCGCGGTGGGGGCGTAACCGTTCCACGCCTTCAGTGCGGCGAGAGCCTGCTCCGCGCGCTCGGCGCGCTCGGCCGGGGTGAGCAGGGTCTCGGCCAGGCGCGCCAGATAGGCGCGCAGCGACAGGCCCTCGGCGGCCGCGATCGCGGCAAGCCGGTCCTTCGCCTCCTCGGGGATACGGACATTGGCATCAGACATCGTCGTAACTCCTTCCCATCCCCACAGGGTACGGGTACGTACCCGTACCCATCTAGTCGAGGTTAAGGATTCCGGCTGGCAGATGCCAGCTGGACCGCCAGCGATGTCGACGTGCGCGCACCGTTGCGCACCAGGTCGCCCCCGTCGGCCTGGCGAAGCGGCCCCGGCCCGCGCCGACCGAAGGTGGTGCCGGCGACGACCGCGTCTCGGGCTGCCAACAAACTGGCCGCAACCCAAGCGGCGCGGCCGTTGATCTCTCCGGCCGCTGACCGATCGCCCACACCACGCGCCGCCCGGAGCTGTATGGGCGACTTCCTTTGCGCAGGCGCCGCCCGCCCTAGCTTTACGGCGGCGCCCAATGCAGGTCTACAGGCCGTGCTCAGCCATCGAAGTCCGCCAGCCGCGCTTTTCCCACAGGCTTCTCGAAGGCCGGCGATCAGATCATCAACCTCCTCGACCGTCTGCAGCTCGATCGATTCGCTGGAAGTGATCGGACTGTCCACGGACATGACACGAGCGGTGGGGACGGGAAGCCGCCCTCCGTGGAATTGCTCTGCAACTCCAGGTAGAACCCCGTGTCCTTGACCCGGCCAGACGGCTCAAGCCCGTGTTCGGGCCCTCCAGGATCCCCACCTCAGCACGGTGGAAGGCATCGTCGAAGTCGGTGGTAGAACCGTGCGCCACCTTCCTCCATGTAGTCGATGTCGGCGAACTCCACCAGGAGGCCACCCGCGTGGCGGCCGCGGTCTTTGAAGTAGACCTCTGCCATGGTGGCGTCAGCGCCACCCCAAGATCACCGTTGCCAACCATCTGCATTACAGCCGGTTCGTTGACATGGCCAGCGGAGAGTCCTGACACGACGAGCGCAAGGCCACAGCCGCGCCAGACGCTGGCTGGATCAAGAAGGCCAGGCCCGAAGGACAGCCGGGGCTGGCCTTCCTTGGCCTGGGCGTCGCGTTCTGTTGGTTGTCAGTGGCAGCGCGTAGCTTCGTAGGTATGGCGCACGGTGTGTTCCACAAGGAATTCGGCGAAATCAACCTCTCCATGCTGGACCTCGACGACCCTGCGGACCGCAGGCTGTGGGAGTCCCTATACGGGAAGACCGTCAAGGGTGACCTGCAATGCCTGGACTGCCGCCGAAACGACCCAGGGTGCCCCCAGTGGATGTTCCTCAGGCTGTGGCGCGGCCGCCCGGTTGCCGTCCATTACTCAAGCGATGCCCGACACCCCACCGCCCCGGAGAGCCCTCGGCACAAGGCGCTCAAAGAGCGCATCGCGCGGGCTGCTGAGAAAGCCGGCTACAGCGCCGAGCTGGAAGCCAGGGCAGCTGACGGCCGACGCCAGACAGACGTCCTCGTCCACGGCGACAACGGCCTCCAACTCGGCTGCGAGATCCAGCTTTCCTATGCAACCGCCCACTCCGTGGCCAAGCGCAGCGACATTGCTCGTTCCGACGGACTGAGCCCACTCTGGACCACCGACGACATTGGCGCCCCCCTGATCGACCGCACCCCTTGGGCTCGCATCGATCACATGCCCGAAGAGATCCTCCGCAACGGCAACGGCCTCCTGGTCCGCGGAGGCGTCAAGAAACTCAAGATGCTCCTCTGTGACAGCCGGAATCCCCTGCCCTGCCCTGACCGCGGATACGGCCGCTGTCACCAATGGCACGGCACCTGGGCCCCTGCTCTAGGGCTGCACCTGGACCACCTGATTGCCTCCACCGCCGCCGGCGAGTACGTCCCTCTCTACCTGCCCGTCCAGCCAGGCCGACGACGCGCATCCCATCTGTGGGTCACCACGGACGACCGGGCAAGGTACTTCGACGCTACCGGAGAAGCCCCCGCCGAACCGCAGGCCGGCGCCGTCGACGATGCCGAGAACGCCCCCGCCGAAAACCGCCTCCTCAGCAGGGAGTGCTCCTACGACCGGCGATTAGAGGACAAGAAACGCCGGGGGAACAGCCCCCGCGACACCGGCGAGCTCCTGCACGCAGGCATCACCATCCCCGTACAGAAGGCAGCCGCCGACCCCAGCCCGGCGAAGCTCCCGTCGACCAGCTCACCTGGGTCGAGAGAGACGACATTCCTCTCGTACATCGATGCTCAACGACGGAGCGTCGCCCCCGCAATTCCCTCACAACCTTCGCCGGCCCGCCAGCACGCCCGTCCCCCGGGAGTGCCGCCCTGGCGCGTTCAGCAGCCCCCTCCCCCTCCTCCGCCAGCGCCGACAGTCAGCCGACTTGTTCCACCTCCGCAGGCCCAGCCAGAGCGGCAAGCCCTGGCCGCAGAACTGGATTGTGCCGTAGAACAACTCGGCCCCTGCGCCAGATGCAGACAGGTCACTCGGCGGTACGGCCAAGGCGGCAACCCGCTGTGTGAAGCGTGTCGGGGTCCTCGACCAAATCCCCGAGCGTCTTCACGCTGAGAAGATGGCGCATGAGCGCACAGCCCGTGCACCCCAGCGACGCACGGGCAGCGGCCACTACTGCGTGCCCGGAACGCATCGCCCGGATCATGATCTCGGACGACTGGCGCAAACTCTGATCCAGCCTGACGAACAGTGTCCGACGAGACTGGCCCTTCCCGTCACTCCACCGAGCATGGATGGGAGACACCGGCCTCAGCGCTGGGCCACACTGTCAGTACGTGATGGGAGGTGAAGGGATGAGCGTTGCCAGCTTTACGCAGCACCACGGGCCCTGGACCGTCGAGGCAGTCCTGGCCCTGCCCGAAGACCGCACGACCCGCTACGAACTGCTGGGGGAGTCGCTCGTGATGTCCCCCGCTCCTGGCCTGCGCCACCAGCGGGCCAGCTTCCGCCTGCATGTCGCCCTGGACGCGGCGGCTTGTAAGGCCGGTGCCCCGGTGGAGATCCTGGAGGCCATCAACGTCACGTTGCCGTCCGGCCTGGTGGTGCCGGACATCGTCGTCGCCGACGCGGGTGCCACCGCAGAGGACGCCGTCAGCATCGACGCCGACGCCGTGCAACTGGTCGTCGAGCTGGTCTCACCCGGCAACAAAACCATGGACCGCAAGCTCAAGCCGCTGCTGTACGCGGAAGCCGCCATCCCGCACTACTGGCGCTTGGAGTTCGACCCCGCCCCGCGCCTGATCTGCAGCAAGCTGGACGGTGGTCGATACGTCGAGACAGCCACCGCGCTCCCGGGCGCGATGACCAGCCTCACGGAGCCCTTCGCGTTCGACATCGATCCAGCCGGGATCGCCCAGCCAGGAGGCTGAGACTCGCCCGCCGGGCGATCAACTCCTGCCGGCTGATACCGAAGGCCGCGGCGAGGGATCGCCGAGGCCTTCGGCGTGGAGACTACGGTTACTAAACCGTTCGATAGGCGATCGAACGGAACGGCTCCAATTGGCCCGCATAAGAGGCATACTGCCGCGTATCGGGGCGTCGCTCTCCGGCGGCATGGAAGCGCGCGCCGAACCCGCGGGCCCTTCCATGCCGCCGGGTCACTCTGGGGCGCACCGTCGTCCGAGCCGAAGGGATGTCACCACAGTTCGGAGAAGTTGACCGCCACGTTCGCGTTCGACTGGTCGATCTCCGTAAAGGCGCTGCCGCTGACCTGTGCCGTCTGGGAGGGGGTCCCGCCGTCCGCAATCACGATGGACGAGGTGCGGTCGTTGATCCCGCTGCTGAGACTGGGTGCGTCGCTGGTGAGTTCAAGGCTTTCACCGTCGAAGTCGCGGCCGTCGAACAAGGTGACCGTCCACCCGTCCGGAACTCGCACGGACGAGATGGTGTCGTTGAAGGTTTCATCGAGGACGTGTCGGCCCGGACCGAGGGCTGCACTCTTGCCTTGGTGGTTGACATCGGAGAAGAAGACCGCTTCGCTCATCACAGCTCCAGATCACTAAGTGTTTCCAAGACGTCACACACCGTAGTAGATGCTGATGACGTACTGCCGTGGTTGATCAAACTGCGGTGGCACACAGTCAAGATTGGACGGCACAGGACGCGCAGGAAGCAGACCGGCTGAGCCCGACCAGCTGCCGTAGAATCGAATCCCTCGCACCCCCCCCGCATTCGCCTCATCGCAATTTCCTGCACCTCAAGCACTCACACCCGGTAGGGCCCACCCCACAGGCTTGTCGCCTCGGATGACATGCCATATCCGGGCTAAAGGGCGTCCGGTCGCAGGTGAGGGCGCCCTGTTCGGGAGTGCGGAGTGGGCCCGGTCGATGACTTCGGGGCACGCCTCCGGCCAGGCCCACCCGCCGTACGCGCATCGCCCCACACTTCAGCCGACACGAGGCCCGCGGACGATGACTATCGCAGGAAGCGCAGCCGCCCCCGTGGTGGTCTCAGCGCCGGAGGCTGTAGTGAGTCAGACGTGACCGAGCGTCCTTCTCGGTGAGTCCCAGGGCCCCACCGATCACCTCCCAGGACAGCTCTTCAGCCTCCGCTGCGAAGGCGGCCTGCCTACCGACACGCCCCGTGAGGCGTTCCAGGGCCGCCACGGCCTTCAACGCCGCCAGTGGCGCGTCGGTGGTGAGGGCGTCGAGCTGGTTGGCCAGCTGCTCCAGCAGGTCGTCCACTTCGCTGGGCAGCGGCACGGAGCGTGCTTCTACGTCGGCGATGTGCTGGGCCCAGTCGTCGCGTGGGCCGGAGATGTCGAGATCGTGCAGGCCCTCGTGGTCCCGCTGGGTCCAGTCGATGGGGTAGCGGGTCGTGCCCCGCCAGCCGCACGAACACGACCCCCGCACCGCCTGCGCCCGCTGCCGGCTCAGCTTGCCGTCGTAGGCCCACCACTCGGTGGTCTGGTGCATGTGCGAACCACTCCCGGTGTCCAGAAACACCGGTTTCGGTTCACTGCCGTCGGCGAGCACCGCTCCCGCCAGCCCTTCGTGCGATGACCCGAACTCCTCAGTCCGCCAACCCATCGCTGCGCCCTCCCCGACGATGCCAAGACCTGTCCGTGCCGACAATGCCCAAGTAGCCGCTCGACAACCGGCAAATCCTCAAAACCGTCACTCACGGGAGTGGTGATGAAGCGCCAGTGAAGCGGGCGCTGGGCGCCAGCGATGCGTATGGCTTCCCGCTGGTAGCGAGCCAGCGGCGACCGCGGCCGTAACCCTGGCATTACCGAGGCCCGAGCATGGCGCTGCCAGGTCCGGCGTGCACGGCCAGAAACCTGGCGGTCACCTGTTCCGGATTGCGCTGGCGCATCTGGGCGGACACGACTCGCCGAAGAAGTTCCCATCCGGGATCTGCAGGGTCGGCTTCCGCTTCCGCGGTCTCGGGACGGGCGGCGCGGGGCTGATCGACGATCTGGGCGCGCTTCCAGGCCTTCGTCCACACTGGGAGGTTGCGCGCAGGTACCCCGCAGGCGTAGAGGAAGGCGGCGAGCTGGTCGTGGGTTGGGGCAGTGCGGCCCTGGAGAATGTCGTGCAGGGTGCTGCGCGGTAGCCGGCCGGGGCCGGCGCGTCTTTCCAGTTCGCGCAGAGACGGCTGGCCCGCCTGTTCTCGGAGTCGGATCATGGCTTGCCGTAGGGAGTCGTTGCTGGCCGCGATGCGAAGGCCGCCTGGCTCGGCGGGGGCGTCTTTGATCCGGGGGGCGCTGGCAGCACGGCGGAGTCTTTCCGCTTCGTCGGGTGAAGCGTTACAGGCGCGTGCGTAGGCTCCCACCACGTGGGCGGCGGGGACTCGTGTGCCGTCCGCGGCGCGTTGCAGGGTGGTGGGGTGGTAGTCGGTCCGTTCGGCGAGTTGCGTGTAGGTCAGCCCGGCACGCTGGCGCACGGCACGAAGCCACAGCGCCAGCTGCCGTACGGGCTTGTCGCAGTCGCCGAGAGGTTTCTCCCGGCGGCCCATGCGCTAGCGGGCCGACGCTGAGTGAGGGCGTGTCAGGCGCAGTGCGATCCAGCCGGCTCCGGCCAGGAGTTCCAGCACGGTGGCAACGGTCATGCCGCTGACTGCCAGGGAGACGGCCAGGACAAGCACGATCACCACCAAGATGCGGTCTTCACGCAGGCGTTGTCGCGCGGGCACGCCGACGCAGGCCGCGGTGGGGAGCAAAGGGAACATGTCTGTCGCTTTCGGTTGAGGTCTGGGCTCCATGTCTGTGCGCAGCGGAGTGTGGTTAGCGACACGCTCCGGCACGATCGGCATCTTTTCGGCCTAGGTCCGCTCAACTGAAAGATCGCGCCAACTCGCCCCTATGTGGATTGATGCACGATCCGTCCGGCGCGCGGGCACGACCCGTGCATCAAAAACAACCGTCACTGAAGCTCAGCAGGCAAGTGAACTTGTCCGGAGCCGGGTTGCCCCTCCACCACATGCATGCCAGGTTGCCTACCGGAGCATCTGCTCCGCCCCGGTTGTACTGGGCTCCACCGTGCAACGGGAACGTGGCCTGACAGTGTTAGCGCTCGTGTCAGCCACAGCCCTGTGCTGCGCCGAGCCATCGGCGCAGCACAGGCCGCTCCCCCGACACCGCCACCAGCGGCACGCCCAGCCGACCTGTGCCCGACCGCACGTTGCGGCCGGGCTGCCCGCATCGCAGCTCTCGCCAAACGCGATGGCTGGATTTAACGCCTTTGGCCAGACCATTACACATCGACTGGGCTACCGTCCCCAAAACCCTCAGCTCAACCCGCCAGCGGGAGCGCGGAGCTCCTCGATGCAGGGCGGCGAAGCGCACAGTTCAACGATCCCCCATGGCACCCGGGCGGCTTCAGAACGAGGCGTAGTAGCCCGCCGCCTCCGTGAAGAACGCCGCCTACCGCCCCTACCTCCATGCCTTGCGCAGGGAGGGCTCGGCCTCTTCGTCCCTGCCGTGGGCGATGGTCTTGTCCGCCGGCATCGCGTGCAGCGGGCTGCCGTAGGCGGACGCGCGGATGAGCCACCGCTCGGCCTCTTGTAGTCCTTGTGGTCTTCGGAGAGCCAGCCCATGGCTTGCACATCTGGTGGCCAAAAACGCTCGATGGTTGTCGTCGTCGCCCATTTCTTCAGCGAACCGGGCCCCGACCTGGCTATTTAAACTTCTACCAGTTGTGTGACTACCCGGTGAAGGTAATGAAACCTTGTGATGATCCACCAAGTTGACGCTGCCCGTTGACGGTGGGCGTTGTTACGGTCAACGCGTTGAGTTTGCACGCGAACGCGTGGAAACGTACCGAGATACGGGGGATAAAGCCGCATGGACAATGCGTTCCGCCAGGAACTGGAGCAGTTCCATAGTTACACCACTGAAATCCAGGGAATGCTTTCCGGCCTCCAACGAAGCCGACCCGAAAGGGCGGAAGCATCGGACTCCCAGGGAGCAGTACGGGTCACGTTGGATGGCGACGGGCTTCCGCAGGGCATAACAGCCGCCGCCGACTGGGGGAAGCGTTGTAACCCCGATGGCCTCGGCATGGCAGTGGCCGACGCTGCTCACAATGCACATTCTGAACTCATGGATACCTGGACACAGAACCTGCCCAGTGGCACCTGGAGCACGAGCCCGGGGATGGGGGATAGGGGTGCCGCTCCTGCGCCTCGCGCCGAGGCGCACGGGGCCCCTGCCCCGGAGGAGCGGGACACTCGCTACGTGATCTCCCGTCCGCTGGACCAGCTCGTGGAAGATGCCATTTCCTCTCTGAGCGCTGCAGGCAACTTCGACACCGCTCTCGACCAAGGAGTGCAAGCGTCGGGATCGGACCCTGCCGGCCACGTGACGATCACTCTCACCCCCGCATCCCTCACGTCCTGTGAGGTCAAGGCGAGTTGGGCCGAAAAAGCATCGGTGATCCAGATCAACAGGGCCCTCGATGAGGCGCTTGCTGATGCGCGTTCCGCCCTGGCCCGCACCAGCATCTCCGAGCGGGCAGCGGGAGAGGGGCCACGGCTCGACGGCCTGATCGACGAGGCGCTAGCTGTACTCCGCGACCCCAGGCGCCTCAACAACCTCTGACAGGAGTCCGCCCGTGGCAAGTCCCGATATCAAGACGGTCACCCATGTACTGCGCTCCGAAGCACGTATGTGGGATGAACAAAGCGACGCACTGGGAAAGCTCCACCATGACGTAGAGGGACTGCGCATCAGTCGCCTCGAAGCAGGAATATTCCAAATCGTGTTTGCAGCTTACGAGACGGCGGTCAACGAGATATCTGACCGATGCAAGGAGGGGCAGCAGCGCACGCAGGAAATCGCTGATGCCCTTATCAAGAACGCGACGGCCTACGATAACCAAGAAGAAGACACGACGGCGCACATAGAGGGAACATACTAAACGGGGGGGCGGCATGACCACTTTTAGCCTTTCGCAGTACCAGGCCATGTCGGACGAGCTGAAGTCCGGCGTGAACAAGCTGTCGCAAAAGAAGAAGGAACTCGTCCCTGCGGCGCGTAAGGGGGGCGATAACTGGTACATTCCGCAACAAATAGCTGATGCGATCATGTGGATCGCCGAGAAGATGGAAGAACTCGCGAAATGGGTGCTCGAAAAGATTGACGATGCACTGAAGGCTGCGGAAGCTCCCATAACGCTTTTCCACATGTCGACTGACTGGATTGACAAGATCAAGACCCCCTCATCGGAGGTCCAGGCTCAGACGGACTGGAAGGCACTGCAGGCTCCCCGTCACTGGAAGGGGGAAGCAGGCGACCTCTACCTGGCATCGGTGCGGGGCCAGTCCCCCGCCGCAGGGCGGATCGGGGCCATCGCGGACCAGGTGTCCTTGTCCTGCACGATCTGCGCCAGCACCGGGCTCGTGTTCTACGTCGCGCTGGCAGGCATCTTGGCGAAGTTCATCATGGCTACGGTCGCAGCTATCGGCGCGCTGATGACCGGGGTCGGAGCTCTCGCCAGTCTCGGGATCTTCCTGGAAGAGGCAGCGGTGAACGCCACAGCCATAGGCACAGCGCTCCTGGCGGCGCTCACAGCCTTGGGAACCCAGATTGAGGAACTGAACCGCGTCAAGGGTCAGGCGCAAGACGTCAGTGACTTCCCCGGCCCCCCTGTGGGCAATTGGCCCAAGGGCACGGCGTGAGCATGCGCGAGCCGAAGCTCATACATCCGTTGGCGGCACTGATGATGCTTCTGGGGATCGCTGGCCTCTGCGCTGCGGTGGCCTTCGCGGTCAACAGGCACCCGACCCCCGCGAACACCCTCTTTCCGACCTCCCTCGTCCTCTTCGGGGCAGGTCAGGTCTACAACCATCGCAAACGACAGCGTGACTGGTTCTACCGAACGTTCCGCACGTACGAGAACTTCCGCATGGAGGTGACCGAAGAGATGCGCCAAGTGCAGCACGAAAAGGGTGATGCGGCGGTCGTACGGCATCTGAGGACGCTGTACCCGCACCTCCCGGTGCCCGTGATCACACGGCTGATCAAAGAGCTCTGACCCCATACCAGCCAGTGGAGGACAGCGACAGCACAACAAGCCGACGCTACCAACAGTCTCAATTGCGGTGACGGTGCCCTTGCCACCTGGCTGCGGCCGATCCAAGGCCAGGATAGGGCCCGGGCACTCTCAGCGACCAACAGCGCGACGAGATCACCGGCGCCCTAAAGGATCCGGCCCAGAACGTCTACATCGCCTCGGGATACCTGGCATAGCTCAAGGCCGAGAGCAGCTTCGCCGACGTCCCGCCAGCGAAGATGACCCGCGAGCAGATGCAGGAGTTCGCCACCCGCTACAACGGCGGCCCCTCATACCAGAACCCAGGGGCACAGCGGTACGGGCGCCAATTCGATGAAAATGTTGGCCACGCGAAGGAAGCTCTCGGATCGTGACGACACCCACCAGGCCCTCCAGCGCACGTGGCCGACTGCGCGCCGGCACAGTTTTGGGCGCATGCCTGCTGCCCACGATCCTTAATGCCGCTGGCCTTCGTCACCCTGGTCCAGCTCATGCCCCGCGGCAACGACGCGGTCGAGCTCGACGCGGCATCAAAGTTCGCGCTCATCAGCAACCTCGGCATCGGCTGGGCCCTGTCTGCCTCGCCCTCACCCTCCCCTTCGTGAAAACCCGAAGGCTGCGGGCCTGGTGGCACACGCCGCCCAGCCATGCTCCTGGCGCTGGCAGTGAGGCTCCACTTCTTCCCGCCCTACAGCTGACCGACTATGAGCTTCTGCACCACCGGCGTGGTCCTCAGCCTGACCGGCCACGAGGAATCGGGCGTTGACCTCATCAGGGTCAGATGCCTCACGGCAGGTATCCGCGCCCGGAAGTACCGCACGGTCGTGGCCTCTGCCGCCGGAACGCCCCCGGCGGCAAAGGCCGCCTCCTTGAAGACCCCGCTCGTCAGGCGCGTCAGCGAGGTGTGGCGCCACTCGCACAGGGCCCAGCCGGTGCCCGCCCGGTCGGCGCCGTGTGCCGGTCCAGCAGGGCGCGAGCCCTGAAAAGATCTCCACCCTCTTCAGGGCGGCCAGGTGGTCTACTCGGCGGGTGACGGGATCAGTGTCTGCAAGTAGGTCTGGGTGATCGCGTCGGTTGAGTAGAGGCGGGTGCCCTTCGTGCCTCTGGTGGCGAGGACGCGGTAGATGTTGAGCGCGTATTGCAGGTAGCGATGCGGCGGGAGTTCACAAAGCTGGGAGTCGTGGCTGGCGTTGGGGTTGGCGATCCAGCGGTCTCCGCGACGGACCAGGTCGTCGCCCATGATGACCACGTTGTAGGCGTACTCCATCCCTTGGGCGGTATAGATGCAGCCGACCTGCTCTTGGCCGCCGCTGTCCGTGGCCCAGAAGGGACGGGCAGGCACATCGGGATAGTCGAAGCTGGGCTCATCGGCGCGAGAGTTCCATGGGCGTGTCCAGGTGCGTGGCCCGTCCGGCCCTTCCCAGGAGATCGCGACTTCTGGGTGGAGCGGCGGGGTAGGTGGAGACTCCCAGGGCCAGCAGAAGCCGGCCGTGACTCGAGCTGCGTGGCCGGTGTGGGTGTACTCAGCAACCCACTGGGTGAACTGCTCGGGGTCCGCTGCAGCAGCGAGGTCGTAGTCGGTGCCTGCCCAGGCCGGGACGATTCCTTCGGGCTCAAAGAGGTGATCGACCCATTGTTGGTAGGCGCGCGAGCCGTTGCATCGGAACTCGTTGACCAGGTCGATAGGAATGAACGAGAAACCGCTGGACTCCGCGTACTGCTTAACTTCCTCGACGGTGATTCCCTCGGTCGGTCGCACGACCTGTAGTTCGTCGAGGAACAGGACGCTCACGGCTGCTTGGCCTAGGAGTTTGCCCAGGGTGATCGGGAAGCCGGCCCGCTGACGGCCGGGGTAGGTGCGGGCGCGGTGGGCCTCGTCGAGAAGGACCACGCTGCCATCCGTGACCCCGGCCGGGACCTTGTCGAGGAACGTGGCGATCAGGCCACGAAAGTCGTCCCCGACGGCCCTGCGCAGCTGGCGTGTGAGCGTTCCGGAGGGGGACAGGAGCCGTGGATTGCTCCTGGGCTGCTTGCACAGGTCGCCCAAGAGCCTGCAGGCAACGACGGTCTTACCCGTGCCCGGCCCCCCGGTCACCACAACGATGCTCTTCATGCCCGTCTGACGTGCGGCGTCCACGGCGTGCAGGATTTCCTGGCGAGCCAGGTCTTGGTCTCCAATGAGGGTGAACGTGTCACTTCCTTCAATGACGCCTCCGGCTCGTTCCAGGAGCGCCGGCGACGGCCGGTGATCGACCTGGAGAAATCGTTCGACTTCATCCCAGCTTGCGGGCTGCAGGTCCGCGCAGCCCAGCCGCTGGGCCAGGTCCTGGGCGGAGGGGGTGGGCGTGAGGTCGTCGCGTCCCAGCACCGGAAAGGCGCTGGAGGGGCCCCGGTCGGCCGATGCACGAAGTCTGGCAATCAGGCCGGCGGGAGCATCATGGAGGACGGCCGCACCCCGGACGGTCAGCGGGAACTCCTCGCGGCTCACCCACTGCTGCAGGTAGTGCACGTACCCGCCGACCTGGCGGGCGGGGTGTTGGACGATGCGATCCCTCGTACGGACCATGCCCGGCCGCGCAAGGTGGAAATCGGCACGGGTCCACTGTTTTAACTCGATCGCGACCGTGCACAGACGCCCGCTCGCCTCTCTGCCGACGATGAGGGCATCGACCCGCTCGCCCGTGGCCGGCAGCGAGTACTCCAGCAGCAGGTGCGCCGCATTCAAGCCGGCGTCACAGAGAATCTGAGTGAGGGCAGGCCAGCTCACGCGCCAGCTACGCGCCTCCTCCCGGCCCGGAGCGACCCCGAAGACTTTCACGAAGCGCTGCTCCACCGCGTCGATGAACGCCTCATCGCCCACCAGTTGTGCCGCCTCGGCAACCGTTCCCCCATAGAGATACATACGCGATCTATATCAACCTCAACTGACGGCCCCAGCAGAGGCCTTGGACAATGACGCACTGTCAGTGGCGTCTGATACTTCTGTAGCCATGACGTTGAGGTCCCTTCAGCACGCCCTGGCCGAGTTCGCCGCAGACCGGGAGTGGCAGCCGTTCCACACGCCTAAGAACCTCGCGATGGCGCTGGCCGGCGAGAGCGGTGAGCTGCTGGAGATCTTCCAATGGCTGACGCCTGAGCAGTCCGCCCAAGTGATGCAGAACAGCGAGCGTTCCCAGCACGTGCGTGAGGAGATGGCGGACGTCCTGGCCTACCTCCTCAGGCTGGCGGACGTCTTGGACGTCGACCTCGAACAGGCTTTGGCCGACAAGATCGAGAAGAATCGCCGCAAGTACCCGGTGCACCTGGCACGGGGCAACGCGGACAAGTACACACAGTTGGGGGGATGATCCACACCATGCGGATCGTGATGCAGCCGGCCCGCCGGTCGGAGAAGGACGTCGACCAGCACTACCAGGACACAATCGTCAGCCCCGTAGTCTTCGACGACCACGCCGACCTGCTCGACGCATCAACAGTCGACCAGCTCAAGCACCTCTTCCCCGACGGCCAAGCCCAGATGTGGGGCATCGTGCCGGGCAAGAGAGACGTCAACGTCTCCCGAATCAAGCGGATGCGCCCCGGCGACTGGGTCTTCTTCAGCGGCGACAAACGCATCTACTTCGGCGGCACCATCGCGCTGATGTGGCACAACCGGGAACTGGCCACCCGCCTGTGGGGCACCGACCACGCCGGCAGCACCTGGGAGCACATGTACGCCCTGTCCGGCACCCGCGGCTTCGACATCCCCATCGAAGAGATCCGCACCCTTCTTCACTGGAACCCCAACCGCAACATCATGGGACTCGACGCTGCTCTTCGAAGTCGACACGGACTTCGGAACGCCGGTATGGCTGCTGTGCAACGTCCCCCGCGCCTACGACGGCAACGGCGCCGGCCGCCTCGGCTCCAAGCGCACCCGCTGGGAAGCGGAACAGTCCGTGCAGTCGGAGGACCGGTCCCAGCGCCGCAAAGGCGAGATGCCGCAGAACTTCTACGCCATGACCGCGACGGAGATCCTCCCCATCGGAGGCCCATCCGACGGGGCACGTGAAGCGCTGGCGGCCATGACCGCCCGCCTGTGCCACCAAACCCTCTTCTGGTCCGACCGCGCCCGCTACCCAGTGCCCCTGCATGCGGCACGGCAAATGGACCATGACCACCCGCAGTACCGGCGCGACGCAGTCGACGCAGAGCCCGGGAGCGGGGACCAAGGGGAAAAGGGATAAGCCACGGAACACAGGCGACCGCACCGTGGACAGGTGCGGGAGGTGGAGCACTTGGCTCCACCTCCCGTGGCCCTACCGGAGCGAACTGATCCGTTGCCGTCGGCGGCCCCCTCGCTGCGACGTCTGAAGCGACCGCGGATCCGGTGGACTCAGGACACGGTGGCCGACATGCAACCCTCCCGACTGCGACTCAAGCCCAAGGCGGCCGGCCGCCGGAGGCCCAGCGGGCGAGGCCGCGACCGTCAATGAGCCGTAGCGCCTTGGGCAGCATGGCGTTGGTGCGCTCGGCATCTGCAGTGAAGGCGCTGGTGGTGATGATGGCCGCGCCGACGCAGCTATGGATGTCCCGGTAGGTTCCGTTGATCTTCATGACCTCTTCGGAGCCGACGCGGCCCTTCCAGCGCTTGCACTGCAGGAGGTAACGGTCGCCGCTGTGGAGGTGGACCAGAACGTCGAGACCGCGGTCGTTCTTGCCGCCGGAGACTTCGGTCTTGCGGACAGCGGGATCGCGGCGAGCGAGGTCCGCCATGGCGTGCTCGAACTCGGTGTAGCCCATGTTCTGGTAGGCGACGATGGTATGAGTGAAGTCCTTGCCGGGCCCGGCTCCCGCTGCGCCCGCCAGGCCGGCGGGCAGGCGGAGCCGACCGGTGCGGACGAGGTAGATCGTCAGAGCCGCAACGGCTGCCAGGACGACGACGATGGTGCTGGTGATGGGGTAGGCACTCACGGCGGCGATGACGAAGGCCCCGATGAGGAGGGCCGCGAAGGCCTGGGCTTCGCGTGCACGGCGACGGACGGATTTGCCGCGGGGCCGCCTCGTCGGACGGGGCCGGCGATTCGGACGTCGGACGGCGCCCGAGCGTCGGCGTGCGGGTGTGACCATGCGACTCCCCCGGAAAAACGGTCTGGTCCCCTCAGTGTTCTGTGGCGACGTGCTCGAGGTGGGCAGGCCCGGTGACGTTGGCTGGTTGTGCCTCGTCGTTGGCCTTAAGCCCAACCACTTGTCCGTGTCAGGCGCCGATCCCTGCTGTGCAGCGCCTCACTGACTCGCCTGCGCGATGCCCTCCACCAGCTGACGTACCGCGCTGAGCATGCTCTGTCCGAACTCGGTCGGCGCGAGGAGCAGCCCGAGTACGAGGATCACCGTGATCCCGAAGGCCTGGTCGATGCGGGTGCGGGGCTGAACGGGCCGACGGAACCGCAGGATGACGATGAAGGCGAGCAGCACAGCCACGTTGATGGTCAGCATCCGGCGGTCCTCTCCGTTGTCCGCCGGGTGGCGGGTCTGCTGCTGGTGTACCGCCGTCGGGAGCTCGGTGTCCTTCGAACAGGATCGGGTTGACGTGAAAGCAGCCCCCGGGCCGAAACCAGGGGTGCCACTGCAGACGGCCAGCTTTCGACGCCGAGTCATTCAAGCAACGCAACGCAGTCGAGCGATGCAGAAACCGACTCAAGCAGTGGCGCGGTCTCGCCCTACGACGGACAAACTCGCCATCGCCTACCGGGCCGCACTCCACCTCGCCGCCATCCTCATCTGGGCCCGCACGTGATGGAAAGGGCAAAACGTCTAGGCTGCTGGTCAGAGGGGGTCGAGGAGCATCAGGACCTCGTCCCAGGTGTCATCGTTACGCCAAGCGCAGGGCTGCGGGCCAGCGGCCCACCTCACGCCATTCGAGGCGGCCGTAGAATTCCTCCAGCCCCTCTTCGCCCCGGGCCGCAAGGCGGAGCTGTTCAAGCCCCAACTCGTCACGGGCGGCCTTCCGCAGCTCTTGCATGAGAGCGGAGCCAATACCACGGCCGCGGAACCTGGGATGAGTCTGGAGGTTATGGACCGTGCCCCAGTGTCCAGGGCCCGCAGGACCTTCCTGCGGGCCTGACGCTGCTTCTGGGGGGCGAGCGGCTATCCGCTTTGAATCCAGCGCTCTTTCAAGTGCGGGATCTCCAGCTCCTCCTGCACGACGTTCGTGGAGAACAACGTCGCAGCGAAACCAGCTGGATCCTCTGGAGGATGCTCGGAAGCATCGACGATCAGAAGGCTGCGCTGGTACAGCTTCTCCACCCCGCGCACCTCGATCACCACATCGGCCCAGACGCCCCTGTCGTCCTCGCGGGTGCCACAAGTCTTCAGCACCCCCAGATCGCCTGCTCGTAGCAGGGCCTCGATCTGCGTCCGGGCAGTGGTCTGGAAGGCGTCGAGATAGTCGGCGTACTGCTCGGTCAGCGGCATTCAGCAGTCCTTCACGGCCTTCTCGTTCGCGGCCAGGCAGCCGCCTCCGAGATAGTAGGCGGTGATGATGCCGCTGGCACGGCCGTCCGGCGTGTGGCCGTCAGCATGCGTGTAGACAACCTTCATCTTCCCGTACGTCGCGTTGACGTTGGTCTTGGAGACGCATTCCCACTTCTCCCCTGCCGGGTTCCTACAGTTCGCGTTATCGAGGGTGTCCTGGATGTCACTGTCGAACCGGCTCCAGGGCATCGTCTTGCGGTGGCCTCGGTCGTCAATGTGGTGAACACCGAAGCCGACGGGCTTGTTGCCGTCGTTGTCATGACGGCCCCAGCGCAGCGGGATGTCATGCCCGTTGGGAGAGAAGTGCGTCCGGTACACAGTCCAGTTCGTGGCTGCATGTGCCGGGGCTGCCCCGGCGAAGACGATCCCCAGGGTTGCGGTCGTGGCGAGTGCGGTTGTGGTCAAGGTGCGGAAGATGCTCGTACGGCGAAACAAGAATTCCCCCCGATCTGCACGTATGTTCGATCGAAAGCGACCGTCCCTTGTTTCGCTTGATCGTGTCAAGCACATTCCCCGTCCGCTGGCCGGTCCTGGAGGGTGGAGGCCAATTTTGTCTTGCGCCGTAGTATTGGCCGTACGGGCAACTCCTCGTTCACAGATTCAGATTCGGGTGGGAGGCATCAAGCGATTCCCGATGATGTGGGCCCCCGGGAGAGGTCCGTTCGTGACGCCCAGGTGCCGCCTCCTTCCCGGTGGTTCAGGTCCAAGCGTTGGGGGCACACATTTCGGCCAACGGGCTCTTGGCGCGGGCGTTAATGCGATCAGCACCGAACCAGCTGTCGCTCTCGATCGATCACACCGCCGACGTTCCGTGACCTTTCCTTCCCGGCCTGGACCACATCGGACGAGCCCTCTTCCACGGGCACCGACGTGAGCTCCCGAGCCCTCCGCCCACCGCAGCCACAGGGCCGTCAGATGCGTTGCCTCAATTGGGGTGTTCACGAGCCTGGCTGGCCAGCGGGGACTTGAGGGCCTGGAGACCGTTTCCCGCGCGCCCAGTGATCGTTTCCCGAAACCGCAAAGAATTCTTCGCGAAGACATCTTTGCGAAGGATTGTTTGCGGTCTAGGGTCGCGGCATGACTGACTTAAGCGAGGAGCTGAACGCTCCGGGCCCTGACGCAGTGGTCCTGGACGCCAAAGGTTTGCGGGCTCTGGCGCATCCAGTGCGAGTGCGGCTGGTGGGGTTGTTGCGCAAGCACGGTCCGTCGACGGCGACGCGTCTCGCCGAACGGCTGGGCGTGAATTCCGGCACCGCCAGCTATCACCTACGCCAGCTCGCCGCGGCGGGCTTCGTCGCAGAGGACAGGGAACGCGGGAACGCACGGGAACGCTGGTGGCATGCGGTACACCAGACGACTTGGCTCAACGACTCCGATCTGGTGGAGCAGGAGCCGGAGGCCACGCTCGCCTATCTGCAGTCCGTCGCCGCCGCGTACACCCTGCACACCCAGCGCGCCTTGAATGAGTTCCACACGATGCCCCGTGTCTGGCGAGAGATCTTCGACATGAGCGACTGGCCTCTGCGGCTCACCGCCGAGGAGGCAACGGCCCTGAGTGAGGAACTGACGGCAGTGATCGCTCGCTACCGGCGGGATTCGCCGCAGGAGGCGGCCCAGGCCCCGGAGGGCGCCGAGCGAATCGTACTGATCACGCACGTCGTGCCCGAGTTGGACAGGTCCGGAGCGTTGCCGGGGCGCTCGGCGATTCAGGGCGGGGCCGGGACGGGGGCATCGTGAAGAATCGGTCCCAGGCGACTGACGGCTTACCGGAGCAGCGGAGCCTGCGGCCGCTGGCCGGGGTGCTCACGGCGATGGCGGTGTCCCTGGCGGGCACCCGTGTTTCAGCGATCGCACTGCCATGGTTCGTTCTCATCACGACCGGCAGTGCGGTTCAGACCGGGCTGGTGGCCTTCTGCGAAATGGCTCCCTATGTGGCGGTGAAGGCGCTCACCGGGCCGTTGGTGGACCGGGCCGGGCCCCGCTCCGTGTCCTGGCGCACCGACCTGGTCAGCGCGGCCGCCGTTGGTGCGGTCCCCTTGCTACATGCCCTGGGCCTGCTCTCCTTCCCACTGCTGCTGGTCCTGGTCGCAGTGGTCGGTGCGGCCCGCGGTCCGGGCGACCTGGCCAAGCACGTCATGGTTCCCGAGGCGGCCGAGCGCGGCCGGCTGCCGCTGGAACGAGCCACCGGCCTCTCCGGCGTGGTCGAACGGCTTGCCGTCACCGTCAGCCCGGCCGCGGGCGGCACGCTGGTGGCACTTCTCGGCCCGATGACGGGGCTGGCCGTCAACGGGGCTTGCTTCGTACTGGGTTCGGTCGTCATCGCCCTGGCGTTGCCGCGCGGCATGGGACACGCGCCGGCACGGGCTACCGCCCCGGCGGGGGAGGATGTCGGCTACTGGCGGCGTTTCGGTGAGGGCTTGCGTTTCCTGCGCGGCGAGCCGCTGCTGCTCACCGTCATTGTCATGGTTGGCATCACCAATCTGCTGGACGCGGCGTTCACTACCGTGCTCCTGCCTGTCTGGGCCAGCGAGTCGGGCAACGGGCCCGCGGGGATCGGCCTGCTGGGCAGCGCGGGAGGGATTGCAGCGGTCACCGGGAGCTTGATCGCCGCTGGGGTTGCGCACCGGATGCGGCGCCGAGTGGTGTTTTTCATCGGCTTTCTGCTGGCCGGGGCACCGAGGTTCCTGGTCTTGGCCGCGGACGCACCGCTGTGGGCATTACTTGCCGTGTTCGCCGTGAGCGGGTTCGGGTCGGGTTTCCTCAACCCGATCCTGGGAGCGGTCTCCTTCGAGCGGATACCGCGTCAGCTGCTCGGCCGGGTGAACGCCCTGAGCGATTCGCTGGCATGGGCGGGCATTCCGCTCGGCGGTCTGCTGGCCGGAACGGCCATGGCCGCCGTCGGTCTCGCGCCAACGCTCGTGGCAGGTGGGGCCGCATACTTCCTCACCACGACCCTGACTGCACTACGCCCCGAATGGCGCGAGATGGACCGTCAGCGCGGTAACGGCCGAGCACATCACCCGGCCGTGATATCGCCACAGGATGAGCGAGATACAGCCCCTCGGCTGTGACAATCAGGGAGTGTCATACAGCCCAGTGCCGGCATCTGAGCCCGGCGGGGGGGGCCAACAACACGCTCGCTTGTGGTGGCACTGGTCGCGGCTAACCGCGGTGATAAGCCCCGCAGCATCGTTGCCTGCCGTGTGACATGCAGCAGTCTCAGTTCAGAGAAGGCAGCGTGAACGACTGGCGGTGCTCCGCCCTCGGCGCGGTGTCATCGTGCTGCAGACGCTCCTGTGGGCCGATGAAGTACGTGAGGCAGGTGACCTGGGCCCGTCGGTGCCTGTCAGCGACCAGGAACTGCAGCTCGCCGAGCTGCTTCTGTCCGAGCTCACCGGCATCGAGATGCAGCAGCTGGAGGACGAGTACGGGCACGCGCTGGAACAGCTGGTGACCGCCAAGGTCGAGGGAGGGCAGGTGCCGGAATTGCCGGCGCCGCAGCTATCCGTCGACCTTCTCGCCGCGCTGGAGCAGAGCGTCGAAGAGGCCCGCCACTCCCGCCGGTAGCCGGCCCTGCGGACGCCTCGCGCATACCCCTTCCAACGCCCCTGTGCCTGTAGGAGATTGGGTACAGGGGGTATCGCATGACACGACGTCCTTGGCCGACGATCACCATCTACTACCGCTGTGAGGGCGAACAGCTCCTCGCCGCCTCGTTGTTCCGTCACACGAAGTGGGAGGCGACCGAGGTGACGGTACCCAGGAGCGTGGGCGGGCTCGAATCCGTCGTGGCTGCGCTGCGCGCCGGTGAGGGCTTCCGCGTTGACATTCCGGAGCCTCCGTACCCAGCGGGACAGCTCGTGCTCACCCGCAACAAGAGCCGAGGCCTTGTGGTCGAAGGCTCCCGCTCGCCGGGAGCAGCAGCCCGGTGCGCCGACCTGATGCTGGATGCGCTCAGCCGACACGAAAAGGTCCACGAGCAGAGGCATGCCGATGCCGTGCGGGCACGCGAGGCGGAACGCACGCAGCGCGCGGAAGCCGCACGGGCCCACCCCCGGAAGGTCGACGACCGGGAACGGTCGGTCAGTTTGCGCACGGTCTCGGGAGGGCTGCCCACCCTCGGACGACGCTCCCGGTATCGGTCTTGTCTGACACAAGCACTCACCCCACGAGGGACCCCATACCCCCACCGAAGCCGGTGGGGTCGCACCGTGGGTCGTGGTCAGGCGTTGAGGTCCAGCACGCGGACGGGCTCGCCATCCCAGCGCTTCGGCGCGGTGGTGGCGACGATCGCCCCGTCGGGGCGGTCCGCAGTGGGCTGGGCCGCGTACTGACTGTGGGCCGCGGCCCATGTCTCCTGCTGCGCCACGGCCAGGGCGGCGGGCAGGTCCAGGTCCAGGACGGTGATGCCGGGCAGCGCGGCGAGGTGCTCGGCGGTGCCGGGCCTGGCACGGTCGGCTTCGACGAGCGCGCACGCCGGGGCGTAGAGGTACCAGCCGGGCTCTGCGTGAGCCCGGTGGATCAGACGGGAGGCGAGGACGTTGCCCTGGCCGGCCGCAGTCATCGCAGTGTCGTCCAGGACAATGTGCATGGCGTCCCTCACCGGCCGGTCACCTGCGCAAGACGCCGGTCGAGCTC
Source organism: Streptomyces sp. NPDC048248 (assembly GCF_043201875.1). Taxonomy (NCBI): domain Bacteria; kingdom Bacillati; phylum Actinomycetota; class Actinomycetes; order Kitasatosporales; family Streptomycetaceae; genus Streptomyces; species Streptomyces sp. NPDC048248. The sequence goes on from NZ_JBICZL010000036.1 coordinate 35,122, forward strand.
ACTGTCCAGGTCCTGCTGCTGGGCCGCGGTGGGGGCGTAACCGTTCCACGCCTTCAGTGCGGCGAGAGCCTGCTCCGCGCGCTCGGCGCGCTCGGCCGGGGTGAGCAGGGTCTCGGCCAGGCGCGCCAGATAGGCGCGCAGCGATAGGCCCTCGGCGGCCGCGATCGCGGCAAGCCGGTCCTTCGCTTCCTCGGGGATACGGACATTGGCATCAGACATCGTCGTACTCCTTCCCACCCCCACAGGGTACGGGTACGTACCCGTACCCACCCAGTCGAGGTCGAGGAAGCTCTTCTTCGCCTCTCCGTACAGCTGGGCTGGACCTACGACGCGCGTCGGCGGTACGTCGAGCAAGATCATGTCGCGTCAGCTTCATGCCAGGAGCCGGACCAGTGCCCCGCAAGCGCCTGACCTGGCAAGTGCCAGGCTGGCCCGGCCGCCGCCTCCAACCCGTTAGAGGCTCGTCCCACGTCCCACGTCCGCCGGGCCCGGGGCAACATGCCCTGGCACTGACGTACGGTGCCGGGTGGGCGCCCGTGGCCGAGCGGCGTCAGCTCCTCGGGTAGCGCCCGGGGGCGAAGAACGACTCGTTGTACGGCTGGTGGGTGAGGGGGTGGAACGCCGCCGAGAAGTCGTCGGCCAGCTCGGTGATCGTGCCACGGCCCTCGACGGCGGTGAGCCAGGACGGGGGGAGGACGAGGTCGCCGTGGTGGGCGCCGAGGAGGTTGCCGCAGATGGATCCCGTGGAGTCGCTGTCACCGGAGTGGTTGACGGAGAGCAGGAAGGCTGACTCAACGCGCGTGCGCCGGGGTGCCGGGTCGGCGGGGCGGGCGAGGGCACAGTAGACGGCGATGGCCAGGGCCTCCTCGGCGATCCAGCCTCCGCCGAGGGTTTCGACCTTCTCGGGGGTCGCTGTGCCGTCGGCAGCCAGGTCGACCGCCTTGCGGAGGGCGGCCGTCGTCTCCTCGTGGCCGGGATAGCGGGCGAGGAGTTCCATCGAGCGCAGCACGGCGCCTTCGAGGGAGTCGCCGTCCAGTAGGTGTCCGATCATGGCGGCGAAGGCACCGGCCGCGTAGTAGCCGGTGGGATGGCCATGGGTGATCTGGGCGCAGCGGGCGGCGAATTCGAAGGCTCGGCGAACGGGCATGCCGGTGAGGCCGAAGGGAGCCGAGCGCATGACCGTGCCGCAGCCCTTGGAGTCGGGATTGACCGGCCCCGGCGCTCCGAGCTCGCCGAGCGTGTCGGGGATGTGCTCGTAGCGGAGGCCGGAGACGCAGGCGTTGCCGGGGGCACGACGGGCGTAGAGCCAGGTCTGCTGGCGCAGCCAGCCGGTGCGGTCGTGGGCGAGTTCGGCCTGCGGCGGGGGCGCGGGGTGGTTCTGGGTGTCGAGCCAGCGCAGATAGGCGTTCCGCACGAGGACGGGCCCGGCGGAGCTGATGCCGTTGTCGGTGGCGGGGCCGTAGCGGGCGTAGGCGCGGATGAGGCCTTCCGCGGTGAAGAGGGTCATCTGGGTGTCATCGGAGACCTGGCCGAGGACGACGCCGCCGACCGGCAGGAAGCCGGTGACCCCGGACGGCCCGTAGCCGTTGCGGATCGAGGCCAGCGGCTGGAACTCGATCGGGTATCCCAGGGCGTCGCCTATCGCCCCGCCCAGAAGACAGCCACGGACACGGGCACGGCGGGCGACGATGTCGCCCCACGACTGACTGTTCAAGCCGGTTCCCTCACTTGATGGTTGTGCTCATGGTCATTGCGTTGATCGGTCGCGTGGTCGGAGCCTTCCGGCTCAGAAGATCCAGGCCAGGTAGAGGCTCAGCGCCGCACCACCGGCGCCGCCCAGGACCAGCCGCTTCATCCAGGCACTCGCGCGGGTTCCGGCGATCAACCGGCCCACGGCCACGGCCTGTCCCCTGCTCGGCATGATGCCGGTCGCGGCGAACGGGATCCCCAGCGCGGCGACGATCCAGCCGAGGAAGAACAGCGCGCACCAGCGCCAGATCTCGCCGAAGCCGGTGGCGAGGTAGCCGCTCACGGTCTGCTGGACGGGGATGCGGTCGCCCCGTTCGCGGTCTGCCGTGATGGTCGCCTCGTGATCGACGGTCGTTCCGTCATCTGCGCGGAAGGTGCCGGCGCACACCGTCTTGTCGCTGTGGTGACGGCTTCCGTGGTCGATCCAGCAGCGCTCGACCGTGAGCGTGCCGTGACGACCGACGAGGCCCGCTGCGTGCGTCGAGTTGTACAGCGAGAAGCCGGCGCAGAGGAGCGCCAGAAAGAAGAAGAGCCGCCGAAGAGACGCCCTTTCACACTCGGCGCGGGCATCGAGACGAACGGATCCGGCGTCCCCAGTCCTGGCTCCAGCATGGCGCTACCACGCCCTCCACTCCGGCTGCTCCCGTGATCGCTCACCTTACTCAGCCGGTGCGTCGGCCCCACTGTCAGTGCCATGCCCTAGGTCGTTTCGTTTGGATCACCGAGCGGACCAAAGGAAGATGCCTGCAATGTGCAGTCCGGCCAGGTAGATGGTTGCGGTCTTCTCGTAGCGGGTGGCGATTCTGCGCCATTGCTTCAAGCGGTTGATGCACCGCTCGACGGTGTTGCGCTGTTTGTAGGTCTCACGGTCGAAGGCGGGTGGCCTGCCGCCCCGGCTGC
>NZ_JBICZL010000037.1:0-30859 GCF_043201875.1 Streptomyces sp. NPDC048248
GACGGCTCGCTGCCATCTGACGGCGACGGGGATGTCGAGCCGAGGGTGCGGGCGAGGACCGCGGCGGGCAGCTCGGTGGCAAGCTGGAACAGCGCTCCCGGCCGCGCCCCGCGCCCGCTCGGCATCACTCAGGTCTCCCCGTCTCATGTCCACCTCAATGACATGAGACGGGAGGAGGCACATGATCGATCGGGCAAGTTCTGCCCGTCAGCGTTGCCGATGGATGGCATTGCGGACTTCGTTGACGTGGGTGCGGATCAGCGAGTCGAAGAGGGCTTCCTTGTTGCCGTCTGGGCCTGCGGCGGTGGCGAGGAGTCCGGTGATGAGGCCGCCGAGGACGGTGATGAGGTCTGCCGATCTCTCCGGGCCGCGGACTTGCAGCAGTCTGCGGATGGCGTCGTCGACTCGGTCGAAGGTCGCGTTGTCGCCGAGGGCTAAGCCCAGTTGCTCGGCGAGGAAGAGCCGGATGACTGCCACGGCGTCGCCAAGGGCGACATCCACGGTGTAGTCGGTGCGCGCTTTCTCCGCTTCCTTCAGGATGGCCGGCATGGTGGACGTCCGTGTCTGCTGCCAGAGTCCTTGCTGCTTCCACTCCTCGTACGGAGGCATTCCGGCGGCGTCGCGGCGGGCGCGGTGGTGGTCGGTCGGGTGGCCGTTGCCGGTGCGGCAGGCGCGCCCCGCGGCTGCCTTGCACATGGGGCATTCGATGCGTCGGTACCAGGAGCGGACGAGCTGCAGTTCGGGCCCGGATCGCAGGTGCCTTCGCCACTCGCCGCCCCATGTGGCGTTCTGCTGCAGCTCGTTCTCCACGCCCATGGTCTCCCCTTGTCCGATGCGGTGCGGGTGCGTGCATCCCAGGACGTGTGGCGCCTGGTCACAGGGCCGGCCTTGCGTGCACGCTCCGTTCCGGCCCGGGCCGGGAGCCTAGCCGCTGCGGGGTGGGCAGGGGCGAGGAACAGGATCAGACGGGGAGGGCGGCGAGGGCGTCGCTGGCGGGGTCGCCGCAGTGCGGTCGGCGCGCGTGAAGCTTCCCTCCCCGAGTGGCGGCGTGGCGACGGCTGGAAGTGGTTCTCGGTCTCCTTCGCGCTGCGGTGGCCAGGGTGGCGGCTGCTGGTGGTGGCGCCTTGTGTGGGGTTGTGCGCGTCGTTCACCGTTCTGTTCCTTTTGTGTAAATGGTTGCATCTGGTGCATGATTCGCCCATCCAGAGGTGGGAGGGTGGGCGTTGGGAACCACGGAGTTGCGCGGGGGCTCTGCGCGAGGGGTGCTGCTGTCCGGTGTTTCGTTGCTGCACCCGGAGGACGCGGTGTTCGATGCGATGTTGGTGGGCTGGGCTCGTCAGCAGCTCGGTGGGCGTCGTCTTCAGCCGCGGACGGTCACCGGTCGGCAGAGGATCGTGCGCCGGTTCGCTCGCTTCACCAATGCTTATCCGTGGCAGTGGTCGGCAGCTGACCTCGACGAGTGGATGACGCATCTGATCGGGGAACTGCGGCGGGCCCCGGCGACCATCCGGCTCTATCAGGGCGCGCTGCGGCTGTTTTGTGACTACATCACCTCGCCGCACTATCAGTGGCCGGCCGAGTGTGAGACCCGCTTCGGTACCCATCCCGTGCAGATCTGCCACGAGTGGAACACCGTCGCGCATCTGGTCGACTACGAGGGCGATCCCAAGCGGCGTCCGATGACGCGAGAAGAGATCCAGCGGTTTTTGGACTACGCCGACGACCAGGTCGACTGGGCGATTCGGCGGGGGCGCAAGGGGGCTTTGGCCGCCTACCGGGATGCCACCGTGTTCAAGGCCATCTACGGATGGGGTCTGCGGTGCGGGGAGGTCGCGAAGCTGGATGTCGCGGACTTCTATCGCAACCCCAAGGCGCCGGAGTTGGGTCGGTTCGGCTGCGTGCACGTGCGGTTCGGCAAGCGCTCCAGGGGCTCTGCGCCCCGGCGGCGGACGGTCTTGAGCGTGATGCCCTGGGCGGCGGAGGCTGTGGAGGACTACGTCACCCATGTCCGCCCCCGCTGCTCGGCCGCGGCCCAGAGCCCGGCGTTGTGGCCCACCGAGCGCGGGGGCCGGTTGCAAAGGCGCGAGATCGAGGAGCGGTTCGCGGCCTATCGCGATGCTCTGGGACTGGACAGGGAGCTGGTGCCGCACTGTCTGCGCCACAGCTACGTCACCCACCAGATCGAGGACGGCGCCGACCCTGTCTTCGTCCAGCATCAGGTCGGCCATCGCTCGGGTTCGACCACGGCGCTCTACACCGGGGTGAGCGGCGACTTCATGAACACGATGATGCGCGACGTCCTGGACCGTGCCCTGGATGGCGGGCAGCAGGGGTGATGTGGTGACGGCGAAGTTGGACTACCGCTGGCGTCTGCGGGAGGTGATGGCCCATCGCGGCATGTTCTCCACCACCAACCTGCGCCCGCTGCTGGCCGAGCGGGGCATCGACCTCTCCCCCAGCCAGACCTACCGTCTGGTGGCCGAGCGCCCTGAAAGGCTGAGCCTGAAGACGCTGATGGCCCTGCTGGACGTCCTGGGCTGTGCCGTGGAGGACCTCATCGAGCCGGTCCCGGCCGCCGGCAGCCTGCGCCGCACAAAGAAGGCCGCCGGCGCCCCCACCCCGCCCGCGGGCGGCGCCCCGGTGGGGCTGGGCGACTTCCGCCCCCGCCGCGCCCGCATCGTCTGCGATCAGGACACTCCATGACTGCTGCCCCCACCCCAGCGCCGCGGTGCGCCACCGAGCCCGAGAAGGTCATCGTCGAGATCGTCGGGGCGGTGGAGACCCACCTGCTGCCCGCCACGATCGAGGCGGTCCTGCTGGCCACCGTCAAGAGCCGGCCGGCCCGGCGCCACCTCGCCCAAGCCCTCCACCAGTGCCCTGACCTGCTCACTTCCGGCCACCCCGCCGGGCCCAGGACCATCGAAAAGCTGATCAGCGCCCTGCGCGGGCACGGAGCGGTGCACCTCAAAGCACCGCAGTGCGCCAGGTGCGGGGCGCAACGGCCGCTCGAGGCGCGGATGGGCGAGCTGCGGATCTGCCTCTACTGCTCGGGCCGCAGGGCGGCGGCCGCCAAACCGTGCGTGATCTGCGGCAGCAAGGGCTTCGCGGTGCGTGACCGTGAAGGAAAGCCGCGCTGCGCGAGCCACCCTCCCGACCCCGGCCGCGACGTGCTGGGTGAGCTGGTCGAGCGCATCGCCCAGGTCGCCACCGACCTGCCGGGCCCGGCCATCACCGACGCCGTGGTCTCGGTTGCCAGGACCCGCCACCCGCAACTGCGGCTGCTGTGGGCGATGGAAGACCACCCGGGCCTGCTGACCGGCACCGGCGCCGCCGGCCCGGCCTCCACACAGCGCCTCATCCAGGCCCTCCAAGACCGCGGCGCAACGGGCCTGGCCCTGGCCCGCTGCTCGGTGTGCAAGCGCTCCACCGCCCTGACCCACGTCCACGACGGCATGCGATGCTGCCGGACCTGCCACAGCGCAATGCGCCCGGAGACCTGCTCACGCTGCGGGCGATCTAGACCCGTCGCGGGACGCTGCCTTGAGGGAAAACCGCTGTGCCAGGGCTGCCGCCGAGCCGACCCCCTCAACCACGACACCTGCAGCCAATGCGGCACCACCGCGCACGTCATCGCCCGCACCGAAGCCGGCGCGATCTGCCCCCGCTGCTACCAACTCCCCACAGCCCTGTGCACCCTCTGCGGCCGCACGCGCCCCTGCCTGGGCGCCCGGACGGACCACGCCCGCTGCATGTCCTGCACCACGCAAGCCCGCCCACCGCGCCAGTGCAGCCGCTGCGGCGACATCAAACGCATCGACTACCGCGGCCCCGCCGGCGAAGCGCTGTGCAAACCCTGCGGAGCCCCACGTCCCTGCAGCAGATGCCACAAGCTCCGCCACATCCACCGCCGCACCCCCCAAGGCGAGCGCCTGTGCACCACCTGCTGGCGCAAACACCCCGACGCCCAGCGCCCCTGCACCAACTGCGCCACCATCGAACGCCTCCACCACCACGGACTGTGCCACCGATGCGCCGCCCATCGCCGCCTGACCACCATCCTCGGCGGGCCCGACCAAACGGTGCCGCCGGCGCTGCAGCCCGTCCTGCACGCGATGCTGCGCACCCCACCAGCCACCCTGCTGCGCTCCCTGCTCCCCTACCGCTCCACCCACACACTGCTCACCCAACTGGCCGCCCTGCCCGGCCCCGTCACCCACACAGCCCTCGACCACCTCACGCCCGCCAAAGCCGTCAAGGCCCTACGCGCCCAACTCGTCGCCGCAGGCGCCCTCCCCGACCGCGACGAACACCTCGCCACCCTGGAGAAATGGCTGACCAAAACCCTCGCCCGCGTCCCCTCACCCCACGACCGGCTCATCCTGCGCAGCTACGCCACCTTCACCCACCTACGCCGCCTACGCCGCCTGACCCACAACAAAAAGATCACCTACGGCCAGATCACCGGCGTCAAACACGAAATCGCCAACAGCGTCCGGCTGACCGAATGGCTCCACCAGCACCACACCACCCTCGCCCACTGCACCCAAGACCACCTCGACGCCTGGCTCGCCGAAGGCCCCGCCCACCGCAACCTCGTCCGCGCCTTCCTCAAATACACCGCTCGACGCCACCACACCGCCCCCCTCCACACCCCCCTGCCCCCCACCGACTTCACCCTCAACTTCATCGCCCAAGACCGACGCTGGGCCATGGTCCAACGCCTCATCCACGACGAAACCCTCCACATCGTCGACCGGACCGCCGGCCTCCTCACCCTCCTCTACGCCCAACCCGCCAGCCGCCTCACCCAACTCACCACCAACCACCTCACCCACAACGGCCACACCACCCACCTCACACTCGGCACCACCCCCACCACCCTCCCCCCACCCCTCGACCACCTCATCCACCAACTCACCCACCACAAAGGCCACGCCGCCACCCCCCACACAGACCCACAATGGCTCTTCCCCGGAGGCCACACCGGCCACCCCCTCAGCCCCACCCACCTCAACCACAGACTCAAAACCATCGGCATCCCCCCAAAACTCAGCCGCCACACCGCCCTCATAGACATCGCCTCACAACTCCCAGCCCCCCTCATCACCCACCTCCTCGGCTACCACCCCCACACCGCCGCCCTCTGGCAACACCACACCACCCACCCCAACCCCACCTACGCCACCCACCTCCACCACCGCCACACCACCCCAACAAACCCATTCCGCACACCCTGATACCCCCAGTTACCAACACGATTGGCTGTGGCCATGTCGTCTTCCTCCGTTGTCGATGTGCCGGGCGCCGGAATTGGCGACGTAGTCGAGAGGTGCTCAGGAGTCGGCACTGCAGGGGGATCTGCGGATCAGGGCTCGCAGGGGCCAGCACAGGGCCGCTCCCACTAGGCCGGTGGCGAGGGTCGTGACCGCGACCAGGCGGGCGCCGCCGTGGGCGAGGGACCAGGTGCCCAGGAGCGGCGCGAGGATCACCGCGCCGGCCAGGGTGGTGCCCCAGATCCCCGCGTACAGACCGCGCGCCCCACCCGGAGTGATCCAGTTCAAGACGTTGTTCGCGGCGATGAACACCACGAGCTCGCCGGGCACCGCCAGGGCAACGGCCAAGGCGAAGCCGTCGGTGCTGGTGGCGAGGCCCGCGGCCCCCATGCCCGCCCCCAGCACGAGCGAGCCGATCGCGAAGGGGCCCAGCAGTGGGCGCCCGGTGCGGCGCGCCCGGCGACTGAGCCACGGCGTCACCACGGGGGCGAGCAGCACCACCACCGCGGCGTTCGCCGCCTGGGTCCAGCCGTAGGCCGTTGCGGACAGCCCGCGCGCGGACATCAGCATCGGCAGCGTGGAGAACAGCCCCACAACGCAGATCAGCGCTGCGATGCTCGCCAGCCACAGCACCCACAGGCGTGCATCGCGCAATGCGACGCGGTAGGGCGGATGTTCAGTCGTGGGCAGCGGTGCGGGGCGTCCGGAGTCGAGGTAGCGCAGGGCGAGGACCGCGAAAAGCAGGCATGCGGCGGCGTTGATGGCTATCAGGGCGCGGACGCCGATGGCTCCCGCGAGCATCCCACCGAGTGCGCCCGTGAGAGCGGCGGCAACGTTGGTCGTGAAGTGCCTGAATCCCGCTACCGCTGCCCGGCCGCCCTCGTCGGGGACGGTGTCCGCGATGAGGGCGGAGACGACCGGCCGGGGCGAGTCGTAGCACGCGCCGGCCAGAGCCGAGACAGCGAACACCGCTGGCACCGAGTCCACTTCGGCGAGCAGGGCAAGGGTCGCGGCCGCGGTCACCATCGCGGAGACAAGGGTGGTCCGGCGGCCGATGCGGTCAGCCAGCCATCCGGCCAGGATCTGCCCGAGCAGCCAGCCGACCCCGAACGTGGCGAGCACGGCGCCGGTCAGTCGGGCGGAGAAGTGGAGGCCGGCCAGGTGGTAGGCCAGGAACGGGTAGCTGAAGCCGGCCGCCCGGATGAGAAACGATCCACCGAGCGCGACCCAGATGGCGGGTGGCCATCGACGAGACCGTGCGGCGGCGCGCGAGAAGTACCGTGCGCGCTCGTCGGCAGTGGTGGTCATGGCGCTTGCTCCATCGCGTATCGGGTCTGGCCCTACCGGGCTGGACTCCCAGGCATCGGAGGGAAGGAAGGGGTGCCGCCGCCCACACCAGCGACGGCACCCCAGGTCGCCAAGGCACCTTCGGGGGACGCGGGTACCTCGGCCGGCGCATCGGCCTGACTGACCGGCACGTGCTTGCAGCGGTCAGTCAGGCCCGAACGTCAGTGGAACGCGGAGGTCCCAGCGAGGCCCCACTTTTTGAAGCCCTTGCCGTCGCCCGAGATGTCGAAGTCCACGTGCGCGTCCGCAGTCCACCGAGTCTTCTTGGTGGCGATGTTGACGGAGCCGTAGTGGCCGGGGGACAGCGACTTGGATCCGCTCTCGTTGTCGTTGATGTACGAGGCGAAGTTGTAGTCGAGGGAATCTGACGTACCGATGCCCTTGCCGCCGTGCTCCAGCCGCAGGTCAACGAGGAAGTCGTTGAAGCGCTCCCCACCGATGAACCACTGCGTCCCGGACCACGAGACCTTGCTCACCCACGCCTTGTAGTGGCGGTAGCCGCTCCAGCTCCCGGCGTACTTGCCGCAGATCTTGACGACGACGGAGACATCGGGCTTGCTGGGCAGGTTGAAGGATCTCTTGCTGGTCTTGCAGTGGGCGGAGCCGCCGGCGGCCTGGGCGGGGGCGGCCATCGAGACGCCGCTGAGGATGACGGACGCGCCGAGAGCGGAGGCGGCGACCGTACGGGCCAGATTCATGGTGGTCTCTCTTCGTGGAGGCAAGGGGAGGGGGGAGGGGGGCCGCTGCCCACACCAGCGGCGGCACCCCAGGTCGCCAAGGCACCTTCGGGGGACGTGGGTACCTCGGCCGGCGCATCGGCCTGACTGACCGGCAAGTGCTTGCGGCGGTCAGTCACGCGAGAGGTCAGTGGAACGCGGAGGTTCCGGCGAGGCCCCACTTCTTGTAGCCCTTGCCGTCGCCCGAGATGTCGAAGTCCACGGTCGCGTCCGCAGTCCACCGCGTCTTCTTGGTGGCGATGTTGACGGAGCTGTAGTGGCCGGGGGACAGCGACTTGGATCCGCTCTCGTTGTCGTTGATGTCCGAGGCGAAGTTGCGGTCGAGGGAATCTGACGTACCGATGCCCTTGCCGCCGTGCTCCAGCCGCAGGTCAACGGCGAAGTCGTTGAAGCGCTCCCCACCGATGAACCACTGGGTCCCGGACCACGAGACCTTGCTCACCCACGCCTTGTAGTGGCGGTAGCCGCTCCAGCTCCCGGCGTACTTGCCGCAGATCTTCAAGGCGACGGAGACATCGGGCTTGCTGGGCAGGTTGAAGGATTTCTTGCTGGTCTTGCAGTGGGCGGAGCCGCCGGCGGCCTGGGCGGGGGCGGCCATCGAGACGCCGCTGAGGATGACGGACGCGCCGAGAGCGGAGGCGGCGACGGTGCGGGCCAGATTCATGGTGGTCTCTCTTCGTGGAGGCAGGCGGGGATAGCGGGTCGGCGGGATGCCGTACCGCTGCCGTGCAATGGGGAGGGGGAGCGGGCGCGGGGGCCGGATCGGCTCACCCAGGGAGGCCCGTCAGGGAAGGTCGAGGCCGCAGCCGGGCTGCTGCTGACCATCGGATCGGGTGGCACGAGGGCACAGCCGACCTTGGGACACTGCCGCAGCGATGTCGCCGGGCAGACGCGGACCTCTTAGCCGGCCCGCGGCGCTTCATTAGGGGTAGAGGCCGAAGTACTTGTTGCTGACCCAGCCCACTTGCCCTTGTTGGCGCCGGTCGCGACCTTGCCGTAGAGCCAGCGGTCATGGGAGGAGGTGCAGGTGATGGTCATACCGGTGAACCGGGAGAGCGAGCCCTTTGCGGAATATCCGGTGCCCGGACCGGTGCGCAGATTGACACCGCTGGTGTTCGATATGCCGTACGCGTCCGCGTGCCGTTGCCGCTCTGTGTCGTTCGGAACGGAGGAGTGGACACAGGCAGAGGAGCCGACAGCGGATGCGGGGCTGGCCATCGCGATCGCCCCGGAGGTCAGCAGGCCGGCTGCCACGGTGGCAGCGGCTGCGTGGCGCAGGAGGTCGCTTGCGTGCATGGGAATCTCCTTGCGGGAGGGGAATTGAGGCGTGCGGAACCGCACTCGGGCAGCGCGAAGCAGCGCAGGGCGCGGTGAGGAATTAGGGAGCCTGAGAAGGCGAAGAAAGGCGGCCAGGACGGCGCAGCGTCAGCGGGCCCGCAGAGGCATCAGAGCATGCGGAGAGAATCCGGGGCCGGTGCGAAGGCCACGGGTCCGCCGGCGGCCGCAGCCGCAGACAGGGGCGCGGACGCGGACGGCAGCGGGATTAACGGCGCTCGTGCAGAGCGCGGACTGTCGCTCGCCGCACTTTGCCGTGGAGGCTTCGGCGATGGTCCTGTCCTGAGATGGCACGGGATCTCCCTGAATGAGAGGGCGCCCAGTCTTCAGGAGATCCGACAACTTGCCGGGAGGCTGTTCCGGTGAACGGCGCAGCGGTCTATCCTGAACGCGGCGTGGTCGCACACGCCGTAGCGCGGTCTCCCGCGCGACTGAACGCAGCAGGTTCTGGTTTGGGTTCCTGAATCTGATGCGCGTGTTACTTGGGCTTGTTTGCGGTGGCCGTCCCTGGCAGGGGACGGCCATTGCTGTTTTGCGGCCGATGGTCCTGGTGCGGCGCGGCAACCTGAAGGGTTGGTCGCTCAACCCCGCCAGGCGCTTCCCATGCCGGCCTACGCCGACCTGGATGTCGCCTAACCCGTCCCATCAGTTGGGTGGATCAATCGGCCCGGGTGAGGTTCTCCCCCGGCATCTGAAGCATTCCTCGTCAACACGTCGGTATCCAGGGGGATCCATTGCCGGTCGTACGAGCACTACCAATAGACAAGCCCACTGTCACGGCCGCCCCGGGCGGCAGGAGAGGCAAAGGAGCAGCAGACCCTGAAGCCCTGGGACACCTCCTGAGCAAGGGGAGGGCTGCCATCAGTCCCGCAAGCGTGGGCCTCGTGCGAAACCCGCGAGGCTCCAAAACTGAAGGACTGTCGCAGGAGCAGATGGACGAACTGCTCAACGCGGATTCGGCGACGCGACGGACTGCAGGGACGTTCGGCAAGCTAGAGCGGGGCGCCCTGGACAACCCGCACCCTGCATATCTGCGTGGGGTGGCCCGCATTTTGCGGTTCGTCGGACAAGAGTGGGTCAGCCTCCACAGTTTCGCCCGCGGCGACTACCCGTGCGACCGGTTGCATGAGGAGACCGCCGTCCCCGAGCCCTGGGCCGGATGGGACGACACGGTGACCATCGAGTACCGCTGCGACTTCGCCGGCAACCTTCTGAGCTTCAACTCGAACTTTGCGGCTCTGTTCCCCGAGCAGCGCGTGCCGATGAACATCGTCCACTACTCACTGTTTGACGAGTACGCCCGCAGCTCCCTGCTGGCCGACTGGGAGCGAACCTGGGGGCCCCTGACCGTCGCCGCCCTGCGCGCGGCGCGGGCACGGCACAGGCACAACGCCCTGCTGCGTGACCTCTTCGGCCAGGTCCGCAACGACCCTCGGACGTGCTCGCTCCTCCCGACGATCCTGGCACCACGGCCCAATCCATCGGTCGACGAGAGGCCCTTGGCGCATCCGGAGCTGGGCAACGGCTGGGTGCATGTGAGCGATCCTCTCTGCTCCCCGGGTGATTACGTCTCTCACCACACGTGGGTCTTCCGGGCTCAGGATCAACCGCCGCCCCCGCCCACGTTGCTGGAGCTGGGAGCACGCGACCCGGCCGGGTTCTTCCCCTTCCCGGCCAACGGCAGACCAGTCAGGGGCCTCGCCCCCACGAGCTGCTCGTCGGCAGCGCAGGGCTCCTGACCACACCGCAGGCCATGCGCACCTCCGAACGGACATCGGGGGGCGCCGTACAGCCGCCGCACGCTCTGAAGGGCAGGGCACGATGGCAGACCGAGCGGCCGACGCAGACCTCTTGGCCCGGACGGAGGTTTGCTCCAATGCGAGTCCTCCGGCTCTCCGCGCGGGACGGGCCGGCTACCCCCGGACATACCTGTGGCCGCTCCACTGGGGAACGGCCACAGGGACTCTTGCCCGAGTCAACGCACCACCAGCAAGCACGGATAGATCCGTGCTCCTTTGATGATGCTCCAGTGGACGTGTTGCGACCACGTCCACGGCCACACGATACGGCCCGTCATCCGGTTTCGGCTATCCCGCCTGCCCGGACGCGTATCCGGCCCGGGGCTCCCTACCACCCGCAGGGAAGTCTTCATGCCACTCCCCCACCACCCGCCCACGCGTCAGTTCAGGCGCGGCCCTGGAGCGGCTACATGAGCGAACCGGTCTTCGACGACGAGCATGAGGTGTTCAGCTCCGACGCGCCGCCTCTCTTCACTATGGTCCCGGAGTGGATCACGTACTCCGATCTCAAGCCGGCGCAGCGCGAGTTTTGGACCGTTCTCGCCTCTTGCGTGAACCACAGCGAGGCACACAACCGGGTCTGGCCCGCCGGCCCAGAACTGGCCGACGCCATGCGCATCAGCAATCCCGACCAGTTGAAGTCCTACCGCGAGGCACTCCAATCCATCGGCGCGGTTCGCATAACCGAAAGGCGCTACGCCAACGGGATGCGCCGCCGGTACGTCTACGACGTCCGGTTCCATCCGCCGAAGGACTACACCGGCCCCCGGACGCGCCACGAGTGGCTCGCCCGGAGGAGGAGCCTCCTGGGAGCCTCTGCCGCCGCGGAATCCGCAGACACAGCCGCCTTCGAAGCAGCCAACCCCGACGCAACCGCAGTTCACCCCGGCCCCCCTAAAAACAGGGGGGCGGGCACCCCTGAAAATAGAGGGGCCGGCCCCCCTAAAAATAGGGGCGCAAAACCAGACCAACAACAACCAGACCAACAACAACCACAACAGGCGCCTGCAGCGCGTAGCGCTGGTGACGGGCGTAGCCCCAGTACAGGTAGTAGCGCGCGCGAGGACCGTTGCGGCCTCGCCGCGTCGAACACCACAGCACCACAGCCAACCCGCACTCCGCGATCACACCAGGGCCAGCTGAGCCAGGAGCAGGCCGGCGCCCTTCGGGCCGTCGAGGCCCGCTACCCCGCCGAGCTCGCCGCTCAGATGCCCGCCCACCGCCCCCCGGCCATACGCAACGCCATCCAGGCCGCCCTGGGCGAGGCAGCCCGTCAGCGGACCTGCCAGCAGCTCGCCGACCGCCTCGAACGCCGCTGGTACAACTGGGGCTTCGCCGACAAACATCGCCGCGGCGAAATCGCCAGCTACCCCGGCGTCGTCGTCAGCCTGCTGACCCGGCACATATGCGCCTACGACCGGTGCGAAGACGGCTGGGACATCGACACCGGCGAACCATGCCGAACATGCCCCGAGCGCCAGCAGCTACGCCACGAACGACGAAAAGCACACCCCCACAATCGCCTATGGGAGCGGGAGCGCGTCGGGCCGGCCTATTGGGAATGCACCGTCCCCGAGTGCCGCCAGCCCGGCAAAGGCACACCACCCCCCGACGGACTCTGCCCCACCTGCCGCGCTCAAGCCGAGCAGGCTGCGGCCGCCGCCCAACGAGTCGCCCAACACCTGGTGCGGGAAGATGCCTCCGGTCCCCGACAGGTCTAAAACTGACGGACGCTGTTGACAGTTACTTCGGATCATCTGATCGTTGGTTATCCGGACCAACCAGCCCCGCCAGACCCGCAGTCCCGCCCTGTGCGGGACTGCGCGAACGGAGTCGAGGGCCGCGACGGACCAGACCTGCCCCGACCACAAGCACCCAGCCATCCTCACGCCCGACAGACGAAGAACGTAGACCCACGCCCCAACCCGTCCCGGCCTCTCGGCCAGTGTGAGGCGTTTCCTCGTTCGCGTCGCCCCCGGTCACGGCGAACCAGCGAATTTGAACTGATGCCTGCGAACGAGGATGTTGGCGCGCATGCTGGGGCCTCGTCACTCAGGCGGGTTCGGAGGCGGGCTCTTGCACAGCGTCCGCCCATGCGGTGAGCAGCCGCTCGTACTCAGCTTGCTCTTCCGGCCATAGGGGGCGGCCGGGGCGTGCGGACATGAAGGCGCGTATCGACTCGTTTGCCGTGGACGCCGGGTCGTCCGCTGACGCGCCTGCGATTGTGGACATGCCGTGAATCATATGGGGAGCAGTGGCAACGCACTCCCCTCGCGACCTTCCGACATCACGTCGTCCACCGAACGCCGGTCCCGCCTGTGGATCGGGGTCGCCCGCGGGCATCTCCAGCCGGGGGGCCCTCCGCCGCACTGCACATGATGGGTATCGCGCACGCGATCAGCAGCGAAACGGTCGCCTACACCCCTCGCCCGCTCGGTGGCCGCCGACCTGTGGCGTGAGTCGCCGCGGGAATTCCGAGCCGAGGCGACCCGGCTCGCCCAAGCGGTGGGCGTCGGCGGTCCGTAGGGGCAGCCCGCGTGACCAATGCGTACGCGAGCCGTTACGCTCTGCCACAAGTAGCGATGCCTGTAGCGGTGTCGCAATCGGCAGAGAGGGACGCAACGATGCACGCCGCCAAAGGGGACCGCCTCGTCATGCATGGTCGAGTCGTAGGCAAGCACGATCGAGTCGTTGAGATTGTCGAGGTTCTCGGCCCGGACGGGACACCGCCCTTCCGGGTAAGGACCGAAAATGGCCACGAAACCATCATGTCCCCCGGGCCGGACTGCATGGTTGACCATCGCAAGACACCTGACCCTGCCTGACTGACGAACGCCGAGCGGCGCCGGCGTTAAGGGGCACGTAGCCGTGTTCGGAAAGGTCGAACCAGTTCCCTTCAGGGTTGCTGGCACGGTACTCGGCGAAGTGGCGACGGGAGGCGCGGCGTTGGGGTTCCTCGATCTCGGCGTGGGCCAGAGTTTGCGCAGGTGCCGGACAAGTCGTCGATCTGGAAGCCGAAGGGTCATGCCCAGGGAGGCCACCCCTTCTCCAGCTGGCGCACCCGGTCGTGGATGCGTTCCAGCCCGCCACGTCCCAGGCCCTCGCCGTGCATGCAGGACAGCCCGACGTCCTCATCGAGCGCGCGCAGAAGCTCTTCCACACCGCGGATTCGATTCGGCCACAGAGCCCGGTTGCGCTTGGTGTCCCTGCTGGTCATGGCCCAGGAGGTCCGCGAGCTCCAGCGCGGCCCCACCGAGATAGGCGCAGCTTTCGCACGGGCCCCCGGGCAGCTCGCTCTTCGCCTCCTGGAGAAGGCGGTCGTACTCCTCCAGGAGTCCGGCGATCAAGCGCCGGGCCGCGGTGTCCCCGGCTACCAGGGACGCCGGCCCCCACCTCGACATATCTCCACCGTACGCGCGACGAGCACCGGTCAGCAGACTGTGTCGTACCCACGCCGCCCAAGCGTGCGGGGCCCTGAAATCATTTCTTGAACTCGTCAGGCCAGTACTGTTGAGCGTCCTTCAGTCTCGCCATGATGGGTTGCAAGGCCCTAGTCGTCTCGTTGACGCCGCTGTCTAGCGCCGCGATGACTTGAGCACCGCTGTTGAGCTTGCCGCCGGGGGACAACCAGTCGAGGCAGGTGGCGCTCGCGAGTTCGGTACGGCGTAGAGCGGAGCTCCAGTCGCGTTGGACCACCGGATCTGGATAGGTCAAGCCGCCCTGGGCCTGGCGTGAATCAGCGGCAAGGGTTGTGCAGACCATACGGAACCGTGCGGCCTCTGCGGGCACTGGAGGCGATGGCCTTCGGGCTGCGCTGAGCATGGCCTTCCTCTCCTTGCCGTACTTCACGTAGTCGGAGAGCACCTTGAGGTGCGTCCCTTTGGTCTCCCTGAGCCACGCGAGCGCTTGGCGAGCCCGAACGTGCGGGTCAGTCGACTGCTTGGGGGGCACAGGCGCAGGCGCAGCGGGCGAGTGTGCCTCCAGGGGTGCGCGGGGTGCGCTGAACGCTCGCTCGCTGGCGATCAACGCAGTGAGCGTCAGGAGCGCCAGGCCCGTCACCGCTGCAGATGTATGTGGGCGAGACCTTTGCCGTGGGGGCGCCGGTATTGTGCTGGAGCGCTTTCTGGCGCCTGTCACATGTACTACGCCTATGACGAGGCTTGCGGCGAGCGCGGCTCCATAGACGGAAGGGATTGTCGACCTGGCCAAGGGCGCGGACCAAGTCCAGGCGACGCCGGGCTGCCAGGTGCAGGGCGCTGCGGAGACGCGCAGGGGGCCGAGGCAGCCCCAGGTGGTCGTGATGGCGAAGCCGGCGAGCACAGCGACGCTCTGTGCCACTACCGCCGCTGAGATGGCCCGTAGCAGCTGTTCGCGGCGCACCAGGGCGGCCACAGAGAGAGATGTCAGCAGGGCGCCGATCCATACAACTACCTGCGATCCCAAGGAGAAGGCCACGTCGAACCCGGCGTCACGTAGAGCAAGTGGCTGGCGCCAAGAGCGGAGGCATGCCAACAAGCCGAGCATCCCGGCGACGGTCGCCACCCCACCAGCGAGGCCGGCGACCAGGGTGGCGGCCAGGCCCCCTCCTCGTCGACCCTTGGTTTGCCACACCCACAGCAGCAGGCGAAACGCCCACAGCACGAACACTGTACAGAGCGCGGTTCTGTACATGCTGCGACGCTGGATGCCGGACCACAACGGAGGTGTGCGTCTCGCATCCTCCGCAGGCTTCCGGCAGCCCCTGCTAATCCGGTAGGTCATCTGAGTTCTGCGCGACCACACAACAGGGCAAATCCCGGCGGAAGCTGGATGAGGATGCGCCGCAGCAGATCCTCATCCACGGTGTCGGCCAAGGTGCTGAGCACTGCGCTGGCGTCCCACCGGGCGGTATCAGGGGTGGCGCCTTCGATCAGTAGTGAGATGGCTTCGACGAACTCCGACGGGCTGAGCGGTTGGGTCGCCGGCAGTGGGTCGAGGAGCAAGGGCTGGTACTCCTCGAGCAGATGCCCGGCGAGTTCTTTGCGCTCAGTGCCCTACCCAGTTAGCTGGGGAAGCCAAATCCAGTACGTCGCGTCATGCATGGCTCCGCCCGGGGAGGAAGACAGCACCGCCCGCCGAGGTTGCGGCCACCAAGCCACGCCAGTAGGTCAGCAAGAACCCCTGAGGCTCTGCCCGGAACCACGGCGGTATCAGCGCAGATTCACCAGTTCGCCCTCGGCCAGGCCAGAAGCAGTCTCGACAGATCGCTCCGCCGTCTCATCGACCTTGCCCAGCAACGCGCTCGCCATGCCCAAGCCCCCTGCCCTGGGCACCCCGCGAGGAAGAATGCATTATTCGCATTGCGGTGGAAGGCCCGAACGTGGGGAGCCCTCACTGCTCGTCAACACCAGCACGAGCACCTCCCCCGGCCATCCAAAGTCCGCGGGCGGCGCGCAGATCCTGACTCCTGGCGCGCCTCCGGCAGCGCAGGGGCCGCGCGGGGTTAGGTCGTGTTATTAGTGCGAGATGTGGTGGAAAAGGAGTCAGGACTCAGCACTGCTGCGACGGTTACGTGCTGTGCTACCAAGGAGCCCACGCCGCGACGCTCTTCGGCGCCGCGAGGTGCCACTTGCTGCGTCGCCCTCTGGCATGGGTCACCTGGGCAAAGACGTCACGCGACGGCGTACCTGGCGAGGGCTGAGCACTGTCGCCGGTCAGGTCTTCTTACTGCAGTCGATCGTCGTGGTCCTGCTGGTCGGTGCCGCCGGTGTGGCGCAGGTGCTTGAGGCACGTCACGCCAGTGACGCTGATGCCCGCGCTCGATCGCTGGGGGTGGCGGAAGCGTTCGCCCATGCGCCGGGCATCGTCCAGGCGGTGCGGTCCGCTGACCCCACCTCTGTGCTGCAGCCGCTGGCTGAGGAGACCCGGCGTGCCTCCGGGATTGATTTTCTCTCTGTGTTGAATCGTTCCGGCGTTCGCTACACCGATCCCCTCCCCCGGCTGATCGGCCAGCCAGCATCCGGCGACTGGGCCCGGGCGCTGACCGGTGAGTCGTTCACCGAGAAGTTCACCGGTGCTCCCAACGAGGCGATCCGGGCGGTAGTTCCGGTCACCGATACCCGCGGCACGGTCGTTGGAGTGGTCACCGCAGGCATTCGGATCACCACTGTTTCCGAGGCGGTGAACCGGGAGTTGCCGATCCTTGTGGGAGCGGCTGCTGCGGCGCTCACCTTGGCCGTCGGGGGCGCGGCGCTGGTGAGCGGCCGGCTGCGGCGGCAGACCAATGGCATGGGGCCGGCTGAGATCACACACATGTACGAGCACCACAATGCGGTGCTGCACGCCGTCCGCGAAGGGGTGCTCATCATCGGGCCCGGGCGGCGAATTCTCTTGGCCAACGATGAGGCACGGCGGCTGCTGGAGTTGCCCTCGGACGCCGAGCAGCGCGAACTGGGTGACCTGGGGCTGGAGGCGGGCTTCGCGGGCCTGTTGGCCTCGTGCCGCGTGGTCACCGACGAGGTCCACCGGGTGCACGACCGTCTCCTTGCCGTCAGTTGCCGTCCGGCTGGCTGGCACGGCGGGAGCGTTGCCACCCTGCGCGACACCACAGAACTGCTCGCGGTCGCTGGTCGAGCCGAGGTGGCACGCGCGCGGCTGGAGCTGCTCTATGACGCCGGGCTACTGATCGGCACCACCTTGGATGTCACGCGCACCGCGGAGGAGCTGACGCAGGTGTCGGTTCCTCGGCTCGCTGACGCCATGACGGTCGACCTCCTGGAGTCGGTTCTGCTCAGCGAAGAGCCCGGTGCGACGGCCAGCGCCGTCTTGCGCCGAGCAGCGTCCGCGCACGCGCCGACGTGCCCTCTCCTGCCGAACGAGCCCGAGGCCCTCCTGCCTGGCGCGCGGCAGACGAGTGTCGGGCGAGGTGTGCTGGTGCCCGATCTGGCCGCCGACAGGGGGTGGCGGTCGGCTCATCCCCAGGTCGCAGAGGCCATTTTGGATTGCGGAATGCGGTCGCTGATCGTCGTCCCCATTCACGGGGGTGGTGTCTGGCTCGGAGTGGCTCAGTTTTGGCGGGCGCAGGGGCGCGCCCCGTTCGACGAGGAGGACCTGTCCGCCGCGGAGGAGCTGGTCGCCCGGGCGGCGGTCTGCATCGACAACGCCCGCCGCTTCGCCCGCGAGCACGCCATGGCGGTGACGCTCCAGCGCAGCCTTCTCCCGCGCGGACTGCCCGAGCAGAACGCCCTCGAGGTCGCGTACCGGTATCTGCCGGCGCAGGCCGGGGTGGGCGGAGACTGGTTTGACGTCATTGCGCTGCCGGGGGCACGTGTCGCCTTGGTGGTCGGCGACGTGGTGGGCCATGGTCTCCATGCCGCAGCCACAATGGGCCGCTTGCGGACTGCCGTTCACAACTTCGCCAGCCTTGATCTACCCCCCGACGACCTTCTGAGTCACCTGGACGAACTCGTTGCCCGGATCGACGAGGACTCCGACAACCAGGGGCCCATTGTCGCTGGCGCCACGGTCTTGTACGCGATCTACGACTCCGTCTCCGGCCGCTGCGTCATGGCGCGGGCCGGGCACCCGCCGCCCGCCATCGTGCACCCGGACAGCACCATGTCCTTCCTGCCAGTCCCGGCGGGGCCACCGCTGGGCGTGGCGCAACTGCCCTTCGAGAGCAGCGAACATCTTCTGCCCGAAGGAAGTCAGCTCGTCCTCTACTACCGACGGCCTCATCTACAGCCGCAACCGGAGCATCGACGACGGCCTCAGCCTCCTGAGTGCCGTGTTGGCCCATCCCAGTCGCTCCCCCGAACAGACCTGTACCGAGGTGTGCGAAGCGCTGCTGGACTCCGAGCCTGAAGACGACGTCGCCTTGCTCATCACCCGCGCCAACCGGCTCCCCGCGACCCAAGTCGCCGAATGGACCGTGCGCCACGACCCCGCAGCCGTCGCGCCCCTCCGCGAAGCCGTCGCCGAGCTACTGGCCGACTGGAATCTCGAAGAGGCCGCGTTCACCACCGAACTCATCCTCAGCGAACTGGTCACCAATGCCATCCGCTACGGCACCCCACCGGTCACCGTCCGCCTGCTGCGCGACGGGGTGTTGACGTGCGAAGTTTCAGACGGCAGCAGCACCTCCCCGCACCTTCGGTATGCGGCAGCCTCTGACGAAGGCGGCCGTGGCCTGTACCTCGTCGCCCACCTTGCCGCACGCTGGGGGACCCGCTACACACCACACGGAAAGATCATCTGGGCCGAACAGCCGCTGAACAACGAAAACGCCCTTCCACTGACATAAGCGCGCAGCCTACCGACGCAGCAACGTCGTCGAGCGCTTCAGCACAGAGCGCTCGCCACCCGCTATGACAAACGACGCTGCCACTCGTCAGGACCTACGCTGGCGTGTAGGTCAGGGTTGTCAGCCAAAGGAAGACCAGTCTCGGAACGCGGATCTCGGCCAGGCGCTGCCGCGCCCTTCTCCGCAAGGGCTGCGCCGCCACCTGGACGGAAGCGGAGTCCGGGCCATACCACCATCCTGGCCGGACCGGACAACCGCTTCGTGAGCCTGGCTCCCAGGACTGTTGTCTCAGTTCACAGCCGATCGCACCTCTGCAGCTAGTGCGTCGTAGGCCACTCCATTGGCAGCCTTGCGGACGCGCTGAAGCGTGGCCAGCGCTTGCTTCCGAACTCCGCGTGGCATCTCCTCGATCTGTGCCCGGCTTAGGACATAGAACGTCCACTGCGCCAAGTCCAGTGGGTCATAGTCGGCGTGTGTACGTGCCCCGTGGACGGCGAACACGTAGACGTCGGCTTGGAAGGCGCGCTGCTCCTTCGGGAGGAGCTTTCCGGTCGCTGGGTCAATCGGGATGATCTGAGGGACGTCCCAGGACGGGTCCTTGCTCGGCCGTGTCTGCGTCCATGCCTGGACGTACCCGGCCGCCTTCACCTCGATCTTGATGTTGTCCGGGCTCAACACGTCGTAGGCGTCCCACTCCACCCTGGTCTTCTCCGCTCCCATTGCTCGGGAGACGAGGAATTCCGCCAGGTATCCACGCACGGTATTGGTCCGAAGGTCGGACATGGCGAACTGCCAGAAGTGAACGAGGGTTGCGTCGAGGCCCGTGAACGACTCGGCACCAGACACGGGGGCGTGCGGGGGCGCCAGGATCGGACCGGGCTGTGAAGAAGACTCAAAGGGCATAACGTCAAGGATCCCTGAGAGGGCATATGGGCGCCTGCCTTCGGAGAGGTGATTGCGTGCAGGAGCGGCGCAGGTTCTGAGTCCTGTCGGCCCGCAATCGTTGCCACGGCTATCGCCCTGCACTCTGAGTTTGAGAATCAGGGCCCCGTCCGCCGGCCAGCGTCGCTCTGAACAGCAAGAGGGGTGAGGCCCTTGGGAATCACCGCTCTGGGGGCTCAGCGCCGGGCGTGAAGGGTCGTGTGCGGCAGACGAGCAGGGCGACGTCGTCCGGGTCGTCGGGGCGCCGGAGTTCGCGAAGGAGCCGGTCGCAGGTCTCTTCCAGGGAGCAGTGGGGCACCTCGAGCAGGTGGCGGAGGGTTTCGAGGCGTTCGTCGATGGGGTGTTGGCGGGTTTCGACCAGCCCGTCTGTGTACAGGACCAGTTGATCGCCGGGGTCGAGGCCGAAGGTGGTGGTCTCGAAGGCGACGCCGCCGACCCCGAGCGGGGCGCCGGTGGGCAGGTCGAGGAGTTCGGGGTGCTTGCCGCTGCGTACGAGCACGGGCGGGGGGTGGCCGGCGTTGGCAATGTGACATTCGGCGCGGCGAGGATCGTAGGTGGCGTAGACGCAGGTGGCGATGTAGTGCTCCAGCCCTGAGGTGATCTTGTCGAGGTGTTGGAGCGCCTGGGCGGGTTCGAGGTCGAGGTCGGCGAAGACACGGGTGGCAGTGCGCAGGCGGCCCATGGTGGCGGCGGCATCGAGACCGCTGCCCATGACATCGCCCACGACGAGCGCGGTCTTGTCGCCGTCGAGCGGGAGAACGTCGTACCAGTCACCGCCGATCTCGTAGGTAGCCTGCGCGGGCCGGTACCGGGAGGCGATCTGCAGCCCGGGAAGGCGAGGCGGGTGGCTGGGGAGCAGGCTGCGCTGCAGAGTCTCGGCGGCGTTGCGCACGCTCTGGTGCGAGCGGGCGTTGTCGATGCACACGGCGGCGCGGGAAGCCAGCTCACCGGCCAGGGCGAGGTCGTCCTCGGCGAAGGGCACCAGGTTGCGGGCTCGCGTGAGGCCCAGGAAGCCGAGGGTGTGGCCGCGGGCGGTGAGCGGGAGGGACATGTAGGAGTGCACGCCGGCGCGGGCCAGCAGGGTGGCGGCGTGGCCGTCGCGGGCGATGCGCGCCAGGTCGTTGTCGTCCGCATGGGAGATCAGGAGCGGGCGGCCGGTGCGTACCGTCTCGGTGGCCACGCGGTCGGCGGCGTAGGAGGCGATGTGACCGGGCGGATCAGCGGCCTGGACTGCTTCAGTGGAGTAGGCGGCCTTCAGCGCGAGGGCCCGAAAGAGCACAGGACCGTCTGCAGAGGCTGTGCTGTGCTCATCCAGGACGGAGTCGAGTACGTCCACCGCGACCACGTCGGCGAGCTCGGGAACGATGACCTCGGCCAGCTCCCGGGCGGTCTGTGCCACCTCCAAGGTGGTGCCAATCCGAGCCGAGCCGTCGGCGATCAAGGCCAGGCGCCTCCGGGCCTCGGCGGCCTCCGTGGCCGCCCGGTATCGGTCGGTGACATCCACCACCAGGTCGGCAACCCCGAGAACCCGGCCCTGAGGATCTTCCAGCCGGTACAACGAGATTGACCACGCGTGCTCGTCCGAGTCTCCGGGAGCGCGGCCGACGATTGTGGACTGGTCAACCATAGGTACCCCGGTCATCAGGACCTGCCGCATCGCCGCCTCGGGCACCTCGAACTTCGCGGACGTCATGATCTCGCGGTAGTGCCGGCCGAGGTGCTCCTCCGCGGCGATGCCGTGCATCCGCTCCAGGGCGGGATTGACGGACACGTACCGCAGATCGGTGTCGAGGATCGCCACGCCTATGGGGGACTGGGAGACCAACCGGGTGGACAGCGCGATATCTCGCTCCAGCTCACGCAACGTCGGCTCGTCAGTGGCGAGCCCGAGAGCGTAGAAGTCCCCGCGGTCGTCTAGCAGCCGCATGTTGCGGAACTCCAACAGGCGATTACTGCCGTCCTTGTGCCGGACGGGGAACGCTCCGGCCCAGCTCTCACCAGTACCCATAACGTGGGCGAACAGCTTGATCATCAGGTCCCAATGCTGTTCGTGGACGAGCAGTGACGCCGCGTACTGCCCGAGTGCCTCGTCGGCGGTGTAGCCGTACAGGTCCTCGGCCTGCGGACTCCACAGAACGA
Organism: Streptomyces sp. NPDC048248; assembly: GCF_043201875.1. Taxonomy (NCBI): domain Bacteria; kingdom Bacillati; phylum Actinomycetota; class Actinomycetes; order Kitasatosporales; family Streptomycetaceae; genus Streptomyces; species Streptomyces sp. NPDC048248. Next base: position 21,854 of record NZ_JBICZL010000037.1, read on the forward strand.
TCCGCCCATCGGCGTCCAGCAGCACCGCGGCGACACCGAGGAGGTCCATCAGCCCGCTCGGCTGCGACGGCCTCCCCTCCGGCTGACCGGCATCAGCCCGACGCCCCTCGGCTGCACTCATCGCAGGCACTCCCTCCGACTGCCGGCATAGCACGGGCCGTCCGCTGGCGACGGTCCCTGGCTTCCCTGGACCTGCACACGCTTCGGTTTCCATGGTCCCCCCCGGATCGGCCGACCACACCATCCAGAGGCGCTCGTAGTGCCTCAACATGACCGCGTGTCGATCGACCAGGACATCGCCAACATCGTCACCGACTTCGTCGGCGGATGGACGACTGCTGGCACCCCCTCAAGCCGTTCACGCTCAACCGAGCTACCGATCGGCGAGACCACCATCTGGTGATCACTTCGCCATGGTGGCTGCCACCGACAACGTGTCGAGCTTGATCAGCATGGCGAGTCCCGTTCCCGGGCCATGAAATGCCCTGCAAGTGGGCCCAGTGCCTCGTGCGCGGTGTAGCGAATAGCTCCTCGACCCGCGGGCTCCACAGCACGATGCGACCCTCGGTGTCCAGCACGACTGCCTCCACGCCCAGGACATCCAGCAGCCCACTGGGCTGGAAGGGCCCGGAGGCCGACTCGCCGCCACCGGAAAGGTTCAGAGGCGCTCATTCCTGGCCCACCCCATCCCGTACGCATAACCACCTCGCACTGGCTCCCGGCCGCACCACTCATCCGTTTGCCTCCGCGACTCCATGGTCTCCCCGGACCAGCCCACAGCGCAGCCCTGCCTACCGGGCTGGATCGTCGCAGAGAGTAGCCGCAAGGATGGCCCCCAGTGACAGCCTGCCACCTTGGAGGAGCTGCCGCGCCCTAAGAGGTCGTTTTCACCTATGGGGTGCCCGCTTATCAAGCGATTCTTTAGGCGGTGGGTGGCGGCACAGGCGAGGTCACCGAGGCTGTCGATGCCGGCGAGTCGTGGGAGGTTGCGGGTGAGGCGGAAGAGGCTCTCATCCTGTCTCATCCCACGATGACCGGTCTTCGAGGCTGTGTGCTTCGACCGCCGTTGGCGTGCGCCTGGGCGCATTCGGTTCGCGGCAGTACGCCGGAAGCATGCCGAAACGACGCCCGTATCCGAGTGATCTATCCGATGCCCGCTGGCAGTTGATCGAGCCGGTCCTGGCGGCCTGGCGTTTCGAGCGCCGCGGTCGGGCCCTGGACTTCGGCCGCCCGCCGGAGCATGACCTGCGCGACATCATGGACGCGATCTTGTACGTGGACCGTACCGGGGTTCAGTGGCGCTACCTTCCGCACGACTTCCCGCACTGGAACACGGTCTACGGCTACTTCGCCAGGTGGCAGCAGGAAGGTGTGTTCGCCCAGCTCAACGGCCTGCTCAGGCAACTCTTACGGCAGAAGGAAGGACGGGAGGCCGAACCGTCGGCCTGCGTGATCGACGCGCAGAGCGTGAAGACGTCCACCAGCATGCTCACCTCCGGCCAGGGCATCGACGCCGACAAGAAGATCGTCGGCAGGAAGCGGAGCATCGTCACCGACACGATGGGCCTTCTCCCTGCCGTGCTGGTCACAGCGGCGAGCGTGCAGGACTCCATCGCCGGCACTCAGCTCCTGGACCAGGTAGCCACCGAACATCCCCGCATCCGCAAGGTATGGGTCGACGGCGGCTACCGCCAGCTCCTCGTCGAGCACGCCGCCGGCCTCGGCATCGACTTGGAAATCACTCAACGCAGGCCCGGGACCAGAGGGTTCACCCCGATCCCGAAGCGGTGGGTGGTCGAGCGGACCTACGGCTGGCCCATGCTCCACCGCCGCCTTGCCCGCGACTACGAAACCCGGCCCGCCCGCTCTGAAGCCATGATCCATATCGCCATGGCAGACCTCATGGCCCGCCGCCTCACCAGCGAGAACACCATCTCCCGGCGCGCCCCGACACCGCAGACCAAACAGCAGATTCCGGGATGAAACAACGGGAGAAAACGACCTCTAAGCGGAACTGAACCGAGCGGGCAACCCCCGCGTGGGTTGGCGTGTGCTTACACGCTTTCCGACGTAAAAGTGGTGAGCGGAAGGGCTGCGGTGTCTTTCGCGGGTCGTGACAGGTGCAGTTCGGTGTGGAAGTAACCGTCGGTCTCCCTGCCTCGAGGATCCTCGCCGGCGGCAGTCACCGCGGTGATGGCATACCGCTGCTCATGCACGCTCGTGAAGCGGCGCTGCCGGTAGCTCGGAGCAGCCGCTTTCTCGGTGATGAGGCCGTGCGGTGTCAGCCCGTCAGCGATGTGGCGGTAGGAGCCGGTACGCAGAACGAACGCCGCGATCCACACCTGTTCGTGAGCGGCGGCGAGGAGCGGTTGAAAGGTGCGTGGGGACAGGAAGCTCGCTCCGCCCGTGACGGTGACCACAAGGGTCGGCTGTACGGCGCGCAGGAGAGCGGGGGTGGGCGGAGCCGCTTCGAGGTTCTCGGCGAAGCCTTCGTCCAGCAGACCGACGGCGAGAGCGTAGGAGATGGCGTTCGCAGCAATATCGAGCCCGATCACCCGATGCGCGTCGGGAAGTCGATGAGCCGCGTAATAGACACGGTCCCACTCGATCAGCTCCGCTGTCGTGAGCGCTGCGGCCTGCGGGGACGTGTAGTGGGCATACAGGTCCTCCAGGGTGAGGTCGTGGTTGAGGAGAGCCGCGTTGATCCCGTACGAGCAGCAGAGGTCCAGCACAGTGAGCGGGGCGGCGGCCCGGGCGGCGGCCACGCGCCGGAACACCCCCTGTGCATGGTGAGGCGTCTGGTAGTCCCAGCGGCCCAGCAGGCGGAAGAAGTGCCTGGGGTCTGGCTGGTCGTACACCTCGTCGAACGAGGTCATCTCCGTCTGGCCGCAGGCGCTCGCATCGCCTGGTGCGGCGCTTTCCAGGTTTCCTTGGCCGTGGTGCCGCACATAAGTCATCGCAGTGTCCCTTCCCTGGCTGGGCCGCCCTGCATCCCGGCAAGGAGTACCGCTTGACCGAGGGGCGGGGAAGGGCGCATCGACGAATCCAGCCATAAACCCACGTCACGTCCGGAGAGCCCGAAGTGAAGCCCTCATGGGCCAGGCACCGGCCGGCTAGACCCGTTCCGCGTTCCGCTACTGGCCGGGGTAGCGGCCGTCTCCGGTCACCAGGCAGCGGATCACGCGGCCGGGACGGCCGGTGGGCTCACCCAGCTGGATACGGCAGCCCGCCCAATGCACACCGTCGGCCGGCGGCGCGTCCTCGCGCTCGAGGCGGAGCCCGAACGCGGAGTGGGTCACCGTCAAGAACACCGGGCGCCTGCCCGTCAACCTCAAGGGCTGGACCCTGGCCGACAAAGTCCGGCCACTCCTACCGCTTCGGCAACCTCCGCCTGCGCGGCCACCAATCCGTCCGCGTCCACACCGGCGTCGGCCACGACACCCACCGCGACGCCTACCAAGACCGCCGCGCCTACGTCTGGGACAGCAACAGCGCCACCGCCACCCTGCGCAACGACCACCGCCGCATCATGGACGTCACGCACTGGGGCCACCGCCACTGACCCGACCTGACCCGCAAGAGTCCGGGGGCCGGTGACCCAAGCCACCACTGACCAGCCCCCGACACCACGGTGCGCCGCAAACCCAGCCTGCGGCGCACAGCCATATCCGCAGCGACCGCTCTCTCCTGCCGAGGCGAGAGGCTATGCGGCCTCGTAGTCCACGGTTGTCTCGGCGCACATGGAGGCGAGTTCGCGCAGCTTGCTGCGCTCCTCGGTGTCGACGGTCAACGACCAGCGGAGCTTGGTGCCCACCCAGTCCGCGAGGTAGACGCAGGTGGCGTCGTTAGCCGGTGGCATCCACTCGGCCGGGTCCTTATCCCCCTTGGTTCGGTTGGGCCCCAGGCTGACGGCGACGAGACTGCGCTCGACGTCCACGTCGTTGGCGTAACTCTCGCGGCGCTGTGCGCTCCACTTGGAGGCACCGGAGTCCCAGGCTTCTGCGAGGGGCACGACGTGGTCGATGTCGAGCTTGCGTGCGTCGGTGACGGTCTTGTCGTCGTAGTAGGAGTGCCAGCTGCCGCCGGTGAGCTTGCAGTCTTCACCCTGCCGCGGCTTCTTCACCGCCTCCGCAACGAGGACCTCCCGGCGCGTGTCACAGCCATCGTGATCGTCGTCGATCCACAGGTGGAATTTGTCCCGCTCGTAGCCGGTGCGCGACTCGGCCACCGTCTTGAGCCGGCCCACCGCATCCACCAGGCGCAGCCCCCCGCCCTTACCCTCCGAGGCGCTCGCGTTCGGCTTACCCTTTGCGTCGTCAAACGTCGAGTCGGGCGAGCACGCTGCCACGGCAAACAGCAGAACAGGACCGGCAGCGAAGACGGCCACGCGGCGCATTCGATTCAAAGGGGACTCCTGGTCAGTGAGGCGATGTCAGCTCCCCGCATCTACCCGCACCGCCAGGAATGCCAACCACGCGGGAGCCGTCAGCCGCACCCGGGCGGCATACCCGTAGCGCTCGTCCCGCTTCGGCTCGGCGGTGCCCGCCGCAGGACGATAACGCCGGTAGAGAGCACGAGCGTGACCACGTGGAAGGTGAGGCGTTGGACTGCCCATGAGCAACATGGACGATCGACTGCTAGCTCTAGTGGACGGTGTCGTCGACGCCGAAGAGACGCGCCTACCGCTCCTGACACTGCGGGAAGCCCAAGCCGCCGTGGAACTGCTCCAACGGCTGGCCGCCCACGAAGGAGACGGCGCCTACGCAGCCCGGCACCTCGCCGGCAACCTGGCACGCAGACTGCCAGCCGAAAGCTGAACAGACGCTGGCCGCTCAGCCCTGCGGCAAACACCGACACCATCAACTGACTCGGCGCAGGGCGGTATCGGGGCGGTTTGACCGGACAAGGCTCCGCGCTCTCGCACGGAGTACCAGCACTTCAGAGCGGTGTCGCGGTGTGGCTACGAAGGCGTCTGGAGTGGGCCATGGCATAGCCAGGAAACGGGGCGGGTGCCGACGGCCAGCGTCGAACCACTCGGCATCTGGTGCCCAGTGGACGTCACCTCAGTGGGCGCTGGACTTCCAGGTGGCGGGCCCTCCGCCACGCCACGTGATCCTCGGATCGTTCAACGGCACTTCCTCGGGGTTCAAGCCGACCCGGCGCAGGAAATCCAGCAGGTCGGCCACGCCATAGGCCACGCCGAGAATCGCAGCATTCACACGGACGCGACGACCGCCATCAGCGGACGGTGGATGCACCACGATGCGCAGGCGGGGCTGGTCGGTCATGAGTCCACCCTGCCTACGGCCAGCGCCGTGCGCTCGCAAACCATCCACCCGAACCTACCCAACTTGCACCTCAGAGCCCCTGGCAGCTTCCGAAGCTCCGCGGAAACCCCAGCTCAAAGCACCGCCACCCCACAAAAACTAGATCCCCAGGTCAGCGCACCATCTAGCAACTGATCGTTAGCAGATTCCCACGATGCGGACGACTTCGCGCGGGGAGACTGAGGCTATGAGCAAGCTTCCCGCCTTCTCCTATGACGGTGAGGCGGTTGTCGTTACTGGCAGCACTGAGATCCAAGTCCACGCCAGGCTCCTCAAGCGGTTTCACCAGCCTTTCGGCGAGGAGTGGCACGGCACGATGACTCCCCTCGACCCGAACGAGGACTTCTGGGCCGTGGACGAGGCCGGCACCGCCGTCCTTCACACAGCGCAAGGACGAGAGGCCATCCTCAGCCCCGGCGACAACTAGAGCCGCGCGACCTGGCCCGAACTTCAGCGGCCCGACAGCCACGGTGGCGCCGCGCTCGCGGGCCTTGGCCGCGGTCTCGTCCGCGTCGTCGACGGCGAAGTAGGGCGTCCATGCCACTGCGGCCTGCAGGCTCGGTGCCAGCGCGCTGATCCCAGCACAGGGTGCCCGCCCGCTAGGGCCACGGAGAACTCTTTGCCCAGACTGCCGGGGCGAAAGCTCCAGACCAGCACCGCAGCGTAGAAGGCCTGTGTTGCCTGCAGGTCGCGGGCCATCAGGTTCACCCAGCAAGGCGCCCCGCGCGCGGGAGCCGGCGGACGAGGTTCAGGGGCAGGCATGGCTCTCCTCAAGCGCGTGTTGTTCTTGCGCACGTTGCGGAACGTCTCGTCGAGGACCTGCTCGGTCCACTTGGCCTGGACGAGGCCACCCTGCGCGACCCAGTTGAGTACGTAACGCAGGATGTTGGGGTAAAGAACGTTCGCGTCGTAGATGGCAACAAAGAGATACGCGCTGACCTCCACCTCGCACTGCTCCAACTCGCCTGCAGCATCATTAGTGTCTTAATTTCGATCACTCGTTTGGGTGGTGCCTGTAATCCTGGGAATTCCGTCGACTCCCTCGGGTAGTCACGCACAAGCCAGCTAGCCGTGACAGAGGAGCGGCTTGCGGAAGTAGCCCAGTACGCGGAGGTATTCATGGCACTGCCGAAGATTGGCAACGTCTACACACTCAGGACGCAGCTTGAAGGGACCGCAACATATTGGTACGGAAGCTTCATGGACCGGGAAGTATCCGGCAAGTATGTCATTCACTGGACCGATGAGGCTGATTCTTGTCTCATCCTCGCCTCAGTGGCCAAGTGCCCCATCAAGGTTGGCGATGACGAAAAGCTCGCGGTCACTTCCCTCCCCGGCCATATTTTGTGGGCCGACCCCGACAAACAGGTCCGGGACGTCGCTGTCAGCGACATCCCGGACGACTACAGAAACGGCGGTATCTGGCGCATTGAGCTATCAACGGAGAACGACGGCTGCATTCTTTGGAATCGCGTGCATGCACAATACGTTCAGGCGGACGGCGGGGCGGACGGCGGGACGATCCAGTTCGTGGACGACCGGAAGGAGGCGACCACCTTCTACTTCGACGAGCAGCCCGATGGATTTCCCGAGGTGGCCAAATTGGGCAGGCTGGAGCCTCCCCGACTTGCAGCACCCGAGCTGACCGACTACTCCGACCCTCCCGAAAACACTTCCTGGCAGATCGCAGGCGAAGTCGCCGTACCTTACTTCCTCATCGCCGACGATCACGGGCACGACGTGCAATGGCAGGGGGAACATAGCCCTTACTACATTATTCGCCGCTGGTCCAGCTGGAACAAGGTCCAATGGAGGGTGCATCCCGCCCACAATACCGAGCTGCATTCCTGGTCCACCACTGAGGGCACCACAGAAGAATCCGCCTCGGACGTGGACCGGACGCTGAATGTCAGCGTCACCGCTGAAGCGAGTTTCGGCATCAAGGGATTCGGCGCGAGTGTCAGCACCACAATCGAGACCGGACTGAGCGTGAAGACCAGCAAGAAGTGGTCCCAGTCCTACAGCAAGCTGGTAAGCGGCAGCTACACCGTGGGCCCCGCAGAAGCGGACCTTGCCGTCGGCGACTGGTTCCGTCAGGACAAATACCGCATCTACCGCGCACAGGGCGGCGGGGACATCCTCGAATTCACCGTGACCCACCCAGGAACACAGGTATCCCGCACCTACATGCGCCCGACAAAAAAGTAGAGCGCCCTTCAGCCCTTGGGACCGACAACTCGCTTCGAACGCAGCCGCGGTGTCGAGGTCTATAGGGTCGGGGCATCCGGTGCAATCCACCCATCTCGCCGTTACGCGCCAACGCACGCCGGGAACCGTCTCCTGGCGCGCCGGCGGTCGGCGCGCCAGGAAAGCGAGGAAGGGGCACAAGCCATGGGTCACGACGGGGATGTCATCGCGGAGCTGACCACTGACCACCGCGAAGTGGATGAGCTGTTCGAGCAGCTGGACAACGCCATGCCGGGCAGTGAGCGCCGTAAGCAGCTGGTGGATTCGCTGACCATCGAACTGGTGCGGCATTCGGTAGCCGAGGAGCAATACCTCTACCCCGCCGTGCGCGAGCACCTGGACGGAGGCGACGCCATCGCGGACAGGGAGATCGCCGACCACGCCCGCGTCGAAAACCTCCTCAAGGAACTCGAGGGCCGCGACGCCGGCGACGCGGACTTCGACAGGCTCGTGCGCGAACTGCGTACCGAGGTCACCGCTCATGTCGATGACGAGGAGGACAGCCTGTACCCCCTACTGCGTAAGGGCGTCCACCCCTACGTCCTGGAAAGTCTGGGAGAGAAGGTGCGCGAGGCGAAGAAGACCGCCCCCACCCGTCCTCACCCCAGCGCCCCGAGCTCCCCGGCGGTCAGCAAGATCCTGGCTCCCGGCCTGGGTCTGGCCGACCGCGCACGTGACTACGTCACCGGCCGCGGCCAGTAAGCCCCTCATGGAAAGGCGCACACCGACATGGCCGTTGCACGCGACATCATGACCCCGGCGCCGAATGCATCAGCACCGAGGCCAGCGTCTCGGACGCCGCCCGCAAGCTCACTGCCCTCGGCGTGGGCGCCCTGCCGATCCTCGGCGCGGACGACAAACTCAAGGGCGTCCTGACCGACCGCGACATCACCATCAAAGTCCTGGGCACGGGCCGCGACCCGCACCAGACCAAAGCCGGCGAACTCGCACAAGGCGAAGCGGTCACCATCGGCGCCGACGACAGCGCCGACGAGAACTTCGCGACCATGGGCCGCCACAAGGTCCGCCGGCTGCCCGTCATCGACGGGCACCGCCTGGTTGGCATGGTGGCGCTGGCCGACGTCGCCCACGCTCTGCCCGACCCGCAGGTCGGCGACCTCCTCGAAGCTCTCTCCACCTTACGACGGCCCGTCCAACCCACGAACAACGTAGGACCGACTGACGCCCACGGCCCCGCCTGACTGGCGGCGCCGGGCCACCAGAAGTGAACTTGTAGGGCCGGGCCCAGTCCCGCCGGGAGACTGAAGAAAGGGTGAGCAATCGTGCCTGCAGGTTCGAGCAAGAAGCGTGAACGTCAGTACGAGCACATCAAGGACCAGGCCGAGGATCGCGGCACGTCCGAGAAGCGGGCGAAGGAGATCGCCGCCCGCACGGTGAACAAGGAACGCGCCCGCTCCGGCGAGGCGAAGTC
>NZ_JBICZL010000038.1:0-16616 GCF_043201875.1 Streptomyces sp. NPDC048248
ATTCGGCCTTTCGGCTTCTTCGCGATTCCGACTCTATCAGATCCTTTTCCGTTCCCCCGATTGTCTCGGTGGGTTCGAAATGCGGTTCCGATTACCTGTCGGAGGGGGTTTGCCTTTCGGCGGTTCCGACTTTATCAGATTGCTCTGGGTCGGATTTCCGCCCCCTTCGGAGCCAGCCCCGTACGCGCAGGCGTGCGGTGCTTCCCGTTCAGGCGGAGCCGTAAACGTACTGGAGCGGGGCGCCTGGATGCAAATCCGGGCGCCCCGCTCCGCTTACGTACGTTCGTACGACCCTGCGCGTCAGACCTCGACGACCACGGGAAGGATCATCGGGCGGCGACGGTAGTTGTCCGACACCCACTTGCCGACCGCGCGGCGGACCAGCTGCTGGAGCTGGTGGGGCTCCATGACGCCGTCCTGCGCCGACTTGGCCATGGCCTCGTCGATCTTGGGGATCACCCCGGAGAACGCGGCGTCGTCGATGCCCGAACCGCGGGCCTGGAGATGCGGTCCGCCCACGATCTTGCCGGTGGTGCTGTCCACCACGACGAAGACGGAGATGATGCCTTCGTCGCCGAGGATGCGGCGGTCCTTCAGATGGGTCTCGGTGACATCGCCGACCGAGAGGCCGTCGACATAGACGTAGCCCGCCTGGACCTTGCCGACGATCTTCGCGACGCCCTTGACCAGGTCGACCACGACGCCGTCCTCGGCGATCACGATCCGGTCCTTGGGGACGCCGGTCAGGGCACCCAGCTCGGCGTTGGCGCGCAGATGGCGCCATTCGCCGTGCACCGGCATCAGGTTCTTCGGCTTGCAGATGTTGTAGAAGTACAGCAGCTCGCCGGCCGAGGCGTGGCCCGAGACATGGACCTTGGCGTTGCCCTTGTGGACGACGTCGGCGCCCCAGCGCGTCAGACCGTTGATCACGCGGTAGACCGCGTTCTCGTTACCCGGGATGAGGGACGAGGCCAGGATGACCGTGTCACCCGGGACGATGCGGATCTGGTGATCGCGGTTGGCCATCCGGGAGAGGGCGGCCATCGGCTCGCCCTGGGAGCCCGTGCAGACCAGCACGACCTCGTCGTCGGGCAGGTCGTCGAGGGTCTTGACGTCGACGACCAGACCGGCCGGGACCTTCAGGTAGCCCAGCTCGCGGGCGATGCCCATGTTGCGGACCATCGAACGGCCGACGAAGGCGACCCGGCGGCCGTATTCGTTCGCCGCGTCGAGGATCTGCTGGATGCGGTGCACATGGCTGGCGAAGCTCGCCACGATGATGCGCTTCTGGGCATTCGCGAACACCGTACGCAGGACGTTGGAGATGTCCCGCTCGGGCGGCACGAAGCCGGGGACCTCGGCGTTCGTGGAGTCGGAGAGGAGGAGGTCGATGCCCTCCTCGCCGAGCTTGGCGAACGCCGGGAGGTCCGTCAGGCGCCGGTCCAGCGGGAGCTGGTCCATCTTGAAGTCGCCGGTGTGCACGACCATGCCGGCCGGGGTGCGGATGGCGACCGCGAGTGCGTCGGGGATGGAGTGGTTGACCGCCACGAACTGGCAGTCGAAGGGACCGATCTTCTCGGTGTGCCCCTCCTTGACCTCCAGGGTGTAGGGGCGGATGCGGTGCTCCTGGAGCTTGGCCTCGATGAGCGCGAGGGTCAGCTTGGAGCCGATGAGCGGGATGTCCGGCTTCTCGCGCAGGAGGAAGGGGACAGCACCGATGTGGTCCTCGTGGCCGTGCGTGAGCACGATGCCGTCGATGTCGTCGAGGCGGTCCCTGATGGACGTGAAGTCCGGCAGGATCAGGTCGATTCCGGGCTGCTCCTCCTCCGGGAAGAGCACTCCGCAGTCGACGATCAGCAACCGACCGCCGTATTCGAAGACCGTCATGTTGCGGCCGATTTCACCCAGGCCGCCTAGGGGGGTGACCCGCAGGCCGCCCTTGGGAAGCTTCGGCGGTGCGCCGAGCTCAGGATGCGGATGACTCAAAAGACTCTCCTCACCACACGCGCCACGCTGCCGTCGAGGCACGTGGCGCGCATGACATTCGTGCACTTGCTATGTGGCGTGTGTTGGTCCGTGTTCAGTTGTGAAGTCTGTGATCAGAGCTGTACCCCGCCGGCGGCAAGATCGCGCGTGAGCTGTTCGGTCTCCTCCGGGGCGAGTTCCACCAGCGGCAGGCGCAGCGGGCCGGCGGGCAGTCCCTGGAGGCCGAGCGCGGCCTTGGTGGTGATGACGCCCTGGGTGCGGAACATGCCGGTGAAGACGGGCAGCAGCTTCTGGTGGATCTCGGTGGCCTTGGTGACGTCGCCGTTGAGATGGGCGTCGAGCAGGGCGCGCAGCTCGGGGGTGACGACGTGGCCGACGACCGAGACGAATCCGACGGCTCCGACCGAGAGCAGCGGGAGGTTGAGCATGTCGTCACCGCTGTACCAGGCGAGGCCCGAGCGGGCGATGGCCCAGCTGGCGCGGCCGAGGTCGCCCTTGGCGTCCTTGTTGGCGACGATCCGTGGGTGCTCGGCGAGCCGGACCATGGTCTCGGTGTTGATCGGGACACCGCTGCGGCCGGGGATGTCGTAGAGCATGACGGGCAGCTCGGTGGCGTCCGCGATGGCCGTGAAGTGCCGCAGGAGGCCCTCCTGCGGCGGCTTGCTGTAGTACGGCGTGACCGCGAGCAGGCCGTGGGCGCCGGCGTCCTGGGCGGCGCGGGCGAGCTCGAGGCTGTGGCGGGTGTCGTTGGTGCCGGCTCCGGCTACGACAAAGGCGCGGTCTCCGACCGCGTCGACCACGGCGCGGACGAGCTGGGCTTTCTCCGCATCGCTGGTGGTCGGGGACTCTCCGGTGGTGCCGTTGACGACGAGGCCGTCGTTGCCGGCATCCACCAGGTGGGCGGCGAGCCGCTGCGCGCCGTCGAGGTCGAGGGCGCCATCCGCCGTGAACGGCGTGACCATGGCGGTCAGCACCCGCCCGAAGGGGGTCTGCGGTGTGGAAGTCGGAGCCATGGGTCCCACGCTACTCGTAGCTCACCACGGGATGCGCCTCTGGGGAGCAAGGATGTGGACTCCGGCACTGCCTGCTCGGGGGTTCAAGCAGTGCCGGGTCCGTTTGTTCAGCGTAAATGAACTTCTCAAAATGCCGCAATCCGGACACTTCGCCTGCCTCTGCAGCGGGCGGCGGCGCCCGGCTGCCACCTGGGCTTTACGGTGCCACGCGACCGTTCGCGTTGAATGCGCCGTACGTGAGCGGCATGAGCTTGGCCCAGTGGGCCTCCATCTGCTCGCCGACCATTTCGATCTCCCGCTGCGGGAAGGACGGCACGGACGCGAGTTCGTGCTGGGTGCGCAGGCCCAGGAAGTGCATCAGCGACCGGGCATTGCAGGTGGCGTACATGGACGAGAACAGGCCGACGGGTAGCACCGCGCGGGCGACCTCGCGGGCCACGCCTGCGACCAGCATCTCCTGGTACGCCTCGTACGCCCTGCGGTAGGTGTCCTCCATGACGCGGCTGGTCAGCTCGTGCTGCGCCTGGGTGCCGTCGACGAATTCGTACTTCCCCGGGCGGCCCTGCTGCACCAGCTTGCGGGACTCACCGGGGAGGTAGAAAACCGGCTCCAGCTGGCGGTAGCGGCCGGATTCCTCGTTGTACGACCAGCCGACGCGGTGCCGCATGAACTCGCGGAAGACGAAGATCGGCGCACTGATGAAGAAGGTCATCGAGTTGTGCTCGAAGGGGCTGCCGTGCCGGTCCCGCATGAGGTAGTTGATCAGGCCCTTGGAGCGCTCGGGGTCCTTCTGCAGCTCCTCCAGGGACTGCTCTCCGGCCGTGGAGACGCGGGCCGCCCACAGGACGTCGCTGTCGGCCGCGCTGTGCTTGACCAGCTCGACCGTCACCTCGCTCCGGAAGCTGGCGGCTGCGCCGTCAGGGCTCTCAGTGCTCTCGGCGGGGGTGTGGGACACCGGCGGTTCCTTCCAATCGATCCTGTGCGGCGCCCAGCCTACGGCCCGCCACTGACAGCCGGGGAAATGCGAAGTGATGCCGCGTTAGGCATATATCGGACCCCGGTGGCATCAGTGCGCAGCGCGCTTGATATTTTTCACAGAAGTTACTGGAAACGGGCACCAAGCGGACGCCTCAGTCGTCTACCTCTGTGACAGTGCCCACCTCGAGGTTCCTAGGAGAGCCCGCTCATGTTCCGCCGGCGAGAGCCCGTCCCGTTCGCCTTTGTCGCCGAGGCAGACCGGTTCCGCAGCAATGTCACTCCCCCGCCCCGCGAGCGCCCCTCCCGTGCACAGCTGCTGGGGCAGTCCCTGATGGCCCTGACAGTCGTGGGTGGCCTGGCCGGCGCCCTGTTGTTCGGCGTACCCGCGCTGCAGCAGGACAGCTCCGGTACGGGCCGGGTGCATCACTCCGAGGCCGCACACCGCTGAGTGGAGGGGCGGGGCGCACCGCTGAGTGGTTCCGCTTCGCCGGGCCCGATAACCTCACCGGTCACAGCTTGTGTCATCGTGCCCCTGAGTGAGGATCAGCCGTGCCCCTGCCTTTCCTGACGGCCGACCGCGACCTCGACTTCGACAACCGTGCGGCGGAGGCGACTCCGCTGCCCCATGACGAGCCCGACCACTGGCGCCGTCCCTACCGCCCCGGACCGTGGCGTGTGGGGGCGGCGGCCGTGCTTTTGCTGCTCGCGTCGTTCGTGCTGTTCTCCGCGATGATCATCGCGTGGGCCGGCTCGCTGCCCGGTGCTGCGGCCTGCGTCGTGATAGGGGCGCTTGTGATCGCCCTTGCGGTGCGCCTGCTGCGCGTGGGGCTGTGGGTGAGCGCGAGCGGATTGCGCCAGGTGGGGCTGCTGCATACGACGACGGAATCGTGGAGCGCCGTCGCCTCGGTCCGCACGGCCCAGCAGCCGGTGCGCTGGCTGGGTCTGCCGCGGACGGTGCAGGGGCAGGCCCTGGTCGTGCACCGGGCCGAGGGCGATCCGCTGCGGATTCTCGTGACCGACCACAACGGCGACTTCCTGTCGCGCCCGGAGGCGTTCGACCGCGCCGCGGACGTGCTGGAGGCGTGGGCGGCGGAGTACCGCTCCTAGCTTCTCCGCGGTACCCCGGGCGGCGTGCCGCCGGCTCCGTCCCCACCACGTTCGGGCCCGTAGGGACTCAGGTCCGTACGGGCCCGTTGTCGTGCAGGGCGATGGCGCGCTGCATGGCCTTGCGGGCCCGCGGGGTGTCCCGGGCGTCGTGGTAGGCGACCGCGAGGCGGAACCACGTACGCCAGTCGCCGGGCGCCTCTTCCGTCTCGGCCTGCCGCTTGGCGAAGACCTCGTCGGCCGAGTCGCGGTCGATGCGGCCGCCCGGCGTCCGCCGCAGCTCGTCGACCGGCAGACCGCCCTCCGCCTCCAGCTCGCGCGAGAGCGCTCCGGCCTTGCGGGCGAACTGGGTGGTGTGCCACAGGAACCACAGGCCGATGAACGGCAGGATCAGGACGGCTACCCCGAACGTGACGGTCAGCAGGGTGCCCTGCTCGATGAGCAGGACGCCGCGGCTGCCGACGAGCACGAAATAGGCGACCAGCACTGCCGCCAGGACGAAGTAGGTGAGCTTTGCACGCACGGTCGGATCTGCCCGTCAGTCCAGGTCGAGGAAGTTCTCCAGGCCCACGGTCAGGCCCGGAGTGTTCACCACCCGGCGCACACCGAGCAGGATGCCCGGCATGAAGCTGCTGTGGTGAAGGGAGTCGTGGCGGATGGTGAGGGTCTCCCCCACGCCGCCGAACAGCACCTCTTGGTGCGCGAGCAGACCGCGCAGCCGTACGGAGTGCACCGGGATGCCGCCGACGTCCGCGCCGCGGGCGCCGTCCAGGGCGGTGCTGGTGGCGTCCGGCTGCGGGGCGCTGCCGGCCTCCTCACGTGCCTTGGCGATCAGCTCGGCGGTGCGGGCCGCGGTGCCGGACGGGGCGTCCGCCTTGTTCGGGTGGTGCAGCTCGATGACCTCGGCGGACTCGAAGAACCTGGCCGCCTTCTGCGCGAACTGCATGGTCAGCACCGCGCCGATGGAGAAGTTCGGGGCGATGAGCACTCCCGCGCCGGGAGAGGCGGCGAGCGAGGTGCGCAGCTGCGCCAGGCGCTCGTCAGTCCAGCCGGTGGTGCCGACCACGCCGTGGATGCCGTGACGCAGGCAGAAGTCGAGGTTGCCCATCACCGCGCCGGGATTGGTCAGCTCGACCACGACCTGGGCGTCGGCCTCGACCAGCGTCTCCAGCTTGTCGCCCCGGCCGAGGGCCGCGACCAGCTCCATGTCCTCGGCGGCCTCGACGGCTCGGACAGCCTCGGAGCCGATGCGCCCCTTGGCACCCAGCACGGCCACGCGCAGCTTGCTCATCGTTTCCAGCTCTCTCTTCGTGGTACGGGCGGCTGGGCCCGGCCGGCGGCGGTGCGCCGGGTCGGGCCCAGAGCCTGTGGCGAAAGTATCGCCCGGCACGCGGCGCCTGGCACGCCCTAGGCGATGGCTTCGTCCAGCCGGGCCGCCTGCCGGTCCTTCAGGGGGCCGATGACGGACAGCGACGGGCGTGAGCCCAGGACGTCGCGGGCCACCTCGCGCACTTCGTCGGGGGTGACCGCGGCGATCCTGGCGAGCATCTCGTCGACCGACATCTGCTCTCCCCAGCACAGCTCGCTCTTGCCGATGCGGTGCATGAGCGCTCCGGTGTCCTCCAGGCCGAGCACCGTGGAGCCGCGCAGCTGACCGATCGCGCGGCGGATCTCGTCGTCGGTGAGGCCGTCGGCGGCCACCTTGTCGAGTTCGTCGCGGCAGATCTTGAGCACGTCGTGCACCTGGTTGGGACGGCAGCCGGCGTAGACGCCGAACAGGCCGCAGTCGGCGAACCCGGAGGTGTAGGAGTACACGCTGTACGCCAGGCCGCGCTTCTCGCGGACCTCCTGGAAGAGGCGGGAACTCATCCCGCCGCCGAGTGCGGTGTTCAGCACGCCCATGGCCCAGCGCCGGTCGTCGGTGCGGGCCATACCGGGCATGCCGAGGATGACGTGCGCCTGCTCGGTCTTGCGGTTGAGCAGGTCGACGCGGCCGCCGGTGCGAAGGGCCCGACTACCGCTGCGCGGTGCCATCGGGGCGGCGTCCGCGCGGTCCAGGGCCCCGGCCCGCTCGAAGGCGCGGCGGACGAGGCGGACGACCTTGGCGTGGTCGACGTTGCCCGCGGCGGTGACGACGAGGTGCGTGGGGTCGTAGTGCTTCTTGTAGAAGCGGCGGATGCGCTCGGGGGTGAGGGCGTTGACGGTGTCGACGGTGCCCAGCACCGGGCGGCCCAGCGGGGTGTCACCGAGCATGGTGTGCGCGAACAGGTCGTGCACGCAGTCGCCCGGGTCGTCCTCGGTCATCGCGATCTCTTCGAGGATGACGCCGCGCTCGGCGTCGACGTCCTCGGCCTCGATCAGCGAGCCGGTGAGCATGTCGCACACCACGTCTATGGCCAGCGGCAGGTCGGCGTCCAGCACCCGCGCGTAGTAGCAGGTGTACTCCTTAGCGGTGAAGGCGTTCATCTCGCCGCCGACGGCGTCGATCGCGGCGGAGATGTCCAGCGCGCTGCGCCGCTCGGTGCCCTTGAAGAGCAGGTGCTCCAGGTAGTGGGTGGCGCCGTTGAGGGACGGGGTCTCGTCGCGGGAGCCGACGTTCGCCCAGATCCCGAAGGTGACGGAGCGGACCGACGGCAGCGTCTCGGTGACGATGCGCAGGCCGCCGGGGAGGGTGGTCCTGCGGACCGTGCCGGCGCCGGCGGTGCCCTTGAGAAGCGTTTGGGTACGGGCGACGGCCCGCCCCTCCGAGGAGGTGCGGGCCGTCGTCCGTTGCGTCCGGGACGTCACTTGGCGGCGTCGTCCTTCTTGTCGTCGCCCTCGGCGTCCTCGCCCTCGATCACGGGGATCAGGGAGAGCTTGCCGCGCTGGTCGATCTCGGCGATCTCGACCTGCACCTTGGCGCCCACGCCGAGCACGTCCTCGACGTTCTCCACGCGCTTGCCACCGGCGAGCTTGCGGATCTGCGAGATGTGCAGCAGACCGTCCTTGCCCGGGAGCAGGGACACGAACGCACCGAAGGTGGTCGTCTTGACGACCGTGCCCAGGTAGCGCTCGCCGACCTCCGGCATGGTCGGGTTGGCGATGCCGTTGATCGTGGCGCGGGCGGCCTCGGCGGCCGGGCCGTCGGCGGCACCGATGTAGATGGTGCCGTCGTCCTCGATCGTGATGTCGGCGCCGGTGTCCTCCTGGATCTGGTTGATCATCTTGCCCTTGGGGCCGATGACCTCACCGATCTTGTCCACCGGGATCTTGACGGTGATGATGCGCGGCGCGTTCGGGGACATCTCGTCCGGAACGTCGATCGCCTCGTTCATCACGTCGAGGATGTGCAGACGCGCGTCACGGGCCTGCTTCAGCGCGGCGGCCAGGACCGAGGCGGGGATGCCGTCGAGCTTGGTGTCGAGCTGCAGCGCGGTGACGAACTGCTTGGTGCCGGCGACCTTGAAGTCCATGTCGCCGAAGGCGTCCTCCGCACCGAGGATGTCGGTGAGGGCGACGTAGTGGGTCTGGCCGTCGATCTCCTGCGAGATCAGGCCCATGGCGATACCGGCGACCGGGGCCTTGAGGGGCACACCGGCGTTCAGCAGCGACA
This sequence comes from Streptomyces sp. NPDC048248, assembly GCF_043201875.1. Taxonomy (NCBI): domain Bacteria; kingdom Bacillati; phylum Actinomycetota; class Actinomycetes; order Kitasatosporales; family Streptomycetaceae; genus Streptomyces; species Streptomyces sp. NPDC048248. The sequence continues at coordinate 8,674 of NZ_JBICZL010000038.1, forward strand.
TGGTGGAGGCGCAGACCGAGCCCATGGACGTCGAGCCGTTGGAGCCCAGCGCCTCGGAGACCTGGCGGATCGCGTAGGGGAACTCCTCGCGCGTCGGCAGCACCGGCACGATGGCGCGCTCGGCGAGCGCGCCGTGGCCGATCTCGCGGCGCTTGGGCGAACCCACGCGGCCGGTCTCACCGACGGAGTACGGCGGGAAGTTGTAGTTGTGCATGTAGCGCTTGCGGGTCACCGGGGAAAGGGTGTCCAGCTGCTGCTCCATGCGGAGCATGTTGAGGGTGGTGACGCCCAGGATCTGGGTCTCGCCACGCTCGAACAGCGCCGAGCCGTGCACGCGCGGGATCGCCTCGACCTCGGCGGCGAGCGTACGGATGTCCGTCACGCCACGGCCGTCGATGCGGACCTTGTCCTTGATGACGCGCTCGCGGACCAGCTTCTTGGTCAGCGCGCGGTAGGCACCGGAGATCTCCTTCTCGCGACCCTCGAACTGCGGGAGCAGCTTCTCGGCGGCGATCTCCTTGATGCGGTCGAGCTCGTTCTCGCGCTCCTGCTTGCCTGCGATGGTCAGCGCCTGGGCGAGCTCGCCCTTGACGGCTGCGGTCAGCGCCTCCAGGACGTCGTCCTGGTAGTCGAGGAAGACCGGGAACTCACCGGTGGGCTTGGCGGCCTTGGCGGCGAGGTCCGACTGAGCCTTGCACAGCACCTTGATGAAGGGCTTGGCGGCCTCGAGACCGGCGGCGACGACCTCTTCGGTCGGAGCCTCGGCGCCGTCCTTGACCAGCTGGACGGTCTTCTCGGTGGCCTCGGCCTCGACCATCATGATCGCGACGTCGCCGTCCGGGAGGACACGGCCGGCCACGACCATGTCGAAGACCGCGTCCTCGAGCTCGGTGTGAGTCGGGAAGGCGACCCACTGGCCGTTGATCAGTGCGACACGGGTGCCGCCGATCGGGCCGGAGAAGGGCAGGCCGGCCAGCTGCGTGGAGCAGGAGGCGGCGTTGATCGCGACCACGTCGTAGAGGTGGTCGGGGTTGAGCGCCATGATCGTCTCGACGATCTGGATCTCGTTGCGCAGGCCCTTCTTGAAGGAGGGGCGCAGCGGCCGGTCGATCAGGCGGCAGGTGAGGATCGCGTCCTCGGAGGGGCGGCCCTCACGGCGGAAGAAGGAACCGGGGATCTTCCCGGCTGCGTACATCCGCTCCTCGACGTCGACGGTCAGCGGGAAGAAGTCCAGCTGGTCCTTCGGCTTCTTGGAAGCGGTGGTGGCCGACAGCACCATGGTGTCGTCGTCCAGGTACGCCACGGCGGAGCCGGCGGCCTGCTTGGCCAGGCGGCCCGTCTCGAAGCGGATGGTGCGGGTGCCGAAGGATCCGTTGTCGATAACGGCTTCGGCGTAGTGGGTCTCGTTCTCCACCAAGAAAATCTCCTCGTCAGCGTCCGTTGCCCGTGTGGCAGCGGACCGTCTTCGGTGGAGCGCCGGTACGGGCCGGTCTTCGATCGAAGCACCCGGAGTGAGGACATGGAGTGTGTCCATGGATCATCCGGGGGCCACTACCGAGGACCGGCGGCCAGAAGGCGCTCCTACCGCGTTCGCTTTTGCGATATGCCACCAGACTACAAAGGTTCCGTCCACCACGTGGCGGCGGAAGTGTCCGGTGCGTACGGCAAAGGGAGCGGCTCCCGGTGGGAACCGCTCCCTTTACGGCGTGTTACTTGGCGCCCGCCGCGCCGCGGCGGATGCCCAGGCGCTCGACCAGCGCACGGAAGCGCGTGATGTCCTTCTTCGCCAGGTACTGCAGCAGGCGGCGGCGCTGGCCGACCAGCAGCAGCAGACCACGGCGGGAGTGGTGGTCGTGCTTGTGGGTCTTGAGGTGCTCGGTCAGGTCCGAGATGCGGCGGGAGAGCATCGCGACCTGAACCTCGGGGGAACCGGTGTCACCCTCCTTGGTGGCGAACTCGGCCATGATCTGCTTCTTCGTAGCGGCGTCGAGCGACACGCGGTACTCCTCAGTGTGTTTCGGTCCGTGAGCGCCCCTGGTTTGCTTCACAGGGAATCTTGGATGACTCGACCGGGCCGTCACACAGCGTACCAGCTGGAAACGGCCCCCCGACCGGGTGGTCGGGGGGCCGTGGGAGCGACGGGCGGGCCGCCGCTAACTGCCGGTGAGTCCGCGCACCGTGCCGTAGACGTCCAGCACCGCCAGGCACAGCGGCACCAGGGACAGCAGGACCAGGCCGTCGAAGATGTCGAAGATCCGGCCCCAGAAGGGGGTGACGCCCTTGCGCGGGACGACCAGGCCCACACCGACCAGCAGGGCGGCGCCCGCCGCGATGCTGCTGGAGAACCAGACGGTGCGGATGTTCAACGGGCCGGAGTCGTTGAAGCGGCCGAGCTCGACGAAGATCTCCGTCGGCGGGTGCAGCGCGATGCCCAGGATCAGCAGGACGATCGTGAGGATGCCGGCGATGGTCAGGCAGGCGACCTGCGCGGTGTAGTCGAACAGCCGGGCGCGGAGCATGATCGTGATGCCGGCGGCCAGGGCCATCAGCTGGGCCCAGCCGTTGTCGGAGAAGCCCAGGACCACACCGGCCGAGCCGACGACCAGGGCGGAGCAGCCGGCGACGAGGCCGAGGAGCAGCTCGTGGCCGCGGCGGGCCTGGTTGCCGATCTTGACGAAGTCGACGGACTCGGTCTCGCCGCGCTCGCCGTCGTAGCCCTTGGCGATCTGGTCGGGCGACTTGTAGCCGATGGGCAGCCGGGCGAAGCGGGCGGAGAGACCGGGGAGCCAGGCGACCATGGCGATGGAGACGGCGGCGGTGACCGCGGCGACCTCGCTGGGCGAGGCGTCGGTGAGGATCGCCGCGAAGACCGCGAGGGTGCCGACGGCGGACAGGAAGGCGGCGGCCACGAAGGGGGCGTCACCGCGCGGCAGCAGGACCACCAGGAGCGCGGAGGCGACCAGTACGGTCACGCAGCCGACGAGGAGGTGCAGCCGGCCGGGGCCGGAGCCGGGCTCGACGGCGAAGATGCCGGAGCCGGCCAGCAGCAGGTGCGGCAGTGAGGCCAGACCCAGCGCGATGGAGGAGCTGTGGTCGTCGTAGACCCGGGCGCGGACGCCGGCCAGGGCGACGAGCACGATGCCGGTGACGCCGGCGATGATGCCGGGCAGCCGGTGCATGTCGCGGTCGACCGGGTTCGAGAACCAGAGCGCGAAGGCCATCATGACGAGCAGCAGCACGCCGGCGGTGAGGCCGACGAAGTTCATCAGGTCGTCGCTCCACCGGCTGCGGTTGCGCTTGACCGCGGAGGCGACGGCGTCGGAGACGTCGTCGAAGACCGGCAGGGGCAGCGACTCGGCGAACGGCTTCAGCAGCAGCAGGTCGCCGTCGAGGATCTGCTGCTGAGCGAGCGACTGTCCGGCGTCGAGTACGGTGCCGTCGCGGCGCACGAGGTGGTAGCCGGTCGGGGCGCCCTCCGCCTGGGACTGTCCGGAGAGCCGCAGGATCTCCGGATAGATGTCGACCAGTGCGACGTCCTCCGGCAGAGCCACATCGATCCGTGCGTCCGGCGCAGCGACTGTGACCCGGCAAAAGCCGGTGCCTGTGGTCGTGCTCACCTGGCGGTTCCCCCTATCCGTTGGGCGTTTTGTCGCGTCGCGCGCCGTATATATAGGGCCGTCACAACAGGGCCTCGGCACGCTTGCGGTGCGTCAGCGTACCGTCCGATTCGACGGCTGCCCCACCCACCCCGGCACTTGACGTTTAACAGTAGGATCAACGCCTGCGTCGAGCCAAGGACTTGGTTCGGGGGACCGTCAAACCAACGGGGGCGGTCCGAGACTGCGAGATGCATGAAGGACTGATGCCTCGGTGAGCGTTGTCATCGTCAAGCGCCCGCCCCGCGCGCTGCCACCTGAAGTTCCCTCCGAGGAGGTGACACTCGAGGCGCCTCCGGAGCTTCCCCGCGAGGGCGACCAGGACAACATCCTGATGAGCCTTATGCCCATGATGGGTATGGCCTCGTCGGCGGCATTCCTGTTCATGGGAAATCAGCCGTTCATGAAAATCATGGGCGGCGTCATGGTGGCGTCCACTCTGGCGATGGCGATCGTGCAGATCGTCAAAGCCCGCCAGGGGCCTTCCGGGCAAATGCTCCAGGAACGCCAGGATTACCTCAAGTACCTTACGCAGAAGCGGAAAGAGGTACGGCGTACCGCCCGCAAGCAGCGGGATGCCCAGCTCTTCATCCACCCGGACCCGGGTCAGCTGTGGTCCGTGGTGGCCGAGGGCAAGCGGGTGTGGGAGCGTCGGGCGACCGACCCCGACTTCGCTCAGGTGCGACTGGGGCTCGGGCCCCAGCAGTTGGCCACGCCGCTGAAGGCTCCGGAGACCGCGCCGGTCGACGAGCTGGAGCCGCTCACCGCGCACGCGATGAAGGAATTCCTCGACAAGCACGGTCACTTGGACGACCTGCCGCTGGCGGTGTCGCTGCGCGCCTTCTACCACCTGACCGTCTCCGGTGACCCGGACACGGTGTACGGCGCGTCCCGCGCCATGATCGCCCAGCTGTGCACGCTGCACTCGCCCGAGGACCTGGTGGTGGCGGTCGTCGCCGCCCCCGGTGCGCAGGCCGAGTGGGAGTGGATGAAGTGGCTGCCGCAGGTCCAGGACAAGAGCGTGGACGGTGCAGGTACCCGTCGGCTCGTCGTCGGTGACCTCGGCGAGATCGAGGAGTTGCTCGCCGACGACCTGGACGGGCGCGGGCGCTTCAACCCGCAGGGCACCCCGGTGACCGACACCCCGCATGTGGTGATCGTGCTGGACGCCGGCGAGGTGCCGATGGACTCGGTGATCGCCGGGGCCGAGGGTCTGCAGGGCGTCACCATCCTCGAGGTGGTCCCCGGCGACCTCGATGAGATCCGCGGTGGTCTGGCCGTGCAGGTGTGGCCGGGCAAGCTGGTGCTGGAGTCGGCGAGCGGCGCCGTCTACCACGGCGTCTGCGACACCTTGTCGATCCCCGAGGCGGAGGCCCTGGCGCGCCAGCTGGCGCCGCTGCGGGCCGGCTCCGGTGCGGACGGCGAGGAACCGCTGCTGTCGAACCTGGACTTCACCGACCTGATGAACATCGGTGACGCCGGTTCCGTCGATGTGTCGCGTACGTGGCGGCCGCGCACGCTGCACGAGCGGCTGCGGGTGCCGATCGGTGTCGACAAGGACGGCCAGCCCGTCATGCTCGACATCAAGGAGGCCTCGCAGGAGGGCATGGGCCCGCACGGTCTGTGTGTCGGTGCGACCGGTTCCGGTAAGTCCGAGGTGCTGCGCACCCTGGTGCTCGCCCTCGCGGTCACGCACTCCTCCGAGACCCTCAACTTCATCCTCGCGGACTTCAAGGGTGGCGCGACCTTCACGGGTATGTCGGAGATGCCGCACGTCGCGGCGGTCATCACCAACCTCGGTGAGGACGTCACGCTGATCGACCGCATGCGCGACTCGATCACCGGTGAACTCCAGCGCCGTCAGGAGCTGCTGCGCTCCGCGGGCAACTACGCCAACATCACCGACTACGAGAAGGCGCGTGCCGCGGGTGCCCCGCTGGACCCGCTGCCGTCGCTGGTGATGGTGCTCGACGAGTTCTCCGAGCTGCTGACCGCCAAGCCCGACTTCATCGACATGTTCATCCAGATCGGCCGTATCGGCCGTTCCATGGGTGTCCACATGCTGCTCGCCTCGCAGCGTCTGGAAGAGGGCAAGCTCCGCGGTCTGGACACCTTCCTCTCCTACCGGCTGGGTCTGCGGACGTTCTCCGCTGCCGAGTCGCGGACCGCGATCGGTGTCCCGGACGCGTACCACCTGCCGAACGTTCCCGGTTCCGGCATCCTGAAGTACGACACCGAGACGATGGTGCAGTTCAAGGCCGCGTACGTCTCGGGCCCCTACCGCGGCCCCGGTGCCGGCGGCGGCCCGGGCGGCAGCCGCACCAACCGGCTGCCGGTCCCGTTCACGGCGGCGCCGGTCGTCGAGCAGATCATCGAGGACCCCACTCCCGTCGAGCCGACCGAGCCGCAGCAGGACGACGCGCTGGCCGACACCGTCCTGGACGTCATCGTCCAGCGGATGCAGGGCCAGGGCCCGCCGGCGCACCAGGTGTGGCTGCCGCCGCTGGAGGAGTCGCCGACCGTCAACCAGCTGCTCCCGACCCTCGCGGTCACCCCGGAGCGGGGCGTGCACGCGCCGGAGTACACCGCGCTCGGCAAGCTCGTGGTGCCGGTCGCGCTGGTGGACAAGCCGTTCGAGCAGCGGCGTGACGTGATGTACCTGGACTTCTCCGCCGGTGCCGGTCACGGTCTCGTCGTGGGTGGTCCGCAGTCCGGTAAGTCGACGCTGATCCGGTCCGCGATCGCGGCGTTCGCCCTCACCCACACCCCGCAGGAAGTGCAGTTCTACTGCCTGGACTTCGGCGGCGGCGGCATGCTGAGCATGGAGGGCCTGCCGCACGTCGGCGGGGTCGCCTCGCGTCTGGATGCCGAGAAGGTGCGCCGTACGGTCTCCGAGGTCGTTGGCATCCTCAACGAGCGCGAGGAGTTCTTCCGCTCGAACAACATCGACTCCATCTCGACCTACCGCCAGCGGCGGGCGGCGGGCGCCTTCCCCGACCAGAAGTGGGGCGACGTCTTCCTGGTCATCGACGGGTGGGGCACCTTCAAGACCGATTACGAGCAGCTCGACCCGGTGATCCTGGACATCGCCGGCCGGGGCCTCGGTTTCGGTGTTCACCTCGTCATCGCCGGCTCGCGTTACACCGAGGTGCGGCCCGCCCTGCGCGACCAGCTCCTCAACCGCGTCGAGCTGCGCCTGGGTGACGCGATGGAGTCGGAGTTCGACCGCAAGCGCGCGGAGAACGTGCCGATGGGCAAGCCCGGCCGCGGTCTGTCTCCCGACAAGCTCGACTTCCTCGCGGCGCTCCCGCGACTGGACGGGATGAGCGATCCGGAGTCCATCAGCGACGGCATCGCGAATCTGGTCTCGACGGTCAACGAGCACTGGCAGGGCGAGCCCGCCCCCGCGGTGCGGATGCTGCCGACGATGCTGCACGTCAACGAGCTGCCGAAGGGCAACGACTACCCGGAGCACGGCATCGCGATCGGTGTCGACGAGACGACGCTGTCGCCGGCGTTCATCGACTTCGAGACCGACCCGCTGCTGGTCATCTACGGCGAGAGCGAGTCGGGCAAGTCCGCGCTGCTGCGTCTGCTCACCAAGCAGATCGCCGAGCGGTACCCCTCCGACAAGGCGCTGATGGTGGTCTCCGACTACCGCCGCGCCCAGCTCGGCGAGGTCCCCGAGAGCCACCTGTACAAGTACTGCGCCGCAGGGCCGCAGTTGCAGGAGGTCATCACCGGTCTTGCCGGTTCGCTGGGCCGCCGGATGCCGGGGCCGGACGTCACGCCGGAGCAGCTGCGCAACCGCAGCTGGTACGACCTGCCGGACGCGTTCGTGATCGTGGACGACTACGACCTGGTGGCGACGAGCAGCGGCAACCCGCTGCAGCCGCTGCTGGAGTACCTGCCGTTCGCGCGCGACCTGGGCCTGCGCCTCATCCTGGCGCGCAGCTCCTCCGGTGCCGGGCGGTCCTCGTTCGAGCCGGTGATGCAGCGCACCAAGGAACTGGGTGCGCAGGGTCTGATCCTGTCCGCCGACCCGGGCGAGGGCCCGCTGATGGGCAACGTCAAGGGCCAGCGGCTGACGCCCGGCCGGGCCACGTTCATCACGCGTAAGCGCGGTGCGCAGCTGGTCCAGACGGGCTGGCTGCCGGCGAACAGCGGCTGACCGGTCACACGCTCGAACGGCGGTGGGGGGGCCCCCCCCCGGGGGGGGGGCCCCCCCCCCGGGGGGGGGGGCGGGGGGCGGGGGGGCCCCCGGCGCCCCCCCCCCCCCCCGCGGGG
>NZ_JBICZL010000038.1:16626-27464 GCF_043201875.1 Streptomyces sp. NPDC048248
CGGGGGGGGGGGCGCGCCGCCCACCGGGCGCGCCGCGACCCCCCCCCGCCGGGGGGGGGGCCCCCCCGCGCCGGGGCCCCCCCCCACCGCCGTTTCGTGTGACCTGTGCCGGCGTCAGCCGAAGGCTCCGCGCTCCGGCTTCTCGGAGTTCGCCTCCGGCTTCACCTTGGGGGCTTCCTCGGCGGCCGCCGTCGCTTCCGTCCGCCTTCCCTTGGCGACGTTCTGCCCACCGCGCACCGGCGTCCCCTCTTCCGACGGTCCGAAGGGGTTGGGCCCCTGCGGTGCCGTGGAGGTCTCCCACTCGTGCCGTACGGGCGGCCGTTGGCCCTGTCCGCCCCCGCCGCCTCCCTTGCGCAAGGCGCCGCCGAGTCCGTTGGCGAGCTGCCCCAGCGCCATGAAGCCGTAGGCGGCGTTCGTACCCGAGGACTGCGAGTCGCCGCCCGAGGAGCTCTCCGCCTTCGGCGCGCCGTGGCCCTCCTCGGAGTTGCTGTCCGAGGAGGGAGCGGCGGCTGCCGTCTCCAGGTCGGCTGCGGCCAGTTCGAAGGCCGGCAGGGTGTCGTCGACGGACCGCTTCAGCTTGTGCCAGTCCGCGGCGAACGCCTCCCCCGCGGGGCCGTTCCAGTGGGCGGCCGCGGCGGTGCCGACGTGCCGGTCGAGGTCGCGCACGAGCCGGTCGAGGTGCTTGCCCATCTCCCGCCAGCCGGCCGCCGCTTCGTGCAGGGCCTCGGGGTTGCGTCGCTCGGTCACTTGACGCTCCGCATCATCTCGACGAGCTCGTCCTCGGCCGCCTGGGTGTTCGCTACGGTCTCCTTGATGCCGCCGCCGACCTCGGCCAGCCGCTCCTGCAGCTGGGTGAGGGCACGCTCGGCCTGTTCGTACACCTCGCGGTACGGGCGGGCGGCCTCATGGCTGCCGAGCCCCTCCCGCAGCGCCTCGGCGTCCGCGCGTCGTCTGAATGCGGTCAGCTGCCGGCCCAGATCGTCCGCGGATATCTCGAAGGTTGTACCGAGCTTGTGCAGCTCCTCGGTACCGATCCGGACCTCATCCGACATCTTTTCTCCCCGAATTGAATGACAGTGACCTGTCGAACATCGCCACAGGTCTAGCACACCCGCAATAGGGCAGGAGCGGCCCGCGCAGCGGCCGTACAGCGGCGTGCGGAATGCATACGGCTCAATATCCGGCAATACCGACAACCCCGCCTTGACGGCTCGTTCACACCCCTCATTAGACTCTGGACGCGGGTGCAGCACACGCGGTTGCTGTGCCACCACGTTCTAGGGGGCAACCATGGACAAAGAGCGGCAGATCCAGGACGAGGATCTGATGGACGTCGCCGCGGATCCGGAGCAGGCGCACCGGCTCCGGAAGGCGCTGAAGACGCTGGCGGAGAACCCGAATGTGGGTGGCAAGCTCCAGGAGATGGCGCAGGAGGTCCTCTCCGGCAGGATCGGCATGAAGGACGCCATCCAGACGCCGGGCTACATGGACGCGCTGGGCGACCGGATGAACCAGATCCGGCGGGCCGCGGAGGACCAGACGCAGGCCGAACGCGAGGCCTCCCGCGAGCAGTTCGTCGCGTGGCAGAAGCAGCAGGAGGAGCAGGAGGAGAAGGAGCGCGCCGAGCGGGACGGCCCCACGGGGAACATCGTCAGCTCGCCGCGTCGTGGCCGTGGCGGCGGCCACCGGGGCTGATCCGCTCCGTCGGGGGCGATCCGCTCTGCCGGTGGGGTGAGCGCCATGAGGCACTGGCTTGCCGGCGCGTCGGGGCTCGCGGCTCCGGCCAGGGCGGATCGCATGCGGAAGGCCCTGCGTTCGGCCGTTCGAGACGGTCGACCCGGCGGACGGTTCCCAGTCGGCCATCTGACCGGCCCGGCCGGTCACTCCCGCCCGGCCACCGCATTGCGGATCATTTCCGTTGAGCGTTCCGTCGAAATAGCTCATAGGGAAGAAAGCGGAGCATCGGCCGCGCGTAGCGGAAGATTTGCGCAGATCTTCTCCCTTTCCGCACAGGACGGCCCCGCTTTCTCCACACGGAACCACCCGCAATGCACCGGCATCACCTCAAATGACGCCGGGGCGAGCGGACGCCGGAGGCACGGCGAGGCGAGGGCCTGACGGGGATTTCTTCGGATCGCGGTCCGAAAGGGCCCCGTCGCCCGCCCGGAACCGCTCCCCCACGACCGCCGGCGCGTCCGCGCTCCGGCCGGTGCCCTCGGTTCCGCGGCAGGACGGCCCCGGAAGTCCCGCGGGAGCGGCCCTGATCATAGGATCGACGAGGTAAGACGCAGGATCCACGCACAGTGGAGGGCGGGATTTCATGGGGGACGAGGAAGTCATGAGCGCCTCAGGCGAAGGAATCGCCACGACGGCCCGATACACGCCACATCCGTTCATCGGTGGCCGCACCGCCGTGCTCCGCGCACTCGCGGCCTGGCGCATGCGGTGGCCCGGGGCGCCCCGCGTCATCGTGCTCACCGGCAACCCGGGCAGCGGGCGTTCGCGCCTGGTCACCGGCTTTCTGATGCTGTGTGACCCCGAGTACCGCAAGCAGCTGCCGCTGGACGATCTGGACCCGGCTACGGTGCCTCCTGACCTCCCCGCGCCCGCGGTTCCCGGCCCCGCCGGGCGCACCGCGGCCCAGCTGCTGTGGATCATCGCGGACCACTTCGAGCTCGGCGCCGTCCGCGCCGAGGACGTCTTCAGCGAGCTCTCCGCGCGCGAGGAGCCGGTGACGATCGTGGTGCCGGACGTCGACGCCGCGGGGCCGGTGCGCGCCGCTCACGAACCGGCTCGCCTGGTCCGGGAGGTGCTCAAGCCGCTCGCCGCCACCGAGTCGGTGCAGTTGCTCGCCGACGTACCGCGCGAACTGGCCGGGGAGCTCGCCGAGTCGCTGCCCCTCGGCCAGGTCCAGATCATCGATCTCGACGCCCCGGAGTGGGCGGACCCCGACGGCCTGGCGCTGCACGCCGAGACCGGCCTCGATCCGGCCGCCGGAGCGCCCGACCTGCCCTACGCCGCCGACCCGGAGATCCGCAGGACCGTCGCCGAGGCGATGGCCCGCCGCGCCGACGGCAATCACCTGACGGTCCAACTCGCCCTGCAGTCGCTGCTGATGCAGCCCGAGGGCTTCGATCCGTCGGACGAGGAGTTGCTGCCGTCCGATATCGGCGAGGCACTCGACCTGCACGCCCGCCGGCTGGGCGCCGACCCCCGAACGCTCCGGCTGATGCTGGCGCCGCTGGCATTCGCCGAGGGCGACGGCCTGCCGGTCCAGCTGTGGGGGCGGCTCGCGAACGCGGTCGCCGAGCGGGACATGAGCCAGGACATCGCCGACGGCATGCTGCTGGCGGCGCCGTTCATCCAGCCGGTCGAGCCGGCGGACGACGTACCGGAGAGCGGGACCCCGGAAGCCGAAGCGGCCGGGGGCGAGGGGCCCGGCGCCGCCGGTTCGGCGGCCGACCGCCGCACCCTGCTGCGTCTGATGCATCCCGCCGTCGCCGAGGAGATCCGCGCCGGACTCCCCGACGCACGGGAAGCGCAGACCAAGATCGCGATGGCGCTGCTGGAAGCGGTGCCCGAGCAGGACTGGTCCAAGGCCGACCCGTACATCCGCGATCACCTCGCGGCACACACTCTCGACGCGGGGCTGCTCCCACAACTCCTCACCGACCCGAGCATGTTCGCGCACGCCGACCCGGTGACGCTGCGGACCGCCATCGAGGCCGTACCGCTCGGGGAACTCGGCGCCCCGGCCCGTACGTATCTGCGCACCGCTCCCCTGCTCACCCGTTCCCAGCCGTCGGTCCCCCTGCGGGCGGCGCTGCTGGAGTCCGCGTTCGTCGAGGACGGTCTGACGCCTTACGCGGAGGCGCTGCACCGTCTGGGCTTCCCGCTGCCGTGGCGCACCCTGTGGAGCGTTCCGGTCCCCGGGGTCAGCGGAGTGACGGTCGGCTCCCTGCCCCAGGACGACGGCCCCGACGGCGGTTCCGGCGCGGGTCCCGGCCGTGTTGAAGGGTCCGCCAACGACCCGGCCGACGGCACAACCGCTGTCCCGGCGCGCCCGGTGGCCGCCCTCCTGGTCCCCGAGGGCACCCCCGGGGCCCGCTCACTGCCCCGAGCGGAAGATGACGCCGGCGAACCCGGTGGCCCGGCGCTCCTCCTGCACGACCTGTGGGGACCCGACTACCTCGACGCCGACCCGGCCCAGGTACTGCGCCCGTCCGAAGAGGCGCGGGAGGCGGGGCCGTTGGGCCTCAGCCGCGGCGCCGACTACCTGCGCGTCTGGGCACGGGAGAGCCGGCAGGTGGTCGCCGCACTGATCTCCGACACCCCGTTCACCGGTGTCGATCTCTCACCCGACGGCGTCCTCGTCGTCGCCACCGCGCGCGGCGTGACCGCCCGGCAGATCACCGCGCCGCTCCCGGCGGCCGCCCCTACCGTGCCGGCCCAGGCCGTCGGCACCGCTGACGCTGTCGCTTCCCACGGCCTCGAAGGAGACCACTCGTGATCACTCAGGCGCAGGCACAAGCCACCGCTGAACGCTGGCTCAACCCCGAGGGCCACCAGGGGCCGCCGCGCGAGGTGGCCATGCAGGAGTTCGACCTCGGCTGGGTGGTCTGGGCCGTGCCGCCGCCCCCGGAGGTCGACCCGGAGACCGGGCAGCGCCGTCCGCCCGCGGAGATCGGTACCGCCTGCGGCGTCGTCGACCGCGGCTCGGGCGAGCTGACGGTCTGGCCGTCCGTGCCGGTCGACGAGGTCGTGCGGATGTACCAGCAGAAGCACGGCGCCGACGGCGGCGCGGACGCGGCTCCGGCCGCCTCGGAGCCTGTCACCGGCCCCGGCAACACGGCGGTCGCGACGTACGACGACCCGGCCACCGGCGAGGAGACCAGCCTCGCCCGGGTCTCGGCGCCCGGCCTTCCGCCCGCCGAGTACCAGCTGCACGAGGACCTCCTCCAGCTCGGCGTACGCGGTGAGGACGTCCGCGCGGTCCACAGCGACCTGCGCCCCGCGCTGCTGCCCGGCGGCTACCCGGGCGACTTCGTCTTCCGCGCCTTCCCCAACGCCACGTTCTCCTGCACCGAGGGCTACGGCATGCGGCCCGAGGAGCGCGCCGAGGGCGTCGCCGGGCTGCTGCGGCACGTCGAGATGATGCACCAGATCGCCGGGCAGCAGGCCCCGCCGCGGCCGCACCGGGTGCCCGTGCCGCAGAACGTCGAGGCGGCGCCGCCGATGCGCGACGTGGCGCTGGGCAAGCACCTCGCGGAGGTCTTCGGCCGGGAGGAAGTGGTGCGTCCGGACGTGGACGACATCGCCGCGACGCCGCTCCCCGAGGCCGCGAAGGGCACGCTGACCTGGGCCGGACTCCCCGCCGCTGTCCCGTACTTCTTCACCGCCGACCAGGTCGCGAGCCCGCCGCCCGGCGGGCTGTTCACCGATGTGGCCAGTCACCTGCGGGCGGTCGGTACACAGGCCGCTGAGGGCACGCTGGAGACCCTGGCCGGCTACGTCCGGCTCGGCACCGACGGCCTCTACACCGTCGCCGTGCAGTGCACCGCGCCGGAGAACAACCAGGGCCTCATCGGCACCGTCTGGGCGGTCCAGCCCTCGTCGGGCGGCGGCCGCTTCGTCAACCGCACCCTCGCCGCCTACCTGCGCTCGCTCGCCCTGCTGGCGACCACCCGCAAGGAGATGCAGGGCATGGACCCGCGCGCTGCGGGCGCCGCGGTGGCCGCGTTCCAGGAGCAGATCACGGCGATCGACTCGTGGGCCCTGGACGACGACGGCAACTGGTGGTCACTGGTCATCGAGCAGATGTGGCACGGGTTGTTCTGAGGAGCGGTCTCCGGGTGCGCGGGAGCACTTCGGCCGTTCGGGGCGGATGCCCTGGGCGGCCGTCCGCTCGCCGGCGCTACGGGGCGGCAGCCGTCCGGCCACCCCGGGGCCTTCTGCCCCTCCGCCGCCTCAGGGCAGCAACAACCAGTCCGCGGCCAGCGCGGCCGCCAACCCGACGCCCAGCAGCCAAGTGCCCAGCCGGGTACGCCCGTTCCGGCTGAGTTCGATCACCACACCGCAGAGCACCAGCGCGGCTCCGTACACCCCGACCACCAGTACGGACGTACGCGACGCCAGACGCACCACGAGCACCGCCGCCATCGCGGCCATCAGCACTGAGGCCAGGACGATGCGTATTCGCCTCGCCTGACGAGGCGTCAGCCCCACGCGACTCTCGGAACGGGGCTCTTCACTGCCGGGTGCGTCCATGAGCGCAAATGCTACGGGACCCGCGGTCACCCACGCGCCCGGATCCCGGGCACGCCCTAGCCCTCCTGCCGCATCCGCTCGGCGAACATCTTCGACAGCTTGAGGAGGGTGGCGTCGACGGTGCCCGGCAGACGGCGCTCGCCGTACTTCACCGTGCCGATGAAGTTGTCCTCGCGGATCACCAGCTCCTGGTTGTCGTTGTACGACGGATCGATGTCCGCGAACGCAACGCTCCCGGATCCGACCGCCTCGGCCTTCAGGGCCCGATACTTGGTCGGGCTGCTCTGGGCATAGGACTCCCACTTCCTGAAGGCCTTCTTGGCCGTGTAGTCGCTGCGGTACACGACCACGTCGAAGACCGCCGACTTGCTCTTGTCGCTGCTCCCGTATGCGGCATGGCCGACAGCCACAGCGTCCTTGCACCAGCCCGAGGGCTTGTCCGGGGCCACCATGCACTTCTTGGGGGCCTTGGCGCGGCTGAACGGCTCCTTGGTCACGGTCCTGAGCTCGGTCGGCATGCTCTCGCGCGGCGGCAGGATGTCCTCGGCCGCTTCGGCACCCCCCAGCTTCGAACCCGACCCACAGCCCGCCAGCGCGAAGGACATGGCAAGCGTCGTAACTCCGATAGCTCCGACAGCTCCGACCTTCTGCGCCTTCTGGCGCACCCCAATCCCCACAGCGACTCCTCAGATCTCGAACACTCGAACACCGGCCTCACTTGTATCAGGAGCGGATGACCTCACCGCAGCCGCCCGTGGTTGCGTCCCTGTATGACCCAGGCGTAAGCACTCACGACCGGGATCCGCTTTCGCGACATCCCCCTCCACCCACACCAAACCTTCACGCCCCTCCGACCTCAGCCAAATTCACTCAGGTCAACTCATCGCAAAACCAATCCAGTTGAATCGCCACGAACCCAACCGGGCCACCGCATCCCCGCCTTGACACCCCGACGCTCAGATCACCTAATGTGAAGTCATTAGACTCGACTGAGATCACGTGAGTGCGGTCGAGTCATGGGCGTCGAAATCACGGGCCAAGTCACCGGCGAAGCCCCGGACCTCGACTCGACGACGTACAGCATCCGGGAACCGGCGAATACGGGGGGCAGCAGTGGCAGGCAAGGCGTTTGACGTCGATCCGGACGTACTGAGGACACAGGGCAACACGTTCGTCCATATCGGCGGCGATTTCTCCAATGCGGCGAAGAAGCTCAGGGAAGGCGTCAATACGGACGTCGCGGGAGAGGCATTCGAGGGCTGCGACTTCGGTGACATCTTCCTGACGATCTACGAACCCATCGCGAACGGCATGTTCGACTCGATGGACTCCCTCGGCGAACGCCTCGAAGGCATCGGCGACAAACTCACCACCATGGCGAAGCACTACGCCGAGTCCGACGAGCAGGGCATCCACACCATCAGCGCCGTCGGCCGACCCACCATCTGAGGCGACACCGCACCGCTGAGGCACCCCCGGGCCCGCCGCGACAAGCTGCCGCCCCCGCCGCCTCACCCTGCCCCATCCGCCTGACGCCCTGCCTCCGCCCCACACCTCCATTCCACTCAGCACAACTCGGCTATCACCGCACGGGGGACGATTACTGTGTCAATCCAGCTGCCAGGAGGGGTCGACTGGGTTCTCGACCTCCTCGGCTTCAACTGGCCGAACGCCGACGAGGACAAGCTCTTCGAATGCGCCCAGGTCTGGCGCAACTTCGCCGAGGCCGTGAACCAGGCGAACTCCAACGGCTCGACCTCGGCCAACGAAGTCTTCTCCGTCAACTCCGGCGAGGCGGTCGAGGGCTTCTCCAAGGAGTGGGGCGCGTACAACGGCAGCGCGGGCGGCGACAACTACCTCCGCGACGCGGCCATGGCCGCCGAGGTGATCGCGGCCGCCTTCGACGCGGCCGCACTCGCCGTCATCGCGGGCAAGATCGCAGTCATCGTCCAGCTTGTGATCACTGCCGCTGAACTCATCGCTGCTCAGGCGGCCGCCCCCTTCACGCTGGGCCTGTCCGAACTCGGCGCGGCCGGCGCCACCCAGGCGTCCCGCGTGATCATCCGCCAGATCCTCGACAAGCTCAAGCGCGAGGTCATGGAGGCGGCCACCAAGGCGATGGAACACGCCACGATGGACGCCATCAAGAAGCTGACCAAGGACCTCGCCCAGAAGGCGGTGTCCAAGGAAGCCCGCAAGCTGGCAATGGACTACGTCAAGACACAGGTCAAGGAAACGGTGAAGGACACCGTACGCGAGACGGTGGTCGACGCGGCCAAGGAAAAGGCCGCAGAAGCCGGCAAGGAGATGGCGAACAACGTCGCCGAACAAGGCATCGAGAGCCACTTCGGCGCACGCGACGGCATCGACTGGGGCGAAACCGCCGACATCGCCAAGGAAAAGGCCGGCGAATACGTCGACGGCGTCAAGGAAGGCGCCGCCAGCCTCGCCGACCCCCAGACCTACGTCGACCACGCCAAGGAAGACCTCGCCAACCGGGCGGAACACCACACCAACCGCGGCCTGGACCACGCCCAACGCCACGTCGACAACCGCACCGGCGGCGCCGCAACCAACAACCCAGAGGCCACGGACGCGGTCCGCTCGACCGTGACGGACGAGGTCCGCTCGGTCTTCGGCTGACAGGTGCCGCCAACGACGGCCGTGATGCCCTCGGTTTCCATGGATGTGCATCATCCATGGAAACCGAGGGCATCACGCTTCCCCGCAGCGTCTTCACCGCCCAGTCCCTCCGGACCGTTCGCGAGCCCTCCCCTGTGAGACGGCGCTCTTGCCCCGGCACGACGGACGTGGGAGATGGCTCGTTGCGCGCTTGAAGAATCGTTCCCCCCCCCGATGGAAATCTACATCGACTGACGCAGTATCAACGGGGGAAGGGCTTTTCGTGGGTGTCGTGCTGCCGGGCTGGGCGGATGAGCTGCTCGACCTGATCGGTGTCTCGTGGGCCGAACGTCGACGAGGACGACTACCGCGAAATGGCCAACGCCATGCGGGAGTTCGCCGGCGACATAGACGAGGGCGCCAACGAAACGCACACCGCCATCCAGAGCCTGGTCGGCTCGGCGGGCGGATCCCTGGCCATCGAGGCGATGAACGCCCACTGGAGCAAGATCAACGGCACGCACCTCAAAGGACTCGCCGACTGCGGCCGCATGGCGGCCACCGCCATGGACGGCGTCGCCATCCTCATCGAGGGCACCAAAATCGGCGCGCTGGTGCAGTTGGGCATCCTGGCCGCCGAGGTGATCGCCGCCAAGCCGCAGCCCCGTTCACCCTCGGCCTGTCCGAACTCGGCGCACTGGGCGCGACCCAGGCCACCCGCCTGCTCCTCAAGCGCCTGTTCAAAGAGGTCTGCCAACAGGTCGCCGAACAAGTCATCAGCATCGCCCTGACCCCCGTCGAGGAGGCCCTCGGCGCGATGGTCGGCGACCTCGTCGTCCAGCTCGGCGCCAACGCGCTCGGCGTCAAGGACGGCGTCGACCTCGGCCAGACCGCCAAAGCCGGCAAGGACGGCTTCAACCAGGGCGTCCAGGACGCCAAGGACTCCGCCAAGTCCGCCGCCGAAAACCCCATGGAACTCCTCAGCACTGGCGGCCGCCGAGGCGGCGGCGGAGGTCTCGGCGGATCCGGAGGCGGCAGCCACGGCGGCGGTGGCGGCAGCAGCTCCGGCAGCGGGGCCGGCGGCGGGTTCAGCTTCGACAAGGACGAACACGAACCGCGTCGTCACCAGCCTGGAAAGCGCGGGCGGCACCTTCCGCAACAAGGCCGGCGGCAAGATCGGCAAGGCCCGGAGCCACCACGGCCGCACCCGCGGCAAGGACCCCATCGCGGACGCCGCCAACACCATGCTCGACAAGGTCATCGAAGGCATCGAGGACGGCGTCAAGAAAACCGCCAAACACCTCGACGACAACATGACCCGCGGTGTGAAGCAGATGGCCAAGAACCATCACGACAACGACAAGGGCCTGGCCGACCACTTCACGGGGCTCGGGAAGGACGGGAAGGGCGATCCCAAGGCGCCGAATTCCGGCAGAGGCGGCGCGGGCGGAGAGCAGAAGGGGATCAACTACGGCTCAGGGAGAGATCCATGGTGGCATGGTCACAGCTCATGAGATGCGCCATCATCGCCGTCCCCCGGTTGACGTAACCGGAATGGATCGGGAAGGAACATAGAGGAGACGGTGCGGGCCATGCCCGAGTGGGCCTGGTTCGAGAGCAGTTACAGCACTGGTTCGGGCGGCGAATGCGTCGAGATCGCAACTGACGCCGATGCTGTGCACGTCCGTGAATCGAAGGACCACACGGCCCGGGCTGACCGTGCCATCCGCTGCCTGGACCGCATTCATCGGCTTTGCCATAGCCCAGGCGCCTTAGACGTTGTTTCACTTGGTGAGTCGGCGGTAGCAGATGAGGGTTGCGGCTATGCCGACGAAGGCGAGGAAGTGCTCGGGCTTGCGTTCGTAGCGCCGGTGGAGGCGTCGGCAGCCGGCCAGCCAGGACACCGTTCTCTCGACCACCCAGCGGTGGCGGCCGAGCCGCTGTGAGGG
>NZ_JBICZL010000039.1:0-26241 GCF_043201875.1 Streptomyces sp. NPDC048248
CCCCCCCCCCCCCCCCCCCCCCCCCCCCCCCCCCCCCCCCCCCCCCCCCCCCCCCCCCCCCCCCCCCCCCCCCCCCCCCCCCCCCCCCCCCCCCCGCCGTGTTTGCCAGGTGCGGCTCACTGCGCGCCGATGGCCTCAAGGACGTTGAGCCGGGCCGCCCGGCGGGCCGGCCACAGCGCGGCCAGCACTCCGACGACCAGTGCGATCAGCAGGAACAGTCCGAGCCTGCCCCAGGGCAGCACCATCTCGTACGTGGGGAACGAGGAGCCGGCCAGACTGCCGCCGGCCCAGGCCAGGAAGATCCCCACCCCGATGCCGAGCACCGCGCCGAACAGCGAGAGAACCACCGACTCCAGCCGGACCATCTGCTTGATGCCGCCGCGCGAGAGGCCGATCGCCCGCAGCATCCCGATCTCCCGGGTCCGCTCGAAGACCGACATGGCCAGGGTGTTGACGACACCGACCACCGCGATGACGACGGCCATGCCCAGCAGCCCGTAGACCATGTTCAGCACGGTGTCGATCTGTCCTGCGCTCTCCTTGCGCAGGTCCTCGTGGTCCTGCACCTTCACCAGAGGGCTGTCGCCGAGGGCGTGCCGGATGTCCTCGACCAGCGCCTCGGAGCCGCCGCCCGCCGCCTTCACCAGCAGCGTGTCGTCCTTGAGCTGCTCCAGATGCGGATCGACCAGCGAGGTGGACGCGAAGGACTCGCCGAGCACGTCGTTGTCCTCGTAGACCGCCGCGATGGTGAGCTCGGCCTTCTTCTTGTCGTAGAACTCGGCGGCGATCCGGTCGCCGACCTGCCAGCCGTGGTCCTTCGCGGCGGTTTGCGAGACCGCGATGCCGCCGGCCCGTACCGCGCCCAACGAGCCCTTGCGGAAGGTGAGTCGGGTGACCTTGCCGATCTGGTCGAGGTCCGTGCCGTGGACGTAGCCGTAGCCGCCGTCGGCGCTGAAGCCCGCGCCGCGCAGAGGGGCCGTCGCCTCGACGCCGGGCAGCCGCGCGACCTTCTTCGAAAGCTTCGGATCCAGACCGACGAAGGTCGAGGTCCCGATCTGGTAGTCGGCCGTCATCCCCGTGGCCGCCATCTTGTCCATTCCGCGCTGGGTGGAGTGTCCGACGACCGTCATGCCGGTGATCAGGGTGAGGCCGATCATCAGCGCGGACGCGGTCGCGGCGGTGCGGCGGGGGTTGCGCAGCGCGTTCTCCTTCGCCAGCTTGCCCCCGACGCCGAACAGCCGGGTGGTGACCAGGCCGGCCAGCGACACCAGCGGGCGGGACAGCAGCGGGGCCAGGATGATCACGCCGGTCAGCGTCAGCATCGAGCCGGCCATGGCGATCGGCAGATCGTCACCGGACTTCAGCGTCGAGACCCAGACCATGGTGGCCACGCCGAGACCGGTGACCACCGAGCCGATCACGTTGCGCACGACGAGGCTGCGCGGTGCGAGCGGCGCCTCGACGGTGCTGAGCGCCTCCACCGGGGCGATCTTCGCCGCCTTCCGGGACGGCAGCCAGGCGGCCAGCACGGTCACCACGACCCCGACGCCCAGGGCGGAGAGCACCGCGGCGGGGCTGATGACGAGCGGGCCGTCCGGGAAGCCGACGCCGTTGGCGTCCAGGACCGCCCGCAGGCCGACGGCGAGACCGGTGCCCAGCGCGAATCCGACGACGGAGGAGACCAGCCCCAGCAGGGCGGCCTCGGCCAGCACCGAGCGGACGACCTGCCGTCGCGAGGCGCCGACCGCGCGCAGCAGCGCGATCTCACGGCTGCGCTGGGAGATCAGCATGGTGAAGGTGTTGGCGATGATGAAGACGCCGACGAACAGGGCGATTCCGGCGAAGACCAGCAGGGTCTGGCTCAGCGCGCTGTTCTGCTGCGCGACCATCCGGGCCTGCTCGGCGGCGAGTTCGGTGCCGCTGGTCGCCTCGGCGCGCTTCGCGGGCAGCAGCTCGCGGACCTTCGCGGTCAGCGCCTGCTGGTCGGTACCGGGTTCCGCGGCCACGACCAGCTCGTCGAACTGGCCGGGGTGCAGATACAGCTTCTGTGCCGTGGCGGTGTCGAACAGCGCCAGGGTGCCGCCCGAGGTCACCTGCGGGTCGTCGGTTTCGACCGTGCCGACCAGCTTCTTCTCCAGCACCGGCCCGTCGGTCGCGAAGCGCACGGTGTCGCCGATGCGGTAGCCGGCGGCCTGCGCGGTGCCTGCGGCCAGGGCGATCTCGTCGCCGGCGGCCGGGCCGCGGCCCTGGGCCAGCGGGTAGCGGCTGTCCTTGCCGCCGGTGTCCGGGCGGTAGTTGACCGCACGGTTGAACCTCCCCTCGCCGAGCGGCCGGCCGTCCTTCCCGGCGAGCGTCGCCTCGCCGGTCACCTCGGCCCGTACGGACGCCACACCCGGCAGGGCGCGGATGTGGTCCGCCAGCTCGTCGTCGAGCGCGGTGGCCCGCTTGCCGTCCTTCTGCGGTCCGCCGCCGGTGTCGCTGTCCGATACGGCCTGGACGGAGACGGCCACATCCTTGAGGTTCTTGGTGGAGGCGTTCTTGACTGCCTCTCCGACGGTGTCACTGAAGATGAGGGTGCCGGCGACGAAGGCGACGCCGAGCAGCACCGCGAGCGCGGTCATCAGCAAGCGGGTCTTGTGCGCAAGGACATTGCGCAGGGCGGTACGCAGCATGGTGGTGGTCAGTCCTGGAGTCGTGGTGCGCCGGATACGGAGGGGCGGCGGGTGCGCCGCGGGGACCGGCCGGGCCCGGTCGAACCGGGCGGCCGGTGCCGGGGCGGCCGGGGCCGGGCCGGGGGCCCGTCCGGAGATGCCCTAGGAGGTACGGCCGCCCGAGTCGAACAGCCGCATACGGTCCAGCACGGCGTCGGCGGTCGGCTCGTGCAGCTCCTCGACGATCCGGCCGTCCGCCAGGAAGACCACCCGGTCCGCGTAGCCGGCCGCGACCGGGTCGTGGGTGACCATCACGACGGTCTGGTCCATCGCGCGCACCGACTCCCGCAGGAAGCCCAGCACTTCGGCGCCGGAGCGGGAGTCGAGGTTGCCGGTGGGCTCGTCGGCGAAGATGATCTCCGGCTGGGCCGCCAGTGCGCGGGCGACCGCGACGCGCTGCTGCTGGCCGCCGGAGAGCTGGCTGGGGCGGTGCTTGAGCCGCCCGCCCAGACCGACGGTCTCGATGACGTTGTTCACCCACTGCCCGTCGGGCCTGCGGCCCGCGATGTCCATGGGCAGGGTGATGTTCTCCAGCGCGGTCAGCGTGGGCAGCAGGTTGAACGCCTGGAAGATGAAGCCGATCTTGTCCCTGCGCAGCCGCGTCAGCTGCTTGTCGTTCAGCGACGCCAGCTCGACGTCTCCGATCCGGGCCGAGCCTGCGGAGATCGAGTCCAGTCCTGCCATGCAGTGCATCAGCGTCGACTTGCCGGAGCCGGACGGGCCCATGATGGCGGTGAAGCGGGCCTTGCCGAAGTCGACGGAGACGGAGTCCAGCGCGACCACGCGGGTCTCGCCCTGTCCGTAGACCTTGCTCAGATCCGTCGCCCGTGCGGCGACGGCCGCGGTGGCTCGGGCGGGGGCGGGGGAACCGGGAAATCCCGGAAAGGCTGCCGCGTGGGACACGGGGACTCCTGGAAGGGGACGGACGATGTGATGTCCCCATTCTTGTTTGCGCAGGTCAGGCCGGTCGTCACCCGCAGGGACCGACAGTGGGACCGGCCGGAAGTCCTATCGGGGACGCTGCCGTCATCCCCTGGGGGGACCGCCGTCCGACCTTTGGCCGACGCATGAGCGACGCACTGTCAGGGTGCTGCCCTAGGGGCAGCCGGCGGGCCGTGGAACGAGGCTACGGGGCCAGCCGCTTCCAGAACTCCGCCAGGATGTCGCCGAGGAACGCCTGCCCGGCCTTGCCGGACGCGTCGGCGCTGCCTCCGCCGCCCCAGTTGAGCGAGGCGGTCATCGTCGCCTGGTAGTCGGCGTGCAGTCCCTGGAGGACGTCCTGGATCCGCTGCTTGGGCAGCGGTACGAGCTTGCCCACCGGCCGGACGTACGCCTGCCATCGGGTGGTCGCGGCGCTCGTCAGCAGTTCGGTCAGCCTGGTGTCCTGGCCGGTGAACCGGACCAGTGCGGGCAGCGGCAGGTGGAGCGTGTCGGCGAGCGCCCCGGCCTGCCGGTCGTTGCCGGTCCACCGCCCGCCGTCCTCCAGGCGCTCGTACGCGCCCTGGTCCATGCCGATGGCCAGCGCCAGGTCCGCCGGGGCGAGGCCGAGCGCGAGACGGTACTCACGCAGCGTGCCGGGGGCGCCGAGGAGTTCGGCCGGGGCGCACCACAGTGCGCCGGCCAGCGCGGTCAGCTCCGCCTCGGTGGGGGAGCTCTCGGCCAGCTCCCAGGACGCCACGGTCGAGGGTGATATGCGCAGGCCGTAGGCGGCCCAGATGCCGTAGGCGACGTGGGCGTGGGTCATGCCGAGGGCCTCGCGGAGCTTTCTGGCAGCCTCGGCGTCGAAGGGGGGCCTGTGCTGATCCCCGGCGTGCGTGTTCACCGGCACACGGTAGGTGACGGTACCCATTCGCACCTATTGTGCGTATGACCAAGCCTGAATGTCGTAGGAAGCTACGGGCGGGTCGGTTTCGGTGGCCGGGGTCAGCCCTTCACCGCCCCGCCGAGCGCGAAGCCGCCGCCCAGGCGCCTGGAGATCATGATGTACAGCAGGACCACGGGTGTCGAGTACAGGATCGAGAATGCGGCCAGTTCGCCGAAGGCGATGGCGCCGTAGTTGCCGAAGAACGTGAAGATGCTGACCGAGGCGGGCAGCTGCTCGGGGGAGAGCAGCAGCATGAAGGGGACGAAGAAATTGCCCCACATCATGATGAAGGTGTAGATCGTCACGACGGTGAAGCCGGGGCCCATGAGCGGCAGGACGACCCGCAGCAGGGTCTGCAGCCAGGAGGCGCCGTCCGTCCAGGCCGCCTCCTCCAGGACCTTCGGGACGCCGTCCATGAAGTTCTTCATCAGCCAGATGGCGAAGGGGAGCTGGGTGGCGGCCAGGAAGAGCGCGGTGCCGTACATGGTGTCGATCAGATTCACCTGCACGAACAGCCCGTAGACCGGGACCATGATCGCGGTGATCGGCAGACAGGTCGAGAACAGGATGGTCAGCAGGTAGGGGCGGCTGAAGCGGGCACGGAAGCGGGAGAGCGGATAGGCGGCCAGGGCCGCGCAGACCACCGCGAGCAGGGTCGCGCCGCCGCACAGCAGCAGGCTGTTGAGCATCGGGGTGAAGGTGATCTCGTCGGTCAGCACCGCGGAGAAGTTGTCCGTGGTGGGGGACTTCGGCAGTCGCACCCGCAGTGTGGCCTCGGTGTCCAGGGAGGACAGCACCAGCCAGACCAGCGGGATCGCGAACGCCGTCGCGGCCGCCAGCAGCCCGGCGTCGGCGGCGAGGCGGTGGCGGGCGGACCGGGTGAGAAGGCGGCGGCGTCCGGTGGCTGAGCGGTCCTGGCGCTGCGGGTGCGGGGCCGCGCTCCTCCTGCCCGGTACGGCGAGGCGTGACATCAGACCTCCTCGCGCATCAGCCGCAGATAGACCGCGGAGAACAGTGCGCCCACCACGAGCAGCAGCAGCGCCACCGCCGTTCCGTAGCCGATCAGCGCTTTCATGAACGCCTGGTCGTACATGAACACCGGCAGCGTCTGGCTGCGGCTGCCGGGCCCGCCGCGGGTCATCGCCCAGATCAGCCCGAAGACGGAGAGCGTCTGCAGGGTGTTGAGCATCAGATTGGTGCCGACGGAGCGGCGGATCATCGGCAGCGTGATGTGCCACAGCCGCTTCACCCCGCCGGCGCCGTCGACCTGCGCGGACTCGGTGACCTCCCGCGGGATCCCGTCGAGCGCTGCGGAGTAGATCAGCATCGAGAACGCGGTGCCGCGCCAGACGTTGGCGAACGACACGGCGAGGATGGGGAGGGTGAACAGCCAGTTCTGGGTGGGCAGATGGAGCCAATCCAGGAGGGCGTTGAGGGTGCCGCGACGTTCGAAGAAGGTGTAGAGCAGGAACCCGGCGACGATCTCCGGCAGCACCCAGGCGGTGATCACCACCGCGCCGGTGAGCGCGCGTACGGGCCGCGACGCGCGCCGCATCAGACCGGCGAGCGCGAGGCCGAGGGTGTTCTGGCCGAGGATCGAGGAGATCAGGGTGAACACCAGCGTCAGGACCACCGCGTTGAGGAAGCGGGTGTCGGTGAAGGCGCGGCGGAAGTTGGCCAGGCCCACGAAGGACGCCGACTCCTGGCCGGTCAACTGGGTGTCGGTGAAGGCGATGTAGACGCAGTAGCCGATCGGTCCGGCGAGGAAGAGCAGCAGGAGGACGGTGGCAGGGGCGAGCGGGGACCAGCGCAGCAGGCTCCCACGGGCGGTGGTGCGAGTGCCGTGGGCCGGGCGGGTGGTCTTGGCGGCGCGGGTCACGGCTTGCGGATGACGCGGCCGTCCACCAGCGACTTCAGCCGCTCGTCGTACTCCCTGGCCGCCGCCTCCGGTGAGGAGTCGTCGGCGGTGACCGCCTCCATCGCCTCACCGATCGCCGAGGAGACCTGGGGGTAGGCGGGCAGTGCGGGCCGGTACCGGCTGATCTTGACCAGGCCGGTGAAGAAGCCGATGCCGGGCACCGACTTCAGATAGCGCGGGTCTGCGGCGACATCCTTGCGTACGGCGATCTGCGCGCCGCGTACGCACCACTCAAGGGCGTTCTGCCTCGACTGGAAGGTCTCGATCAACTTCCAGGCGAGGTCGGGCTGTTGGGATCGCTGCGGGATCGACCAGGTCCAGCCGCCGGCCAGGCTGACCTTGCCGGGGGGGTCGCCGTGCTGGGTGGGGAACGGCGTCTGGCCGAGCGTCCTGGACCACTCGGGCCACGGTCTGCCGCCGGTCTTCTGCCACTGCTGGCCGAGCCACGAGCCGTCCAGGTCGATGGCGAGCTTCTGCTCGGGCAGCAGCTCGGCCACGACATTGGTCTGGATGTTGGGGCTGAGCGCGTCCGACACCTCGGGGCCGAGCCCTTCCTTGTAGACGGTGTCGATGAACTTCAGGCTGTCGCGGAAGCCCTTGCTGCCGGTGACCCATTTCTTCGTGCCCGGGTCGTAGAGCTGATGTTCGCCGGTGCCGTAGAGCAGCATCTCGAAGCCCTGCATGACGGCGGCCTCGCCGGCGCCCTTGCCGGTGAAGATGTTCAGCGGGATGACGCCGGGCACCTTCCGCTTGATCGTGCGGGCGGCGTCGAGCACGTCGTCCCAGGTCCTGGGCTTCCAGGTGGTGGGCAGGCCGGCCCGCGCGAAGAACTTCTTGTTGAACCACAGACCGCGGGTGTCCGTGCCGTCCGGGACGCCGTAGGTCTTGCCGTCCTGTGCCTTGGCGGCGGTCTTCGCGGTCGCCTCGAACTGCCCCCACGCGTCCCACGTCTTGAGGTAGCTGTCCAGCGGGCGCAGCAACCCGGCCTTGATGTCGGAGTTGATCAGGAAGGTGTCCTCGTAGACCACGTCGGGGGTGGTCTTCGGGGAGCGCATCATCTGCTGGATCTTGGCGTAGTAGTCGTTCTCCGACGCCTGGATCGGGATGAGCTTGACCTTCTTGCCGGGGTTGGCCTTCTCGAACTGCTTCGCCACCAGGCGGACGTAGTCGTCGCGTACCGTCACCCGGTTGTTGGTGTCCTTGATGAAGGCGACCCGGACGGTGTTCCGGTCGCCTGCGGATCCGCTGCCGCAGGCGGTGAGTGTGCCGGCGGCCAGGGCGGCGGCGGTGAGAAGAATTAGCGGGGCGGTGGGGCGCACGGCACGACCTCCAACTAGCCACGGTGGGCTGCCCGGTGAAGGTAAGTCACCTCCCGGAGCGGGTCAATGGCCCGACCAGCGGTAGCGCAATTCCGGGCGGCCGACCTGGCCGTACTGCGGGGCGCGGGCGGCCCGGCCGCTCTCCACGAGGTGTTCGAGGTAGCGGCGGGCGGTGATGCGGGAGATCCCCACATCGGCGGCTGCCTCGGTCGCCGTCAGACCGCCCTCGGCCGCGCGCAGCACATCGGTCACCGCGCGCAGGGTCGCCGCGGTCAGGCCCTTGGGCATGGCGGCGGGGCGCGGCGCGCGCAGCGAGGCGATCGCCCGGTCCACCTCGTCCTGTCCGCTCGCCTCACCGACGGTGGCGCGGAACTCGGCGTAGCGGGTCAGCCGGTCGCGCAGGGTGGCGAAGGTGAACGGCTTGAGCACGTACTGCACGACGCCGAGGGAGACGCCCTCGCGCACCACCGCGAGGTCGCGGGCGGAGGTGACGGCGATGACATCGGCGGTGTGGCCCGCCGCGCGCAGCTTGCGCACCAGCTTCAGCCCGTGGCCGTCCGGAAGGTAGAGGTCGAGCAGCAGCAGGTCGACGGGGTGCTGGTCGAGGTGGCGACGGGCGTCGGCGCCGGAGTGGACCGTGCCGGAGACGGTGAAGCCGGGCACCCGCCCGACGTACAGGGCGTGCGCGTCGGCGGCGACCGGGTCGTCCTCGACGACGAGGACCCGGATGTCGGAAGGGGTCACCGGGCTCATCCTCTCGTGGTCGAGCGGGCGTGGTGGCCGGCCCGGCGGGCCGCGCGGCCGCCCGCGTGCGTCATGGTGCCACCCCCGTGCGCAGCGGCAACCGTACGGTGAACCGCGCGCCGCCGCTCGCCGCCCGGTCGAGGGTGACGGTGCCGTGATGGCGCCGCGCGGCCTGCTGGACGAGGGCCAGGCCGAGGCCGCGGCCGCGGGCGGGCGCGGCAGGCCCCTCCTTGGTGCTCCAGCCGCGCAGGAAGATCTCCTCCGCGGCGTTCGCCGGCACCCCAGGCCCGTTGTCCTCGACGCGCAGCAGCAGCTCCTCGTCGGTGGCCAGCGCGGTGACGAGGACCCGCGCGGGGCCTGCGGCGTCGTGCTCCCGGGGCGGTGCGGCGGCGTCGATGGCGTTGTCGATGAGGTTGCCGAGCACCGTGACGAGGTCGCGGGCGGGCAGGCCGGGCGGGATCAGTCCGTCGTCGATCCGGCTGTCGGGGCTGAGGGTCAGTTCGACGCCGTGCTCGTTGGCCTGGGCGGCCTTGCCGAGGAGCAGCGCGGCGAGGACCGGCTCGGCGACCGCCGCGACGACCTGGTCGGTGAGTTCCTGCGCCAGTTCCAGCTCCGCGGTCGCGAACTCCACGGCGTCCGCCACGCGCCCCAGTTCGATCAGCGACACCATGGTGTGCAGCCGGTTGGCGGCCTCGTGCGCCTGCGAGCGCAGCGCCTCGGCGAAGTCGCGGACCGAGTCCAACTCGCCGGAGAGCGCCTGGAGTTCGGTGTGGTCGCGGAGGGTGACGACGCTGCCGCGCTGCTCGCCGCCGGAGACCGGGGCGGAGTTGACGACGAGGACCCGCTCGCTGGTGAGGTGGAGCTCGTCGACGCGCGGGCCCGGCGCCAGGAGCGCCTCGGTCAGGGGGGCGGGCAGGCCGAGTTCCGTCACGGGGCGGCCGAGCGCGCTGTCGGGGAGTGCGAGCAGCTCCCGTCCGCCGTCGTTGATCAGGGCGACCCGGCGCTGTCCGTCGAGCATCAGCAGTCCCTCACGCACCGCGTGCAGCGCGGCCTGGTGATAGTCGTGCATCCGGCTCAGCTCGGCGGCGTTCATCCCGTGGGTGTGCCGCCGCAACCGCGCGTTGATCACGTACGTGCCGAGGCCGCCGAGTGCCAGGGCGGCAGCCGCGACGCCGATCAGCGCGAGCACCTGGTCGCGCAGCTGCTCGCTGATCGTCTGGACGGTGATGCCGGAGCTGACCAGGGCCGTGACACGGTTCCCGCGCTCCGGGTCGCGGACCGGTGCGACGACCCGCACGGAGGGGCCGAGCACCCCCAGATGCGTCTCGTCGAAGGTCTCGCCGCGCAGGGCGGGGCCGATATGGCCGAGATAGGCCTTGCCGATCGCGGACGGCCTCGGATGGGTCCAGCGGGTCTTGTCCGGGGCCATCACCACGATGAAGTCGACCCCCGCGTCCCGCCGGAGCCGCTCGGTGTACGGCTGGAGCGCGGGCGTCGGGTTGCGGGTGCGGGCCGCCGCCACGACGGCGGGGGAGTCGGCTACGGCGGTGGCCGTGGCCGTCGCCCGCTGCCGTGCGGTCTCCTCCGCCTGCCGGCCGGCGCTGAGGTACGCGAAGACGGCGCAACCCGCGACGACCACCGCGACCAATACCACCTGCATGGCGAAGAGCTGCCCGGCGAGGCTGCGGGGGCCCCGGAGCGGCAGGGGGAGGCGGGGTCGGGGGAGGCGCATACGTAACAGTCTGCACGGTCACTTTTACGTGAACGAAATGCACGTAAGGGTGACGGGCGCCACACGCGGCGTGCATAGTCACCGGAACCCGTTGTGCGAGAG
Source organism: Streptomyces sp. NPDC048248 (assembly GCF_043201875.1). NCBI lineage: Bacteria > Bacillati > Actinomycetota > Actinomycetes > Kitasatosporales > Streptomycetaceae > Streptomyces > Streptomyces sp. NPDC048248. The sequence continues at coordinate 10,391 of NZ_JBICZL010000039.1, forward strand.
AGCCGCAGATCAGCCGCACAGCCGTAGACCCGAGGAGGCAGCCGTGGCTGCACAGACCCCGCCGTCCGGGGGCATCGCCGAGGCGACCGTGACGAAGAAACGGGACCGGACACACTTCCTGTACATCGCCGTCATCGGCGCGGTGGTGCTCGGTGTCATCGTGGGCTTCGCCGCTCCCGGTGTCGCCGTCGAGCTCAAGCCGCTCGGCACGGGGTTCGTGAACCTCATCAAGATGATGATCTCGCCGATCATCTTCTGCACCATCGTGCTGGGCGTCGGCTCGGTACGGAAGGCGGCCAAGGTCGGCGCGGTGGGCGGACTCGCCCTCGGCTACTTCATGGTGATGTCCACCGTCGCGCTCGCCATCGGCCTGGTCGTCGGCAACCTGCTGGACCCGGGATCGGGTCTGCACCTGACCGACACGGTCCGCGACGCCGGTCACGCCCAGACGGAGGGCGGCGGCGAGAGCCTGCCCGAGTTCCTGCTGGGCATGATCCCGACGACGCTGGTGTCCGCCTTCACCCAGGGCGAGGTGCTGCAGACGCTGGTCGTCGCGCTGCTGGTGGGCTTCGGCCTGCAGGCGCTGGGCTCGGCGGGCGAGCCGGTGCTGCGCGGTGTGGGGCACATCCAGAAGCTGGTCTTCCGGGTGCTTTCGATGATCATGTGGGCGGCGCCGGTGGGTGCCTTCGGCGCGATCGCGGCGGTGGTCGGGGAGACCGGCCTGGACGCGCTCAAGTCGCTGGCCATCATCATGATCGGCTTCTACATCACCTGTCTGCTGTTCGTGATCGTCGTACTGGGCGCCCTGCTGCGGCTGGTGGCCGGCGTCAACATCTTCATGCTGCTGAAGTACCTGGCGCGGGAGTTCCTGCTGATCCTGTCCACCTCCTCCTCGGAGTCGGCGCTGCCCCGGCTGATCGCGAAGATGGAGCACCTGGGCGTCAGCAAGCCGGTGGTCGGCATCACCGTCCCGACCGGCTACAGCTTCAACCTCGACGGCACCGCCATCTATCTGACGATGTCCTCGCTGTTCGTGGCCGAGGCGATGGGCAATCCGCTCTCGCTCGGGCAGCAGATCTCGCTGCTGGTCTTCATGATCATCGCCTCCAAGGGCGCAGCGGGCGTCACCGGCGCGGGTCTGGCGACGCTGGCCGGCGGACTGCAGTCGCACCGGCCGGAGCTGGTGGACGGCGTCGGCCTGATCGTCGGCATCGACCGGTTCATGAGCGAGGCGCGGGCGATGACCAACTTCGCGGGCAACGCGGTGGCCACGGTCCTGGTCGGGACCTGGACCAAGGAGATCGACAAGGTCCGGGTGGCCGAGGTGCTGGCCGGCCGGGTGCCGTTCGACGAGCAGACGCTGTCCGCGGACGGACACGGTCCGGCACCCGAGGCGGAGGTCGTCGGACCACGCGACGGGACGTCGGTGAAGAAGGTCGCGGGGGTCTGATTCCCCGGACGGGCCACATCAGGAGGGGCGGGCGCCGCACGGCGCCCGCCCCTCCTGTTTCCGCTCCCCGGGACCGCTCGCTCCCCGGTCCGGCCATCACCCATGTGACCTGGTGTTTTCCCGCCCGAGCCCTTCGCTTCGGTCGATTGTCAGTGCCTCCTGGGAGCATGAATACAGCGGCAGAACAGCAGTCGGCGCCGGTCGGCTGCGGCCGAAAAGAGGGGTGGGTCATTGGTCACTTGGGGGGATTTGTCCGTGCGGCGGGGAGGCTGTGGCGGATGCCGGGGGGAGGCGGGGCGGCCGGGGCCCCGCCCCGCGACCGGTGCGGTGCGGGGCAGGGCGGCGGACGGTCCGGACAGCCACCGTCCCTGACGGTTTCGGTGGTGGTCAGGCCGGGCGGAACCACAGCGTTGCCAGCGGGGGCAGCGTCGGCGCGATGGAGGCGGGGCGGCCGTGGGAGGGGGTCGGCTCCGCCTTCAGGGGCTCCCCGTTGCCGACGCCGCTGCCGCCGTAGCGCACTTCGTCGGTGTTGAGGATCTCGCGCCAAGCGGGGATCTCGTCGGGGACACCGAGCCGGAAGGCATGGCGTACGACCGGTGAGAAGTTGGTGACCGAGATCAGGGGGGATCCATCGGCGGCGAAGCGGGCGAAGGCGAAGACATTGTCCTCGCTCGCGTCGCCGTCGATCCAGGAGAAGCCCGCCGGGTCGGTGTCCCGCTCCCAGAGCGCGGGTGCGGCCGTATAGCCGCGGTTGAGATCGCGGACCAGGTCCCGCACACCGCGGTGGTCGGGCTCCGCCTCGTACGAAGGCTCCAGCAGCCACCAGTCCGGGCCGTGGCTCTCCGCCCACTCCGCGCCCTGGGCGAACTCCTGCCCCATGAACAGGAGTTGCTTGCCGGGATGGGCCCACATGTACCCCAGATAGGCCCGGTGGTTGGCGCGCTGCTGCCACCAGTCACCGGGCATCTTCGACACCAGCGAGCGCTTGCCGTGCACCACCTCGTCGTGGGAGATGGGCAGCACGTAGTTCTCGGAGTAGGCGTAGATCATGGAGAAGGTCATCTCGCCGTGGTGGTACTTACGGTGCACCGGCTCCTTGGACACATAGACCAGGGAGTCGTGCATCCAGCCCATGTTCCACTTCAGGCCGAAGCCCAGACCGCCGAAGCCGTCGGGCCCGACCTCATGGGTGGCGCGGGTGACGCCGCTCCAGGCCGTGGACTCCTCGGCGATGGTGACGACGCCGGGGCAGCGGCGGTAGACGGTCGCGTTCATCTCCTGGAGGAAGGCGACCGCGTCGAGGTTCTCCCGCCCGCCGTGGACATTGGGCGTCCAGCCGCCGTCCTCGCGCGAATAGTCGAGATAGAGCATCGAGGCGACGGCGTCCACCCGCAGCCCGTCGATGTGGAACTCCTCGCACCAGTAGACGGCGTTGGCGACCAGGAAGTTGCGGACCTCGGTGCGGCCGTAGTCGAACTCCAGGGTGCCCCAGTCCGGGTGCGCGGCCCGCGAGGGGTCCGAGTGCTCGTACAGCGGGCGCCCGTCGAACTCCGCCAGCGCCCAGTCGTCCCGCGGGAAGTGCGCGGGCACCCAGTCCATCAGGACGCCGATACCCGCCCGGTGCAGCGCGTCGACCAGGAACTTGAAGTCGTCCGGTGTGCCCATCCGAGCGGTGGGCGCGTAGAACCCGGTCACCTGATAGCCCCAGGAGCCGCCGAAGGGATGCTCGGAGACCGGCATCAGCTCGACGTGCGTGAACCCCAAGTCCTTCACATACGCCGGGAGTTGTGCGGCGAGCTGGCGATAGGTCAGGCCGGGCCGCCAGGAGGCGAGGTGCACCTCGTAGACGGAGAACGGCGCCTGGTGCACGGGGCGGTCGGCGCGCCGCGCCATCCAGTCCGCGTCCTCCCAGCGGTAGTGCGACTCCACCACGACCGAGGCGGTGGCCGGCGGGCACTCCGTGCGGCGCGCCATCGGGTCGGCGCGCACCGTCCGGGAGCCGTCCGGCCGGGTGATCTCGAACTTGTACAGCTCGCCCTCGCCGATGCCGGGCAGGAACAGCTCCCAGACCCCGGACGAGCCGAGCGAGCGCATCGGGAAGCCGGTGCCGTCCCAGTAATTGAAGTTCCCGACGACCCGGACGCCCTGCGCGTTCGGCGCCCAGACCGTGAAGCGGGTGCCGGTCGCGCCCTGGTGGTCCATGGTGCGCGCGCCGAGCGCGTGCCACAGCTGCTCGTGCCTGCCCTCGCCCAGCAGATGCAGATCCAGCTCGCCGAGCGCCGGCAGGAAGCGGTAGGGGTCCTGCACCGTGACGGTGGTGTCGGCATAGGCGACCTCCAGCTCGTACTCCGGGATCTGCCCCGCCGGCAGTACCCCGGCGAACAGCCCGTCGCCCTCCGGCAGCAGTTCGGCGCGCAGCCCCTTCGCCAGGACGGTCACCGCCGTGGCGTACGGCCGCAGCGCCCGGATCAGCACCCCATCGCGCACCGGGTGCGCGCCGAGCAGCCCGTGCGGATCGTGGTGGGCTCCGCCCAGCAGGCGCCCGCGGTCCTCCTCGCCCAGCGGGGCGGCGGCCCGCACACCGTCGCCGGCCTTCGGTTTCGCCGCCCGGGAGCGGGCAGGCCGCGCGGCGCGGGCGGGCGCGGCGGCCTCGGCCCGGGGAGCTGGCGGCCGCGGGTCCGAGGGGTGCGCGGTGTCGGGCCCGGCGGCCGGCTCGGTCCGGGCGGTGGCCTCGCCGGCCGGCGGCCGGGACCTCGCCCCGCGACCGGACCCGCGGGCAGGTTCTTCGGGCGCGTTCTTGGCGGGCGCGGTGTCGGAAGCGGTACGGCGGGGCGACGGACGGGGGGTCACGAGAGGAGCCTCCTCGGGGGCGGGGCATCGGTCGGACGGGGGCGGTGGGCGGCACGGCGGTGGAGCAGTGGTGAGGCGGTGGCCGGTTGGGGGCGCGGTGGCCCGGGGGTGAGAGGGGCGGTGCCGGGGGCACCGCGGCGATCGGTGCGGGCGGCTCCCTCGGCGGCGCGAACGGTCGCGTGGCCGGGCGCCCTCACCCGCGCCCGTCGGCCCCGGGGGGCTCCGCGGACCGAGTCGCTTCGCCGGCGGACTCCGTGCTCCCGGTGCCGTCCGCGCGCTGCCCACCCGAGGCCAGCCGCCGGATGGCGGCCATCGGGACGGACAGCCAGTCGGGGCGGTGCCTGGCCTCGTAGAGCACCTCGTAGACGGCCTTGTCGGTCTCGTAGGCGCGCATCAGCTCGGGGGCGGAGCGCGGATCGAGACCGCCGGCCTCGGCGTAGCCCAGGCAGTACGCCTCGCGGGTACGCCGCGCCCACTCCAGCGACCAGGGGTCGCCGCCGGCCGGGCCGCTGCGCGCGGCGTAGTCGAAGGAGCGCAGCATCGCCGCGACATCGCGGACCGCGGGCTGCAGCCGGCGCCGCTCGGCCAGCGGCCGGGCCGGTTCCCCCTCGAAGTCGATCAGCGACCAGCGCCCCTCCGCGGCGGACCGCAGCGTCTGGCCCAGATGCAGATCGCCGTGGATGCGCTGGGCGGCCCAGCTGCGCCCGTCGTGGCCGACCGCCGCGAGCGCGTCGAAGGCGTCCCGCAGCGGAGCGCGGTAGGGCTGGAGGAGGGGGACCGCACGGGCGGTCGCGTCCAGCCGTTCGTTCATCCGGGCGGCGATCGCCTCCAGCTGCGGGCGGCGCAGTTGGGAGGTCGGCAGGTTCTGCGCGAGCGCGGTGTGCACCTCGGCGGTGGCGTGGCCGAGCGCCCGTGCCGAGCTGGTGAAGTCGGCACGTACGGACAGTGCGTTGAGCGCCAGCTGCCAGCCGTCGGCGGAGCCTTGGAGGAATGGCTGGAGGACCCCCAGCGTGGTCGCCTCCGCGCCGTCCGATGCGGCGTCCGTCTCGAACCAGGCGGCGGGCGCGGGCACCCGCGAGCACTTGGCGTCGGCCAGGGCGCGCGGCAGCTCCAGATCCGGGTTGACGCCAGGGGCGATCCGCCGGAAGACCTTCAGGATGAACGTATCTCCATAGACGATGGAGGAGTTGGACTGCTCGACCGCGATCGGCCGGGCGGGCAGCCCCGAGGGAATGTCGTTGCCGGCTTCCCGGCAGAAGCGCACCGCACCGATCCGGCCGGGCACCCGCAGCCGCTCCAGGAGCAGCGCGCACAGGCGGTTGTCGAGCAGCGCGTCGTAGACGGTGCGGCCGCGCAGCGGGCCGCCGGCCGGGTGGCCGATCACCGCGGGCGCCAGCTGCGGTGGCAGTGCGGTGTGGACGCCCAGCAGGAGTTGATAGCAGTCGCCGACGACGGGCGTCCGGCTGGCCGGCGCGGACTGCTGGGCGCGCACCAGCAGCTGGAGCAGGCCCGGCGCGCTGCCGTCACCGGTGCACGGGAGCAGCTCCGTCGCCGATACCAGCGTGAAGCCGGTGATCAGCCGTCCCTTGCCGGCGAACCAGCGCTGGCGTGGCACCCATTCGGCGAGCAGGGGTGCCAGCGAGGACAGCAGATCGGGTGCGGAGACGAGCGGGCGGTCAGGGGTGTTTCGGGTGGCACGGGTCGAGGCGGTGTCCGACATGGCGTCGCGTCCTTTCCCCGGGCACACGACAGGTAGGGCAAAGTGTCCCGGAATGCGGCCTTGACTGTGCGGCGGTGTGGGACGTGTCGGACGAGGATCGTCCGTACGGCAGCGGAGCCTTCGGCGTGCGGTGATACCCGCTGCATGGCGGTCCCCCGGGCCGGGGCGGACCGTCGATGGCCCACCCGGCCCGTGCGGTAGTAGGAAGAGTGCCCGAGCGAAAGGTCAAAAAACGCCCGTACGCGCCATGGCGCCGCGTACGGGCGGATTTCTTGGCACCGCCGCCCGGTGGGGCAGCCCGCTAGGCGGGGTTTCTGCGCAGTCGGAACCAGTAGAAGCCGTGGCCCGCCAGGGTCAGCAGATACGGCAGTTCACCGATCGGTGGGAAGCGGACGCCACCGATGAGTTCCACCGGATGGCGGCCGCTGAACGCCTGGAGATCCAGCTCCGTCGGCTGGGCGAAGCGCGAGAAGTTGTGCACGCACAGCACCAGGTCGTCGTCGGCGCCCGCCTCGGCGGCCGGTGCCTCGCGCAGGAACGCCAGCACCGCCGGGTTGGAGGAGGGGAGTTCGGTGTAGCTGCCGAGGCCGAACGCCGGGTTCTGCTTACGGATCTCGATCATCCGGCGGGTCCAGTGCAGCAGCGAGGAGGGCGAACTCATCGCGGCCTCGACGTTGGTGACCTGGTAGCCGTAGACGGGGTCCATGATGGTCGGCAGGGAGAGCCGGCCGGGGTCGCAGGAGGAGAAGCCGGCGTTGCGGTCCGGTGTCCACTGCATCGGGGTGCGCACCGCGTCGCGGTCACCGAGCCAGATGTTGTCGCCCATGCCGATCTCGTCGCCGTAGTAGAGGATCGGCGAGCCGGGCAGCGAGAGCAGCAGGGCGGTGAAGAGCTCGATCTGGTTGCGGTCGTTGTCCAGCAGCGGTGCCAGGCGCCGCCGGATGCCGATGTTGGCGCGCATCCGGGGGTCCTTGGCGTATTCCGCGTACATGTAGTCGCGCTCTTCGTCCGTGACCATTTCGAGGGTGAGCTCGTCGTGGTTGCGCAGGAAGATGCCCCACTGGCAGCCGGAGGGGATCGCGGGGGTCTTGGCGAGGATCTCGGAGACCGGGTAGCGCGATTCCCGGCGTACCGCCATGAAGATGCGCGGCATGACGGGGAAGTGGAACGCCATGTGGCATTCGTCGCCGCCGACGGCGTAGTCACCGAAGTAGTCGACGACGTCCTCGGGCCATTGGTTGGCCTCGGCGAGCAGCACCGTGTCGGGGTAGTGCGCGTCGATCTCGGCCCTGACCCGCTTGAGGAAGGCGTGCGAGGCGGGAAGGTTCTCGCAGTTGGTGCCTTCCTCGGCGTAGAGGTAGGGCACCGCGTCGAGCCGGAAGCCGTCGATGCCGAGGTCGAGCCAGAAGCGCAGGGCGGAGATCATCTCCTCCTGGACCGCCGGGTTCTCGTAGTTGAGGTCCGGCTGGTGGGAGAAGAAGCGGTGCCAGTAGTACTGCTTGCGCACCGGGTCGAAGGTCCAGTTGGAGGCTTCGGTGTCGACGAAGATGATCCGGGCGTCGGGGTACTGCTTGTCGTCGTCCGCCCAGACGTAGTAGTCGCCGTACTGACCCTGGGGGTCGGTGCGTGACTCCTGGAACCACGGGTGCTGGTCGCTGGTGTGGTTCATCACCATGTCGATGATGACCCGCATGCCGCGCTGATGTGCGGCGTCGACGAATTCCACGAAGTCGGCCAGATCGCCGAACTCGGGGAGCACGGAGGTGTAGTCGGAGACGTCGTAGCCGCCGTCGCGCAGCGGGGATTTGAAGAACGGCGGGAGCCAGAGGCAGTCCACCCCCAGCCATTGCAGATAGTCGAGCTTGGCCGTGATGCCCTTGAGGTCGCCGACGCCGTCGCCGTTGCTGTCCTGGAAGGAGCGCACCAGGACCTCGTAGAAGACGGCCCGTTTGAACCAGTCGGGATCGCGGTCCTTCGCCGGGGTGTCCTCGAACTTGTCGGGAACGGGCTCATTGACGATCAATTGGGTGACCCTCCGATCGGTGAGGACGGTCGCAGCGACAGCACGTGAGCGGGCGCGAGAGAGCGGCCCGGCTCAAGGCGCACATAGTTGTCCCTGCCCCAGTGGTAGGTGTCGCCGGTGAGCTCGTCGCGCACCGGGAAGGAATCGTCCCGGCCGAGGCCGAGTTCCGGCATGTCCAACGACACCGTCGCCTCGTGGGTGTGGTGCGGGTCGAGGTTGACCACCGTGAGAATCGTGTCGGCCTCGGCGCCGTGTCCTTCGCGTTTGGAGAACGCGATGACGGCGTCGTTGTCGACACGGTGGAAGTGCAGGGACCGCAGCTGCTGCAGGGCGGGGTGCCGCCGGCGGACGCGGTTGAGCGTGGTGAGGAGCGGGGCGATGGTGCGTCCTTCGCGGGCGGCCGCGTCCCAGTCGCGCGGCCTGAGTTGGTACTTCTCGGAGTCCTGGTACTCCTCGCTGCCGCGGCGCACGGGCGTCGATTCGCACAGCTCGTAGCCGGCGTACACGCCCCAGGTCGGGGAGAGCGTGGCGGCGAGAACGGCGCGGATCTCGAATGCGGTGCGGCCGCCTTCCTGGAGGTAGGCGTGCAGGATGTCGGGAGTGTTCACGAAGAAGTTGGGCCGCAGATAGGCGGCACTGTCCCCGGACAGCTCGGTGAGATAGTCGGTGAGTTCCTGCTTGGTGTTGCGCCAGGTGAAGTAGGTGTACGACTGGTGGAAGCCGACCTTGGCGAGGGTGTGCAGCATCGGCGGGCGGGTGAACGCCTCGGCGAGGAAGAGCACGTCGGGGTCGGTGCGGTTGAGGTCGCCGATGACCTTCTCCCAGAAGTGCACCGGTTTGGTGTGCGGGTTGTCGACGCGGAAGATCCGTACGCCCTTGGTCATCCAGAAGCGCAGCACCCGCTTGGTCTCGCGGACCAGCCCGCGGAAGTCGGCGTCGAAGGCGATCGGGTAGATGTCCTGGTACTTCTTCGGCGGGTTCTCGGCGTAGGCGATGGAGCCGTCGGCGCGGTGGTGGAACCACTCGGGGTGCCGCTCGACCCACGGGTGGTCGGGGGAGCACTGCAGCGCGAAGTCGAGTGCCACCTCCATGCGCAGGTCACGGGCGGTCTGCACGAAGTGGGCGAAGTCCTCGAAGGTGCCCAGGTCCGGGTGGAGGGCGTCGTGGCCGCCCTCGGCGGAGCCGATGGCCCAGGGGGAGCCGACGTCCTCGGGGCCTGCGTCGAGGGAATTGTTGGGGCCCTTGCGGAAGGAGGTGCCGATGGGGTGGATCGGCGGGAGATAGACGACGTCGAAGCCCATCGCGGCGATGGCGGGCAGCCGGTCGGCGGCGGTGCGCAGGGTGCCGCTGACGGGGGTGCCGTCCGGTGCGGTGCCCGCGCCTTCGGAGCGCGGGAAGAACTCGTACCACGAGCCGTAGAGGGCGCGGCGGCGCTCCACGACCAGCGGCACCGGACGCGAGACGGTGAGCAGTTCGCGCAGCGGGTGGCGGTCCAGCGCCTCGGTGACCGCGGGGGCCAGGGCGGCGGCCAGGCGGGCGGCGGCGGGGAGCTTGTCGTCGCGCAGCGCGTCCACGGCGCCGAGGACCGTCTCCCGGCCGTCGCTCTTGGGTACGTCGGCGGCCGCCCGCTCCAGCAGCTCGGCGCCCTCGGCGAGGACCAGCTCGGTGTCGATACCCGCCGGGATCTTGATCGTGGCGTGCTGCCGCCAGGTGGTGACCGGATCGGACCAGGCCTCGACGGTGAACGTCCAGCGCCCCTCGACATCGGTGGTGACCTCGGCGGACCAGCGGTCCGTGCCGGGCTGCGGCTCGCACATCGGCGTCCAGGGGCCGCACCGTCCTGCCGGGTTGCGCAGCACCACATTGGCCGCTACGGCGTCATGGCCCTCGCGGAAGACGGTGGCCGAGACTTCGAAGGTCTCGCCCACCACCGCCTTCGCCGGGCGGCGGCCGCAATCGATCTGCGGGCGGATGTCCAGAACAGGGATGCGACCGATCATGGGCTCACCTGGGGCTTGTGATGCTTTAAGGGTTTTGTCCTTTGTATCCGTTCCATGGCGGGGGTACGGGGTCCGGGCATGGTCGCTCCTGTCCGCTTTCACTCGGTTGGCGGGGTGCGGCGGTCCGAGTTCGGTGCGTACGGATCGTGTGCGAGGAACGGGGCACCCGGGGAGCCTTCCCTCGACCGGCGGCCGGGCAATCCGGTGGTATGTGAACTACTGGTACGTAACCAAGGGGCTGTGACGAGACGTTCGATCCGTTCGCACACCCGCGCGGGCGGCGGTGGCGGTAGGGAGACGCTCGGCATTCCCCTCCTCAACTCAATCTGATCGAAGCGGAGTTGTGGCCTGCGGGTTCCAGGTGCCGCATGGGTCCGGCGGCGCACACCGCAGCCTCTCTCCAGGACGGAGTCCGTACAAGAGCGCATGAGGGGGTGGAATCAGCCATATCGGCCGACGCGGCGGTAGGCGGAGCCACGCGGCGTCGCGTGATGGTTGCGGGGCCCCGGCACGGTTACGGTCGTGGCGTGAAGGCCATTCGTCGTTTCACCGTGCGTCCCGTCCTTCCTGATTCCCTACGACCCCTCAGCGACCTGGCGCGCAACCTGCGCTGGTCCTGGCACCCCGAGACCCGCGAGCTGTTCCAGGCCGTCGACTCCGACGGCTGGCGGCGTGCGGGCGGCGACCCCGTGCGGATGCTCGCCTGCGTCTCGGCCGAACGGATTTCCGAGCTGGCCGGCGACCACCGCTTTCTGCGCCGGCTGGCCACGGCCGCCGCCGACCTGCACGACTACCTCGACGGCCGCCGCTGGTACCAGACCGCGGACGGCGACCCGCGAGGTGCAGGGCCGGGCCGGGAACGGCCGGCCGCCATCGCCTACTTCTCGCCGGAATTCGGTATCACCGCCGCCTTGCCGCAGTACTCCGGCGGCCTGGGCATCCTCGCCGGCGACCATCTCAAGGCCGCCAGCGACCTCGGCGTACCCCTGATCGGAGTAGGACTCCTCTACCGGCACGGCTACTTCCGTCAGTCGCTCTCCCGGGAGGGCTGGCAGCAGGAGCACTACCCCGTCCTCGACCCCAACGAGCTGCCGCTGACCATGCTGCGGGAGGCCGACGGGGCGCCCGCGCAGATCGCACTCGCCCTCCCCGGGGGCGGTCAGCTGCGCGCCGTCGTCTGGCAGGCGCAGGTGGGCCGGGTCCCGCTGCTGCTGCTGGACTCCCATGTGGAGGACAACGGCCCCGGAGAACGCGAGGTCACCGACCGGCTCTACGGCGGTGGCAGCGAGCACCGGCTGCTCCAGGAGATGCTGCTGGGCATCGGCGGAGTGCGGGCCGTCCGGGCGTACTGCCGGCTGACCGGCCACCCCGCGCCCGAGGTATTCCACACCAACGAGGGCCACGCCGGGTTCCTCGGGCTGGAACGGATCCGCGAACTCGCCGAAGAGGGCCTGGAGTTCGACGCCGCCCTGGAGACCGTACGGGCCGGCACGGTCTTCACCACGCACACACCCGTCCCCGCGGGCATCGACCGCTTCGACCGGGATCTGGTCGCCCGCCACTTCGGCGACGACGGCGAACTTCCCGGCATCGACCCCGGCCGGGTCCTGGCGCTGGGGACGGAGTCCTACCCGGGAGGCAAGCCGGACCTGTTCAACATGGCCGTGATGGGGCTGCGGCTGGCCCAGCGCGCCAACGGCGTCTCCACCCTGCACGGGCAGGTGAGCCGCGAGATGTTCGCCGGACTGTGGCCCGGATTCGACGCCGAGGAGGTGCCGATCACCTCCGTCACGAACGGGGTGCACGCACCGACCTGGGTGGCGCCCGAGGTGCTGCGGCTCGGGGCCCGGCAGATCGGCGCCGGGCGCGCCGAGGACGCGCTGTCCGTCGGCGGCTCGGAGCGCTGGGAGGCGGTCAGGAGCATCCCGGACACCCCCATCTGGGAGCTGCGCCGCACCCTGCGCGAACAACTGGTCGCCGAGGTCAGGGAGCGGCTGCGCGCCTCCTGGCGGGAGCGCGGCGCCGGCAGCGCGGAACTGGGCTGGATCGATGACGTCCTGTCACCCGACGTCCTGACCATCGGGTTCGCCCGCCGCGTTCCCTCCTACAAGCGCCTCACCCTCATGCTGCGCGACCCCGACCGGCTGCGGGATCTGCTGCTGCACCCCGAGCGGCCCATCCAGATCGTGGTCGCCGGCAAGGCCCACCCTGCCGACGAGGGCGGCAAACGGCTCATCCAGGAGCTGGTGCGGTATGCCGACGAAGCCGGCGTCCGTCACCGCCTGGTCTTCCTGCCCGACTACGGCATGGCGATGGCCCAGAAGCTCTACCCCGGCTGCGACGTCTGGCTCAACAACCCGCTGCGGCCCCTGGAGGCGTGCGGCACCTCCGGCATGAAGGCGGCCCTGAACGGCGCGCTGAACCTGTCGGTGCGCGACGGCTGGTGGGACGAGTGGTACGAGCCGGACTTCGGCTGGACCATCCCGACCGCCGACGGGGCCGCCATCGACGACGACCGGCGCGACGAGCTGGAGGCCAACGCCCTCTACACGCTGCTGGAGCAGCAGGTCGCGCCGCGCTTCTACGACCAGGGCGAGGCGGGGGTGTCGCGCCGCTGGGTCGAGATGGTGCGCCGCACCCTGGTCACGCTGGGGCCCAAGGTGCTGGCCGGCCGTATGGTCCGCGAGTACGTCGAGCGGCTCTACACCCCGGCCGCGCACGCGCACCGCGCCCTGACCCCGGACTCGGCCCGGGAACTGGCCGCCCACAAGGCGCGCTTGCGGGCAGCCTGGCCACAGGTCTCGGTGGACCATGTGGAGACCTGCGCCGCCGACGGTCCGGCGCACAGCAGCGCGGAGCTGGGTGCCACCCTGGCGCTGCGGGTCCGGGTGACGCTCGGCGAGCTGACCCCTGGGGACGTCGAGGTGCAGGTGGTCTCCGGCCGGGTCGACGGCTCGGACCGGATCACCGATGCCACTGCGGTGCCGCTCAAGCCGACCGCGGGTCCCGACCTCGCGGGCTGCCTCCTCTACGAAGGGCCCCTGGCGCTGGACCGCACGGGCTCCTTCGGCTACACCGTCCGCATCCTGCCGGCCCACCGGCTGCTGGCCTCCGGCACCGAGCCGGGGCTGATCGCGGTGCCATCGGAGGCCGGCGGGCAGACGTCGCGACCCGTCCCGGGGGTGCTGCTGAGGTGACCTCGGGGTCCGCGGTGCACGGGGCCGGTTCGCTGCCGGTCTGATGCCGTGTCGTGGCGGCCGGGTGGCGCGTTCGATCGCCACCCGGCCGTCGGCGTGCGGGGTGGGATCGTCGTAGGGGGTCGGGTGTCAGTCGCGCCGGTGTACGACGGCCTTGCGGACCAGTCGGTCCTCGGCGAAGCAGAGTTGGTAGGCCGAGTCGGAGCCGGGCCGGACGCTGTAGTAGACGCAGGACCAGCCGTGCGGGGGAGAGGGGGTGCCGTCCGGTGGGGCGTCCAGCGCGAAGAACGGCAGCGCGGACTCCGTCGCGGCGCGCGGCATCCCGGTACGCAAGGCGTCGTAGTGGCCCCGGTCCAGCACCGTCCAGGAGGGGCTGACCAGGGTGAAGATGCCCATCAGCAGATACAGCGCGGTGATCACCACCAGCGGCACGACCACCGTTTGCCGCAGTCGGCGACGCACTTCATGCCGCACGCGCTCCAGTTCACGCCGAGCCGCCGTGCCTTCGCGTCGATCGGTGGGGGAAGGCGGTGTGCCTCCGGTGGTGGGCAGGCGGGCGGACACCCTGAAGCCGCCCTCCGGGGTCGGCCCGGTGTGCAAGGTACCGCCCGCCAGCCGTACCCGCTCGTCCAGGCCCACCAGGCCACTGCCGCCGGAGACCGCCTCGGGAGCGGGTCCCTCGGGGCGCGGGCCGTTCACCACGGTCAGCTGCAGGTGTCCGGCGGCGCGCACCAGGCGCACCCGTACGGGGGCACCCGGGGCGTGCTTGGCGGCGTTGGTCAGCGACTCCTGGACGGCGCGGTGCAGGGCGTGCCCGGTCATGGCAGGCAGCCCGATGTCCCCTGCGTCCCCGGCGCCGCCCCCGGTGTCGTCGTCCCGTACGGCTTCGTGCACCTGCTCCAGCGTGACCGTCATGCCCGCGGACCGTGCGTCCTCGATGAGCGCCGGCACGCTCTCGCCGGACGGTGTCCGGGGCGGCGCCTCGTCGTCGGCGCGCAGCACGCCGATGATCTCCCGCAGTCGCTCGGTGGCCGCGCCCGCCGCCGCGCGCAGCTCACCGGCCGCCGCGCGGCGGTCCGCGTCCAGGCGCGGGTCGACCTCCAGCGCGCCGGCCCGCAGGGCGATCAGGGCGAGGTCGTGGCCGAGGGAGTCGTGCATGTCGCCGGCGATCCTGGCGCGTTCGCGCAGCCGCGTGCGGTCGGCGATCGCTTGCTGCTCGCGCTCCATTTGCTCGGCGAGCTGCCAGCCGGTGCGGACCAGCGCGCCGTACTGGCGCCGGTAGCGACCCAGGAGCCACGGCAGCACCACATTGAGCAGCAGTGTCAGCAGCAGGGAGAACCACGGCCACAGCGAGCGGCCGAAAAGTGCGCTCAGCGGCAGCCCGACGAGCGCTACGGCGGCGACCAGGCGCAGCGCGGGGCGCGCGCGGGGCAGCCGGACGCCGCTGAGATAGCCGAAGAGGGCGAGCGCCAGGCAGTACGCGGGGGTGAACAGCTCCAGGGAGAGGCACAGGCTCGCCGCGAGTGGCAGTGCCAGCGACACCAAGGGGCGTCGTCCGCGCAGCAGCACGCAGACGCCGAGGAGGGGGAAGGCGAGAGCCGTCCCCCACAGTTCCCTGCCGGACAGCGCGTTGAAGGCGGTGGCGGGCGGTACGCACAGCAGCAGCCACAGCCCGGCCCCGGGGAGCCGTGCGCGCCAGCGGTCCGGCAGCGGCCGCGGGAGAATCCGGGCGGGCGTCACGACGAGGGGACCAGGCCGGCCTCGTACGCGAGGATCGCCGCCTGGACGCGGTTCTTGAAGCCCAGGCGGGCCAGGATCGCGCTGACGTACGCCTTGACGGTGCCCTCGACCAGGAACAGCCGCTCGGCGATCTCCGCGTTGGACAGCCCCGCGCCGACCAGCCCGAGGACCTCGCGCTCACGGCCGGTCAGCTCGGCCACCCGGGTGCGGGCGGCCACCGCGCGACCCCACTGCCCCTGTCCGAGCTGGGTGATGACCCGCCGGGCGACGGACGGCGAGAGGGCCGCGCCGCCGTCGGCGACGGCCCGTACCCCGGCGAGCAGCTCCCGGGGGTCACCGGACTTGAGGAGGAAACCGGCGGCGCCCGAGGCGAGGGCGCCGGCGAGGTAGTCGTCCTCGGAAAACGTCGTCAGCATCACGACGGCGGTCCCCGGGGCCGCGGTGGCCAGTTCGGCGGCGGCGCCGAGGCCGTCGAGACGCGGCATCCGGATGTCCAGCAGCACGACGTCGGGGCGGTGGGCACGGGCCAATTCGACCACCTCGTGGCCGTCCGCGGCCTCCGCGACGACCTCGATGTCGGGCGCGCTCCCCAGGATGGCGCGGACGCCGGCCCGGATGAGCGGCTCGTCGTCCGCAAGCAGCACGCGGATCATCCGCACTCCCCCCTCAAGCGAAAGGGCGGTGTCCGGGGGCGGGGGGGGGGGGGGGGGGGGGGGGGCGCCCCCCCCCCCCCCCCGCCCCCCCCCCCCCCCCCCCCCCCCCCCCCCCCCCCGCGGGGGGGGGGGGGGGGGGGGGCGGGGGGCCCCCCCGGGGGGGGGGCGAGGGCCCAGAGGGAGGGCGAGGGCCCAGGGAGGGCAAGGGCCCAGGGAGG
>NZ_JBICZL010000040.1:0-25709 GCF_043201875.1 Streptomyces sp. NPDC048248
CGAACCCGGAAGCTAAGCCTTTCAGCGCCGATGGTACTGCAGGGGGGACCCTGTGGGAGAGTAGGACGCCGCCGAACAATCTTTGTGTGTAAGCCTCGTGGGAACTTCGGTTCCTGCGGGGCTTACACGCGTTTCCAGCACGTATCGCTACCCTCGGGATATGCGCTACGACCTGGTCATATTCGACAATGACGGCGTGCTCGTGGACAGCGAGCCCCTTTCCAACCGGATTCTTGCCGCGTACCTCACCGAGGTGGGTCACCCCACCACCTACGAGGGCTCGTTGCGCGACTACATGGGCTCCGCCATGCACCGGATCCACGAGATTGTCCTCGAACGGTCCGGTCAGCGGCTGCCGGCGGACTTCGACGAGATCTTCCACGCCCGGGTGTTCGAGGAGTTCCGCCTCCACTTGGAGCCGGTACCGGGCGTGAGCGAGGTCCTGGAGAAGCTCGCGGCGGACGGGGTGCCCTACTGCGTCGGCTCGTCGGGGAGCCACGAGCGCATCCGCGTGGCTCTGCACAAGACGGGGCTGTTCGCGAGGTTCGGGGACGAGCGGATCTTCTCGTCGCAGGATGTCGGGCGGGGCAAGCCGGAGCCGGACCTCTTCCTTCATGCCGCGCGGCGGATGGGTGTGCCGCCCGAGCGGTGCGCGGTCGTCGAGGACAGCCCGTTGGGGGTGCAGGCGGCCGTCGCGGCGGGGATGGACGTCTACGGCTTCACGGCGATGACGTCCGAAGCGAAGCTCGCCGGCGCCACGGCGCTGTTCTCCGACATGGCGGAACTGCCGCACCTGCTGGCGTAGCCGCGCGGGCGCCCCGCCTCGGACGACCGTCGGCTCACCCCTCGGACCTCAGTCGGAATTGGTGAAGTGATCCATCTACCCAGCGGTAGTGAGGAGTTCTAGGCTGAGCGGCCATGACGGCCCCTCGGGTACCAGGCGCGCAGTTGCGGCACGGCCGGCTCTCGCTCGCAGTGAGTTTTTTCATCCAGGGCGCGGTCTTCGCTCTCCTGGTGACCCGTATACCGGCGATCCAGGACCGCTACGGCATCTCGGACGGGCTGTTGCCGGTGTTCCTGGCGGCTGTGCCGGTCCTGGCCGGGGTCGGCAGTGTCGCCACCGAGCACCTGGTGAAGCGGGTCCGGCCGAGTGTGGTGCTGCGGAGCGCGCAGCCCGTGGTGTGTCTGGCGCTGCTGGCGGCCGGGTCCGTCGGCTCGATGGGGCAGGTCGCGGTGGCGCTGGCGGTGTTCGGGTTGTCCGTGGGGGCGTTGGACGCCTCGATGAACATGCTCGGGGTGAGCCTGCAGCGGGCGTACGGGCGAAGCATCATGTTGGGCTTCCACGCCGCGTACAGCTTGGGCGGCATCGTGGGGGCCTCGCTTGCCTGGGCCGGGGCGCACTGGCAGCTGTCGCTCGCGGTGCTCTACGGGCCGGTGGTGGCCGTTGTGGTGCCGCTCGCGCTGGTCGTGGGCCGGTGGTTCGTGGACCGGGAGGGCGCCGGGCCCGCTCCGGGGGCGGACGCCCCTCCGGCGGCAGGTGCCGCGTCGTCCGGCGGGTCGGTCTCGATGAGGCTGCTGTGGCCGCTGTGCATGGTGATGGCGATCGCGTACATCGGGGACTCGACAGTCTCCAACTGGAGCGCGAAGTACCTGCAGGACGTGCTGGGCAGCTCCGAGCAGCTCGCCACCGTGCCGTACAACGTCTACATGGTCACCACGCTGCTGGGACGCGCGGTCGGCGACCTGGGGGTGCGGCGGTTCGGGGCGGCCGCGGCGGTACGGACCGGGGCCGTGGTGGCCGCGGCCGGTTTCGCGGTGGTGGCGGGCGCGCCGGGGGCGTGGGCCGGGATGGCGGGATTCACGCTGTTGGGCCTGGGACTTTGTGTGATTGTGCCGCAGACGTTCGCGGCGGCGGGGCGGCTGTTCCCGGGGGCTTCGGATACGGCCGTGGCCCGGCTGAACATCTTCAACTATGTCGGTTTTCTGGTCGGTTCTCCTCTGGTGGGGGCTCTGGGTGATGCCTGGAGCTATCGCGGGGCCATGCTCGTCCCGATGGCGCTCGTGCTGGTGGCGCTCGTGTATGCCCGTTCGTTCGGTTCTCAACAGGCCCGATACGGTGACAGGCATGAGCGGCCGTGCACAGCTGATGTGGGACGAGGCAGTAACGAGCTATAACTTCGGGCCGGGGCACCCCATGGACCCGATCCGGCTCGCGCTGACCATGCGCCTGGTGGAGGCGTACGAGCTCGACCGGGGGCCCCTGGAGGTGGTTGCCGCCAAGCCCGCCGGGCACTCCACCCTGCGGCTGGTGCACCGTGAGGACTACATCGCGGCCGTCCGGGCCGCCTCGGCCGACCCGTCCGCCGCGGACACCGCGTACGGCCTCGGCACCGAGGACGATCCGGCCTTCGCCGGTATGCACGAGGCGTCGGCGCTGATCGCCGGGCAGTCCGTGGGCGCTGCCGAGGCCGTCTGGCGCGGTGACGCGCTGCACGCGGTGAACTTCAGCGGTGGGCTGCACCACGCCATGCCGGGCGGCGCGGCCGGCTTCTGCATCTACAACGACGCCGCGCTGGCGATCGCCCGGCTGCTGGAGCTGGGCGTCGAGCGCGTCGCCTATGTGGATGTGGACGTCCACCATGGCGACGGCGTTCAGGCGGCGTTCTGGGACGACCCGCGGGTCCTGACGATCTCGCTGCACGAGCATCCGCGGACGCTCTTCCCGCAGACCGGCTGGCCGGAGGAGACCGGCGGCGAGGGCGCGGAGGGCAGCGCGGTCAATGTGGCGCTGCCGGCCGGGACCGGGGACGAGGGCTGGCTGCGGGCCTTTCACGCGGTGGTGCCGGAGCTGCTGGGGGCGTTCCGCCCGCAGGTGCTGGTGACGCAGCACGGCGCGGACACCCACTTCGAGGATCCGCTCGCGCATCTGGCGGTGAGCCTCGACGCGCAGCGTGCGGTGGCGGAGTCCTGCCACGACCTGGCGCACGCGCACGCGGACGGCCGCTGGGTCGCCCTCGGTGGCGGCGGCTACGAGGTGGTGGACGTGGTGCCGCGCAGCTGGACGCATCTGACGGCGATCGCGGCGGGTCGGCCGATCGATCCGACCTCGATGGTGCCGGAGTCCTGGCGGCACGAAGTGTTCCGCAGGACCAGGCAGTTGGGGCAGCTGCGGATGACGGACGGGCGTACGCCGCAGTGGCGGGACTTCGCCGACGGCGGGTACGACCCGGCGGACCGGCTGGACCAGGCGGTGCTGGCGACCCGCCGGGCGGTGTTCCCTTCGCACGGGCTGCTGCCCTGAGGGCTGCCGCCGGCGGGTTGCGGGGAGGCCGGGTTGCCGGCTGCTCGGGCGGTGGCGCCGAGTGGGCTCTGCCGTAGCGCGTGGGCGGCATGGGCGGGCCGGGTACGCCGCCGCGTGCGCTCGGATGTGTGACTACCCGCCGGTTAGGGCATCCGGTAGCCGACCAACGGGCCAGCATGAGCGTCGTGTTGGGCACCGGGGCGCTGCGCGCGCACCTCATCGAGGCGCGGCTCGCGGGCAGGATCGCGACGCTGCGTGAGAAGAGCCTGAGCCGCTATCGGCTCTTCTCCGCGCGTGACCCGCGGGTGCTGCTCGGGCTGGATCCCGAAGGGGACTGGCCGGTCGCGGAAGTGCTGCGACTGATGGGGCAGAAGTGCGGTGTTTCGGTCGATCCCGCGCACACTTCCGGCCCCGACGTGATCGATCCCGATCGGACGATCGCGGGGTTGGACGGCTTCGCCGACCGGATCGGTGAGGCGGCGGACCGGCGGACGCCGGTGCTGATCGGCACGGGGCATCCGCACCGCCTGCTGGAGTTCTACGCCGCCCTCGCAGACGCTCTCTCGGCGGCCGGCTGTCCCGTCCTCACCCCCGCGTATGGCTGCCGTGTCGACATAGCGACCCGGTTCGGCGTACGTACGCACGCTCTCTCATACGTACGGGGAGTCGCGCTGATGCGCGAGACCGGCGTGCGGGGCGCACCTGGTGAGGGGGGCGTGCACACCCATTCCCCCTTGCCGGTGCGTACCGCTCTCGCGGCCGCCGCGGATGCCCGGGGGCCGCTGCCGGGGCTGGTGATCGGGGACCACGGATGGGTCTGCGGAGCAGGTCAACTGGGCATCGAGGCGATCGGCCTGGCGGATACCGACGATCCCGCGCTGTTCGTCGGGCAGGCCGAGGGGCGTGTGTCCGCGGTGGTGCCGCTCGATGACGCCGTACGGTCGGCGCTCTACCGGCCCCTGACGCGCTATGTACTCAATCGGGCGTGTCTGTCACAGTAGGCGCGCTTCGCTGCTCCTCTTCCCCACTCGCATCACCCGCCCCTAAATTGGGGAGTGAGCGCATAGCGACGAAGAGTCACCGGAGGGGAAGCCGGTGCCCGTCTTATGCGGAAGGTGCAGGTGTGTCATGGCCGCAGACCAGAGGCCTCTGAACGAGGTCGTGTTTCTGACAGTGGCGGAAGTCGCCACGGTGATGCGAGTGTCGAAGATGACCGTGTACCGCTTGGTGCACAGCGGTCATCTGCCGGCGATCCGGGTGGGCAGGTCCTTCCGGGTCCCGGAGCAGGCGGTGCACGACTACCTCCGTGAGTCCTATGTGGGGGTGGAATCGGCCTGAGGGACCCCCGCGGACCCTCGGATTACGCCGTACGCCCGGCGCCGGGTAGGCTGGCCCGATGTAGGTAGTGTGGGCTCGGACGCCCCGCACCGAGTGATTCGAAGTTAGCGAGGGTAGTCGTGGGCTCTGTTATCAAGAAGCGGCGCAAGCGGATGGCCAAGAAGAAGCACCGCAAGCTGCTCAAGCGCACCCGTGTTCAGCGTCGTAACAAGAAGTAAGCGACGCTGATCGCGATTTCGCAGCCCCCCACCACACACCTGTGGTGGGGGGCTGCGGTGCTTTGTGGGCCGTATGGGCGGTGCTCGGGGCGGGAAATGTGGTGGACGGCATCGTGGGGTCATCACAGCGCAACACCGACCCGATAGCGTGGCGCGTACAGCTCGGCTCAGGCGGACGTCGAGGGGCGAAGGAAGGGCTGATCTTGGGCAAGGTCGTGCTCGTCACGGGAGTCGCGCGGCAGTTGGGCGGCCGGTTCGTACGCCGCATCCAGCGTGATCCCGACGTCGACCGGGTGATCGGGGTCGATGCCGTGCCACCGGAGCACCATCTGGGCGGCGCCGAATTCCTCAAGGCCGACATCCGGCACCCGGCGATCGCGAGAGTCCTGGCCGAGACGGGCGTCGACACCGTGGTCCACATGGACATCAACGGCACGCCGCTGGGCAGCCGTGGTGGCCGTGCCTCGGTGAAGGAGACCAATGTCATCGGGACCATGCAGCTCCTCGGGGCCTGCCAGAAGGCCCCGAACGTGCGGCGGCTGGTCATCAAGTCCACCACCAGCGTCTATGGTTCCGCGCCCCGCGACCCTGCGGTGTTCACCGAGACCACACCGCCCAAGTCGCTGCCGAGCGGTGGCTTCGCCAAGGACGCCGTGGAGGTCGAGGGGTACGTACGGGGCTTCGCGCGGCGCCGGCCGGATGTGGCGGTGTGCGTGCTGCGCTTCGCCAACATCCTTGGGCCGTCGGCGGACTCCCCGCTCGCCGAGTACTTCTCGCTGCCGGTCCTGCCCACGGTTTTCGGCTACGACCCGCGGCTGCAGTTCCTGCACGAGGACGACGCCATCGAGGTGCTGCGCATCGCGTCCTCCGAGCCGCGTCGCGGCACGCTCAACAGCGGCACGTTCAATATCGCCGGAGAGGGCGTCCTGCTGCTCTCGCAGACCTCACGGCGTCTCGGTCGGCCCACGCTGCCGCTGTTCCTGCCGACGGTGACGTGGGCCGGCACGGCGCTGCGCTCCGTCGGTATCACCGACTTCTCCCCGGAACAGATCCGGATGCTGACGCACGGCAGAGTCGTCCAGACGACGCAGATGCGCGAGACACTGGGGTTCCACCCGCAGTACACGACGGCGGAGACCTTCGCGGAATTCGCCCGCAGCCGCGGACCCGGGCTGTTGCCGCCCGAGTCCCTCGCCCGCACCGTCGACCGGCTCGCCGGCGTGCTGCCCGCACGCGGCGGCCCGACCCAGTGAGGAGTTCACCCACCATGGCGGACGCCAAGGTCATTCCTTTCGGCGAGGAGCCTCGGGCGCGCAGAAAGGCCAGGCGGGCCGTGCGCGAGGGGCGTAAGGCGGGCCTGGTGCCCGTGCCGGAGGCGCGGTCCGGCCCCGAGGAGCCGGTGCTGCCCGAGCGGCCCGCGGCCGGGCGGACCCTGGACGAGCGGATCGCGGGCGGCCTGAGCTTCCTGCGCCGGCGGATCACGGGCGACTACGAGGTCGACGACTTCGGCTATGACGAGGAACTCACCGACCAGGTGCTGATGTCGGTGCTGCGGCCGCTGGCCGACAAGTACTTCCGGGTCGAGGTGAAGGGCATCGAGAACATCCCGTCCGAGGGCGGGGCGCTCGTCGTCTCCAACCACTCCGGGACGCTGCCGCTGGACGGGCTGATGCTGCAGGTCGCCGTGCACGACAACCACCCGGCCCGGCGCCACCTCCGTCTCCTGGCCGCCGACCTGGTGTTCGTGCTGCCGGTGATAAACGAGCTGGCGCGCAAGGCAGGGCACACCCTCGCCTGCGCGGAGGACGCGCAGCGGCTCCTGGAGCGCGGTGAGATCGTCGGTGTGATGCCGGAGGGCTTCAAGGGCATCGGGAAGCCCTTCGCGGACCGCTACAAGCTCCAGCGCTTCGGGCGCGGCGGCTTCGTCTCGACGGCGCTGACCGCCGGGGTGCCGATCGTGCCGTGCTCGATCGTGGGCGCTGAGGAGATCTACCCGATGATCGGCAACGCCAAGACCCTGGCGCGGGTGTTGGGGCTGCCGTACTTCCCGATCACGCCGACGTTTCCGTGGCTGGGCCCGCTGGGGGGCGTGCCGCTGCCGACGAAGTGGACGATCCAGTTCGGTGAGCCGATCCCGACGGACGGCTATCCGCCGGAGGCGGCCGACGATCCGATGCTGATGTTCAACCTGACCGATCAGGTGCGAGAAACGATTCAGCACACGTTGTACAAGCTGCTCGTGCAGCGACGCTCGGTGTTCTTCTAGGAAGCCGAAGAACACCGAGCGCCGGCTCGGGGACTTGCCGGTGCCCGCTGTGCGCGCGGGCGGCCGGGGCGGACCTCTTACTTCGGGAGGTCCTCGCCGTCGATGCCCAGGCCGGGAAGGAGCCCTGGGATCAGCGGTGGGAGGGTGACATCGGGCGCGTCGGGCGCGTCCTTGCCGTTGCCGTCGGGGCTGGGACTGCCGCCCTTGGACGGTCGGCCCAGCAGGCCGCCGGTGTTGCCGCCGAGCAGGCCGTCGTCCTCGGACGGTGAGGCCGACGGGCGCGGAGCGTGGCCACCGCTGCCGTGCTTGCCGGAGGAGGATTGGCTGCCCGAAGGAGCCGGTCGTTCGCGGTGACCCGATCCGGTGCCCGTGGTGCCGGGCGCCTCCTTGTGCGGGTGCTTGCCGTCCGGGGTGGCCGGCAGCAACGAGCGCAACGGTCCGACCTCTTCGTCTATGGCGTCGAAGACCGAGCTGACCTGATCGCGGACATCCGTGAGCTGAACCGGGAGCCGGTCGCGCAGTCGCGACCAACTGTCGCGATGCGACTTGGTGAAGGAGTTCAGCGCCTGGATGGGGCCGAGCGAGCCGTCGCGTTCGTATGCCGCGTGCAGCAGGCGGTGTCCCTCCCCGGCGTCGTGCCGGACACCGGAGAGCGCCTTGCGGACCTCGCCGATGGACTCGTGGTCGAGGTCGGCGACCCGTCCGCGCTCCATCAGGCGCCGGGCCTCCATCATGCGTGTCGACGCCTGGTCGAGGTAGAGCTGTCCGCGGTCGGACTCCTCCTCGGTCATGCCGAGTTTGAGGTCCTCCATTCCGCGTTTGAGGCCGTAGAGCGAATCGCCCGGAAGGGCGTCGGAACTGGCCGCCGCGACGCCGCCGAAGGCGCCGGCGGCGACGCCGACCGTCAGTCCGCCCGCGGCCAGCCCCTTGGAGAGGCGGGAGCGCGGGCGCAGCCGGCCGATCGATGGGGTCGCGCGGTGCGCCCCCTTGGTCGTGCGCTGCTCGGGCACCCTGGTGTCGTCGGACGGAGCGCCTTCGGCGAAGGCGGCCTCCATCGCGGCGACGAGTTGGGCGCGCTGGACAGTCTTGACCTCGGTCGCCATCTGCGGCTTCGGGAGTTCCCCGAGGCCGTCGGCAACCGCCAACAGTCGTGCTTCTCCCGGCGTTTGCGCCGGATTGTCGACCTGGTCCTCGGCCGCCGCGCCCTCAAGGACCTGCTCCTCCAGGGCCTGGGCGAAGGCGTTGGCCCGCCGGTGCACCGAGACATTTGCGATCACGGGCGGCACCTCCTCTCGTCATCCCGCTCGACTCCCCGGACTGGCTTTGACTGTCCAGACGGACCGGACGGTTGCACGCCGATATCCGCGGCCACTCGAACGAGTGAGAGGCAGCGGGCATGGCGTGACCGCATGGAGCCTGCATCCCGCACAACGAGCGGCGCGGCACTCGGGTTACGCACTCACGATGATGTGACCGACCGGTCATGACAGGTCACCGAACGTGAGGGCAACTGGGCGTGCGGGGGGTCGGTCGAGGACGGTTTGTCGGGGTCAGCGGGCGTCTTCGGGGAGCAGTCGGGCGAGGGTGCGGACCGCACGGTATTGGAGCGTCTTGATCGCCCCCTCGTTCTTGCCCATGACGCGGGCGGTCTCGGCGACCGAGAGGCCCTGGAGGAAGCGAAGCGTGACGCATTCCTGTTGTTGGGGGTTGAGCTTGCGTACCGCCTCCAACAGGGCGGCGTTGGAAAGGGATTCGAGGACCGAGTCCTCGGGGCTGCGCTCGACCTCGTTGGCGTCGAGCATCTCCCCGGTGGTGACTTCCAGGCGGAAACGGGAGGACTTGAAGTGGTCGGCCACGAGGTTGCGGGCGATGGTCACCAGCCAGGCGCCGAAGTCACGGCCCTGCCAGGTGAAGGTGCCGATACGGCGCAGGGCGCGCAGGAACGTCTCACTGGTGAGGTCCTCGGCCGTGGCACGGCCGCCCACGCGGTAGTAGATGTAGCGGTAGACCGTGTCGGCGTACTGGTCGTAGAGCCGGCCGAAGGCCTCGGCCTCGCCGGCCTGGGCTCGTTCGACAAGGTCCATCATGCGACGGCTGTCGCTGTCGGCGGGGCGACGGGCGGTGGTCGTGCCGGCGCCTGACCGGCGGGTTCTGCCGGCGGCCTTGCCGACCGCAGCACTCCCGTCGGCCAAGGCGTAGCAGGGGCCGGCGGGGACGGCTGAGGCGAATGCGGGGACGGCGTACGCGGTGGGGACAAAACTGCGCAGGTGGTCGACGAGTGTCGTACGCAGCGTAGCCAGGCCCGAGGCGTCAACCCCGACGTGTGGGTACACGGGACTCCCAGAGGCAGAGCTTCCATCACGTGCAGTGCGGAACCGTTCACTCGTCGTAGGGACGTGTGGGTTCCGGATTGCGTCTGAGGAGAATAACGCTTCGTACAGGCAGCGCTACACCCAGTTGCTCAAATCATCGATTACTTACGGTCCGTGCCGGGTTGGTGGCAGATCAAGTATCGAATATTGAGCAGCTTTTGATCGGAAGGGAACGCAATCTGCCTGGTTGGAGGGCGTGTTGTGGTTGAGCCGCGGCAATCGGACTGCCGGGGGCGCGGCGGGGGTAGGTGACGGGGATGGCCGCCGCGCCGATTCGTGATCAGTCCTGGTCAGCGGCGGCGGCGCTGCAGCGCGACAGCTGCCGCGGCACCGCCCGCGAGGGCGCCCACGCCGGCCGCCGCGGGGATTCCGATCTTGACCGCCTTGCGGCCTGTTCGGTAATCACGCAGTCGCCAGCCCTGTTCGCGGGCGTGCTTGCGCAGTCGGCTGTCGGGATTGATCGCGTAGGGGTGTCCCACGAGCGACAGCATCGGGATGTCGTTGGCCGAGTCGCTGTAGGCGGCGCAGCGCGAGAGGTCGAGCCCTTCGGCGGAGGCGAGGGCGCGGACGGCCTCTGCCTTGGCCGGGCCGTGCAGCGGTTCGCCCACCAATTTGCCGGTGTAGACGCCGCCGACGGATTCGGCGACGGTGCCCAGCGCGCCGGTCAGGCCGAGCCTGCGGGCGATGATCGTCGCGGTCTCCACGGGGGCCGCGGTCACCAGCCAGACCTTCTGGCCCGCGTCGAGGTGGGCCTGGGCCAGGGCGCGGGTGCCCGGCCAGACGCGCTCGGCCATGTACTCGTCGTAGATCTCCTCGCCGATGGACATCAGCTCGGCGACGCGGTGGCCCTGGACGATGGACAGCGCGCTGTTGCGGACGTCCGCCATGTGCTCGGGGTTCTCCGAGCCGGCGAGCCGGAAGTAGATCTGCTGCCAGGCGAAGCGGGCCAGATCGCGCTTGTGGAAGAAGTGCCGTTTGTACAGGCCGCGGCCGAAGTGGAAGAGGGCGGCGCCCTGCATGACGGTGTTGTCGAGGTCGAAGAAGGCGGCGGCGGCGACGTCCCCGACGACGGGGAACTCGGGCTCTTCCGGGGTCTCCTCGACCTCGGGCAGCTCCTGGGAGCTCTTGCGGGCGGCCTCGGCCGCGGCCTCGCCGGCCAGCACGCTGCGCGCGGTGGCGGCTCGTTTGCGGCGGGTGAACCATCCCGTGGGGAAGTGCATCCCGGAGGAGCTCCTACCGGGGCGGTGGGCGGGCGACGGGTGGGCCATGCGGCTAGCCTAGCCAGTTTGTTCGGTGCAGCCGGTTACGCCCGCATGTCAGGCAGGCACGTCGTCGTCGACGGGCGCGTTAAGGCCATTGCCGGCGCGCTCCGGAGGGCCGTCCCGGAAGCTGTGGCCGGGGGCCGCGGGCGGGGTGGGGCCGTCAGGCGCCCAGGGCGGCGCGCAGACGCGCCGGGTCGACGCGCCAGAAATCGTGCTGGGCGCCGTCGACGAGGACGACGGGAATCTGCTCCCAGTATTTGCGGTGCAGTTCGGCGTCCTCGGTGATGTCCTTCTTCTCCCAGGCCGCGCCGGTTTCCGCGCAGACGGTCTCGATCACTTTCTGTGCGTCGTCGCACAGATGGCAGCCGGGCTTGCCGATGAGGGTGACCGTGCAATCGGCCGGATTCTTGCGGGTGCGGCGGCTGAAGAGGGGTGCCATGGGGCCATTGTGCCCGGCCTCGCGGCGGTTTTGGAGCGTCGTCCGGTCGATTACGATCGATGGGCGATTTGTAGGTTTCCGGGGGCATGACGGTGAGGAGTGAGGGTGCGTGCTCCCGTCTGTATTGCCGCGATATGAGGGCCGCCCGGGCGAACGGCGTGACGTGGGAGTTGGTTCCGCGCACACCGGTAAAAGCCGCGTGACCCCGGTCACTTTGGGCGGACAAAACGGACACCATCTTTGTGCACGCGTTCACAAAGACATAGCCTGCTGTGGACGGGGCGGTCGGGGGACGTACGGCCGCCCGCAGCCCCGCTCTACCCGCAGGAGCACCGTGGCAACTGGCCGAACCCACCGACCGGCGACCCGAAGCCGAGGCATCCCCGAGGCCACCGTCGCCCGGCTTCCGCTGTATCTGCGCGCCCTGACCGCGCTCTCCGAGCGTTCGGTCCCCACGGTCTCGTCCGAGGAACTGGCGGCCGCGGCGGGGGTCAACTCCGCGAAGCTGCGCAAGGACTTTTCCTACCTCGGCTCCTACGGGACGCGCGGTGTCGGCTACGACGTGGAGTACCTCGTCTACCAGATCTCGCGCGAGCTGGGACTGACGCAGGACTGGCCCGTCGTCATCGTCGGTATCGGTAATCTCGGCGCCGCGCTCGCCAACTACGGCGGCTTCGCCTCCCGCGGATTCCGGGTGGCCGCACTGATCGACGCCGATCCGGCCATGGCGGGCAAGCCGGTCGCCGGCATCGCGGTGCAGCACACCGACGAGCTGGAGCACATCATCGACGACAACGGCGTCTCGATCGGCGTCATCGCGACGCCGGCGGGCGCGGCCCAGCAGGTCTGCGACCGCCTGGTCGCCGCCGGGATCACGTCGATTCTCAACTTCGCGCCGACCGTGCTGACCGTCCCGGACGGGGTGGACGTGCGGAAGGTCGACCTGTCCATAGAGCTGCAGATCCTCGCCTTCCACGAGCAGCGCAAGGCGGGCGAGGACGCCGCGCAGGACGGTGGCCCGCCGGCCCCCGTCTCTCGCGCCGCCGCGGCCGCGGCCGACCGCAAGGGACCGGACGGGGACGTGCCCGCCGTGATGCCGGCATGAGCGAGCGCAACGAGCGACTGAGGGAAACGCGCGGCACCGGCGAGAGCTGTACCGCGCGGGGTGAGGTGCGAGCATGAGCCTCCTTGTTGTCGGGCTGAGCCACCGCAGCGCGCCGGTCAGCGTGCTGGAGCGGGCCGCGCTCGCCCCCGAGGCGCGCGGCAAGCTGCTGCAGGACGCGGTGTCGACCGAGCCGGCCGCCGAGTGCGCGGTGCTCTCCACCTGCAACCGCATCGAGCTCTACGCCGACGTGGACAAGTTCCACGCCGGAGTGGCCGAGCTGTCCACCCTGCTGGCCCGCCACAGCGGCGCCGGTCTGGAGGAGCTCACCCCTTATCTGTACGTCCACTACGAGGACCGCGCCGTCCACCACCTCTTCTCGGTGGCCTGCGGCCTGGACTCGATGGTCGTCGGCGAAGGCCAGATCCTCGGACAGATCAAGGACGCGCTGGCGGTCGCCCAGGAGCAGCACACGGCGGGTCGCCTGCTGAACGACCTGTTCCAGCAGGCCCTGCGGGTCGGCAAGCGCGCCCACAGCGAGACCGGCATCGACAAGGCAGGCCAGTCGCTGGTCACCTTCGGCCTGGAGCAGCTCGCGGGCGGCACGGACGTCGAGACGTGGGCCAAGGGCAAGCGGGCGCTGGTGATCGGCGCCGGTTCGATGTCCTCGCTGGCCGCCACCACCCTCGTACGCGCCGGTGTCGGCGACCTCGCGGTCGCCAACCGGACCGTGGAGCGGGCCGAGCGGCTCACCCGGATCCTGACCGAGCCGGGCGGGCCCGGCGCCGCGAACGGTCTGACCGCGCGCGCCGTGGCGATGACCGCCGTCGAGGACGAGCTGTCCCGGGCCGACGTCGTCGTGTCCTGCACCGGCGCCACCGGTCTGGTCCT
Source organism: Streptomyces sp. NPDC048248 (assembly GCF_043201875.1). Lineage (NCBI taxonomy): Bacteria > Bacillati > Actinomycetota > Actinomycetes > Kitasatosporales > Streptomycetaceae > Streptomyces > Streptomyces sp. NPDC048248. The sequence goes on from NZ_JBICZL010000040.1 coordinate 13,190, forward strand.
CGCCGGCCTCGTGGTGGCCGCCGCGCTCGCCGAGCGGGAGGCCCCGCTGGCGCTGCTGGACCTGGCGATGCCGCGCGATATCGACGCCGCAATCCACCGGATCGACGGCGCGCACCTCGTCGACATCGAGTCGCTTGCCGACGCGTCCGCGGACGCGCCGATGGCGGCCGACGTGGACCAGGTGCGCGGCATCGTCTCCGACGAGGTCGCGGCGTTCGGCGCCGCGCAGCGGGCCGCGCACATCACCCCCACCGTGGTCGCGCTGCGCACCATGGCGGCGGATGTCGTCGCGGGCGAGATCGCCCGGCTCGACGGCCGCCTCCCCGACCTTGACGACAAGCAGCGCGCGGAGATCACCCAGACCGTGCGCCGCGTCGTCGACAAACTCCTGCACGCGCCCACCGTGCGGGTCAAGCAGCTCGCGAGCGAGCCCGGCGGTGCCGGCTACGCGGACGCGCTGCGGGAACTCTTCGACCTCGACCCCCAGACGGTCGCCGCCGTCAGCAGGGCCGAAACGCGGGCCGACAGGCACGATGCAGCACGGGAGCGGGCATGACTGACAGCACTATGAGGGCCCTGAGACTGGGCACGCGGCGAAGCAAGCTCGCGATGGCCCAGTCCGGACAGGTCGCCGAGGCGGTGCGCGAGCTGACGGGTCGCCCCGTCGAGCTGGTGGAGATCACCACCTACGGCGACACCTCCCGCGAGCACCTCGCGCAGATCGGCGGCACCGGCGTGTTCGTCTCCGCCCTGCGCGACGCACTGCTCGCAGGGGAGATCGACTTCGCCGTCCATTCGCTCAAGGACCTGCCCACGGCGCAGCCCGAGAACCTGACCCTGGCCGCCGTTCCGGTGCGCGAGGACCCCAGGGACGCGCTGATCGCCAGGGACGGGCTGACCTTCGAGGAGCTCACCGCTTCCCCTGACCGGGTGGCACGGATAGGCACCGGCTCGCCGCGCCGTATGGCGCAGCTGAACGCCTGGGCCAGGTCGCTCGGCCGGCAGGTGGAGACGGTGCCGATACGCGGCAACATCGACACCAGGATCGGCTTCGTCACCAAGGGCGAGCTGGACGGCGTCGTACTGGCCGCCGCCGGACTCACCCGGATCGGCCGGATCGACGAGGCGACGCAGCTGCTGTCGCCCGACGTGGTTTTGCCCGCCCCCGGCCAGGGGGCACTGGCGATCGAGTGCGCTGCGTCCAACGCAGACCTCGCCGCCCTGCTCGCCGAGCTCGACGACCCGTTCACCCGGGCCGCCGTGACCGCCGAGCGTTCCCTGCTCGCCGCCCTGGAGGCCGGCTGCTCCGCACCTGTGGGTGCGCTGGCCGACCTTTCCCCAAGCTCTCGACTTCGCTCGGACAGGGGAGGCCCCAAGGCTGACGAGCAGGCTGTCACCGAAATGCATCTGCGCGGCGTCGTCGGCACGACCGACGGCAGCGCGCTGGTGCAGCTGTCCACCACCGGGCACGTACCCGCCTCTCCCGACGATGTGTCGACCCCGCTGAACATGGGTCGCGAACTCGCCGCCGAGATGCTCGCAAAGGGTGCGGCCGGTCTTATGGGGGAGCGAGCACTTTGAACCCCACCGCCCCGAACCATTCCGCCTCCGGTCAGGTCACCTTCCTGGGTGCCGGGCCGGGAGACCCGGGTCTGCTGACGCTGCGTGCCGTGGAGGCGCTGGCCACCGCGGACGTGCTGATCGCCGACCCGCAGGTGCTGGACGTCGTCCGCGTGCATGCGCGGGCACAGGTCGACACACCACTGCAGACGTCAGCTGACGAGGCATCAATTACCGGCGCCTCCACCGACGTTTCGCCCCTGCGGGACACCGCCAATCTTGTCATGGCGGCGGCCCGTGCGGGCAAGCGGGTGGTGCGAGCCGTCGCCGGTGACCCCGGTCTCGACGGGTATGTCGCCGAGGAGATGCTGGCGTGCGCCGCCGAGGGCATCGTCTTCGAGGTCGTGCCCGGCGTCGCCGCCGCGGTCGGCGTGCCGGCGTACGCCGGTGTGCCGCTGCGCGACGCGCAGGGCACGGACGTGCGCTTCGTCGACGCCCGCAGCGCCGACGACCGCTGCTGGACCGAGCTCGGCGCCAGCGACGCGACCGCCGTCGTGACCACCACGCTGGACTCGGTGGCCGCGGCCGCCGGGGAGCTGGTGGCCGCGGGGCGCAAGCCCGACACCCCGCTGACCGTCACGGTCGCCGGCACCACCACCCGGCAGCGCACCTGGAACGCGACCCTCGGGTCCGTCGCCCAGGTGCTCAAGGCCGCCAAGGTGCTGCCCTCGCCCGACGGCGGCCAGCCGGTCATAGCCGTGGTCGGTGAGCGCAGCGCCGCAGCGCAGCGTGACCAGCTGTCGTGGTTCGAGTCCAAGCCGCTCTTCGGCTGGCGGGTGCTCGTGCCGCGTACGAAGGAGCAGGCCGCGTCGCTCTCCGACCAGCTCGTCTCGTACGGCGGGGTGCCGCACGAGGTGCCGACGATCGCCGTGGAGCCGCCGCGCACCCCGCAGCAGATGGAGCGCGCGGTCAAGGGCCTGGTCACCGGCCGCTACGAGTGGATCGCCTTCACCTCGGTCAACGCCGTCAAGGCCGTCCGGGAGAAGTTCGAGGAGTACGGCCTGGACGCCCGAGCGTTCGCCGGGATCAAGGTCGCCGCGGTCGGCGAGCAGACCGCCAAGGCGCTGGTCGCCTTCGGTGTGAAGCCCGACCTGGTGCCGTCCGGCGAGCAGTCGGCCGCCGGCCTCCTGGAGGACTGGCCGCCCTACGACCCGGTCTTCGACCCGATCGACCGGGTGTTCCTGCCGCGTGCCGACATCGCCACCGAGACCCTGGTGGCCGGTCTGATCGAGCTGGGCTGGGAGGTCGACGACGTCACCGCCTACCGGACGGTGCGCGCTTCGCCGCCGCCGGCCGAGACCCGCGAGGCGATCAAGGGCGGCGGTTTCGACGCGGTGCTCTTCACGTCGTCGAGCACGGTGCGCAACCTCGTCGGTATCGCGGGCAAGCCGCACAACGTGACGGTGATCGCCTGTATCGGTCCGGCCACCGCCAAGACCGCCGAGGAGCACGGGCTGCGCGTGGACGTCATGTCGCCGGAGCCGTCGGTGCACAAGCTGGCCGAGGCCCTCGCGGACTTCGGTGCGGCGCGGCGCGAAGCCGCGGTCGACGCCGGGGACCCGGTCACCCGGCCCAGCGAGCGGCGGCCGGGGTCGCGTCGGCGGGCTCGCTCGTAGCCAGCAGCGGTACGTACGACTTTGAAGGGCGCCTCTTTCCGGGGCGCCCTTCTGCTCGTTCGCCCTCAGTGCCTGGAGGCGTACGGCAGGAAGTCGGCCCAGGTGGTGGGGGTGAAGGTGAGCTGGGGGCCATCGGGGTTCTTGGAGTCGCGGATGCGGATGGTGTCGGGGGCGGTCGCGACCTCGACGCACTCGCTGCTGTTGCTGCTGTCGCTGTAGCTGCTCTTGAACCACTGCAGCGTGGAGGCGTCTCCGGCAGATGCTTTGCGCATCATGTCTCTCCCAGCACTCGCTCGATGTAGGCCCGTGACTCCCTGGGCGTGAGAGCCTGGGCCCGGATCATGCCATACCGCAGCTCAAGGATTCGGAGCTGTTTCGGGTCGGAGATGGCGCGGCCGGCGAATGCCCCTTCGCAGCGCCCCATCGCCGATCCGTCCCCGAACTTCAGCACCTGCGTCTCTCCCTGCATTCCGGCGTGCTCCTCGCGGGCGGTCGGCATGATCTGGATCGTGACGTTCCGCAACTGCCCCACTTCCAGGAGGCGTTCGAGCTGTCGCCTTAGCACCATTCTGCCCCCGAGGGGGCGGCGCAGCGTCACCCCTTCTTGGACAAAGCTCAGCGCAGGAGAGGGGGATCGATCGAAGATTGACCGCCTGGCTACGCGGCCGGCGACCGCCCTTTCGATCTCGTCCTGCTCGTACGCGGGCTGCCGCATCTCGAAGAGTGCTCGCGCATATTCATCCGTCTGCAAAAGCCCGTGCAGATTGTGGTCTCCGTACGCAAGTAGCTCGACCGCCCTGGCCTCCAGCTTCGCCAAGTCCCGCACCTTCTTCGGATATCGGGCCTCCGCCACGTCTCGCTTCATGGCGGCGAGTTTCCCGCCCGCGCCCAGTGCTTCGTCCGCTCTGTCCAGCAGCTCCGGCCGGGGGATCCGGCGTCCGCCCTCCACCTTGTAGATCAGGTCTTCCCCGTACCCGATCGCCGCTCCGAGCTCGCAGGCCCGCAGGCCGGCCGCCTCGCGCCATGCCTTGAGCTGGCGTCCGACCGTCGCGACCACCGCCGCCCCCGACTCGTCGTCCGGATCGACGTCCCAGCCCGGCTCGTCCGCCCCGCTCTCCGTGTTCTCGCCGTCCACGCCGCCCCCGCCGTCCACGCCCATCCGCGACCACCTCCAAGATGCCGTTCCCGTTCAACTCCCACCCGCCGCGCAGCGTCACTCCGGACAGCCAGGACAGCGCTGGACAAGCCCGGGACAGTCTCCGTACGCACGGGCGTCAGCGCTTCTCAGTGTGCGCAGGTATCGCCACGCTGAGTGACATGAATCAAGAAGTCGCCGTATCCGGCACCAGTACGCGGCAGTTCGCCGTCCAGCTCTCCGCCACCCGCAGAGGCGCCCGGCTCGCCCGGCTGCTCGCCACCGAACAGCTCCGGTCCTGGGGGCTCCCGTTGGATGCCGCCGCCCTTGTCGTCGCCGAACTCGCTGCCAACGCCGCGCTCCACGGACGCGTACCCGGGCGAGACTTCCGGCTCAGGATCGCCGTCCACGGTCATACGCTCCGTATCGAGGTGACCGACGCCCGAGGTGACCGGCTGCCTGCCCGTCCACCGGCCACCTGCGGCTGCCCGGCAGGGTCCGGCTACGGGCTGCTGCTCGTGGCGGAGTTGGCGGACCGGTGGGGTGTCGAGGACGGGCCGGGGCCGTGCAAGACGGTCTGGGCGGAACTCGCTCTCGATGCCGGTCGCTGAGCGCCGGGCCGGAGCCCGGAAAGGCGGGATCCGGTGGTCCGGGCGGCGGCAGGGCGGGCGATCAAGAACAAAGAACCCGGGGAAAGAACCTTCCAAACCAACCAAACCCCGGATTCGTCACCCATGGGGGTGAACCGTCTCAACTCGGCTGGCGCGGCGGTGGTTTGGGCGGGCAGGCTCGCCCTGACAACCGCAGACATGCGACGGCCCCCGCCGGGACTGGCATCCCAGTGCGAGGGCCTGACCACCAGAGGAAGACAGACCTTCCCGATGGCTGAGAAGCAGCTTAGCGCCGCCGTGCGCCCGCGCCCCCGTGTTCGGCGAACTGCCACCCACACCGGGGTCACCCACATCAGGCACCACCAGCCCGACCGCTACACGATCATCGGCAATCACCTCGCACAGCACCGCGAACTGTTCCTGACCGCAGTGGGGTTGGCCACGCACATCCTGTCGCTGCCCGAGGGTGCCTCCGTCGACATCAGGACCCTCGCCGCGCGCTTTCCCGAGGGCCGCGACCGGATCGCCTTCGCCCTGCGGGAGCTGGAAGCCCAGGGCTATCTGGAGCGGGTGCGGGAGCGCACGCCCAACGGCCGTGTGATCACCCGCACTTACGCCTGCAACGATCCCGCCGCGGGGCGCGCCCCTGCCGTGACGCCCCCGGCCGCACCGCTTCTGCAACCAGCACCGGCACCAGCACCAGCACCAGCACCGGCGGTACCGCGCGCCGTGCCCGTACGGCCCGCGGCAGCAGCGTTGGCAGTACCGCCCGCCGCGCCCTTACCGGCCGATCCGCCAGTGGCTCCCGAGCGCGCCGATGCGCCTCGCAACGAGCACCACGGCACGGCCCTCGCGCTGCTCGCGGGGCTGCGCCGGGCCGACGACCGCCTCACCCTCGCCGAACGGGACGTCCGCCGCCTGGCCCCCGCCCTCACCGCATGGTTCGACAACGGCGCCACCGCCGCAGCCGTCCATCGGACCCTGACCACGGACCTTCCGCCCGATCTGCAGCACCCGGCCGGGCTGCTCGCGCACCGGCTCCGGGAACTGCTGCCGCCGCCCCTTCCCGCGGCTCCCGTGGCGCCGTCGGAGGGCGCCGCGAACGCAGCGCCTCCACCGCTGCCCTTCCAGACCTGCGACGGCTGCGATCGTGCGTTCCGCGCCCGGGAAGGGGGGCTCTGCCGGGACTGCCGCCACGATGAGACGGACGCGGCCGACGCCGACGCGGCCTGACCACCGGGCGCCCGCAGAGCGGCCGGTGGGCCGACGTCGCGTCGGCAAAGGCGGGTATGGGGCGGGCGTAGCGTGGTGGTATGACGAAGTACGGAAGCTTCCCCGGGGCGCGGCCGCGTCGGCTGCGCACCACCCCCGCCATGCGGCGGATGGTCGCGGAGTACCGCCTGCATCCGGCCGACCTGATCCTCCCGGCGTTCGTCCGGGAGGGCGTTTCGGAGCCGGTGCCGATCTCCGCGATGCCGGGCGTCGTCCAGCACACCCGCGACACGCTGCGCAAGGCAGCCGTGGAGGCGGTCGAGGCGGGGGTCGCCGGGATCATGCTCTTCGGCGTGCCCGAGGACGCCAAGAAGGACGGCGTCGGCACGGCGGGCACCGACCCCGACGGGATCCTGCAGGTCGCCATCCGGGACGTGAAGGCCGAGGTCGGCGACGATCTCGTCATCATGTCGGACCTGTGCCTGGACGAGTACACCGATCACGGCCACTGCGGTGTGCTGGACTCCGACGGCCGGGTCGACAACGACGCTTCGCTGGAGCGGTACGCCGAGATGGCGCAGGTCCAGGCCGACGCGGGCGTCCATGCGGTGGGCCCCAGCGGCATGATGGACGGTCAGGTCGGCGTGATCCGGGACGCGCTGGACCAGACCGGCCACGAGGACGTCTCGATCCTCGCCTACACCGCGAAGTACACCTCGGCGTTCTACGGGCCGTTCCGCGAGGCGGTCGGCTCCTCGCTCACGGGTGACCGCAAGACCTACCAGCAGGACCCGGCCAACCTCCGCGAGTCCCTGCGGGAGCTGGCGCTCGACCTGGAGGAGGGCGCCGACATGGTCATGGTCAAGCCGGCGCTGCCGTACCTCGATGTGCTGGCGAAGATCGCGGACTCGGTGGACGTGCCGGTCGCGGCGTACCAGATCTCCGGTGAGTACGCGATGGTCGAGGCCGCCGCCGAGAAGGGCTGGATCGACCGCGACAAGGCGATCCTGGAGACCCTGACGGGTATCAAGCGGGCGGGCGCCAACATGATCCTGACCTACTGGGCGACGGAGGTCGCGCAGGGTCTTTGAGGTGTGCGGCGCGGTGCGCGCCTGCTGTGGCTCCCGTTCCCGGGCAACCGGGGGCGGGAGCTTCGTCGTGGAGCGCTTCGACGCGGCGGGTTTCGCCCGGTGCGCCCCGGGCACGCGCCCTGATGTCAAGGAAGACCCCGACCGATCGAGGAGAGGGAACACCATGACTGCCAAGCGCACGATGCAGGCCAAGGGCGCGCAGGCTCGCGGCACCGTCAAGGAAGCCGCCGGCCGGGCGATGGGCAACCGTCGGATGCAGGCGGAGGGCCGGGCGGAGAAATCCGCGGGCCACTCGCTGGACTCCGCGCAGAAGGCCAAGCACGCGATGCGAGGGCATTGACGCACAGCGCCCCCGTCCGGCTCCTGCCGGGCGGGGGCGACGTGTGTCCGGGCGCCGGCGGGGCGAAGCCGCCGGCGGTGCGCCGTCAGAGGCGCTCGGGGGTGCGGATGCCGAGCAGCGCCATGCCCTGGTGCAGGGTGCGGGCCGTCAGGTCGCACAGGAACAGGCGGTTGGCGATCTGGTCCGGGCCGCCCTCGGCCTTCAGTACCGGGCACTGGTCGTAGAAGGTCGTGTAGAGGGACGCGAGCTGGTAGAGGTACGCGGCGAGCTTGTGCGGCTCGAAGGAGCCGGCGACCTCGGCCAGGACCTCGGAGAGCTGGTCGAGGTGCAGGCCCAGCGCCCGCTCGGCCGGGGCGAGTTCGAGCTCGGGGTGGGCCGCGGGCCGGGCGTCGCCGCTGAGCCGCAGGATCGACTGGATACGGGCGTACGCGTACTGGAGGTACACCGAGGTGTCGCCGTTGAGCGAGACCATCTGGTCCAGGTCGAACTTGTAGTCGCGGGAGGCGGACGTCGAGAGGTCGGCGTACTTCACCGCGCCGATGCCGATCTGGACACCGTTCGCGACGATCTCCTCCTCGGTGAGCGCGATCTTCTCGTTGTTCTTCTCGCGCACGACCGTCGTCGCCCGCTCGATCGCCTCGTCGAGGAGGTCCACCAGCCGCACGGTCTCGCCCTCACGGGTCTTGAACGGCTTGCCGTCCTTGCCGAGGACCGTGCCGAACGCGAGCTGGACGGCGTCGACCTTGTCGCCCAGCCAGCCGGCCCGGCGGGCGGTCTCGAAGACCATCTTGAAGTGCAGCGACTGGCGGGCGTCGACGACGTACAGCAGGGTGGACGCGCCGAGGTTCTGGACGCGGTCGCGGATCGCGGAGAGGTCGGTGGCGGCGTAGCCGTAGCCGCCGTTGGACTTCTTGACGATCAGCGGGGTCGGATTGCCGTCCGGGCCCTTCACATCGTCGAAGAACACGCAGAGCGCACCGTCGGAGCGGACCGCGACGCCGGTCTCCTCCAGGATGCGGCAGGTCTCCTCCAGCATGTCGTTGTAGCCGGACTCGCCGACCACGTCGACATCGCGGATCTCCATGTCGAGCTTGTTGAAGACGGAGTAGAAGTAGATCTTCGACTCGTCGACGAACCGCCGCCACAGGGCGAGGGTCTCCTCGTCCCCCGCCTGGAGGTCCACCACCCGGCGCCGGGCGCGCTCCTTGAACTCCTCGTCGGAGTCGAAGAGGCCACGCGAGGCCTTGTAGAGCCGGTTGAGGTTGGACATGGCCTCCTCACCGGAGACCGCGCCGCCCTCGTGGTCCAGCTCGTGCGGGTGCTCGATGAGGTACTGGATGAGCATGCCGAACTGGGTGCCCCAGTCGCCGATGTGGTGCCTGCGGACGACCTTCTCGCCGGTGAACTCCAGGATCTCGGTCATCGCGGCGCCGATCACGGCGGACCGCAGATGGCCGACGTGCATCTCCTTGGCGACGTTGGGCTGCGCGTAGTCGATGACGGTGGTGCCGGGCGCCGTGGCGTACGGCACGCCGAGGCGGTCGTCGGCGGCGCGCTCGGCGAGCGTCTTGATGATCGCCTCGTCGGCGACGGTGATGTTGAGGAAGCCGGGCCCGGAGACCTCGACCTCCTTGATCACCGCGCCGTCGCCGGCCGGGATGCCCTCGACGACCTGCGCGGCCAGCTCCCGCGGGTTGCCCTTGAGCTTCTTGGCGAGCGCCAGCATGCCGTTGGCCTGGAAGTCGGCCCGGTCGCTTCGTCGCAGCAGCGGGTCGGCGGCGCCGGCCTCCGGCAGGGCTGCCGAGAGGGCGTCCGCGACGCGCTGGTGTACCGAAGCTGCGAGCGAGGTGACCGAGGCCATGGAGAAGAGCCGTTCCGTCGGGAGTGGAAAGGGTTTGCCAACGAGTATCCCACGGCACTACCACTGAATTTCCGCCCGGAGGACGTCTGGGAGAATGGGTGCCGTCAGGCTTTTGTGCGCCGGACGGCGCAAAAGGAAGAGGAAGGGCCGATCGTGGCTCAGCAGAGCACCGAGACCGACTGGGTCTCCAGGTTCGCGGACGAGGTCATTGCCGAGGCGGAGCGCCGCGCTCCCGGCAAACCGATCGTCTGCGCCTCGGGTCTGAGCCCGTCCGGCCCCATCCACCTCGGCAACCTCCGCGAGGTCATGACGCCGCACCTCGTCGCGGACGAGATCCGGCGCCGCGGCTACGCCTGCGAACACATCCTGAGCTGGGACGACTACGACCGGTACCGCAAGGTCCCGGCCGGTGTCGACCCCTCGTGGGCCGAGCACATCGGCAAGCCGCTGACGTCCGTGCCCGCACCGCCCGGCAGCCCGTACGGCAGCTGGGCCGAGCACTTCAAGGCGGCCATGGAGGCCGCCCTGCAGGAGCTGGGCATCGAGTACCGCGGCATCAGCCAGACCGAGCAGTACACCTCCGGCGCCTACCGCGAGCAGGTCCTGCACGCGATGAAGCACCGCGGGGAGATCGACGGCGTCCTGGACCGCTACCGCACCAAGGACAAGGCGACCGGCGCCCCCAAGAAGCAGGGCCAGAAGCAGCAGAAGCCGGTCGACGAGGCCGAGCTGGAGGCCGCGGAGGGCTCCGGCGCTGCGAGCGAGGACGACGGCAGCGCGGGCGGCGCGGGCTACTTCCCGTACAAGCCCTACTGCACGGTCTGCGAGAAGGACCTGACCACGGTCACCTCCTACGACGACGAGAGCACCGAGCTGGCCTACCACTGCACCGCGTGCGGCCACGCCGAGACCGTCGTGCTGCGGGAGTTCGACCACGGCAAGCTGGTCTGGAAGGTCGACTGGCCGATGCGCTGGGCCTACGAGGGCGTCGTCTTCGAGCCCAGCGGCGTCGACCACAGCTCGCCCGGCTCGTCGTTCGTCGTCGGCGGCCAGATCGTGCGCGAGATCTTCGGCGCCGATCAGCCGATCGGCCCGATGTACGCCTTCGTCGGCATCAGCGGCATGGCCAAGATGTCGTCCTCCAAGGGCGGTGTGCCCACCCCGGGCGACGCCCTGAAGATCATGGAGGCGCCCCTGCTGCGCTGGCTGTACGCCCGCCGCCGCCCCAACCAGTCCTTCAAGATCGCCTTCGACCAGGAGATCCAGCGGCTGTACGACGAGTGGGACGCCCTGGAGCGGAAGATCGCGGACGGCACGGTGCAGCCGGCCGACGCCGCGGCATACGCCCGCGCCATCGGCACCGCCGCGGGCGAGCTGCCCAGGACGCCCCGTCCGCTGCCCTACCGCACCCTGGCCTCGGTCATGGACATCACCGCGGGCCACGACGAGCAGACGCTGCGCATCCTCGGCGAACTCGACCCGGAGAACCCGGTGACCTCGCTGGAGGAGACCCGGCCGCGGCTCGACAAGGCCGAGTACTGGATCACCACCCAGGTCCCGGCCGAGCAGCGCACCATCGTGCGGGACGAGCCGGACGAGGAGCTGCTCGGCTCCCTCGACGACGAGGCGCGCGCCTCGACGCGGCTGCTCCTCGACGGGCTCGACGAGCACTGGTCCCTGGACGGCCTGACCGCGCTGGTCTACGGCGTCCCGAAGATCCGTGCGGGCCTCGCACCGGACGCCAAGCCCACGCCGGAGCTGAAGGTCGCCCAGCGGCAGTTCTTCGCGCTGCTCTACAAGCTGCTGGTCAGCCGGGAGACCGGGCCGCGGCTGCCCACCCTGCTGCTGGCGGTCGGCGCGGACCGGGTGCGCAAGCTGCTCGGCGGCTGACATCGCGGGCGGCGGCGCCGGACGTGAGGCGTAGGGCCCCGCGCGCGACTGCGACTTCGGAGTGACACGGGTTCGGCCCCAGGGAGGAGGATCCTTGGGGCCGGGCCCGTCACGCTGGAGGCATGAGAGGTTTCTTCGGCTTCATCGTCATGCTTCAGGGGGCTCTGGGCTTCATCGGCCAGGTGTTCTTCGACGGCGCCTGGGGTCTGCTGCCCCACTGGTTCGCGCTGCCGTCGGTCGCCTACGTCGGTGTCTTCGCGGTCGGCGCCGCGCTGATCGCCTGGGAGGAGACGGACAAGAAGCGCAAGAAGGCGCGGTCGGGGAGCGAGGCTGTCTAGGGCCGGTCGGCACCGGTGGCGACCGGCCGGGCCGCGCGCCGGCTACGGAATGTGCTCGGTCTCCATCTCCATACGGAGCCGCAGGCGGAAGTCCCGTACGAACCCCCGCAGATAGCCCTCGGACAGCGGGCCGCCGTCCCGGCCGGTCACGCCGTAGAAGTCCAGGAGATAGCGGCCGAACTGCCGGGAGTCGGGGAACCCGTTCTTCTCCGCGACGTAGGCGCGATAGGCCGTGAAGTACGCCTCGTCCCGCGGGATGTCGTCCGGCAGCGTGCTGAGCGGCGGCAGCTGCCCGGGATCAGGGGCGAAGCCGGTGGCCGGATCGGCCGGCTCGGCGTATGCCTCGGGTTCGGGCGCCGCGGCGGGCACGGGCCCGGCCTCGTCCACCGGCCCGCCGCCGCGCTGCTCGGGGATCGGCAGCACACCGCCGGCACTGCCCAGCGGACGGCTGCGGCCCGGGCCCACCGGAACGGTCAACTGCGGTGCCGCGGCGTCCTGTCCGGCCTCGGGCGCGGGGGGTTCCTCGGACAGCGCGTGGCTGATCTCCGGCTCGGCGGCGGCCGCGGGGTGCGGCGGCGCTGCCTCGGGATTCGTCGGGCCGGTGAGAGCGGCGGGCGTCTCGTGCGGTGGGCCCACAGTGTCGCCCGGCCCGGGGGCCACCGGCGGGACGGGCGCGGCCCGGTCCTCCGCTGCCGTGCCCGCGGGCGTCAGGGCCGCCGGTGCGATGCCGGCCGCGGCGAGGCCGGCGGGGGCGGTCCTGGCCAGCGGTACGCCGTACCGCGCCAGCCGCAGCGGCATCAGCGACT
>NZ_JBICZL010000041.1:0-22461 GCF_043201875.1 Streptomyces sp. NPDC048248
CGGCGCCACTCCGCCCGCCGGCGACTGCCCGCCCCGCCGCCCCCCCCCCCGGGCCCCCCCCCCCCCCCCGGGGGGGGGGGGGCCCGCCCCGCCCCCCCCCCCCCCCCCCCCCCCCCCGGCCCCCCCCCCCCCCCCCCCCCCCCCCCCCGCGGCGGCCGCCCCCCCCCCCCCCCCCCCCCCCCACGGCCGGTGCGAGGAGAGAAAGGGGCGTCATGTCACGCATTCGCATACCGGTGGACGAACTCACCGACACCATGGACGCACTGCAAGACATCCGCCAACGGATCGACAAGACGGCGAAGTTGAGCAATGTCGGTTCGGAGGACGATGTGGGCGACTCCGGTCTGATCTCGGCCGTCAACGGCTTCGACGGCGCCTGGTCGGCCGGCCACGAACGGGTCCAGGAGAACGTGGACACGTTCAAGGAGGCCGCGCAGGGCATCGTCGACAACTTCACCGGCACGGACGAAGAGGCTGGGAAGGCCCTGGATGAATCCAAATGAGACCACGGACGGCAACGGTCAGCAGCGACTGTTGATCTCCGACCAGCGGCCGCCGGGCGCACCCGCGCGCTACACGCTGCGCTACCCATCCACCTGGTCCCACCTCGACCTGGACCCGCACACCAGGGACGTCGCCCTCCGGCGCCGTATCGAGGAGCAGGCGGAGAGCATGCGGGCGAAGGGCAAGGAGGTGCCGCGCGAGCTGGTGGACGAGCTGATCCGGAACACCCGCAAGAGCGCCCGCGAGGCATACGCGCAGGGCGCTCTGCAGGTCGGCTCCCTGATCGCGTTCCTCTCGGACAGCAGCCCGCTCTCGGCCACGGCCATGGTGCTGCGGACCCGTATCCCCGAGGGCGAGTCGACGGACCTGGCGGACCTGATGCTGGCCGGCGGCATTCACGTCAACAGGACGTCTCCCGGGCGGGGTTCGGAGCTGAACCGCGTCCACATCATGGAGCTGCCCGAGGTGGGCAGCGTGGGGCGGATGACCTCGCTCGAGGACTTCGACCACAAAGGGCCGGCCCTCGTCCGCACCGCCGTGCACCAGGTCGTGATCCCCGTGCCGTCGAGCCGGGACCTGATGGTGCTCGTCAGTACGACCCCCAACATCAACATGGCCGAGAAGTTCTTCGAGGTGTTCGACGCCATCGCCGCGACCTTCCGGTTCCACGACTCCGAGGACCCTCCGCAAAACGCCGACGCCGGCACCGAGAACGGGAAGTGAGGTCGGGACATGGCACGGCCACCGCAGGCCGACTGGGAAACGGTGTTCGGCTTCTCGGAGGACCCGACACCCGGCGACCCCGAGATTCTTGAGCAACTCGCCTCGGAATACCGGTCGATCTCCCACGACGCCGAGTCCGCCCACTCCGTCGTCTCCCGGCTGGACTCCGACGAGCTCGGTGAGGGCAAGTCCATGGAGGCGCTGCGGACCCAGCTCAGCGAACTGCCCAAGCAGGTGGGCAAGCTCCACTCGTCCTACGAGGCGGCCGCCGACGCGGTCGCGAAGTACGCCACCCGCCTGCGGGAGAGCCAGGACCAGGCGGACCGGGCGCTGGACAAGGGCCGCGACGCGAAGCAACGGCTGGATTCGGCCACCGAGGTGGCCTCCGCGGCGAGCGCCCACGTGAAGAGCCTCGACAACGCGGAGGCCCCGCCCCCCGACGACGAGGCGGCCCGCAGCAGCGCCCGGCGCGCATTGGCCGACGCGCAGCAGGCGGACAACGAGGCCGCGCAGTCCGTCGAGGCGGCTGAGGCGGAGCTGGAGGCCGCCCGGCTGCTGGCCGTCGACGCGCAGGAACTCCGTACCTCCGACGCGGCCCTGGCCAAGCGGGAGTTGCAGGATGCCGAGGACGAGGCGGTCACCGCGAAGTCCTGGTGGGAGAAAATTGGGGACTGGATCAATCTGGCGTTCTCCGTCGTCGGCGCCATTCTCGGCGTCGTCGCGATGATCGTCACCGGTCCTCTCGGTCTGGTGATCGGCGGTCTCTCCGTCCTCCTCGGAGTCGGGGCGGTGGTCATGTCGATCGTCAAGGGGGCGCAAACCGGGGAATGGGATGTCTTCGGCATCGTCACCGGAGTCGTGGGGGTCGTCCTGGGCGGGTTCGCCCTCGCGATCGGCAAGGGCATCAGCGCCATCGGCAAAGTCGGCCTCGGACAATGGTTCAGGAACCTGTTCTGGTTCATGCCGACCGCGGAGGCGGCGTCGATCGAGTTCGACGTGCTCAACGGCATCGGGGAAGTCATCGAGACCATCACGCACATCCCACCGCAGCCCTTGTCGAAGCTGGACGCCGTCATCAGCGGGATCGGGCTCATCCTCAGCGTCGGCGGCTTCATCTACTCGATCGTCGACGCCTTCGGCAAGGCGGACGGCGGCAAGGTGAAAACGGCACCGGCGTGAGGGCTCCCGCCATCCACGCCTGAGGGCCCCCGCCGATATCGACGGGGGCCCTCAACGCGTCCGTACGAGCGGTCAGTCCCCGGCCGGCGGCAGCACCGTCTCCGGCACCTGCACGGTCCGCAGCACGCCGTCACCCAGGTGCAGGATCGCCCGCCCCGGGCGGGTCGCGCCCAGACGGCTGCGGGGGATCTTGACGCCGATCAGCTCGCCGTCGCTCATGTTCTGCGGCTTCAGCAGCAGTCCGCACCGGTTGCGGCGGGCCTCGGTGTGCCAGCCGGAGAAGCCGGAGGAGAGCCGCTCGGTCTGCCCGGCGATCACCAGGCCCCGGCCGGTCTCGGCACCGGTCTTGGCGATCTGCGTGAGGACGGGCTCGGCCTTCGACTTCAGCAGCAGGTCGGCGTCATCGAGGATCACCACGGCCCCGTCCGGGGCCTCGGAGAGCGTCTGTTCCAGGGCCAGAGGGTCGATGTCGGACTCGTCGAACACCGCGAGGACCCCGGGCCGTCCGGCCAGGTTGCGCAGCGGCGACCTGGCGGGCGCGCCGACGACGACCGGGACCCCGGTCGCCAGCAGCGACAGCGCCAGCGTCGACAGGACGGTGCTGCGTCCCGAGCGGGCGGGGCCGGCCACGAGGAAGGTCGACGTGATGGCGAAGTCCGGTCCGTACGCGCTGAGTTCGTCGCCACCGACGCCGGACAGGGCCCAGCGCGCGGACGGCACCGGGCGCGGCACGTACCGGGCCGCCTCCTCGAAGGAGAGCCGGTCCGGCAGGACGTCGACACGGAACGGCCGGGTGGCGGCAGGCAGGTGAGCCGACCGCTGCCGGCAGTACTCGCCGATCTGCTGGAGCGCCGCGGCCTGCGCCTGGCCCTCCGGGTTCTCCGTGAGGAGCGCGATCTGCACCTCTGCCTTGTCCGCGGCGCGGAACGCCCGGCCCGGCGGGATCTCGTCGGGCACGTTGCGCTGGGTGATGCCGATCATCCCGTACTCGGACTTCTCGTTCAGCTTCAGCACGAGCTTGTCCTCGGTGGAGCCGTTGACCCGGCTGGAGAACAGCGCCCGGTCGCCGGTCATCACCAGGTGGATGCCGGCGCTCGCGCCGTCCCGGAGCAGGTTCAGCACGGAGCTCAGCAGGTTCCCGGCGTCGTACTCGCCGAGCTGCTTGTCGAAGACCTCCCACCGGTCGATGAACAGCACGATGTGGGGCGGCCGTTCGTCCTCCGGCAGGGCGCGGCGGAGCTCGGGCAGATCGGCGCTGCCGCGGGCGGCGAGCATCTCCTGGCGACGGGTGAGTTCCGCCGTGAGCCGGGCGAGCAGCCGGGCCACCCGGTCGGGCTGGGTGCGCTGGGTGACGGCGCCGCAGTGCGGCAGCCCCTCCATGGCCAGCAGCGCGCCGTTGCCGCAGTCGATGCCGTACATGTGCAGCCGGTCCGGGGAGTGGGTGTAGGCCAGCATGCCGGCGAGCGTGCGCAGCGTCTGCGACCGGCCCTGCCGGGGCGAGCCGATGATGTGCAGGTGCCCGAGCGTCGCGGGGTCCAGCACCAGGGGGAGCCGGGCCTGTTGTGCGGGCAGGTCCACCACGCCGTACGCGACGGGCGCGAGGTCGTAGTCCGACGGCGGGGGCTGCGGCAGTTCGCCGGTGGTCAGGACCTCGGGCAGCGGCGGGAGCCAGGGGCTGTGCTGCTCGGGGATGCCCATTTCCCGGTCCGCTTCACGGATCGCCGTGACGAGTCCGGTGAGGTCGGTCTCCACCTCGGCGGGGGCGGCCGCGGCGCGGGGCCGTGCCGGCAGCGGCTCGCCGAGCCGCTCCCAGCCGACCGCCACCGCCCAGGGCGCCGGCAGCGAGGTCGCCGCGGCGCCGGGCCGGCGTCCGCCGACCCGTCCGGACTGGAACGGCACCAGCGAGTTCTGGCCGAAGCGCACGTAGGCGCGGCCGGGGTTGCTCTGCGAGATCCCGGCGGCCTCCGGGGAGTTGATGACGTCCTGGCTCTCGCCGGAGTCCGTCACCCGCAGCGCGATGCGCAGGTTGGTGTTGGCGCGGATCTCCGAGGAGACGACGCCGCTGGGGCGCTGCGTCGCCAGGATCAGGTGGATGCCGAGGCTGCGGCCCCGCTGCGCGATGTTGACCAGGCCCTTCACGAAGTCCGGCAGGTCACGCACCATCGAGGCGAACTCGTCGATGACGATGAGCAGCCGGGGCATCGGGGTGTGGCGCTCCGGGTTCCGCTCCAGCAGCTCGACATAGTCCTCGATGTCCTTGGCGCCGGCCGCGGCGAGGATGTGCTCGCGCCGGGTCAGTTCCGCCGTCAGCGACACCAGCGCCCGCTCGACGAGGTGGGCGTCGAGGTCGGTGACCATACCGACGGTGTGCGGCAGGTCCACGCAGTCCTTGAACGCGGAGCCGCCCTTGTAGTCGACGAGGACGAACGTCATCGCGTCCGGACGGTTCGCGACCGCGAGCGAGGCGACCAGCGTCTGGAGGAGTTCGGACTTGCCGGAGCCGGTGGTGCCGGCGACCAGCCCGTGGGGGCCGTCGCGCTTGAGGTCCAGGAAGAACGGGCCGTCCAGGGAGACGCCGACGGCCGCCCGGGTCGAGCGGCCCCCGGCCGCCCAGCGCGCCCGGATACCGGCGGCCTGCGGCGGGTCGAGGGCGAGGACGTCGAGCAGCCGCGCGGAACCGGGGAGCACCGCGGCCTCCTCGTCGGCGCCGCCCGGGTCCCGCAGCGGGCCCATCGCACGGGCCAGCGAGCGGCACCAGTCCAGGGACACCGCGTCGGGCCGGATGCTCCCGACGGTGCCCCTCCCGGAGCGTCCCACCCGCACGGTGCCGCCGGGCTCCTCGACGACGACGGCGTGGCACTCCTCGGGCAGCAGCCGCTCCTCGGCGTCCAGGCAGACCGCGCGGACGCCGACGGCCGGTCCGTCGCGCAGGATCTGCGCCACGCCGGGCAGCGAACGCAGCCTGCGGGCCCCGTCGAGGACGACGAGCACGTCCGGTCCGGCGGGCCGGTTCCGCCGGTCCGCTCCGGCGCGCTCGGCGATCAGCGCGGTCAGTTCGGCGACCCGCCGGGCGCAGGTCTCCGTGCCGTAGCCGATGCTGGCCGGGGTGTCGCCGGACTTCTTCCGCACGTGCGGAAGCCAGCGCAGCCAGGACCAGCCGTCCCGGCCCGGGCCGCCGGTCGTCAGCAGGTGGATCTGGAGGTCACGGGGGCTGTGCAGGACGGCGGCCTGGGCGACCGCCCAGCGTGCCACGGCGCGCGCGGTCGGGCCCTCGCCCGCGATGCCCAGGACGTCGTGCTCGCGCAGCGGCACCGTCACCGGGACGTCGTACGCGGTCCACGGGTCCTGGCGGCGGTGTTCGTCCTTGGTCGGGTCGTGGAGCACCACATCGGACGGCATATCGGCGGTCCCGATACGCAGTTCCAGGAAGTCGGCGTCCGAGGTGCGGCGTTCCCACAGGCGGCGCCGGGGGCCGACGGCGGTCAGGACCACCTCGGCCGGGTCGGGGAAGCCACGGCGCCGGGCGGTGCGTTCGGCCGCGAGGGCCTGCTCCGCGTCGCCCTCGATGCGTGCCTTCTTCTCCTCGTACGCGGCGACCGCGCCCGAGTGGGACTCACGGCCGGTACGCCGGCTCATGATGTAGTTGCCGACGATCGCGACCGGCGAGAGCAGCCCGAACAGCAGCATCGACATGCGGCCGAAGACCAGTGCACCGGCCACCGCCATCACCAGCGGCGCCAGGGCGGTGATCCACGGCAGCGGCCGGGCGGGGGGCGTCCCGGGCGGCGTGGGCAGGGTGAAGCGGGTGGCGTTCTCGGCCGGCCGCAGCCGCGGCGGCCGGTTGTAGTCCCAGCCGGTGCCGTCCTCCGACGGCTGCACGGCGGCGTCCGGCCGCTGCGGGAGGGCGAGTTCGAGCAGGCATCCGCCAGACCCCGGTAGAGCGAGCTGTGCGCCGGCCGGCCAGGCGGTGGCCTCGGCGAGGTCCTCGCGGTCCAGCTGCGGGGCGTCGCCGTCCGGCGCTGAGGCGTCGGGCGCCACGCGGCAGCGCCCTCCGGGGCCCACCGTCAGCACGGCGAACGGGCGGGCCGGTACGGTGCGCAGCACCTGGGCGGTCCCGTCGTGGGCCAGGCCGATCCGGTACTCGCCGATGTCGAGCCGGTGCACCGCGCCCGCCCCGGCCCCGCCGACCGCGCGGATCTCCACCAGCCCGTCCGGTTCGGCCGACGAGGTGCCCGCCGGGCGTCCCAGGCCGACGATGGCCGCATGGTGCAGCGGCGAGTCCCGCAGCCGCATGTCCGCGGGCAGCAGTCGGTCGCCGACGTACAGGCCGAGGCCCTCCGGCGGCCGGTGGACGCCACCCGCCCCGGCCAGCGCCTCCGCGACGGCGCCCAGGGGCGTGTCGGGGTCGGTGTCGAGGTGGACGTCGAACGCGTCACCGCTCCCCTCGACAACGGTCAACATCAACGACACGAAACGTCCTCCAGCCGGCGTGAATGCGGGGGCCGCGGGAGCCGTACTCGGCGGCTCCCGTGCCACTGACGGGACCTACGGGGCGCGCCCGCGGATGGTTCACGGACGCGCCGGTGAACCGTCCGCGTCCGCGCCCCGTAGTGGCCTTCGGGTGCATGCGCCGCGACCGAGCCGCGGTGCCGCCCCCGCGCTCGACCGTCCCGGCTCCGCCGCCGGGACGTCCCGACAAGGAGTCAGAAGATGATCTGGTACGTCCTGGCCGTGGTGCTGGGGCTGGCGCTGATCGGGGCGGTGGCCGCGCTGGTCGTCACCGAGCGGCGGCCCCGCCCGCCGAAGCCCGCTTCCGCCTCGGCCGCCGTCATGGGACGGGAGGCGCTGGACGTGGTCGACGCGGGCCTGCGCCGGCTGACGGGCGAATGCGTGCGCTCCGGCCGCTCGCTGCCCGACCTGTACGCCGTCGTCTACTCCGAGGAACGGCTCGGTCTGCTGCTGGCCGGGGCGGAGGCGGCCGCCCCCGCGCCCTGGACCGCCGAGGCGGACGGCGAGCGCTGGACGATCTCGCCCGACAACCTGCACCGCCCCGGTCCGGAGGGCGAACCGGCCCTGCCGTACGCGCTGACGGTGACGGTGGGGCTGGACGGCGCCGACCGGGTCCTTGTCGACCTCTCCCGGGCGGCGGGGCCGGTCTCCGTTGCGGGCCCGGCCGAAGAGGTGCGCAGCCTGGCGCGGGCCGTCGTCACCGAGACGCTCTCCAGCCCGGTGGGGGCACTCGCCGAGGTCACCCTCGTGGGATCCCTGGCCGGCGACGGGCTCATTGCCGGCGACATCCCGCGGACCTCGCGGCTGCACACCGCGGCCAGCCTGGAGGAGGCATTCGCCAGGGCGGCTTCGGCGGGCCCGGGAGAGCCGGAGCCCGGGGCGTCCGACGTCACCCAGATCTTCCGGCTGATCGAGGGCAGCAGCCGGATCGCGGTACGGGGCGAGGCGCCGCACCTGTTCGTCGTGGACGCCTCACAGCTCCCGCGGCGCGAGGGGGCGTTGGACGGCCTGCGGCGCGGCGACGCGCTGCTGGTGCTGGGCGACGCGCCGGCGGGGTGGCGCTGGCAGGCCGGTGCGGGCGGATCGCTCGACACCGGGCCGCTCGGCCTGGAGATCACCCGGCACGCGGGGCGTTTCGCGTGAGTCTCATCCGGCGTCACGGTCGCGGCCGTCCGCGTGCAGCCCGCGGCTGTGCAGCGCCTCCCGCAGGGCGCGGGCGGCGTAGTACGTCCGCGACTTGACCGTGCCCGGCGGCACGCCGAGGACCTTGGCCGTCTGGTTGACGCTGCGCCCCAGGTAGTGCACGTGCATCAGGACCTCGCGTTGCGGCGGCCGCAGGTCGCGCAACGCGTCGATGAGCACCTGGGAGGTGAGGATGTGGTCCACGCCGTCGGACACCGGCAGGTGGGCGAGTTCCGGGTCGCCGGTCTCCGGTGGTCTGGCCTGGCGGGCCCGGTGACCGTCGATGACGAGGTTGCGCAGCACGGTGAACAGCCACGGCCGCACCGAATCCGCGGTCGGGTCGAGCTCCCCTGCGTGGCGCCAGGCGCGGATCGCGACTTCCTGGAGGACGTCCTCGGCACGGTGCCAGTCGCCCTCGAGCCGCCGTGCGGCGAACTGCAGCAACGCGGTGCCGTGGAACTGGTAGAGGGCTCTGAGGAACTCGTCCGGTCGGAGTTCCGCGGTAGGGGGGCCGGGTATTCGGTCTTCGGTCGAAGCACTGGCCGTCAAGGCCTTTTCCTCTCCGGTCGTCTGTGGGGAAGACGGGTTCAGCCGGCTGCGGGACCGCCGGCGGGGCGCCGCCGCGAGCGGTCGTACGCTCCGCGCGGCGAGTCCGCGGGCACTCGGCGGCGGTGAACACGCCCCGGCACCACTGTCGTTCCGACCTCTGCGGTGCTTCCTCCGGGGCGCGTGCCGTCAGGGCACGGTGTGCGGCCGGGCCGTGCTCCGTTGCACGTCCCGGCTCGCTCGGTGCGCGGCCCGCCGGTGGCGGCCGACGCCCGCCGTGGCGGGCGTCGGCGCCCGCCGTCATTCCGGTTCGTGGGAGGAGAGCGATTCCACCTCGCCGGGCGTCAGTTCCCGGTCGTAGACGTGCACGTCGGCGATGTCGCCCTGCCAGTGGTCGGCCGCCTTCCCGCCGAACTTGCCGCGGCCGATCACCACGGGCCCGGTGGGCTTCACCGTGCTGGCGGCCGTCCTGCTTCCCGCCAGTTGCCCGTCCACGTAGAGCTGCATCCGGTGGTCCTTCTGGCGGTACGTGCCGGTGAGGTGGTACCAGCGGCCGGGCTGCGGCTGCTCGGTCTTCTCCGCGACGGTACGGGCACCGGAGAAACTGAAGGCGAAGTTCCGGTCCTGGCCGGAGTACTGGAGGAAGAACGCGCTGATCTGGTCGCCGTCCTGGGACAGCGCGGTGTGGAAGCCGCCCAGGTCCTCGGAGGTGAGCCGGACCCGTGCGGCGACCGAGTAGTCCTCGCCTGCGGTGTCGATCATTGAGCCGGTGTCCGCGTATCCGCTGGTGCCGTCCAGTTGAAGGGCGCCGCCCTCTGGGCCGTCGGTCCAATTTGCGCCGCCGTTGACGACGGCGTCGTGCTCACCCGCCTTCGCTGTACCGGACCGGTGCAGGGGCCACCACCCGACGCCGCGCAGCGACTCGGCGTTGGTGCCCGGACTCGACGAGGCCGGATTCGCCCCGTCCTGCTGCTCACCGGAACCCTGACCGCGCACCAGCTGGACGGCAACGAAGGCCAGCGCGACGGCCAGTACGGCGATGGTGGTGATGAGTGACCATCTGCGCGTCATGAATCTCCCCGGGGCGTACGGCATAAATGTGTCACTGGTGATCACGTGTCCGATCCGGAAATGGTTCGACGTACACGTGAATTGTGACAGGCCGGAAACACAAGGAGCGTGGGCGCCCCCCGAATGCGCTGCCGTGCGCCGGAACATGCGGCGACGCCCCGGTACGGGCAGTCAAACACGGGGCGTTGGGCCACTTTCGGCGGCGCGGGTCCGTCGCCCGAAGACCGCCCCGGGCTGTTCACGCCGTGCTCACCGGCGTCCACGATCGTTCCCGAGCTGTTCACCCATGCGGAGTGCGGAGCGGGACTCGCCACGTCCTCGACCCGTGGAGCCGGGTCGGATGCCGATGGATCCAGCGCATCCTGACGCACTCTCAGGGGCACGTCTTGCGCACGTCGATCCGCCACCGGCGAACACTCCGCGCCATACGCGACGACGCCCCCCACGGCGTCGGCCGGCTCGGCGGGACAGGGAACAGTCGCAATTGCGAGACGCGAACTTCCCTCAATACGCGCAGAGTTGGATGCAGGCCCCTCTCCTTTCACTTCACTGCCCGCACTCTTGATGTCGGACATTGCGATATCAGTCAACCGAAACGCCAACATGTAACAGCACACACGAGTTTCACGGAACGTCAAGCTCAAGGTCCGCTCAACTCGGCTTCCATGGACGGCTACCAACCAGTACGTTTGTTGACGGCAAAAGAGCGCGGCATCTGACCCATGCCGTGCCGAATGAAAGTTGAATTGGGGGAAAATTCAATGAAGAGCATTGTCTCCGGTGCGATGTCCGCCGTCATGCTGGGAGGAGTCGTCCTCGCCGGTGGCACCGGTGTGGCATACGCCGATTCGAGCCCGCGACCCGCCGTTGAGTCCCGCATGGTGAACCCCATCGAAGAGGCTCGTTCGATGTGCATCATGTCGAAGAGCAAGGACGACTGCGCCTACCTGATGCACCACACCAAGATGCTGAAGATGGTGAAGAACTGCCTGATCAAGGGGGCGATCGGTGGGGCCGGCGCACTGGTCGTGGGCCGGTACGTCAGCAAGGACGTGGCCAAGGACATCGCGAGCAAGACCGTCGTCGCCGGAGCCACCGGCTGCCTCTCCTCGCTCGCCTGAGAGATTGGACCATCTGATGGCCAAGATCGTATTCACTGTTTTCTGGGCCGGTCTGCTCATCGCGGCGAACAGGGTGCTCGTCGAGGTCACTTGGGCCCAGTATCTGGCGACGTTCGTCCTTGCCGGAATGTATGCCTACGCCATCAACAAGATGCCGGGCGGTCGCGGAAAGAGCGTGCAAGAAGGATCAGAGCGGTAGCGTCCTTGGCATCTCGCGTCAACGTTTCCGATCCCTGCGAGCCGGCCACCCCTTCCTGAGGGGCGACGACCCATAGGTGGGCGTTGAGGGACACAGGCTGTGTCGGCGGTGCCACTGAGCACCGCCGACACAGTTGTTTTGACTTCCGACGCAATGCAGCTGTTCGTCTTTCCGTTTGCCATATGGGCGAGCACCCTCCCCGCACGGGCGCGGAACGCCGGCCGGGCGGCCTTCCCGAGCGGCCCGCTTGCCGCAGCGCTCCCCTGTCGTAAACTCCTCTTGAGGACTTACCCTGGGCCCGTTCGACGAGCAGGGACGGTGAGCACCGCATGGCCAAGAAGTACGAGCGGATCGCGGACGCGCTGCGTCAGGCCATCCGTGCGGGCCGGCTGAAGCCGGGCGAGCGCCTGCCGGCCGAGACGACTCTCGCGCAGCAGTACCGGACCAGTGTGCCGACGATGCGCGACGCGCTGGCCGAGCTGCTGGCCGAGGGGCTCATCGACAAACGGCACGGTGTCGGCAACTTCGTCCGCGAGCAGCGGCAGCGGGTGGAGCGCTCGAACGAGCGCCATCAGTGGGAGAAGGACCGTGCGCGGCTGGTGGAGACCGAGCGTCTGAAGACCGGGTCCACCGAGCATGACACCGGCCTCACCCCCTCCGATCTCGCCTTCAAGGCCGAATACCGGACGGCGGAGGCCGACGCCGGCCTGGCGGCGGCCTTCGCCGTGGCCGTGGGCACGACACTGCTGCGGCGCAGCTACCGCACCTTCCACCGTGACGAGGACGCGCCGTTCAACCTCATCACCTCGCATCTGGTCCACGACCTGGTCGCGCGCAATCCCGATCTCCTCGACGAGACCAAGGAGCCCTGGCCCGGCGGCACACAGAGCCAGCTGCTCACGGTGGGCATCGAGCTGGACCGCATCGTCGAGCGCATAACGGCCCGGCCTCCCACAGCAGAGGAGGCCGAGGAACTCGGCCTCCAGAAGGGTGTCTCCGTGATCCAACTCCGAAAGCTCTCCGTCGGGACCACCGGGCGGGTGGTGGAGGTATCCGACCTGGTGATCCCCGGGGACCGCACCGAATTGGTCTTCACGACCCCGCTGGCCAGGTGGTGACGGTGACGCACCTCATCACGGTGATCACGGCCGTCCACCCGCCGTCCGCCCCCTACCTCGCCGACGCCTACAAGTCGCTCCTGGCCCAGGAGTTGCTGGCCGGCTGGGACTGGCAGTGGGTCATCCAGGAGGACGGCGAGACGCAAGAGGTCGCGCCGCACGTACCCGAGGACCCTCGGATCAGCTTCGGCCAGGGCCGCCAGGGCCGTGCGGCGATGGCGCGCACGGTCGGCCTGTCACGGGCCGAGGGCGAGTACGTCAAGGTGCTCGACGCGGACGACATGCTCGCGCCCGGTGCGCTCGCCCGGGACCTCAGGGCGCTGACGGACGATCCGGCGGTCGGGTGGGCGACGTCCCGCGTGCTCGACTACCTGCCTGACGGGTCCACCGTCGGTTTCGACCAGGACCCTCCCCAGGGCCCGATCGACCGTGGCACCGTCCTCCAGCACTGGCTGGACCACGGCTACCGCGCCCAGGTGCACCCGGCCACCCTCTTCGTACGCCGGGACCTGCTGCTGGCCCTCGGCGGCTGGATGGCCCTGCCGGCCTCCGAGGACACCGGACTGCTGCTGGCCCTGAGCGCGGTCAGCCGCGGCTGGTTCTCCGCCGAGACCGGGCTGCTCTACCGGAAGTGGCCGGGACAGGTGACCAGCCAGCCTGCGCATGCGGATGAGGTCGAGCGGGAGGCACGGTTCTCGGTGATCGCGACTCGTGCCCGGATGCTGGCCTCGATGGAGGGCTGGCGCTTCGGCGGATCGTAGGGCCCGGGGAGGGCTGGTCGATCCCGTGGACGCGAAGCGGGATGGACCTCGGAAGGGGGCCCCGGGATCAGGAGGGCCTCAGGGGAGTGTCTCCGCGTCCGTACGGGAGAAGATGAGTTCGCTCTCCTCGACGATGGGCTGCCGACAGCGACGGGCTGCCCTGGGCTCCCCGGTCCGGGAGGCAGGGTAGTTGCGGGCGGTGTAGTCGTTGGGCAGCTGGTAGGTGTGGAAGCCGTGAAACTTCAGTGTCTCCAGCAACTCCTCGACGGAGTCGCCCAACTCCCCCATCCTCTGCGGGGTGACCTCGATGGCCAGCTCCGCATCGGGCCGGAGCCGGCCGAGCATCGGCGCCAGCCCCCGGAGGACCGCCCCCTCCGCCCCTTCGACGTCGATTTTGATCACCCGTGCGCGGGCGATCTCCTCCTCCGTGACGACTTCGGGCAAGGGCACGGCGACCGTCTCGAACGTGGATTCCGCCACTCCGTCGTACGGGACGACGCTGTTCGCGCCCATGTTGCGCGAGCTGGCCAGGACGAACCTGACCTTCCTCTCCCGGTCCGAGAGGGCGGCACGGACGGCACGGACGTTGGTGCAGCCGTTCATGCGCGCATGCGTGGTCAGCCTGCGGTGGAAGTCAGGCGATGCCTCGATCGCGACCACACCGCCCGCCGTCCCGACGAGCTTCGACGCCAGCACGCTGTAGTACCCGATGTTCGCCCCGGCATCGATGAACACGTCCCCGGGCTTGAGCCGGGCCTCCAGCCAGTGCGTCAGGTGCGGCTCCCAGACACCGAACTCGTAGAGGTAGCGCTGGATCAGGTCCTGGGTGTCGGTGAGGAACGTCGCGCCGAAGCGGGTCCTGGCCCGGCGTAACCGCGGGTGGTCCCTCAGGCCGGCGTTGAGGAAGTTCTCGACGACCGCCGCCTTGCCGACGGCCCCGGGCCCGTAACGGACATACCAACGGGTGAGATCGAGGCCGATCTCCCTGGCGGCGTTGGACACGGCAGCTCCTCGACCTCGAACAATGTCGTCCCGCATCCAGCCTACGGGCGATCGGCCGGTACCTCGTAGGTGATCGCGCGATTGACCGGGGACGACGATGACGCAGGGCGCCTGCGCCCGCAGAAGGGCCGTACCGACGCGCGGCGGTACGGCCTTTCGCGTCAGCGTGCCTTGTCGAAGTCCAGATCGAGCATGCGGATCGCGTTGCCGCGCAGGAGCTTGTAGGTCACCTCCGGAGAGAGACCGGCGACGTGTTCCGCCGCGACCTTCTTGGTGTGCGGCCAGGTGGAGTCGACGTGCGGATAGTCGGTCTCGAAGGTCGCGTTGTCGACACCGACCACATCGATGGCGTCCACACCGTGCTTGTCCCGGAAGAAGCAGCAGAAGATCTGCCGGTAGTAGTACGTCGACGGGGGCTCCGGGATCAGGTCACGTACTCCGCCCCAGGCCCGGTGCTCCTCCCAGACGTCGTCCGCGCGCTCCAGGGCGTACGGAATCCACCCCATCTGCCCTTCGGCGTACGCGAGCTTGAGGCGCGGGAATTTCACCAGCACGCCGCTGAAGAGGAAGTCCATCATCGAGGCCATGGCGTTGTTGAAGCTCAGCGACGCCTGGACGGCCGGCGGGGCGTCGGGGGACGCGGCCGGCATCTGCGAACTGGACCCGATGTGCATGCACACCACCGTTCCGGTGGCCTCACACTCCGCGAAGAAAGGGTCCCAGTAACCGCTGTGGATGGACGGCAGCCCGAGATACGTGGGGATCTCGCTGAACGTCACGGCACGCACCCCGCGCGCCGCGTTCCGCCGGATCTCCTGAACCGCCAGGTCCACATCCCAGAGGGGGATGAGGCAGAGCGGGATGAGCCGCCCGCCGCTGTCGCCGCACCACTCCTCCACCATCCAGTCGTTGTACGCGCGCACGCAGGCCAGGCCCACCTCCTTGTCGCGCGCCTCGGCGAACGTCTGGCCACAGAACCTGGGGAACGTCGGGAAGCAGAGCGACGCCTCGACGTGGTTGACGTCCATGTCCGCCAGGCGCGCCTTGGGATCCCAGCAGCCACGACGCATCTGTTCGCGGGTGATCCCGTCGAGGGTCATCTCGTCCCGGGAGAAGCCGACGGCGGCGATGATGCGCTTGTAGGGGAAGAGGTCCCCCTCGTACTGCCACCAGTCCGTCTGCTGGCCCTCCGGGTCGGTCGTGAACTTGTACTTGCCGCCGACGTAGGCCAGCTCACCGATACCGGCCGTCAGCGGTTTGGGGCCCCGGTCCCGGAATTTCGCCGGTAGCCACGTCTCGAAGAGGTGCGCCGGCTCGATCACGTGGTCGTCCACGCTGATGACCCGGGGAATGTCGGTCGTGCCGTTTGTCTCGCCAGTCATGGGGACCTCTCCACGGATTCCACCTGCGGACAGATCTGACGATCCGTCAGATTCATTGACGGTACAGAGAGCGCGTTGAGGGGGCAAGGCGTTCGCCGCAGCAGGCGTCGGGGGCGGACCCGAAGGAGGCGTGCCGGTCGTACCCGGCCGTAAGCTTCCCCGGACACCAACGATGGTTCAGTTGTCTGGGGGGACGGCTTGGGTGCCACCGAGCAGCTCGTGACGATCGCTGCCGTACTGCTCGGCGCGCTGACGTCGTTCGGGGCGAATTACCTGATGGAGCGCAGTCGCAACCGCTACCAGCTCCAGACGCGGTGGGACGAGGCGAAGCTGAGTGCCTACGAGTCGTACGTGGACCGGATGCGGGCGTGCATCTTCCTGGCCGTGCAGCTCTACGAGAGCAGGGAAGGGCTCCGGCCGAGAGACAAGCCCGAGGCCGAGCTGCTGGCCGAGGTCGCCGAAGCCGGGCGGCTGCGGGGGCGGGCCTTCGAGCGGATCATGCTCCTCGGCGGGGACGATGTGGTCGAGGCGGCTCACGAGCTGAACGCGGTGGCGGCGGAGGTCGACTGGCACGCCACCGGCAGGACGGCCGGAACGCTGGAGGAGTGGCGCGCCCGCAATCGTGCGGTCTTCGCCTCGATCAATGCCTTCCACGAGGCCGCCAGACGCGACCTCGGTGTCCAGGGCGGCGTGCGCGGCGAGCGGCACCCCGAGAGAGATCTGCTGCTTCCGCCGGCGCGTGGCGAGCAGCGCGATGCTCCCGCATGAGTTCGGCGGGAGAGCGCCCGGCCGGAACGTGTGCCGCTGCCGCCCGGAGCAGGGTGAAAGCCGGGCGAGTGGCCCGGGATCGCTCCGGGCTCCTCCGCCGGACGGCCATGTGCCGGCCCGCAGAGCTTCCGCTCCGCGCCATCGGTACCGGTCCCTCCCCTCGTGGGGACCGGTACCGAACGGCGCGGTCTGTGTCGATCCGCGCCGCATCGGCGCGGATCGGGGAACTGGATCACCGGTCGACGCGAGAGCGGTCCGGATGGGCCGGCTCCACGGTCTTCCCGGTTCAGGCGACGGGGCCGTCACCGCACGGCGACGGAAGTTGGCCGAGAAATTGCGGCGTCAGGACTGGTCAATTCGAGTACCGAGCTGGTGGCCTGTCCGGACGACGCCTCGGTTGCTTGCTGCTGCGTCGTGATCCTGCCAGCTGTGGCCCCCTCCGGGGAGGTTCCGGCATCCGGAAGACGGCGTCACCGCAGGTCAGCCGGATAGGGTGAGTTTTCCGGTCCGGATGTCCAGGTGCGGGGGAAGTAAGGAGTGGAGACCTTGAGTTCCGACTCAGGGGCACGCACAGCCTTCGCGGAACGTCTCGCACTGCTGTACAAGGAGGCCGGCAACCCTCCCCTCAAGAAGGTGGCCGAGGCGGTCGTCCGGCTGCAGCGGGTCGACGAACGAGGACGCCCCGTGCGGGTGTCCGTCCAGCGGATCAGCGACTGGCGACGAGCCAAGAACGTACCTGCCCAGTTCGCGGCCCTCGCCGCGGTGCTGCACATTCTGATCCCCCAAGCGCGGCGTGCACGGCCGACGCCGGTCTCCCCGGGCCTGTACGACCTCGCCCAGTGGCAGCGCCTGTGGGAGCACGCGGTCGCCAACCCGGTCGGCGGCCGCGCCGCTACCTCCGCGGAAGAGGAGGAGCACCCCGAGGCCGAAGCGCCGAACGTTTCCGGTGTGTGCCCCTACCGTGGGCTCGCTTCGTACCGGCACCAGGACGCCCGGTGGTTCTTCGGCCGCGAGCGGTGCAGGGACGCCCTCGTCGCTCAGCTCCACGCGGTGGAGAAGACAGGGGGCGGCCTGGTCATGCTCGTGGGCGCCTCGGGCGCAGGGAAATCCTCCCTGCTGAACGCCGGCCTGGTGCCCGCGTTGCAGCAGGGCACACTGGGCGACGAGGACGGCGCGGAGCGGGCGGTGGTGCAGCTCGTACCGGGAGCGGACCCTCTCCGGGAACTGACCCGCCGGATCCCCGACCTGGCGCAGATCCTCTCCGCCGATCGGGGAGCAGCGGCCGCGAAGCCCGGCACTCCGCGCTTCGCGCACGCGGTACGCGAGGCCGCCACGGCCTGGGCGCGACGCGAGACGCCCTCCCCCGCCCGTCCGGTCATCGTCGTGGACCAGTTCGAGGAGGCGTTCACCCTCTGCTCCGACGATACGAACAGGCGCACCTTCCTCCAGATCCTCCACGCCGCATGCACGCCCTCCCCCGAGCTCTCGACTGCGACCGAGCAGGAGGGACACCCGTCCTCGGGTGACCCGGCCCCGCTGCTCGTCATCCTCGGCATACGCGCCGACTTCTACGAGCGCTGCCTGGCGTATCCCGAACTGGCCGACGCGCTGCAGCACCGCCACATGGTGCTCGGTCCGCTGACCACCGCGGAACTGCGCGAAGCGGTGACCGGCCCGGCCAAGGCCGTCGGCCTGGAACTCGAACCGGGGCTGGCGGAACTGATCGTCCGGGAAGTGAGCGCCGACGGGCCCGGCGGGGCGCACGACGCGGGGGTGCTGCCGCTGCTCTCCCACGCCCTGCTCGCCACCTGGCAGCGGCGCAAGGCGGGCAGGCTGACGCTGGCCGGCTACCGCGCGGCGGGCGGCATCCAGGGAGCGGTGGCGGCGACCGCGGAGCGGGCCTGGACCAGCCTCGACCCGGCGGCACGCACGGCCGCGAGACTGCTCCTCCTCAGGCTCGTCCGGCTGGGCGAGGACACCCACGCCACCCGCAGGCGGGGGACGCGGCGCCAACTGGCGGAGGAGTCGAGGGACCCCGACAAGACGGAGGAATCACTCGAAGCGCTGGTGCACGCCCGACTGGTGACACTCGACGCGGACGCTGTGGAGATCACCCATGAAGCGCTGCTCCACGCCTGGCCACGCCTGCGCGACTGGATCGACGAGGACCGCAACGGCAACCTGCTGCGCCAACGGCTGGAGGAGGACGGCAGGGCCTGGGAGGGCTCGAACCGCGACACGTCGCTGCTCTACCGGGGATCGCGTCTGCAGCAAGCCCGCAGCTGGGCAGCATCCGCCGGTGACACCTTTCTGACCCGCGGCGCGGTGGAATTCCTGGCCGCTTCGGTCAAGCTGCGCAAGCGCACCGACCGGATCAGGCGTGGTGCGGTCGCGGCACTGGCCGTCCTGGCTCTGCTGGCGGCCGGTTCGGCGGTGATCGCGTGGCAGCAGCGCGACGATGCGGTGTTCGGGCAGGTGCTCGCCGAAGCCGATCGCGTCCAGTACACGGATCCGTCACTGTCCGCTCAACTCGACCTGGTGGCACACCGCTTGCGACCGGACGACGAGGACACGAACAACCGGCTGATCTCCACGGTCAACGCCCCGCTGGCCACACCGCTTCTCGGCCACACCGGCGCCGTCTACCTCACCTCGTTCAGCCCCAGCGGACGTCTCCTGGCCACCGCCAGCTACGACCGCACCGTCCGACTGTGGGACGTGGCGGACCCGACCCGCCCGAAACCCCTGGGCAAGCCCCTCACCGGCCACAAGAGCTGGGTGAGCACCGCGGTCTTCAGCCCGGACGGGCACACCCTGGCCAGCGCTTCGGACGACGGCACGATCCGGATGTGGGACGTACGCGACCCCCGCCGTCCGCGACCGATCGGCACGCCCTTGACCAGCCACGACGGCACGGTCTACCTGCTCGCCTTCAGCCCCGACGGACGCACTCTCGCCTCCGCCGGCGAAGATCACACCGTCCGCCTGTGGAACGTGGCCGACCCGCGTCGGCCGAGGGCTCTCGGCGCCCTTCCCGGGCATACCACCGCGGTGCGCTCCGTGGCCTTCGGCCCCGACGGACGGACGCTGGCAGCCGGGGCCGACAACGGCACGATCAAGCTGTGGGACACGGCAGATCCACGTCATCCGCAGCCGATCGACTCGGCGCTGACCGGCCACCGGAGCACGGTGCACTCGGTGGCCTTCAGCCCCGACGGGCGCACCCTCGCCAGTGGCAGCGCCGACGACACCATCCGGCTCTGGAACGTGGGCGCCCCAGGTCACGCGGCACCGCTCGGCGGTCCGCTCACCGGCCACACCGGTCCCGTGTGGTCAGTGGCCTTCAGCCCTGACGGAAAGACGCTCGCGGCCGGCAGCGCGGACAGCACGGCGAGCATCTGGAACGTCAGCAATCCGGCCTACCCGTCGCAGGTCGGCGAGCCGCTCGCCGGCAGCAGCGGCGAGATGTACGCCGTGGGGTTCAGCCCCGACGGGCGGACCCTCGCCACCGGGAGCGGCGACAGCAAGGTCCGCCTGTGGTCGATCCCGACGTCGGACATGACCGGTCGCATCGGAGCCTTCCGCCCGGACGGGCACGTGCTCGCCACCGCCGCGCGCGACGCGAGGGTCCGGCTGTGGAACGTGAAAGCGCCTGACCGGCCCGCGTTGCTGGGCAAACCGTTCATGCCCGGGGAGGGCGACGTGCGGTCGCTGGCCTTCTCCCCCGACGGCCACACGCTCGCGGTGCTGACGGGAAGCCGCGCGGTGCAGCTGTGGAACGTCACCGACCCGGCCCGGCCGGTCCCCCACGGGCCGCCCGTCGCGCTGAAGACGCGTTACGCGGGCCCCGACGCACTGGCCTTCAGTCCGGACGGCAACACCCTGGCAACCGCCTACGAGGACCGCACCGTCCAGCTGTGGAACGCCGGCGACCCGTCACACCTCCGCCGGCTCGGCGCGCCGCTCACCGGCCACCGGGGCTACGTCAACTCCCTCATCTTCAGTCCCGATCGCCGCACCCTCGCCAGCGGCAGCGCCGACGGCACCGTCCGCCTCTGGAACGTGGCCGACCCGGGTCATGTCACCCGGCTCGGTACCTCCCTCAAGGGACACCTGGGGCCCGTCAACATGCTCGCCTACAGCCCGGACGGCCACACCTTGGCCAGCGGCAGCGACGACAACACCGTGCGCCTCTGGAATGTCACCGACCCCCTCAGGACAACCCGGCTCTCCACGCTCACAGGTCACACCGAGGCGATCGTGTCACTGACGTTCAGCCAGGACGGCCGCACCCTGGCCAGCGGTGGCAATGACGACATGGTGCGGCTCTGGAACGTCACCCAGCCCGCCGGGGCGACCCCCATCGGTCAGTCGATGAGCCCCAACGCCAAGACCGGCAACTTCTTGTCGTTCAGCCCCAAGAGCCACATGCTCGGAGTGTCGAGCGGTGCCGACAGCGTCCGGCTGTGGAGCCTGGACATCGACAAGGCCATTCGCCGCATCTGCTCCACCACTCGGGGTGTTCTGACGCCGGACAAATGGCACGAGTATCTGCCCCGTCTCTCGTACGAGCCGCCGTGCGGCGATTGACGGAGTCGAGTGATCCCGGTCACAACTGCCTGCCGTGTCAAGGAAGTTGCCGCGTTCCGCGCAAACAACCTTGTTAGCCTTGCCCGCAGCCCGATCGCTGGTGCATCCCCCGTCGCCAGCGATCGGGCGCTTCCATGTGTCACCCGCAACGGCCGAGCGGTCACCGCGATGTGCTGCGCGAGGCGTACAGCCCCGGAGTGGTGCCCACCACCCGCTTGAAGTGCCGGTTGAGGTGGGACTGATCGTAGAAGCCCGCGTCGGTCGCCACCTCGCGCGGCGGCTGCCCGTCGAGCAGCAGACGGCGCGCGAGGTCGACGCGGCGGGATACGACGTACTGGTGCGGAGCGATGCCGAAGACACCGCTGAAGGCACGTACGAGATGCGCGGGGTGGGCGTGGAGCAGGCGTGCGGCCTCGTCCAGGGCGACGCCGGCGATCAGCCGCTCGTCGAGGAGGCCCCGCAGGCTGTCGGCGATGCCGCGGTCGGGCGCCGCGCCGCCGACGGCCGCCGTGGGACGCAGATGTTCGCGCAGTCGCTCACCGATGAGGGCCAGGCGGCTCTCCGACTCGAATTCGTCGCCGTGGTGCGCGAGGGCCGTGTGCAGTTGTCCGACGCGCCTGCGCAGGAGGGGGTCGATGATGTCCGGGCTGTCCACCGACGGCCCGATGAGGCGCTCCTCCAGCTGCGTCATGTCGAGGTAGACGACGCGCTTGCGGAAGCCGTCCGGAGTGGCGGGTGAGCCGTTGTGCGGGACCTGGGGCGGGAGCAGGCTCACCGTGTCGTTCGGGGTGGCGCGCTCATGGCGGTCCAGGTCGTAGCGGACCGCGCCGTCGTCCACGATCAGCAGGGTCCACGCGTCGTGGACGTGCATGGGATAGGCGTGCTCGGTGAAATGAGCGTGGAAGACCTCCACGACACCAGCGACCGCCGGGCGCCAGGCGGAGATCTCCTGCCGGGGCTTCACGTTAAGAACGTACAAGACGTGGCAGGCGTGCATCGCGCAGTCTCGAAGCATGAGAAACAGGAACGAAGCTGAGGCAGGAACGGACGTGCGGGCCGGGGCCCGAACGGAGGTCGAGGCCGGTGCAGCGGCCGGGGCGGTTGCGAGGGAGGCGAGCGCGCCGGTGCGCTTCGACTCCAAGATCGCTGTTCTGCTGCGCGACGACCTGGCGACCTGGCAGCGGCTGAACGTGACCTCCTTCCTGGTCAGCGGGCTCGGCACGGTGTCGCCCGAGGTCATCGGCGAGCCGTACCGGGACGCCGAGGGCACCTCGTATCTGCCGATGTTCCGCCAGCCCGTGCTGGTCTTCGAGGGGTCGAAGGAGACGATGACCGCCGCGCACAGCCGGGCGCTCTCCCGCTCATTGCTGTGCGCGGTGTTCACGTCGGATCTCTTCGGCACGGGCAATGACCGGGACAACCGGGCGGCGGTGGAGGCCGTGGGCAAGGACCAGCTCGACCTGGTGGGCCTGGTCGTCCACGGGCCACGCAATGCGGTGGACAAGGCCCTCAAGGGCGCACGCATGCACCCCTGAACGACACGCCTCGCCACTCGCGGATCAACAGCACCCGCCTTGGAGCCACCCTCCTCGGAGCCACCCCGATCGGAGGCACCTGGCTCGCGAGCACCGGTCTCGGAGCCACCCTGGTTGCCCGGTGGCCCCTGCCCCGGCCCCGGTGCCTACCGCGTACGCGACAGGGCTTCTCTCGTGTCCTGGGAGCGTTGTCCGGGGATGCCGGCGAGGCGGGTTTCCATGCGGGTGCGGCGTTCGTCGGCCTGGGCTGCGAGGTCGAGGGCGGCCTGGT
>NZ_JBICZL010000042.1:0-22138 GCF_043201875.1 Streptomyces sp. NPDC048248
CTTCGCGGAGGCGCGGTCGAAGCCGCGCCCGATCCTCATGTACGGCCCCGCTGGAACATGCACATCCAGGTATCTGACCTCGCTGAGGCGAGCGCCGCGGCGCTGGCGGCAGGCGGCACGGTGATCCCGGCTACGCCCGTGCACGGCATCGCGGGCGAGCAAGCGGTCATCCGCGACCCGAACGGCGCTCTGTTCACCGTCACCGATTGCGCCTCCTCGGTCGGCCAGCGGCCCCCTGCACAGTGATCGGCCGCGCTTGAGCACGCTCCGGCGCACTGCGGCGGGGGAAGGGCCCGGGGTGCTCTGCAGTGCGGCGCTTCACAGCGAACGCTCTTCGCAATGCGAAACACCTGCGTTCGAAGCGAGTTGGTGAGCCCAAGGCACGAAGACGGCACGTGCGACACCCCACAGGTTTTACGTCGGAGCGTCAGGTAAGGCGGGAACGTGACAAGCAAGCACGCGCGAGCGGAGGAGCAGTCATGGCGGCGACGGCAGTAGCGCAGGAGCAGATCGCGGGGGCGGACGCCGCGCCCGAGTCACTTGAGGCTTCTCTGCCCGTGGTGGATGACACAAAGCGCGTCGCCCCGCAGGACGCACGTCGCCTGTCGAAGCTGTTCTTCGACCGGCTGGCGGACCTGGAAGAAGGCACGCCGGAGTACCAGTACGCGCGCAACGCTCTCATCGAGATGAACCTGTCGCTGGTGCGCTACGTCGCGCGCCGCTTCCGCAGCCGCGGGCAGGAGATGGAAGATGTCGTACAGGTCGGCACGATCGGTCTGATCAAGGCCATCGACCGCTTCGACGTATCGCTGGAGAACGAGTTCACCACCTTCTCGATCCCCTACATCACCGGGGAGATCAAGCGGTTCTTCCGCGACACCACCTGGTCCGTGCACGTCCCGCGGCGCCTGCAGGAGCTGCGCGTCGACCTTGCCCGCGCCCGCGAACAGCTGGAGGGGCGAGGCATCGCAGAACCGTCCGTCGCCGACCTCGCGGCACACCTGGAGCTTTCGGAGGAGGAGATCATCGAGGGACTGGTCGCCTGCAACGGTTACGACGCCGACTCCATCGACCGGCCCATCGAAGCCGGCGGCAAGCAGCAGACCGGGTTGGTCGCCGACCTGATCGGCGACGAAGACCCCGCCCTCGAACTCGCCGAGAACCTCCACGCACTCAAGCCGCACCTGGCCCGGCTGGACGAGCGCGAGCGCACCCTCCTTGAACTCCGCTTCGGCGCTGAGCTGACACAGACCGAGATCGGTGCGGAGATGGGCCTGTCCCAGATGCACGTCTCCCGCCTCCTAGCCCGCACCTACGCCACCCTCCGCGAAAACCTCCTCACCGACGCATGAGCACACCCGGGCCGCGCCCAACTGGGGATGCGGCCTGGGGCGGTTCGGCCGCTGGCCCGCAACGCCAGTGCTGACTCGCCCGGCGGCGTATGGACACATTTCGGCGTGGCAGGAAGTGGGCCCTGGCGCCTCGCACTGCCCTACGACCGGAGCGCGCCGTCTACGGGCTAGGCACGTCCCATCGCCGACGTTGGCCCATAACCCCGGCTAGTACTCCAGCCGGACTTCGGTGTATGTCCTGGTCATGGGCTTGAGCGTGGAGATTTTAGCGGGGTGATGCCGGGTGCGGGGCGGGTTCGCCCTGCCTGTCCCGCCAACGAGTGACCGCGCCGTGTGTAGTGACAGCGGCGGGACAGTCATTGCATGTGATCGATGACGCACCTGCCACCGTGTGGGAACAAGGGCTGGAAGAACTCTTCTTGCGGATCGGGCACCGCTTCCCCCGCGTCGAGCCCAGACGCCGGATGCGGGACTACGTGCGGGGCCTGCTCGGACCCGTCGGGCGCAAAAACTCCTGGCAACTGGCCGAGTTCGCCGGGCACTCCACCCCTGACGGCCTGCAGCACCTCCTGGCGAAGAGCCGTTGGGAGGCTGACGAGATCCGCGACGACCTGCAGAGTTACGTCGCCGAACACCTCGGCCCCGACGACGGCATCCTGATCATCGATGACACGGGCTTCGTCAAGAAGGGCATCACCTCAGCTGGGGTGCAACGGCAGCACTCCGGCACCGCCGGCCGCACCGAGAACTGCCAGATCGGTGTCTTCGCCGTCTACGCCACCACCCGCGGTCACGCTCTGGTCGACCGCGAGCTCTACCTGCCCAAGTCCTGGACCGACGATCCCGAACGCTGCCGCGCCGCCCGCATCCCTCAACCGCCGATTCGCGACCAAGAACGAACTGGCCCGCGCCATGGTCCAACGGGCCCTTACCTCGCCGCTGCCCGTCACTTGGGTCGCGGCAGACGCCGCCTACGGGCAGGATTCCCGCTTCCGGCGATTCCTGGAAGACGCCGGCCTGTCCTACGTCGTGGCGGTGCCCAAGTCCCAGCAGGTCCACGGCCCCCGCATCGAGCACCTCATCGGCCAGGCCCCCGTTGAGGCATGGCAGAGGCTCTCCTGCGGCGACGGCGCCAAAGGACCGCGGCTCTACGACTGGGCTGCCGCCCGCCTGCCGACGGTCTGGGAGTTCGACGGGGATGAGCCCACCCGGCAACGCTGGATGCTCGCCCGCCGCAGCATCACCAAGCCCGACGAGCTCGCCTACTTCCTCGCATCCGCCCCTTTGAACGCCACCGTCGACGATCTTGTGCGGATCGCCGGCTGCCGCTGGAAGATCGAGGAATGCTTCCAGAGCGCGAAGAATGAATGCGGCCTGGATCAGTACGAAGTCCGCCGCTACGTCGGCTGGCACCGGCACATCACCCTCGCCATGCTCGCCCACGCGTTCTTGGCCGTCACCGCCGCCCAGGAACGGCAAAGGGGGGAGCGACCAAGACACGCCCGACCTCGTGGACCTCACCCCGGCCGAGATCCGCCATCTACTGGCAACTACCCACCGGCGTCCTCCTCGACAGGGCAACCACGCGGTGAACTGGTCGAGATGGCGCCGCCGGCACCAGGCTCGATCCCGCCGCTGTCACTACACACGGCGCGGTCACTCGTTGGCGGGACAGGCAGGGCGAACCCGCCCCGCACCCGGCATCACCCCGCTAAAATCTCCACGCTCAAGCCCATGACCAGGACATACACCGAAGTCCGGCTGGAGTACTAGCTCATGGGGTGGGGGTGAAGGACGCTGGCTTTTCAAGGAGGTCGTCAGGGAAGCTGGGGACGACCACGTCGTTGGTGCAGAAGCCGAGAACGAACGCGGTAAAGCCGCCTTCGGAGACGAACCATTCCTCGCTGTCCAAGTCGTTCACTGTCACCTTCCAGCTGTCCGGGTCCTCGGGAGGGTCCATCAGCCAGAAGATGTCATCACCATTGCTCGTGACAGCGACGGGCTGGAGCTGACGCGGCGGGCAGGGGGGCTCGACCCACTCGCTCATCTTCTCTACCGCGCTGCGTGCTCCTGGTGTCACCTTCACGATGTCGAGAGCTTCGTATGCGGCATCGGGCTGGAGGACGCCGAGGAAATCCTTGAAGCTACCGCTTCCGTAAGATTCGACGAGTTCCTTGTAGTCGCTGGGCAGCTGAGTGCCCAGCGCGTCTTCGACGGCGGTCCAGTCGATGTGGGGGTGGCTCGACCCCGGTGGAGGGCAGAGCTGCTGGAGGCGGTGCAGGTCGTTCATCAGGGCTCCTGTAGCCAGGCAGGGTTTTCCAACTTCACGTTCTGGAATATCGGACCGCCGCGTCCAGTGGCTTCAAGATGTATGTACCTGGGGATCTTGGCGGCGTCATTATCGTACTCAAGGCGGACGTTGTAGTGGACAACGTCTCCGTTGTCCCTTACCGCATTTCTGACCTGGAACTCATATCCGCGCATGTCTGGCGTGTTCACCGGCCTGTGGGTGATGGTGAAGAGGTTGGTGAGATCGTCACCGGTACCCCCCAGCATGGCAGCGAGCATATGGCCTCGAGCCTGCCCGAGAGGCTGGCCTGTAAACCCGGGCGGGAGCTTATCTGATCTGGCGCTGGTGCCTTCGCCTAGCATGTCCCTCTCGACCGTCGCCCTCATCGTCTCAAGACGCCCGTGCTGGTCTCGGCCCCACTGGACACGGCCGCCCCAGGTGATGTCGTCACGGCACTTCTTGGCCAGGCCCAGGGGGTCTGTATGTGCGAGGGGGTCGTCGACGTAGGTGTATGGGTTGGCGGCCGGTACCAGCCCGAGAGGGTCCGGAGAAAGGTATCGGCCGGTCTCCGGGTCGTAGTAGCGATTGACGTTGTAGTGCAGGCCGGTCTCGCGGTCGAAATACTGGCCGGGGAACCGCAGGGGCGTGTAGGCGGTGCTGCTGCGGTCCCATGCAGTGAGACCCCAGAGTGTGCTGTCGGCCTTCCAAGCGATGCCACCGCGTTCATCGACCAGTTCGGTCGGGGTGCCGTTCGGGCTGGTGATGATGAGGTAAAACTGGCGGGCGGTTTCCCGCCCGTCACCTGTGTCGAGCGTGCGCTCAGTCTGGGTGATGGGCCGGTCGCCGAGGTAGTCCCAATTGGTGACCTGAAACGTGGGGGCGCCCGTGCGGCGGGTGGACTCCTCCACCAGGAGGTGCCCGTCCCAGGTGAAGACCGTTTCCTCGGTCATCTGGCGGTTGCTGTCGTAGCGCTGCTTGGCTATGCGGCGCCCTAGCGGGTCATAAAGGTATTGCCATGTAAGCCCGCTTGGTGTGGTGACAGCAGTGAGCCGGTCCTCGGCATTCCAGGTGTAGCGCCAGGTGCTCGTCTTGCCGCTGAGGCTAGTGCGCTGGCGAGTGAGGAGCCGTCCTTGCTCATCGTGCTGGTAGTGGGTCCTTCCAGCCCGGCTGATGAGGGAGCCGCGGTATACCCGTTCGCCGACTGCGGCTTGTCCTGGCAGGTGGGACGGCCAACTCGCTGAGGCCTGGTCTCCAGCCGCGGTGTATTGGTACTGCTCTCCTCCACGGTCGGCATCCACTGCGACGATGCGGCCGACATCGTCCCGGCTGACGGTGCGTTGGCCTGTCACATGGTCACGCAACGAGAGAGGGCTCCCGTCAGGGCTGTAGCTGTAGTGGCGCTCGTGCATTGCACCCGTTGTGCGCAGCGCTTGGCGAGTGACGTGGCCGTTTATGTCCCAGGCGTGGTCCACGCTGAGTATGCCGTCGAGGATTCTGCTGGTCTCGCAGCCAAAGAGATCGTGAGTGAAGCGCAGCTGGTGGCTGGATGCCTGGTAGGAGACGACATCTTCTGCTGCGTCGAATTCCCACCGGCTTACTGAGCCGAGGGGGGTCCGGCGTCCTGTGAGCCGCCCCACGGCGTCGTACTCACGCGTCAAGCGGCGGCCGTTGACGTCCTCCTGTACCGGTTGACCGGTCTGGCTGTGCGTCACGGTGAGCTGTGCATCAGCGTTGCTTGCTTGTGTCATCGCCCCTGAGGGGCCGTACTGGAAGACCGAGTCAGTCGTGCCGTCATCGCTGGTGAGGCGCACGACGCGGCCGAGAACGTCTCGCTCGAAGTGCAGGGACTGGCCGGCGCGGTTGGTCTGCGCGGTGATGCGTCCGGCGGCGTCGTGCTGGTAGGTCATGCTGCGACCGTCGAAGTCGGTCTCAGCTGCCAGACGCCCGGCGGGGTCGTAGTGGTAGTGCCAGCTGCGGCCGTCGGGACCCGTGATCGTCGTCAGTCGCAGTTCGGCGTCGTGGCCGAAGCAGTATCGGCTGTCGTCGGGGGCTGCTGTGGAGGCCAGTTGGTCAAACGCATCGACGGCGAAGGTGGTGGTTCGCCCGACCCGGTCGGTGTGGCTGGTGAGATTGCCCTCTGCGTCCCACTCCCATCTCTCGCGTGTGCCGTCGGCGAGCTGGCGCCAGGTGCGCTGTCCTTCGACGTTCCAGCCTTGGTGTACGACGGCGCCAGAAGCGTCGGTGGCCTGCACAATGCGGCCGAATCCATCCCGGACGCAAGTGGTGCTCGTACCACTCGGATCGGCGACCGCGGTGACGAGGCCTGCGGCGTTACTGACGAGCTGGGTGGTTTCCCCAAGCGGGTCAGTGACGGCGGTCAAGTGGCCCGCGGAGTTGTAGGTGCAGTGGATGGTAGCGCCGGTCGGGTCAGTCTGAGTGAGCCGGTTGCCGCGTTCGTCGTAGGTGTAGCGCCACGTCTGGCCGTTGGCTTCGGTGATCTGGGTGGGCAGGCCGAGGTCGTTGTAGATGGCGTGGGTCTGCGTCCCGTCCGGGAGATACGCGGTTGTCAGGTGGCCGCGTTCGTCCCTTTCGTAACGTGTGGTGATCCCGAGTGCGTCGGTCACACTGAGTACCCGGTCGAAACTGTCGTAGCGGGTCGAGGTGGTGTGACCCAGGGGATCGGTCTCACCCACGACCTGGAGGCGTTCGTTGATCTTGTAGCGCGTGAGGTGGTCCAGCGAGTTGGTCACCGCGACCACACGGTGCCCAGTTTCCGGGTCGACAGGTTCGTAGGCGTAGCGGTAGCGCAGGTGTCCTTCGCTACCGCCCTGTGCTATGCAGCGTCCGTGCTGGTCGTAGGTGTACTCGTACCGGCTGCCGTTGGTGTCGGCCCACGCCGTCATGCGGTGCTGTTCGTCGTATTCGAAGCAATTGGGCAGACCGGTGGAGTTGACGACCGCGGTGAGGTTGCCGGACTCGTCGTGCTCGTACGACGTCACAACGAGATCAGCGCCGGCCTCGCCTTCCCCAGCCAGTTGCAACGAGGTGAGCAGCCCCTGCTCATCAGTGGTCAATTTAAGGTGGTAGCCACCTGAGTGACGGATGGACAGCGGTACACCGGTCTCGTCGTCGTAGTCGAACGTGATGTGATTGCCGTTGCGGTCCGTGATCTCGTCAAGAAGACCTAGTCCACTCGCGTGCGAAGCCGCGGTGAAGTAGCGGGTATAGCCACTGCCGGGGTCATGGATGGACCAGTCTCCCTGCTCTGTCACTTCCA
Source organism: Streptomyces sp. NPDC048248 (assembly GCF_043201875.1). Taxonomy (NCBI): domain Bacteria; kingdom Bacillati; phylum Actinomycetota; class Actinomycetes; order Kitasatosporales; family Streptomycetaceae; genus Streptomyces; species Streptomyces sp. NPDC048248. The sequence continues at coordinate 6,920 of NZ_JBICZL010000042.1, forward strand.
GGGGCCACCTGGGGCCGCGCAGCGGCAGAACCTGCTGGCCGATGCTGGGGAGCGGGTAGGGAAGAAGCATGCCGTCTTCGGTCACAAGGATGACGCCTTGTTCGTCGAACTCCAGGCGCTGGTCGACCGTCGAAGTCCAGGAAGGACCCACAGTCCTGCCGACCCTGCAGGAGGACTCAAATTTGCGGCTGAAGGTCAAGGGCATGCTGCCGGGGAGCGCGATGTCTACCTCGCGCAGGTAGACCCGCCCAGTGGCCACATCCACCGGGTCACCGCAACCCTTCTTGGTGAGGTCCACCCGTGAATTGTTGTTCGGGTGTTCCTTGTCGAGCTGCTGCCGGGCCTTGCCATTGCCCCCGCGCTGGTTCCCCTTGCCAGAGCCGCTCGAGCCGTTCGAGTTCGGGGCTTTGGGATCCTTCTTGTCGTTCTTGCCGAGACCCTTGAAGTGGTCGGCCAGACCCTTGTCGTTGTCCTGGTGGTTCTTGGCCATCTGCTTGATACCGCGGGTCATGCTGTCGTCGAGGTGCTTAGCGGCCTTGGTGAGGCCCTTCTCGATACCGTCGATGACCTTGTCGAGCATGGCATTGGCCGCGTCGGCGATAGCGTCCTTGCCGCGGGTGCGCCCATGGTGGCTCTTGGCCCGGCCAATCTTGCTACCGGCCTTGTTACGGAAGGTCCCGCCCGCACTCTGCAGACCGGTCACCACCCGCTCGTGTTCCTCAGGATCATGACTGAACCCACTGCCGCCAGAGCCCCCGGGGCCCGAACCGCCGCCCCCGCCCCCGCGACGGCCGGCGCTGAGGAGTTCCATCGGGTTGTCAGCGGCTGATTTCGCGGAGTCCTTGGCGCCCTGGACGCCCTGGTTGAAGCCTTCCTTGCCGGCTTTGGCCGTCTGTCCGAGGTCCACGCCGTCCTGGACGCCGAGGGCATTGGCGCCCAGCTGGACGACCAGGTCTCCGACCATCGAGCCGAGCGCTTCCTCCACGGGGGTGAGGGCCATGCTGATGACCTGTTCCGCGACCTGCTGGCAGACCTCCTTGAACAGCCGCTTGACGATGACGCGGGTGGCCTGAGTGGCGGCCAGTGCACCGAGCTCGGAGAGTCCGAAGGTGAACGGAGCCGCAGCCTGCGCGGCGATCACCTCGGCCGCCAGAATGCCGAGTTGGACGATCGCGCCGAGCTTGGCGCCCTCGATGAGGACGGCGACGCCGTCCAGGGCGGTGGCCGCCATGCGGCCGCACTCCCCCAGGTTCTTCAGGTGCGTGCCGTTGATCTTGCTCCAGTGGGCATTGAGTGCCTCGACGGCCACCGAGCCGCCTGCGGAGGAGACGAGTCCCTGGATAGCGGTGTGCGCTTGGTTCGCGCCGTCGTCGATGTCGTCGGCGAACTCCCGCATGGCGTCGGCCATCTGGCGGTAGTCGTCCTCGTCCACGTTGGGCCAGGAGACCCCGATGATGTCGAGTACCTCGTCCGCCCACCCAGGCAGCACAACACCCATGCGAAAACAGCCCCCGTAACTATTAGTCAGATGATCACACGCTCTCACCTAGGCGGATGGTTCCTCAAGGCGGAAATAGGTCGCCCACGCCTCGCTCCCCAGTCCGCTGTCTTATGCCGGCTCCTGTAGGGGCTCCGGCGGCGGACCCCGTCGGCGGAGCTGGTGCGGAGTGCCGATGCCGCGTTACCCCTGAGCCAAAGGACGGACCCACTGGGCGGTGCGCCGGTGGAGAGCGCGAGCGTGACCACGTGGAGCGTCAGGCATTGGGCAGAGGTGACATGGACGATCGACTACCGGCGTTGGTGGACGGCGTGGTCGACGGCGACGAGACGCGCCTGCCACTGCTGACATTGCGAGAGGCTCAAGCAGCGGTAGAGCTTAGTGAGCGTTTGGTTCGCTTAACGGCCAGTTCATGGCGATTTTGGGAGGCCAGGCGTGATCGCCAACCCAAGCGATCCGTCGGAAATATGGCTTCTGCGGTAATCAGCGGACCAGTTGTGCGCCGGTTTCCACACACAAACTCCCGTCTCATTTAGAAAACTACCGGTCCACGCGAGATTGAGAACGCCCCCCCCGGTGCAACCGACACTCCTGCACACGCCCTGCCCAGGCCGGCCACCACCGCATACCCAGACATCATGCAGCCCTCACGGCCCTACCCAAGCGACCTGTCCGACGCCCGCTGGGAACTCATCCGCCCCACCCTCGAAGCCTGGCGTCAGGCCCGCAACGGCATCCGCAAGCCCACCCACGACCTGCGCGCCCTGATGAACGCCATCCTCTACGTCGACCGCACCGGCATCCCCTGGCGCTACCTGCCCCACGACTTCCCTCCCCACCAGACCGTCTACGGCTACTTCGCACTCTGGGAAACCGACGGGACCTTCGACCAGCTCACCGGCCTGTTACGCGGCAAAGTCCGCCAGGCCGAAGGCCGCTCGAGCCACCCCAGCGCCTGCCTGATCGACAGCCAGAGCATCAAAACCTCCGCCACCGTCCACCTGACCAGCCAAGGCATCGACCCGGCAAAGAAAATCATCGGTCGCAAGCGGCACATCGTCACCGACACGCTCGGCCTCCTACTGGCCGTGACCGTCACCGCCGCGAGCGTCCACGACTCTGCCGCCGGCACCCAACTCCTGACTCAAGTCCGCCAGCGCCACCCCACCATCACCAAAGCCTGGGCCGACAACGGCTACAAGACCAAAGCCGTGGAACACGCCGCCGACCTCGGCATCGACCTCGAAATCGCCCAACGCGACCCCACCACCCGCGGCTTCCACGTCCAGCCCCGCCGCTGGGTCATCGAGCGCACCCTCGGCTGGCTCATGCACCACCGCCGCCTGGCCCGCGACTACGAAACCCACCCACACCGATCAGCCGCCATGATCCAACTGGCCGGCATCAACCTCATGACCCGCCGCCTCACCCAGGAAGCCACCACCAACTGGCGCGACAGCTAAGCCAAATGAAACAGACAACCGAGAATCAAACGCTCACTAAGAAGGAATTAGGTCAGAGCGCGGTCGCGACTTCATCGGCTCGTTGCGGGGGAGCGTACGGCGAGGACCGTGCACAGCGCCGCCAGGGGGAGTTCCGCGCCGAGTGCCATGGCGAGAGCGCCGACCAGTTCCGCGCCGGGGGCGGCCGTGGCGACGTCGATGCAGGCGTCGGCGACGAGGAGAAGTGCCGCGGCAGCCGCCGAGGCGCGGTGACGGGGGTCTGCGTGCACGAGGCGGATGCCGGCCGCCAGGAGGCAGGCAGCCTCCAGGGCGTCCAGGGCCACCCAGGCCGCCGCCTCCTTGGGCGGTATTGTTCCCGCGAGATAGCCGAGCCACGGCAGCAGGGCAAGGCCCGCGCCCGCCAGGATGCGTCCTTGCCAGCGTCCATCGGCCGTGCCGTGCGAGGTGGAACTGTGGTCCTGGCAACGGGAGTTGGGGGCGGCGAGTGTCACGGAAGGTGTCTCCTTCGGCTGTCGTGTACCCGTCCTTCGGGCTCACGGATCAACACTCCGGTTCCAGGCGTTGCCCGTCAGTAGCGTCCCCTTCCGACTTGGGGTGGCACCAGCTACACCCCCGTTCCGGACACAGGATTCATGGCCTCGTTCCGAGGTCGCCATCTATCTTTTGATCATGACCATTTCCCCCCGGTTTCGCCGCGCTCTAGGGCGACTGCGACGCGACGTGGGCTTCATCGCCGCCGGGGTGCCGCTGCACCTCGTCACTCCACTGCTGCTCTTGTGGATACTGATCCTTGCGGGCAGGACCGTTGCCGGGACCTCCTCCGACGCCCCGGTGATCCTTCTGGCCCCGACAGGCTTGCTCATCACCGCGGGATACGGGCTGACCGAAGCTCAGCGCTGGCGGTTCAGGGCACTGTGCGGAGTGGACCTGCCGCGGCTGCGGTTCGCGGAGACGAAGCGGCAATTCGGCTACAACTGGCTGGTCGGGCCTCTGCTCGGAGTGCTGGAACTTCTGCTCATGGCGCTGCTGTCCGTGGGACTCGCGGCGGCGTCGGTCCTGGTGTGGGTGTGGCTGGTGCCGGCGCAGTGGCGAATCGAGCACCGTGGCTACACCACCCAGGCCACCTACCTCACCGTGCTTGGGCTCGCGATGCTGGCCGCGGTTCCGGTGCTGGCCGCGGGGCTCGTACGGCTGGAGAACCTGGTCGGGCGGGCGGTGCTGGGCGTAAGCCAGTCCGACGAGCTGGAACGGCGGGTCGAAGACCTCACCGAGAGCCGGGCCGGCGCGGTGGACGCGGCGGACGCCGAACGGCGGCGTATCGAACGGAATCTTCACGACGGAGCGCAACAGCGCCTGGTGTCCCTCGCGCTTAACCTGGGCCTGGCCAAGGCGACACTGACAGATCTGCCGCCGGAGGCGCGGGACGTCATCGAGGCGGCGCACCGTGAGGCGAAGGACGCGATCGAGGAGCTGAACAACCTCGTGCGCGGACTCCATCCGGCGGTCTTGGACGAACTGGGTCTGGACGCGGCGCTGTCGGGGCTCGCGGCCCGCGCCCCGCTGCCCGTACGGCTACGGGTCGACCTGCCGTCGCGGGCCGAACCGGCAGTCGAGGCCGTCGCCTACTTCGTCGTCTCGGAGGCCCTGACCAATGTCGCCAAGCACGCGCAGAAAGCGACCCGGGCCGATGTGACGGTCACCCGCATGGGCGAGATACTTCGGGTGGTGGTCGCAGACGACGGTGTGGGCGGAGCCGATCCGACCCGCGGGAGCGGCCTGACGGGGCTCGCCCAGCGCGTGCGTTCGGTGGACGGAACCTTCCGGATGAGCAGCCCCATGGGGGGCCCGACCATGATGAGCGTGGAGCTGCCGTGCCCGATGTGAGACGCGCCGTGATCGCCGAGGACTCCGTCCTGCTGCGGATCGGTCTGGTCAAGGTGCTGGAAATGGCCGGGTTCGAGGTGGCGGCGGAAGCAGGAGATGCCCAGGGCCTGCTCACTGCGGTCGAAGACCACCGGCCGGACATCGCCGTGGTGGACGTTCGGATGCCCCCCGGCTTCACGGACGAGGGGGTGCGGGCTGCGCTTTCGATACGTCAACAGTGGCCTGACACAGCAGTGTTGCTGCTCTCCCAATACGTCGAGGAGCGGTACGCGACGGCTCTGCTCGCCACAAACACGAGCGGAGTGGGCTACCTCCTCAAGCAACGCGTCGCGGATGTTGAGGAGTTCATCGAGGCCCTGCGGCGGGTGGCAGCCGGCGGCACGGCACTGGACCCGCAGGTTGTCGCCCAGCTGCTGGTGCGGCGGTCGAGCGATCCCCTCGAACGACTGACGGGACGCGAACGCGACGTCCTCGCCCTGATGGCCGAGGGACGCTCCAACGCGGGCATCTCCGCACAACTGGTGGTGAGCGAGAGCGCAGTCGCCAAGCACATCAACAACATCCTGGCCAAACTCGACCTGCCGAGGGCGAGCGCGGACCACCGGCGGGTGCTGGCGGTACTGCACTTCTTGGGAGCGGGCGGCTAGCGGTTTCGTTTGCGGGCGGGATGCCGGCTCTGTGGCGTCATGGTAGGTAGATGGTTGCGGTCTTCTCGCAGCGGATGGCGACGCCTCGTCACTGTTGAGGTGGTTGATGGGCCGCTCGACGGTGTTGCGCTGCTTGCAGATCTCGCGGTCGAAGGCGGGGCGGCCTGCCGACCCCGCTGTCTCGGCGAATCCGGTGGCACTGCTGGCCCCTACGCCCCGCCGGCGAGGACTTTGTCCGGCCTGGTCGGGGACCGCCCTCGCCGCCGGGGAGCATGCAGGCGGGCTGTCGTGGCCGATCGGCCACGAATACGTGTGGCCGATGGCCGAAGATGCAAAGCTGCCATCGTCCATGGCCGGTCCGGGGGACGGAATCGGCGCCTCATCAGTCGGGCCAGGTCCCCCGTCGATGCACCCGACCGGTCACCTGTGGCCGACGACCGACCTCAAATGCGCCCGGCCTTGCCGCTGGGCCGTCTCCTGCTCACGCGCTTGATGGACCTCTTTGGCCTGCCCAAGCACGCGCTGTCCGGTGCGTGGTGACACCTTCAGCCGCGGAGCGACCTCCGCGCCGGACAACTTCACATTTGTGGTGTCTGCCTCAATCAGCTCAGGACCAGCCACAGCGCATCGCGCAGGCCGCGGCTACTCGGTCACAACATTCGGCGAGTCCGACCAGCGCGCCCGCGAGGCCCTCGCCCAAGTCCGCCATGCCTGAGCCGCGCCGCGCCGGCCGCCTTATCACCTACATGACGTGCCTCATCGCGTTGGCGTTCGTTCTCGCCGTCGGCATTGTACGAAGCTGGCGCCCCCCGTGGGAGTGATCTAAGGCCGGGGGCTCCGCACCGCCGGTGTGCAGCGTGCGCGCGTGTGGAACGGCGGTCGTCCTGGGCGGTCTGGAGCCTCCCAGGGCGGCCGCCAACAGACTCCCGTCCGGCCCTCATGATGTGAGTTCGGTCAGCCGGGGGGGTCTGAATAGGCGCGTCACCCGTTCGACTGGGCGTCGCCGAATTCAGTTCACAAACAGGAGCCGCGGAAGCGTAGGCATATGAGCCTGCGCCCTGCCGACGAAAGGCAACCCATGCCTCAGCCTCCCGTTTGCCCGAAGCCTCAATGCGGGCGCTCGTACCTGTGGAAGGACACGACGACCACAAGGAACGGGGACGACGAATGGCTGTCGTGGTGCGGCTCCTGCCAAGGGAAGTGGAAACCGACAACCTCTCAAATTGCTGAGTTCCGCTATGGGCCATCGCCAGGACCAGCCAGTTCCGTGCGGATCGACCCCCGGTTGTCCCGGTAGCAAGGTAACCGTCTACGAATACGACGATGACGGGCGCTGCGTCAGTCAGCAGTCCTTCCCGTGCAACATCTGCGGGAGGCAGTAAACGCTCATCACTCGCGCGTAACCCCGTTCGTGAGCCCCAGCGGCCCGCGGACGGGGCGTTCTCATGCCTCGCGCCCCCGACGTCACGCGGGCTGGAGAAAGCCGTCTGAGCGATCCTGGAGAGCTTCAGGGAGCGTTCCGCGTCGACGGTGAGCCAGCCTTCGCCATGAGCGTGGACAGGTGCGGCCGGGCCTCGTCGCCCGACTCTTCGGCGGTGGGCGCAGACTGGGGCAGAGGTGCGTCAGGTGCACGTCAGGCCAAGGCTCTCTGCCTGCCCAGAGCAGGACAGAGGGGGCAGGCGCCGGTGACCTGACTCATTGAGGGGTGCTGAAGGCCCCCTGGAAGTGAGGCGGGGGTCAGGACATGCTTGATGGGGGAGTAGATGCGTGCTTCGTATATAGAGGTAGACGGCAAGTATTCGCTGTATCCGCCGGCGATTACTTCCTCGTCCCCAAAACGTACGGCGTTGAGATGTTCGGGCAGCTCAGCCCGCATCTGTCAGCCGAGGGTCTCATCCCAACGGCCGATGACGTTGCCGTCGAGGATCACCAAGGCGCCGACGATGACGGCTTGTCCGAGGCCGGCATTGATGAGCCTTACCCTGACAGGGCCCCCTGGTGGATGACGCGATGCAACTGAAGAACGGGCCGCACTGGGTGGCGGTTGTGCAGGCGTGTCAAGCGCGCCTGCCAGACCGAGACAACAAATGACGCGACGGCCATCACCACTGCGCAGGTGGCCATAACTGTCTCTGCGTCATATCCCCCGCTCCCCTGCCCGGCGGGTCACGTGGGAGATGGGGCTGCGGACGGTGTGCTGCGTAGTGCCCTGCGCAGGGCTGCTACTTGGGTGGCTGTCACTGCCGTGGTGGGGGCTGCGGTCGGGGTGGTGGCTGTTCCTGTGCAGCGGGTGCATGTGGTGGCTTGCCGGCCTCGGGGCAGCGGGTCCCTGCAGTGGACGCACTCCGCCAACGGCGCGGATGCCTGGGAGGTCTGGGGGCGGGTGCGGTGTGGGGGCAGTTTGCGCGTGAGGCGGTTGGTAAGGAAGGCGCGTGCGCAGTGCACTACGGGTGGTAGCCCTGCGGTGAGCAGGGAGCGGGCTTCCTGCTCGCTGACACCATCGTCGAGCCAGCGGTCGGCCAGAGGCGCCAGCCCAAGGGTTCGGTGGCGCTCAGCGCCAGCTTCGGCTCGGAGTGGCTCAACCCCGCCAGAAACGCCACTCCACGAGATGCCGTCCGCACTGTGGCTGCAGAACGAGGTGGATCCTGCGCCTTGTTGGCGCCGGTCGACGTGCCGTAGCCGACCGATGGGAGGTCCGCGGCTAACGGCCGGGGGTGGGTGGGTTCTTCTCGGGAGACATCGGGAGCTACCCCGGGGTCGTCATCTTCCTGCTGACCCGCCACGTGTGTGCCTGGGGCCGCTGCGAAGACGGCACAGACTTCGACACCGGACAACCCTGCAAGCTCTGCCCCGACCGCGAACAACGGCGCCGCGAGGGCAGCCCCCCCCGCTCCCGGCAGCGGACAACGCCGACGTCGAAGAACGCTCCGTACCGCTGCCAGCGAAGTGGATGACCTGCTGGAGCGGCTGGCGAACCAGCTCGACGCCCTCACCACGGCCGCGCCGCTGGCGGCGTTGAAGGCGGTGGCGGCTCTGGAACGCATCACGGGGCGCGTCGGTAGGCAGGCTGCCTTCGCAGCGGAGGCTGAAGAGCTGTCCTGGGAGGAGATCGGTAAGGCCCTCGGGCTCACCGAGAAGGACGCCCGGTCCTGTCTCACCCACTACAGCCTCCGGCAGTGAGACCACCACGGGAACGACTGCACTTCCTTGGGACCGCTGCGGCGCGCTTGTAGGTGAGGTGTGGGACGAGGCCCGGCCAACGCGTGGTGCTGGCTGGTGATCAGCGGTAGCGGTCTGGTCGCACCTGGTCGCGATGCAGCAGAAGCGCTTGAGAGGGCGCGCATCAGTCTCTGGTGGCTGCCACTCGTAGTCGGCCTCGCCCGCGCGGCCGGGCGGTCAGTGTGCCGCCGGGCGCCCACGCTCACGGTGCTGGCGTGAACCTCAGCCGGTGCGGGGTTCGGCGTCGAACCAGGTGTGTTCCACCAGCAGTGGCATCCAGGCGAGCTGCGGATACAGGAGCAGACGCGGGATGAGCACGCCGCAGACCAGGCCCGGCCAGCCGCCGGCCAGGTAGGCGGCGGCGAGCACTGCGGCGACGGCGGCGGGCCGGCGCCCGCGGGCGGGGGAGCGGTGCAGGCCCGCGGCCAGGCCGGCGAGCGTGGCGCGGATGCCGCGGGCGGTCAGCGGGTGGACGAGTGCGACGGCCAGGCGCAGGCGTCCGGCGCCGGGGCGCAGTCCGCCCCGGTGGGGCTCGGCGAGGTTGGGGCGGCGGCCTGGGTGGCGTGGGGGTAGTGGTCTGGTACGTGTCGGCGGCGCCGCAGCGCTACGGGTCCCAGGCCGAGCGGCAGGTGGGCGAAGACCTCGGCGAGCAGCAGGTTGGCGCGGGCGGTGTGTGCCAGGACGCCGTGGACGGCGGCGTGGCTGATCTCCTGCAGGTGACGGAACTGGACGGCTACGCCGGCCGCGGCCGCCGGGGCCGCGAGGGTTCCGTGCGCGGCGAGCATCCACCAGCCGGTGATCTGCAGCCACTGGCCTGCCAGTAGTGCGGTGGGGGTGAAGTTGTTGGCGCGGGTGCGCTGGAGGGATATCAGGTGGGCGGCGTCGGCGGTGCGGGGCGGTGGCGGGCGAAGTGGCGCGGTCGATCTGGCGCAGGAGAGGACGCCGGCTGGACCAGCTGCAAGAAGAAGGTCCTCAAGATCAGCTACAAGTGCGCTGATCTCGTCAGCAAACGCCAGTACGTCACCGTCGGCACCCTGGCCATGGTCTACAAGGGGCGCACCAATACAGACACTTTCTCCAGCAAGAAAGTGAATGTGTACTGCCGCTAAGGCATAACACGTTGTCGCGCGGCTGGCCCTTCATCTCGGCCAGCCGCGCTGCATCACTCCCACGATTCCAGCATGCGTTCCGCAGCTGCAACCTCTTCGTCGCTGGAGAGCAGCTGGAAGCAGTTTCCTTCCGGGTCGGACATAATGATCCATCCGACATTGAGATCTGTGTGCACATTCCATTGTCTCTTGAGTGTGACAGCCCCAAGGTTCATGAGACGCGCTGCTTCTTCGTCGAGAGTCGAGGTCTCGGCCGCCAGGTGCATGAACGGTTCGACCTTACGGTTTTTCTCTCCGGAACCCTCCACGATGTAAAGGAGGAGTTCCTGATTCCGTCCGAACCGGATGTTCACTCCGCCCATCCCTGGGTCGATCGAGGACTCCAGGGCGGCGCTCCAGAACGCCCCCAGGGCGACCGGGTCCTGCGACTCGATCACCACTGATCGCAGGGAAACACTCAACGGGCCCTCCTTGTGATGGACGGTGCGTGGACTCAACTGCCGTCCGATCGCCTGCAGATCACCGCTGACCCTGCCACGCGGGCCGGGATGTGTCAGCGAGATGATCGGCCAGCTGCCGGCAGCCCAATGCCGGGAGGTCAGTGTTGGGCGTGTCAGCCCTCGTCGATGCTGCACCCCTGCTCTGCCTCGTCATCGCCATCCCTGCGGGTGACGGACTTGCGGATTCGCCGGTCCTGGAGCCTCCGCTTGGGCAGTGTCGGCACGGACAGGTCTTGGCATCGTCGGGGAGGGCGCAGTGATGGGTTGGCGGACTGAGGAGTTCGGGTCGTCGCACGAAGGGTTGGCAGGGGCCGTGCTCGCCGACGGTAGCGAACCCAAGCCGGTGTTTTTGGACACCGGGAGCGGTGGTCACATGCACCAGACCACCGAGTGGTGGGCCTACGACGGCAAGCTGAGCCGGCCACGGGCGGAGGAGGTACGGGGGTCGTGTTCGTGCGGATGGCGCGGCACGACCCGCTACCCCATCGACTGGACCCAGCGGGACCATGACGGTCTCCACGAGCTCGACACCTCCGGACCACGCGACGACTGGGCCCAGCACATCGCCGACGTCGAAGAACGCTCTCTACCGCTCCCCAGCGAACTGAACGACCTGCTGGAGCGGCTGACGAACCAGCTCGACGCCCTCACCACCGAATCGCCACTGGCGGCACTGAAGGCGGTGGCGGCCCTGGAACGCGTCACTGGGCGCATCGGACGGGAAGCCGTCTATGCCGCGGAGGCCGAAGAGCTGTCCGGGGGCGTGATCGGTAAGGCCCTCGGGCTCAGCGAGAAGGACGCCCGGTCACGTCTGACCCATTACAGCCTCCGGCGCTGAGACCACCACGGGCACGACTGCAATTCCTGCGATATGGCGACGAGACCGGGCGTGCACAGCCGCTCAGTCGTCGAGGTCGAACCAGCGGTTGTGGTGGTAGGACGCACCCGTCTTGTATCCCGAGTCCGTGGCGCCGCTGTATGTAACACCGTGCGGGTCTTCGCCGTCTCCAGGGGCGAGTGCCGCTGCCGGGCTGGTTGCCATCAGCCCGGCAGCGGCAGCGGCAGCGAACGTCATTGCGATGCGACGAAGCACGAGATCCCTCTCTCTAGGTGTCGTTGTCCAGCTGCTCAACGACACAACGAGAGCCCCGGCACGCGCACGGGCGCCACGGTGAATTGATGCGCCTGGTCTATAGACCGCATCATTTCGAGTCCGCTCCAGAGGTCACTACTCTCCGGGGAGCGCCAGGAGAGCGAGGTCCAGAGGGCGGTGGCTTTGTCCACGAGAACGCACAGCCCAGTCTGCTGATGGCTGCTACTCGTAGCGGGCCTCGCCCGGAGGCCATGGACAGTTCGCCGCCGGGCGTTCGCGGTCAGAGGGCGGGCGTGACCTTCACGGTGGCTTCGGTGCAGCCGGCGGCGAGCTTGGCCAGGGCCCGGTTTTCGGCGTGGTCGATGGTGAGATTCCAGCGGAGTTTGGCGGTCACCCAGTCGATGACGTAGGTGCAGGAGGCGTCCTTGGCGGGTGGCATCCACTCGGCGGGGTCCTGGTCGCCTTTGGAGCGGTTGGGGCCGGAGCTGACGGCTACGAGGCTGCGTTGGGAGTCGAGGTCGTTGGCGTACTTCTCACGGCGCTCGTCCGACCAGTTGGAGGCGCCGGAGTCCCATGCTTCGGCGAGGGGGACGAGGTGGTCGATGTCGAGGCGGGAGGCATCAGTGACAGTTTTGCCGTCGTAGTAAGAGCGCCAGGTGCCGCCGGTCAGTTTGCAGCTCTTGCCTTGGCGGGGTTTGGTCACGGCTTCGGAGAAAAGGACTTCCTTGCGGGTGTCGCAGCCGTCATGGTCTGCGTCGATCCACAGGTGGAACTTGTCTCGCTCGTATCCGGTGCGAGATTCGTCGGCGACTTTCAACTGTTCGATGGCGTCGGGCAGTCGCAGGCTGCTGCCGGCGGGGGCGGACGCTGTGGGTGCCGTCGCCGAGGGCGGCTTGGGGTCGTTCTTTGGTGAAGCATCTCCAGTGCATGCGGCCATCGACAGCAGCAGGAGTGGGCATGCCAGGGCGGTGAGGCGGTGAGCGGGGCGCATACAGCTCCGTGGTGTTCGGGTGAGGCGAGGTAGGTGCATCGCGTCTACCCAGGGCAACGGGCCCCTCACCATCTGGCGCGTTCTTGGGTCACCGAGCGTCAACGGCCCCTACGAGGTCGCCCCACCCCCGAGAGGTCAGCCCCTCGACCGGGAGGCCCTCCGCGGTGAGGCATGGCGTCGGCCCGTGCCAGGTGCGGCATTCGGTGCAGTTCCAGTCCGTGCGCAGGGCCGGCGTCGCCCATGAGGTGCACCGGCAACAGCTGCGAGTCACCTCGAACCAGCCGCCGGGCATCGTGGCGATGCACCGGGCCTCGGCGAAGCTCCTCAAGCCAAACGCACCGTGGCCACCGGGCGGACGCCCTGGACGCTGCGGCGTAGCCTGGATGTGGGGGTCGCTGAGGCTGGCGAAGGCAGATACGTGCGGCTCTCGGAGATGCGAATGATCATGAAAGGCGCCCGCGACGACGACCGTGACCTGGCCGAAGCCATCGAGGTCGAGCGAGCCAGGACCGCTGCCGGTACTCCAGAGTTCATCCTCCGCCGGCGTGCGGAGCAGGCCCTGAGAAACCCGAAGCGCGCCGCACGCCGCGCCAAACGAGAAGCGCACAGGGTGCGCGCTGAGCCTCAGCTGGCCGTGGCGAAAGCGATGAGCAGTGAGATGGCATTGAACAGGGCCGCCACGGGTCACCGGTGGCCGAAGATCCACGACGGTGTTCTCAGCAACGGCACGCCGATCAAGGGCGCACACGCGGAGTTCTTTTCGCCGACGCACACAAGGCGTGGACCGCCACCCGGCTCATCGGCGGCGTGGCAAGCAGCGGCCTGTCCCTGCCGTTCGGTCGCAAGAATAAGGGCGCCGCAGCCATCAACATCACCTTCGCGGACGGTACGGCCAAGAGCTACACCGTCAAACCAGGCCCGGCACTGGGTAAGGCCAACAAGTACGTAACAGCGTTCAATGCCCTGGCCGCCAAATCGGACTGATCACGACGACCGCCGCGCGCGACATTGGACCTGACCGTGGAGTGCAACGCCAGCCGCTTCAGCGGGCGCCATTGCACGGATCGGGCCGATGCGTCTAGGAGGGCGAGCAGGTCCCCGGTCGGCTACCAGATCAGCCGGAGGGCACGGTGCCCGTCGGGGCCGTCTGCCCTAGGTGGCCCACGGCCCGGCCCTCGCCGGCGTATCCGGCCAGGTAGATGACCCGGGGCGTCGATGTCGGACTCCGGGCTCATCCGCTCCAAGGAACGCGCGCGAGGACGAGTTTCCCTGATGCAGGCGGATCCGCGCTGACTCTGCCGACTGTCTGGACCCACGCACTCTACAAATGTAGAGTCCACGGGTATGAGTGGGCTTGCAGGCACCTTCGTTCCCCGCCCGGACTTCGACTCCCGGCACCAGATGGTCGTCCCTGCTCCGGTGGAGGCGGTGTGGGCGGCGTGGCAGGAGATGGAGCAGGCCGGCGGCGCGGGGTGGGGGCCGGTTGTCCGGGCGCTGTTCGCCGTGCGGCGGCAGCTCGGCCGTTTGAAGAGAGGGGGTGGCGAGGTAGCGGAGGAGGACCTCCGGGACAGTTTTCTGCTGCTGGCCGAGGACCCACCGCGAGAGATGGTCCGGGGGATCGTGGGGCAGTGGTGGACCATGGGAGCAGCCGACGGCCGGCCGGACGTCACAGGCCCGCGTGAGTTCCTGGCATTTGACGAACCCGGTTACGCGAAGGCGACCTTCAGCATGAGCTTCACCGCGGACGCCGCCAGCGGCGGGACGCGGGTCGTCACCGAGACCCGGGTCTTGTGCCTCGATGAGACGGCTCGTCGTGCCATGGGGCGGTACTGGCGTCTCATTGAGCCGTTCAGCGGCCTCGTCCGCCGGATGATGCTCAGCAGGCTCAGGAAGCGGGCCGTCGCATGAGCAACACCAGAAGCCCCCGCGTACAGGCGCTGCTCACCGCGGCGGTGGCGGTTATCGCCGATGAGGGCCTGCGAGGGCTCACCCACCGGGCGGTCGACGGGCAGGCAAAGGTGCCGACCGGGTCGACCAGCTATTACTTCCGTACCCGGCAGGCACTGCTCGCCGGCGTGGTCGCGTTCATCGCCGAAGAGGAAGTGGCGGACATAGAAGCGGCGACCGTCTCCGAAGAGCTTGCCGAGGCGCCGCCGGTACACCAGGTGGCCGACCGCTTCGCGGGCGTACTGGCCCACTGGCTCGGCCCCCAACGCAACCGCACTCGCGCCCGCTTGGAGATCATCCTCCTGACGGCGCGCCGCCCAGAAGGGGAGCTGGGGACCGAACTGGCCCGCGCCCGGGAGAGCTTCGTCGGCCAGGCACAGCTGCTGGCAACGACGCTCGGCAGCCCGAATCCGAAAGAGGGCGGACAGCTCGTGGTCGCCTTCGCCGAAGGACTCACGTACGACGGGGTGGCGCGCCCCGGCCCGGACACCACCGACCGGGCGGCCCTGCGACAGATGCTGGAGAGGGTCCTGCTCACCCTGGCTCGGTAGCGGGGCACTGGAGGGGACAGCTGGGCGGCAGTAGTACCGACGGCTGGCCTACTGACCGAAGGCGCGGCCGATCACTGTGCAGGGGGCCGCTGGCCGGCCGAGGAGGCGCAGTCGGTGACGGTGAACAGAGCGCCGTTCGGGTCGCGGATGACCGCTTGGTCGCCGGCGATGCCGTGCACGGGCGTAGCCGGGATCACCGTGCCGCCTGCCGCCAGCGCCGCTGCGCTCGCCTCAGCGAGGTCAGATACCTGGATGTGCATGTTCCAGCGGGGCCGTACATGAGGATCGGGCGCGGCTTCGACCGCGCCTCCGCGAAG
>NZ_JBICZL010000043.1:0-15009 GCF_043201875.1 Streptomyces sp. NPDC048248
GGAACCTGCTCCAGTGCCGGGGCCCATGCGTTCATGAATGCTCTTTCCTGGTGGGGAAACTGGGTTTCCGGGAAGGGGTTCAGATCGCTCGACAGGCGGCGGGCCGATATCAGCGATCAAGGCGTCTGGCCGCGGCCCCGAATCTTCTGGGGTGTCAGCAACCGCCGCACTGATGCCTGTGGGGGTGGCCCGGCCGGACGCGTTTCGGCGTTGAGGTAGCCCGCGCCTGCCGACCGTAGGCCCCAACTTCCCCAGTGTCTTGCCCATCTCGCAGTGGAAGGTCGCCCACTACAAGATGCGGATCGCGGACAGTCCCCAGGAACTGGAGACTTTCCTGGCCCTGCTCGTTGACGCGGGCGTCGATTCTTCCACTGCTCGCTCGGCGCTTCTGGCAGTCCGTATTCGACAGTTCCGCTCAACCTGGCGGGTTGGGTGAAGAAGGTCACCGGTCAGCCGACATCACCGTCGGCTCCGTCGGCCTGAGCCGCCGGCGACCTTCACGTTCTGGGAGCCCCTCCCGGCAGCCCCAAGAGCTTCTCCAATCCACCTGCCCAGCGCCTCAGTCTTCGCCGGTGGCGACGACGACTACGGCGTGGCCATTGCCTTTGCCGACCACGGCCGCGTCGAAGGTGGCTTCGGTGACCGGTCCCCAGCCCGCGCTGGTGCCGTTGGCGCCCTCCCTGTAGGCGGCGTAGCCGTTGGCGCGCCAGTCCGCGTCGGGACCGAGCAAGGCGATCAGTCCGTTGGCGATGGCGTCGGCCACCGGGCGCATCGGGCCGTCAGGGCTCGGGTGGACGAGCTCGCGGGTGAGGGTGGCAGCTATCCAGGGCGTCAGCTCGTTTGGGGAGATCCGCAAGCGCAGGGCGGTCTCCATCTTTTGAGGGTTTCGTGGGCCGCCATGTCCGTGCTTGCAGTGCCCGCAGTGCGGTGCGAGTAATCCGGTTGGCGCCAGGACGTCCCAGCACAGGTGCCCGTGGTTGCGTCCGTCGTCCGGCCCGAGGTGGACGATCCGGTCCGCGTACTCGGCCAACTCCGTCAGCCACATGCCGAGGTCCGGATCCGGCCCCAGGTCGTACGGCGCTTCGAATGACAGATTCATGGATTCCCCTTGTTCCGACCTTATTCGAATTGTGGCAAGCGATCATTGGAGCGGTGAGTCCTCACGAGCTTGACCACGCTCCACGTTTGCAGTCGTGTCCGTCATCGGGCAGGAAGGTCCGGCCGCGTGTGGACGGCAGCCCCAGGCGCGGGGTGCGGGACATCCTCACAGCTGCGCCCCTCTGTTCCATGTGTGACCTGTGGTTTCACGATCGCATCACACAGCTGGGGCGGAGACGAGGAACAGGGATGCGACAGAGAAGAGGAAGCTGATGCGTGCCCTCGTGCCTGTACGCGAGATGCCTCCCCGTACCGTGCGGGGATGGTCCTTGACTCATACGGAGAGCCTGCCGTTCGCGGCCAGGGGGCGTCCCGCTTCTTGATCAAAGGTGTATCGGGTGTGGCACCGGATGGTGGTGTTCGGGTCTTCGGGCATCACCGTGCAGGTGTGTGGGAGGCTCAACAACCGCTTGAGCTGGTCTATCGCGATGGTGTGAGGCACCGCATTGAGCGGGCTGAGATGGAGCCTCCCCTCAACGAGGCATGCGCATCGCGGGGCCAACGTGAGCTTGTGATCTATGGGTTGAGGGTTGAGCTGGTCCACCGCAACCACTGGGTGCGCGCCGCCGTCTGACTGCCAACGGAAGACCGTGCGTCAGCTGTGGGTGGGTCGCACCAGTCCCTGGTAGCAGGTGGCGGTCGACAGCCGTTGGCTACCAGGACGATGCAGCACCCAGCACCATCATGGAGGCGACCCGACTACGCCTGGAGAGCCGCAAGGGTCGGGCATCGCGCTGGGCATTTCGGATGCGGCTCCTCATTTCGCCCTACGCCTCACGAGGGAATGTGACTTGACGTCGAAGTGCGCGAGGATGGCTGTGCTCGTCGAGAGGCGCGAGTCAAAGCCGGAGTGATGGAGCCAATAAGAAATGACCGAGATCACGTTCGAAATCTCACGGCACCCGGTGGCACGGGAGTTCGCGGCACTGCCGGGGTGTGAAGCATGGGGGATCCTGTACCCGGTAGGCAAAGGGAAGGGGGCATCTGGCCCGGTGCTGGCTCGCGTTCATCGTGACATGGCCAGTTTCCAGGAGCAGCCGGCCTTCACCATTACTACCGCGGCAGAGCCGTCGCACACCCTGTGTACCGTCGTCCCCCAACCTGTCAGCGCTCGCCAGCAGATCTGCTATGCGGTGCATGATACGCACGGCCGTTCTGTCGGCCAGATCACCCACGAACGTTCCCCGCACGGAATGCGCCAGGCGTGGCGCATAGACGACTCCGGTAAGCAGGGCAGCGTGGTCGCCTATAAGGGAAATGTTCGCGGCTGGGTAATGTATTGGGCACTCTCGCCGTTTTGGGTATTTTTTGGATTGTTGGGGTTCTTCCACGACGGCGGGCGTCCAAGCAGCTTCCTGTGGGGTAAGCCCGACCGCGCCAGCTGGCGCGGTCGGGGTACAGGTGGATCGAGAAAGGCCGCCCTCGGCTTCAAGTCCGGCCGCTACCGTGGAGACACAGAGCTGCTGGACGCGAACCTCATCTACGCACAGGCCGCGCTGTACTGCGGGTAGCGAGTGGATGCCTCGTGGGGGCGCGTGTGTCTGAGGCGCACCTCACTGGAGTCAGGTGCTGGTCGGCCCGGTAGCTTCCGAGCGGAGACCCTCGCGCCGGAATGCGGTCGCCCGCCGCTGCGCCGAAGTGCCGGGCGCTCGTGCCGAGTTCATGCGCGTCTATCGGGGCCCTCTTCAGTCGTCGCGCACGCTGAAGGCGCATGGGTTACGCAGTATTTGAGGAATGCCCACCGAGCAGAGTGCCGCACATGGCTGGCAAGAAATGACATCTTGCCAATGATGCGCATCGCCCCAGTTGGGGTTGAACGCCTATTGTGTCCCTTTGTGGGGAGCCGTTAGACGTGCGGCCTGGCAAAGTTGATCAAGCTGATATGGTCCTCAAGGACGCGAGCCAAACAAAGGACGAGGTACGGCTAGTGGCGGGCCAGGACTTCCGCATAGACGTCGACCGCATGAAGGACTTGCTGCGCAAGTTGGGTGAATGCGATGACCGCATGCGTGACGCGAGCAAGAGACTCAAGAACGTCGGTCCGAAGGGATTGGGTACCGATGGACTCGACGACTCCTGTGACGAGTTTCAGTCGCAATGGGAAGACGGGATCACGCGCATTGCCAAATCCTCCAAGAATATCCATGAGCAACTGGCCCTGACGCTTGAGGCATATACGGCCACAGACGACGGAATCGCTAAGGGCTTCAGCCGAAAGTAGGCAACAGGCCTAGTACGACAAGGGGGGGCGGACCGTGTCCTGGAAGAGCATTTTCATCGCGGACGATGATGCCTGGCCGGGCCTCACGTTCAATCCGGCCAAGGGGGACCTTCACACCGTCAAGTCCCTTGCCTTCGACGTGAAGTCGGTGGGCGACGAGCTCGACGAGTTGCACGATTTGCTCAAGGGCGTCGGCAAGGCTGACGGCGTGTGGGATGGCGAGGCTGCGGAGAAGTTCAAGGCCAAGCTGGACAAGCTGCCCAGGTACCTTCAGCAGGGCTCGGAGTCGATGCGTGACTGTGCCAGGGCGCTGCATTCATGGGAGAGCCAGCTTGGTTCCCTGCAGAGCCGCGCAAAGGGTCTGGAAGCGGACGCCGTCGAGGCGCGCAGCCGCGCTGAGCACTCGCGCAAGCACTACAACGCACTGCGCGACAGGGCCGAGGACCAAATGG
Organism: Streptomyces sp. NPDC048248; assembly: GCF_043201875.1. NCBI lineage: Bacteria > Bacillati > Actinomycetota > Actinomycetes > Kitasatosporales > Streptomycetaceae > Streptomyces > Streptomyces sp. NPDC048248. Next base: position 3,832 of record NZ_JBICZL010000043.1, read on the forward strand.
GCGCGGTCGTGGACTCGTCGGACAAGGACGTCTTGAGCGACAAGGCTCTTGGCGACGCTTACGAGGCCGCGGAGAACGCTCAGAGCCAGCTCGACGACATCATCAAGAAGGCCGAAGAGCTGCGCTCGCGGTGGGACAACGAGGCGGGCGTCGCCGAACGCGCGATCCTCAAGGCTTCCGAGAATCACCCGCCGGACCTTCACTGGTGGGACTACGCGCTTGACGGCCTCAGGGCACAGTGGCGGGGCTTCAAGGACTGGCTGGCGGATCACGCTGATCTGCTGTCCAACATCAGCGCGGTGCTGTCCATTCTCTCCCTCGCAACCATGGCTATCCCACCGGTCGGGGCGATCCTGGGCGGCCTGGCCATCGGGGCCAGCGCGCTGGCTCTGGCCGGATACGGCGTGAAGGCATCGCGCGGCGGGAAAGTCGGTGTCATGGACTGGGTCGGCGCAGGCTTGGGAGTGGTCCCAGGAGTAGGCGCAGTCAAGGGCCTCAAGGCCGCAGGGTCTGCCGCGAAGGCCGCCGGGGCCGTAGCGAAGGGCGAGAAGGTCGTCGCTGCGGGCGCCGGCATGGCGAAGTCGGAGCACATGGCCCGGGGCATGGCGGACGGCTTGATGCACACGGGCATCAAGAAGGCCGCGTCGTTGTTTCAAAAGGAAGGCGCCGAAGCGCTCGATGTAGCGCACTGGGGTGCCCGGGGCACACAGATGGGCGTCAAGGGCTTCGGTCTTGAGCATCGTCTCGAGGCGAACTGGCCCGCCGACAAACCACTCGGCAAGGCATTCCTGACGGCGGCGGGTGCATAGACGCATGAATGACGTGGTCAGCGATGTGGCCCTCGCAGCGGACGATGGCCCGCCCCTCACCTTTCGCGTCCCTCCCGCCTTCTTCGAATACCCCCTGACAGACGACCCCGAGGCCCTCGCGGAAGACCTCGCTGACCTTGCGGTGGAGGTGTATCCGCAGGGGAACGACGACCTCTGGTTCAACTTCGTGGTGACCAGCATCCCCCTCGTCGCCGAGATGGTAGAGGCAGGGGTGAGCTACGCCGGGCTCTGTCTGCTGGACATCGAGGGACAACGCAGCACCGCGACAATCACTGCGACACTCGTCGACGATGTGCCGCAGGCCAAAAGGCTGACGGCCAAGGGTCTGGCTGAGGAGCTCGCCGCGGAATCCCCACACAGCGAAGTCGAAGTGATTACGCTGGCCGCCGGCGACGCGGCCGTCCGGCTCGCTCCGGAGGTTCGGGAACTGCCCGGCGAGATCACCGACTCTCGTCAGCCTGAATCGCTGACCACTGGAAAGATCTCCGTCTTCTTTCCGCTGCCCGACCGCGGCGAGATCGGGCTGTTCGACCTCAGCACCGCCTGCTTGGACGACTGGAACCTTTACTCCGAGCTGTTCTTCAACATCGTCAACACGATCGAGGTCGCCGGGAAACAGCCCGAGACACCGCCCGGCGAACACGACGCAACCGATCGCCCGGTGACGCAGCCAGCGCCGCCCCCACCCGAGCCTGAGCTGGCGCAGGCTCTGTACTGGCACTCCAGCCGCCTTCTCGACGCTCTCGCACTCCACGGGCGAATGGACCAGGGAAACCACCTGGCCCAGATCACCTGCCAAGACTGCTACGCGAAGGGGCTCAGGTCGGTCTGTGCAGCCCGGCATCAATGGCAGATCGACGAGGTCCACCCCGCGGCCCTGCCTGCGGCGCTCGACCGAGTGCACACCCACTTGACGGCCAGCGGCTGGTCCCTGCAGGCGGACGGGCCAACCGAGGCAACCGCGGCCGCGGGGCACAGCTCCTCGGCGCTCACCTGTCACGCGACAGCGCTGTCCAGTGCACCGCGTGAGGTGGCCGGCTATGCAATTCGCGTCGACGGTAACTCCGCAGAAGGGCGGCTGACCGCCGAGGTGAGGTCTCCTTGCACCCGGACGGTACTGGCTCCGGCCGGGTCGCTGTTCGGTTGAGGCTCAGCGGGGCTGTTCAGCTGTCGGTCGGCAGTCTGCGTGCCAGGTTCCCGGCCAGATGCCGAGCCGCGAAGGCCCCGTCTCCCTCGTGCGTGGCCAACTGCCGGAGAAGTTCCACCGCTGCTTGAGCCTCTCGCAATGTCAGCAGTGGCAGGCGCGTCTTGTCGCCGTCGACCACGCCGTCCACCGACGCCGGTAGTCGATCGTCCATGTCACCTCTGCCCAATGCCTGACGCTCCAGGTGGTCACGCTCGCGCTCTCCACCGGCGCACCGCCCAGTGGGTCCGTCCTTTGGCTCAGGGGTAACGCGGCATCGGCACTCCGCACCAGCTCCGCCGGCGGGGTCCGCCGCCGGAGCCCCTACAGGAGCCGGCAGAAGACAGCAGCCTGGGGAGCGAGGCGTGGGCGACCTAATTCCGCCTTGAGGAACCATCCGCCTAGGTGAGAGCGTGTGATCATCTGACTAATAGTTACGGGGGCTGTTTTCGCATGGGTGTTGTGCTGCCTGGGTGGGCGGACGAGGTACTCGACATCATCGGGGTCTCCTGGCCCAACGTGGACGAGGACGACTACCGCCAGATGGCCGACGCCATGCGGGAGTTCGCCGACGACATCGACGACGGCGCGAACCAAGCGCACACCGCGATCCAGGGACTCGTCTCCTCCGCAGGCGGCTCGGTGGCCGTCGAGGCACTCAATGCCCACTGGAGCAAGATCAACGGCACGCACCTGAAGAACCTGGGGGAGTGCGGCCGCATGGCGGCCACCGCCCTGGACGGCGTCGCCGTCCTCATCGAGGGCGCCAAGCTCGGCGCGATCGTCCAACTCGGCATTCTGGCGGCCGAGGTGATCGCCGCGCAGGCTGCGGCTCCGTTCACCTTCGGGCTGTCCGAGCTCGGTGCGCTGGCCGCCACTCAGGCCACCCGCGTCATCGTCAAGCGGCTGTTCAAGGAGGTCTGCCAGCAGGTCGCCGAGCAGGTCATCAGCATGGCCCTCACCCCCGTTGAGGAAGCGCTCGGCTCGATGGTCGGAGACCTGGTCGTCCAGCTGGGCGCCAATGCCCTCGGCGTCCAGGACGGCGTGGACCTGGGACAGACGGCCAAAGCCGGTAAGGAAGGCTTCAACCAGGGTGTCCAGGGCGCCAAGGAGTCCGCGAAATCAGCCGCTGACAACCCCGTGGAACTCCTCAGCGCCGGCGGACGTGGTGGGTCGGGCGGCAGCGGAGGATCCGGAGGCGGCAGCGGGTTCAGTCACGATCCTGAGGAACACGACAGGGTCGTGACGGGTCTGCAGAGTGCGGGCGGAACCTTCCGCAACAAGGCCGGCGGCAAGATCGGCCGAGCCAGGAGCCACCACGGCCGCACCCGTGGCAAGGACGCCATCGCAGACGCGGCGAACGCCATGCTGGACAAGGTCATCGACGGCATCGAAGACGGGGTGAAGAAGACCGCCAAACACCTCGACGACAACATGGCCCGCGGCATCAAGCAGATGGCCAAGAACCATCACGACAACGATCGCGCGCTCTCCGATCACTTCGCCGGCCTGGGCAAGGGAGCCAAGCCCGACCCGAAGGCTCCGCACACCTCACTCAACTCCGCGGGCAAGGGCACCGGACAGCCGGGCAAGGGGGCCCCCTCCCTCGCAGGTTCGAGTAGGAGTGGCCAGCCCTCGGACGGCAACATCGGCTGCCACACCGCCGGCGACCCGGTCGATGTGGTCTCCGGCCAGATGATCACTAATGCCCGAGACTTGGAGCTCCCCGGCCTGTTGCCCCTGGTCCTACGCCGCGCCTACGCATCCGGCTACACCGCAGGCAACCTGCACGGCCCTGGCTGGTCCTCGACCATCGACCAGCGCATCGAGATCGACACCAAGGGCATCCACTACGCCGGCGACGACGCGCAGATCCTGCACTACCCGCTGCCCACCCACACCAGCGAACAAGTCCACCCCGAGACAGGTGCACGCTGGCCGCTCACCTGGGACCGACACACCGACACCATCCGCATCGAGGACCCCGACCACGGCTGGACCCGTCACTTCGCCGTCTCAGGAACAGCTGCCGGCCTGGAGCGCACCACCCGCGCGATCACCGAAATCACCGACCGCAACAACCACAGCATCACCTTCGTCCGCGATGAGACGGGCACACCGACGGAGGTACGTCACAGCGGCGGCTACCGGATCGCTGTCGACGCCATCCCCACGTCGGCCGGCTTGCGCATCGAGGGGCTGCGGCTCCTCAACAGCACAGGAGGCGGCCCCGGCACCACAGTCGTCGGCTACGAGTACTACCCCGATGGCCGCCTGGCCGGGATAGTCAACTCCTCCGGCCTGCCCTACGAGTACGAATACGACGATGCGGATCGCATCACCGCCTGGACCGACCGCAACGGCCAGACCTACACCTACGTCTACGACGAAAACGGCCGGGTCGTCCGCGGCATAGGGGAGAACGGGGAACTCTCCGCCCAGTTCCGCTACGAACCCGCCCGCCGAATAACCACCGTCACCGACAGCCTCGGCAATCCCACCGAATACCACTACGACGACCAGCACCGCGTCACCACTACCGTCGACCCACTCGGCAACACCACCTACACCGGATACGACGCCCTGGGCCGCATTGTCTCCCGTACCGACGAGATCAACCGCACCACCGGCTTCGACCTCAACCAGCACGGTGATCCGGTCCGCATCACCGACCCAGCCGGCGGCACCATCGAACTCGACTACACCGAACAGCGCCAGGTCTCAGCCATCCGCCAGGACGGCGAGCAGGTCGCCGAGTTCACCTACGACCGCAACGGCAACCTGCTCACCACCACCGACGCCACCGGCGCCCGCACGCACCGCCGGTACGACTCGCAGGGCCGCCTGACAACGGTCACCGACGCTCTCGGCCAGATTCGGCACCTCGAAACCAACCCCGCAGGTCTGATCACTGCAGTCACCGATGCCCTGGGCAACACCGCCCGTCTCACCTACGACGCCTTCGGCCGCACCATCGCCTTCACCGATCCGCTCGGAGCCACCACCCGCCTCACACGACGCCCCGAAGGTGAGATCACCGAACGCAGCCACCCCGACGGCACCACCGAGACCTGGACCTACGACCCCGAAGGCAACGTCACCGAGCAGCGCGACCAAGCTGGAGCGCTCACCCGCTTCACCATAGGCCCCTTCGGCCGGCTGACGGGGCGCACCCTTCCCGACGGCGAGGAACAGCACTTCACCTACGACACCGAGCAACGGCTCCTCTCGGTCATTACCAACGGCGCCACCTGGAACTACCGCTATGACGAAGCTGGACACCTCGTCGGCGAATCAGATTTCAACGGCAACAGTCTCACCTACCGCCTCGACGGCGCCGACCAGCTCCTGGAAACCACCGACATAGCCGGCCGCACCACCACCTTCGCGTACGACGTCCTCGGCCAGCTCGTCGAGCGCCGCAACCCCGACGGCTCGGCAACCAACCTCAGTTACGACAGCCGCGGACTGCTCAAGCAGATCGCAAGCCACGGCATCGCCCTTCACTACGAATACGACAAGCTTGGCCGCGTCCTCACCGAAACCATCAACGGACGCTCCACCACCTACACCTACGACGAGCTCGGCCGCCGCACCAGCCGCACTACCCCCACAGGCATCACCTCGAACTGGTCCTACGACGCCAACAACCAGCCCACCAACCTCGCCGGCACCCTCGGCTCCCTGGCCTTCGCATACGACCCCGCCGGGCAGGAAACCACCCGCTTCCTCGGCAACGGCGCAGCCCTCACCCAGACCTGGGACGCCTGCCACCGCCTGAGCGCCCAGTCCCTCTGGGCCTTCGACCACACCACGAAATCCGCCGACCAGGCCTACACCGGCATCCAAGAGCGCACCTACACCTATCGCACCGACGGCCTGCCCAGCACCGTCACTGACCGCCGCCGCGGCCGCCGCGAATTCGAGCTAACACCCGCCGGCCGCATAACCCGCGTCACGGCCGACAACTGGACCGAGACCTACGCCTACGATGCTCTCGGCAACATCACACAGGCCCACGACAGCCGCGAACCCGACGCCACGACCGCCGGCGAACGCGCCTACACCGGATCGCTGCTGCGCACCGCGGGACGCACCTCCTACGACTACGACGACCAGGGTCGCCTGGTGCGCATGTTGGTACGCACCCTTTCCGGGAAACGCCGGGAGTGGCGCTACTGGTGGGGCCCAGAAGACCGGCTGGTCAGGGTCGACACCCCCAGTCGCGGCTCATGGGTCTACGACTACGACCCGCTGGGCCGTCGCATAGCCAAACGCCGTCTCGCACAGCGCGACGGCCAGACCATCGCCGCCGAGACCGTCGTCTTCACCTGGGAAGGCGCAAAGCTGATCGAACAGTTCAGCACAGACGACGACGGAAGCCGACGCACGGTCACCTGGGACTGGGAACCTGGCTCGTGGAGGCCCCTTTCGCAAACCGAGCGCGCATGGGCTACCGATGCGAACAACGCCCACGGAGACGTCGATGAGCGCTTCTTCGCCATCGTCACCGACCTCGCTGACACCCCCAGCGAACTGGTCACCACGGACGGGCGCGTCGTGTGGGCGGCTGAGGAAGACCTTTGGGGAGCGTTGCGCGGTGCCCGGCGGGCGTGCCCCCTGGGCAGGCCCGGGCAGTACCACGACGACGAGACGGGCCTCGAGTACAACCTATACCGCTACTACGACCCGGCCACCGGGCGCTACCTGAGCTCCGACCCTCTCGGCGTGCAGGCCGGCCCCAACCCGCACGCATACGTTCCCAACCCCCTGTACTGGGTCGACCCCCTCGGTCTGGCAAAACAGCCCTCGGGTATGGGTGGCTGGTACGGCAAGCTTCAGCCCGCCAACTGGACCGACGGAAGCGACAACACCCGCTACGAGATCAACCATCTCCCGGCCAAGGATTGCTACCTCAACCTCGGCCTCCCCACCGACCTCAAGGAGTCCACCGGGCCCGCCATCCGCATGGAGTACGACGACCACCGCGACTTCATCAGCACCGGATCCGGCAAGATCAACGACAAGTGGCGAAGGGATCAAGAAGCCCTCATCAGGCAGGGCAAGTTCGATGAGGCAATGAAGAAGGACATCGACGAGATCCGAAGGAAGCACGGCACCAAGTACGACGCAGCCATCAAAGAGATGGTCGACTCCCTGCCGCACAACCGTAAGTTCCAGAAGTACCTGGCAGACAACGGCTGGAAGATCAGGACCTGCCTCCTACAATGACGACCATGGAAATCGAACTGGACCCGCCGAACGGCATCACAGGCTTCCCCCTGGGCATGCCTGCCGAAGCCGTCAAGGCGGCAGCCGCGGAACTAGGCGAGATCAAAGTCCGGGACGAGGACGCCCCGGACTTCTTCCACCCCATGCGGATCCTCACTCTGCACCCCCAGTTCGAGATCAACTTCGTCATGGAAGACGCCAAAACCCTTGAGTACGCCGAACTGTGGATCCCCCGCCCCGGCCCCGAGGAGATCACGGTCCGCTTCCGTGGCATCGACGTCTTCCGCACCCCGGCCCTCCAGCTGATCGGGCAGATCGAAGACATGGGCTTCACCGTCCTGCACGATGAGCCCAGCTACTGGGTCGTGCCCCGCCTCTCGCTCGGCTTCACCCGTACAGCCGGACACGAGGTACCTCTCGACACAGACGGCCAACCCCTCTACTTCCAAGCCGCCCTGACCGGACCGACCGACTACTACGACTACAAACTCGACAGAACCAGCTGAGCTCACCCGCTGGGCGAACGGCGAGTCGGTTGAGCAGATCCGGCCCGAGTGACCTGTTGATCCCACTGGCAAACGCAGGGGACGGGCCCAGCGTCGTGAGCATCGACCGCGCCCTTGTCGAGTACGAGGAGCTGGAGGTGTGCCCCGAAGCTGTCGCCCAGGTGCACGCCGCCCCTGGACATGCCGCGGACATGCTCGCGGTACGCCTGGTTAGCCGCTTGGTAAGGGCTTGCATCGACGTTGCATGGGACGTTGTATCGGAGGTTGTAGGGGGCTTGCGTCACCTCGGTTACGTCGACCCGAAGTGCCTGGTCAACGGCCGTGGTAAGCGCCCCGCAGGACCCTGACTTCCCTGTGTGCGCTACCTCCTGGGCCTGTGATGAGTGGGGTGGTTCGTGGAGTCGGCGCGGGAGGGAAGGGCGGGCGCTGCGCGGGCCTCTCGCTGCGCGGCTGGGGCGGGTCGGTGCCCGGCGTGGGGGTGTGTGCGGCGGCCGAGCAAGGGGTGGGCTCACGAGAGCGGGAGGCGCTGGCCGCCGCCCGTATCCACAGGGGCTCTGCTACGCCCGGCTTGCGTCTGTCTCAGTGAGTGGCCCGGCGTGCATGCCGGGCTGGGCGTGTGGGCCGGCGTGGTCTGGTGCTCTACGGCTAGGCGTTCTTCATCCGGTCGTGTGCCTTGCCCATCTCGATGAAATGGTTGGCTTGGTCCGTCAGCTCGTCCTTGCCGGCGGTGCTCGCCAGGTCAGTGACGTTTGCGTTATTCGCGCCCCGGCCGCTGTCGCCCAACGCTTTGTCCTCGAATGCCTGGGCCTGTTGCTGTTGCTTGTGCGGGGTCTGGTTCTTCAGCGGCTGCTGGTGTCGGGTTGAGCAGGCTCATCAGGGTCTGGAGCGGTCCATTGGCGATGTTGGTCGTGATTGTCTCCTGTTCGTGCGCGTGCGCCGGGCCCGGGGTGGGCCGGATGTGCGGTGTTCGGGCGCTGGTATCGGCAGTAGTGCCCGGTAGCCGGGCCGGAGGCGTGAACCCCTTCGCGGAGGGTTGCTCTCTTTTGTCGTCGAGGCTGGCCTGCCGCCTTCGGTGCCGGTGGTAGTCCGAGCCCGTCCGGGACGACGCAGCCGTCCGTGTCACAGTAGCTGGCCGGCGACGGCAGTGGCCGGGTGGCCGGACGTCGTCAGCTGGTGCCGGCCGAGAAAACAACGGTGCCGCCTTGGTGCCTGACCCGTACAGACGGGTCGCTCCCTGCACCCGCTGTGCTAGGGCACCCACAGCGCAGCAGAGTCCCGGCCGGCTACAAGTCACCGCCGGGCGAGGCTCTGTTGTGCACCACGAGAGGCCCCGCGCGACCTGTTGTCATGCCGTCAGATACGAGTCCCCGATAAAGGAGTCAGCAGCACAGGTGTCCTGTTCACGCAGCTCCTCCAGTCGCTTTTGGTACAGCGGCCCCGCGGCATGTGCCGCTCGCGCGGGAGAGGGCGCGGCTTGCTCGATGAGGTGTTGAGCAGCAGCCTTGACCGCCGCCGACCAGGCCAGCACGTGCTGCTGAGCGCCACGCCCGCATTCCTGCGGTTCGCCGGGCAGGCAGAGCGGCAGGGTGGGGCCGATCTTGTTCGCCGCATGGCGCACATGTCGAGCGATCACGTCCCAGTCTTCCTCAGTCCGTTGGACGGCTTCGGTGTGGCCTTCTTCCAGCCACCAGTCGAAGTCGTCGCCGTGATCAGCCATGTGCGTGCTCCTATGATTCGGTCCAGCGATTCACTCGGGTGTGCCGATCGTAGCCGCGCTCGGTGCCGCTTCCCGAGGGTCGCAGTGGCCCACTGAAGGGACACACGGCGAGCAGGGGCCGCAGCTCGGCAGGGGCCGTGGGGCGTACACGCTTCAGCCGGTCAGACCGTGGGCCGCTGCGATCTCCGCGCTGATGCGTATCCCACATTTGCGGAGTGGTTCATGTCATCGGGCGGAGCGGTCCGCCCGGCCCCGAACCCACGCCGGTTGGTGTCTCCGGCTGTAGGGCAGTTCCAGGAGACGAGCCAAGGCCGCTCTGGCCAGATGGCGGCCCAGTGCGCGACAGAGAGCCGGGGCCTCATAACCTGGTGATCAAGCTGGTCTGGCACCACCGGGCCAACCGCATCACAACGGGGGATCCGTATGTCCGTGTACTCGCCGCCACCTCAGGGGCCGACACCCTATGGCCAGCAGCCCGGCCCGGCCCCGTACGGACCACCCGCACCCGTAGGCTACGGTGGCCCGCCTTCATACGGGGCGCCTGCCCCTGGCCCATACCCCTATGGCCAGCAGCCGGCATTCGTGGCTCCGCCGGCCCAGCAGTCAGGCGTTCTCATGTTCACGCCTACCGGGCCTGCACGCCGCCCGTGGCTCCGGCCGCTCATCGCGCTGGGCATCGTGACGGTGGTGTTCGCCGGCCTGTGGATATTGAGCGTGGTGACCGACGACGGTAAGCCCGACGCGAAGGTGGCCCGTTACGCGGTCTCCGGGGACTGCCTGGAAAACCGTGGCACACACGCCAAGCCCGTCATGTTCACCATCGCCTGCAGCGACGCCAAAGCCGACTACAAGGTCCGGTTCAGCGCCACCCAGTACGGCAAATGCCCACCCGAGTTCGACGAGTACACCGAGCGGGGCGGCACGCACTACACCACGCTGTGCCTGACCCCGGTAGGCCACTAGCCAGCATCGCCGGATCGGGCACCCTCAGCCGGGGTGTCCGCACCACCCGTTTGTGGTTCTCCGACCGCCAGCCGCCGGACGCCAACCAAGTGCGTTGGGTGTCGATCGAACTTGTTGCTGCCGTGTGCCCTGTCGGCGACCGCCCACATGCTCGGACCATTCCACACGTGTGCCTCGGGCCGCTCTCCCGGCTAAATGGCCCCGCCTAGGGCTCTGTTCGCCGGGGCAGAGGGGGACCTCAGCCGGGGGCGCAGGGGGCCTGCCTCGCGTTGGTTACGCGAGGGCAACAGCAGCGCTGATCCGCTCGCGAGTTCGAAGGCTCGCCCTGCGCTGCCCCGGCGGGGTGAGCATCACTGGGTGCTGCGGGGCCGGCTTCCGTACACCGCGAGAGGAGGTCGTTAGCGCGGCGTCCACGGTGGACGCCGCGAGTGCGCCGGTAGGCCCGTGAGTGCGAGACGTTGCGGCGTGGCCTGTGTGGCGTGGGCGAGCGGCAGAGACGCGGTGCCACTGGGAGGCCGCAACTGGGGTGGCTAGGAGGCCGACGGTTGGCAGGGACGCACGAGAGCTCTTGGTGTGCTCCAGAGGTTGGTCGGCATGGGCCTCGAAACCGTGCTGTCATGATGAGTTCATGATCAGTGGGATGGGTGAACGGGCGGGTGCCGTGCTGGACGATCCGGCGCGGCTGCTGGCCGCGGGGCGGGCGGAGGTACGGGAGCACATCGAGGGTATGACCGCTGAGCACCATAT
>NZ_JBICZL010000044.1:0-13768 GCF_043201875.1 Streptomyces sp. NPDC048248
AGACTTCCTCCACACCTACAACCACCACCGAAGCCACACCGCACTCGGCGGCCAGCCACCCGTCAGCCGAGTTAACAACGCTCCAGGTCAATACAGCTAGGCCGTTTCGTTTGGATCAGTCGGCCGTTGGTCTGGGTGTGCCGTTAACAGATGCTGCACCGACCAGGCCGCCGTCGATGACGAGATCCTGACCGTTGACGTAGGACGCGTCGGCCGAGGCGAGGAAGGCCACAGCCGCGGCGACCTCTTCCGGGCGTCCGAAGCGGCCGGCGACGATCTGGTCGGTGACCGCCTTTGCCTCCGCTGTGGTCAGCGCGTCGGCCGGGTACATCGGGGTGTCGATACAGCCGGGGCTGACGGAGTTGACGCGGATACCGCGCGGGGCGAGTGCGGCGGCGAGGGTTCGAGCCAGGTTGTGCACGGCGGCTTTGGTCGCCGAGTAGAGGGTCAGGACGCTGTTGCGGAGGTTTGTTTCCGCAGAGATCGTGTCCCCCGCAGGTTGTGTCGCTTCGCGCATGGCCTGAGCCCCTGGCCCGCGTCCCACTGCGGAGGACCATCGTGTCCGATTCCGCGCGAGTGGTGTGGAGGAGGTCACGTCCCGTGGCCTCGGCGGCTACGGAGCATTCTACGGCTGGGAGGCGTCGAGAGTGATGATCTCGGCGCTGTCTGTCGACACAACCATGCGTTGGTTTCTGGCCCCGCCACGCTTTTCACGGGGCGGGACTACTCCTCGACCTGCGAGTCGCTCTCTGGTCCGGTCTACATGTTCCGAATGTGCTCGAGTGCTGCGTCCAGGAACTCGCCGACGTCGTGGAGGCCGCGGCCGACGGCGGTGGCCAGGTATGCGGGGTGCCGGGCGAGTGGGGTGAGAACGGCGTGGCCCCTGCCGGGATCGTCGCCGAAGAGGACCGGTGGGTGGTCGGTGCCCAAACAGGGGTCCACGACGAGGAGTTGACCAGTGGCGCGGTATCCGCCCAGTACGGCGGGGCCGTTCCATGTCGGTGCCGTCCCGCCGTAGGAGGCGTGTTGGTCGATGACGGGGCGGCCGCCCCGATGCACGGTCAGGCGGGTGGTGAGGTGGCCGGGCGGCTCGGGGATGCGGCCGAGAAGTTGCTCTTCGCGCACGATGACGGCGGCGGTCAGTGCGAGGTCGACCGTGCAGGTCTGATGGAGGGTGCTGCCCTGGGTACTGATCAGGGGTTTCGGTAGCCACGTCAGCATGGCGTGGTCGGCGACGGCGAGACGGACATCGTAGGTCGCGGGCGCGGCGGTGGCACCGGGCAGCGCGATGGTGGCGGCCGGCGTGGTCACCTCCAGCTTGGCATGTTCCTCGACGGTGATGTCGAGTGCGAGTCGGTCTCCGCCGAGGGGTGCGCACATGGAGCTGAGCACGCTGACCCGGGCCCACTCGCCGTGCGATCGTTTCTGGTTCAGGTGGAAGGGGCCGCTGTTGCGCCGGACGGGAACGGTGGTGGCGGAGCCGTCGTATGTCGCCCTGATGAAGGCGGTGGCCTGGACTCCGGAGAGTTCGGGGTCCGTTGCGTGCACCCACTCGACGGCGGGTTCCTCGTTTGTCCGCCCGCTGTCCGTCTCGCTTCCGTCGGCGACCGGCGCCGGCGTGAGGTGTTCCGCCGTGGGTGTCGAGCGCGTACGTGGTGCAGCGGCTGTCATACGGCGACCTCGGCACGCCAGGCGGACAGGCATCCGTTGACCCACTCGGCAACCGGCTGGATGCCGTCGTCCGAGGCCAGGCTGGTGAAGACGACGGGGAGGTTGCCGCGCTGCTTCTCCGCGTCGGCGGCCATGGTGCCCAGGTCCGCGCCGACGTACGGGGCGAGGTCGGTCTTGTTGACGACGAGGAGGTCCGCGGTGGTGATGCCGGGGCCGCCCTTGCGGGGGATGTCATCACCGCTGGAGACGTCGATGACGAAGACCTGGTGGTCGACAAGCCCCTTGGAGAAGGTGGCGGTGAGGTTGTCACCACCGGACTCGATCAGGATCAGATCCAGGGAGGGCAGGGTCTCCTCCAGCTGTTCGACGGCTTCGAGGTTGGCGGAGATGTCGTCGCGGATCGCGGTGTGCGGGCAGGCGCCGGTCTCGACGGCGCTGATGCGCTCGGGCGGCAGTACGGCTTCGCGGAGAAGGAACTCGGCGTCCTCGCGGGTGTAGATGTCGTTGGTGACGACCGCGATGGACAGCCGTTCGCGCAGGGCCCGGCACAGTGCGGCGACGGTGGCGGTCTTGCCGGACCCGACGGGCCCGCCGAGGCCGATACGCACGGCGCGGCGGCTGCCGTCGGGGAGCAGTGCTTCGGCGCTGGGGGTGTGGTGGTGCGGCCGGGTCGTGTCGTGGTCGAGGTGCATGGCGTTCTCCGAACGGGGTGGGGGAGGTCAGGAGGCGAAGAGCCGCATGGACCAGGCGGCGTGCTGTTCGCCGGTGATGTCAAGCAGCGGTGAGGACGCGGCGGGCAGGACCCCGATGCCTTCTGCGTCGATCCGTGCTGCCGCGTCGGCGGCGGTGTGGGCGACGTCGTCGAGTTCGCCGGCGAGTCGGGCGAGCAAGGCGGTCGCGTCGAACGGGTTGAGGCTCAGCAGACGCACTGCCGCCGTTGCCGGTCCGCCGATGCTCTCGTAGGCGGCGCACTGGGCGGCATCCAGCGGGGTCAGGCCGGCGGCGCGGGCGGTGACGCCCAGGACCACGGGCTGGTGGGCGCCCTGCGGCAGGCGGTGGGCGATCTGGTCGAGCTCGGGGCAGGGCCAGGCGGCCCGGGCGGCCCGCAGCATCTGCCGGCCGAGTTTGCGGGCGACCTGCCGCAGCGCAGGGACGGGGGTGCGTGCGTCGGCGGCCTCGTCCAGCGCCATCGGGTCGTATCCGCTGGCGGCCGCGGCGGCGAGGCCGGCCGCGGTCAGCCCGGCGGTATGCAGGCGGCCCCGGCAGAACGCCTCCAGGCTCGCGGCGTCGTGGACGCCGCGCGAGGCGACCGCGGCCTCCACCCCGCCGGAGTGGGCGTGCCCACCGGCAGGGAAACGGCCGTCGGCCAGGACGAGCAGGGCGGCATGGCTCATGGGAGCGGTGGCCTGCCTTTCGCAGGTACGGAGGTCAGGTGGACGGACTTCCCGAGCGGCCCGCACGGCGGCGGTGGGCCGCCGGGCCGGCCGCCGCGCTCAGAAGAGGAAGTACTTCTGTGCCATCGGCAGTTCGGTCTCGTAGAGGCCATTGCCCTGGGGCGGGCTCGTGGCTGGCGCCGCGGCCGGGGTCGGGTAGTTTTCCGCGTCGAACATCAGGTCGCCTTCTACCTCAGCGACGGCATCCTTGGTCGTCCCCCTGTATGCGCCCGGCGCGTTGGGCGGGACCTCGCCTGCCTTCGTTCCGGATGGGCGCGAGTTCGTTCCCCTGCCTTCACCGATGGTGATCTGGAACTTGGAGGGGTCGATCGTGATCTCCGGCGACACATCGTTGTGCACCATGTGCCGCTTGGTCTTGTCGCGCGTGGACGTGATCACCTTCACCTCCTTGGTCAGCGCGTAATCCTTCTTGATGTCGTTGGCCTTTTCCACGACGAAATTGAAGGAGTTGCCTCCCGGAGCCGTGCCACACGCTCCCCACACGGGTCGGGGCAGGTACGGCTGCGGCGTCGGGATCGACGCGTTGGCGTCCCCGAGCTGCGCGTAGGCGATCTGCCCGCCCTTGATGATCATGTGTGGCTTCACGCCGAAGAACTTCGGCTCCCACAGGACCAGATCCGCGACCTTGAGCTCGCCGGTGCGCGGAACCTCGACCGAGCCGACATACTTGTCGATGCCATGGGCGATGGCCGGGTTGATCGTGTACTTGGCGATGTAACGCTTGACGCGGTAGTTGTCGTTGCCGTGGGTAGCGTCTTCCGGCAGGTGTCCGTGGCGCTTCTTCATGACGTGTGCGGTCTGCCAGGTCCGCGTGACCATCTCGCCGATACGCCCCATGGCCTGCGAGTCGGAAGACATCATCGAGATGGCACCCATGTCGTGCAGCAGGTCCTCAGCGGCCATGGTGGAGGGCCGGATACGCGAGTCCGCGTACGCTTCGTCCGCCTCGACCTTGAGGTTGAGGTGATGGCAGATGACCATCATGTACATGTGCTCAGCGACCGTGTTGACCGTCAGGGGCCGGGTCGGGTTGGTCGAGGCGGGCAGCACATTCGTGTACTCCCTGACCACACCCGTTCTCGGGTCCGTTTCCTTCCCGGCCAGCTTCATGATGTCCGGTGCGTGGCCGCCGCCGGCGCCTTCGACATGGAAGACGTGAATGCTCCGGGGCTTGCCGTTGCTGTCCTTGGTCGCCTCAAAGGTGTCCTCGACGAATCCGGACTCGTTCATCGAGTCCGCATGCAGGGCGACTTGGGCATCGTGGGTGTCACAGACATCCAGCGCCGTCCTGATGGCGGCAGGAGTGGCTCCCCAGTCCTCGTGGACCTTGATGCCGATGGCGCCGGCCTCGATCTGAGCTTCCAGCGCCTTGTGGTTGATCGTGCCGCCCTTGGCGAACAGGCCGATGTTGACCGGATAGGCGTCCAGCGCCTTGAAGGTCTGCTCCAGGTGCCACCAGCCCGGTGTCATCGTGGTGGCCCTGCTGCCGTCCGCGGGGCCGGTGCCGCCGCCGATGAGCGTGGTCACGCCCGACGCGAGTGCCTCGTGGATCTGTCCGGGACCCAGGAAATGCACATGCGTGTCGATGCCGCCCGCGGTGAGGATCTTCCCGTTTCCGGAGATCGCCTCGGTGTCCGGCCCCACCACGAAGTTCGAGCCGTACGACTTGGTCGAGGTCTGGGGCTTCGGTGTCATCGTTTCCGGGTTGTAAGCCTGTCCGATGGCCTTGATCACCCCGCCTCGCAGGCCGACGTCGGCCTTCACCACGCCCCAGTGGTCAATGATCAACGCACCGGTGATCACCGTGTCCACGGGTTCTTCGCCCGGCTGGGTGTCGGGGTCATTGTCCCGCGCACGGTGAGACATGCCCATCGACTCGCGCATGACCTTGCCGCCGCCGAACAGCATCTCGTCGCCGCTGCGCCCCGGCCCGCCGCACCAGTCTTCCTCGATCTCGACGATGAGGTCCGTGTCGGCAAGGCGGATCTTGTCACCGGTCGTCGGGCCGTAGAGCGTGGCGTAGTCCTCCCGCTTCAGCGGGACCGGAGGGCGAACGGTGAAACTGGGATCCGGCGGTTGCGAAGCGACGACGGAGGCTTGCTGGTTGGGGGGAGTACCCATCATCACACCGTCCCATTCGATGAGGCCGGGGCCGTCCCGCCGGAGGAGGCAGGGGCCGTTCCGCTCGATGAGGCCGGGGCTGTCCAGTTCGGAGCGGTCTTGCCGGCCTTGAGGCCCTTCACCTGTCCCAGCCCCCGGATGGGCACCACCCATACCGCACGCTTGACACCGGGCTCAAACCGCTCCGACGTGCCGGCTGCGATATGCAGCCGCTTCCCCGTCACGACAGCCGGCGTGGAGGACGCCTGGCCATTCACCTCCGTGTAGAAGCGGAGCTGCGGGTTGACGTCTTCCAAGTGGAAGTGGGAACCGACCTGGATCGGGCGGTCCGCGGTGTTCCTCGCCCACAGCTTGTCCCCGCCCGGGAAGTTGCCGCTCGGGTCCAGGTTGTACGACACCCGATTCGGGCTGTAGGGCGGCTGGTTCGGATCGTCGTCGTCCTTGAGGAGTTCGTACTGGCCCGGGTACACCGGTGCCTTGTCTTCTCCGAACGGCTGCGGGATGGTCACCAGCTTGGTGCCGTCCTTGAACGTCGCCTCGATCTGCACATCGGCGATCATTTCCCTCACGCCCGGCATGAGGTTGATGGTCGGTCTTGGAGGTGGGGGCACCGGGAGCACAGGGGGCGCCGTGGTCGGCGAACCCAGCGTCTTCTGCGTGGCCGGCTTGGTCGTCGTCCCCGGAATGCTCGTCGTCTTCGGCAGGGAGAGGGGGGTCCTGAGGTCCGTGTGGCGCTGTTCGATCTCCTCCGCCACATCGCTCAAACTGGTATCCATGAGCTCAGCGACCGTCTTGGTGCCGTGGCGCGCCTCCTCCAGGACGTAGGCGGAGAACAGCGCCATGACCTCCGGGTAATTCAGCTCCAGAGTGGGCTCCCGAATGAGGCGTCGCTCGACCAGATCGGCCGCGAGACGGATCATGAGACGCTCCTGCTCATGCGGCGTCAGATGCATACGGTGCCTCCTTCCTGTGGTTCGGCGTGACGTGTGTGTACGAACGCATGCGAGGGGACTGCTGCAGACACCGCGCAGTGGATCAACGACCGTGGCAGGAAAGGAAACGGAGGCAACCATTCGACCCGCCTATCGAGTGAGCAAAGATCGATGAAGCGAATCGGTGCCGTCACTCATAAGGGCACGTGCAGTGCCCCTCACAGCCTCAACGTGTCGGTACATGAGACCCGGCAGACGGGTGCGGGCGGAGGCCACGTACGGAGCTCCCACCCGTGGGCTGGGAGGCAGGGCTCGGACATTCGACGGGGTGGCGAGGACTTCACGCAGCCGCTCGATCTCCATCCGCTCCGCGGCGATCTGTGGCAGCGCCCGCCGCTTGAAGTCGGTGAGCTCGCCGATCTCCACGTCGCGTACGGCGAGGCGCTTCCTGAACTCGGCGACCTGCTCTTTGAGGCGTTCGATCTGCGCGGCCCGCGGGTCTGGAACGACTCCCTGCTCCCGGAGCTCGGCAAGCCGGCGCTCGAATTCCTCAGCCAGGTGCTGGTAGGGACCCGGCCGTGGCGAGCCGTCGCGGTTCTTCTTGGGATAGAAGCCCGTCCGGGCGACCCCTGCTTGGGCCGCGAGCGTCTTGATGTCGCACTTGCTGCCCGCGGGAACCTCGCCGGCCAGGAGCCGGCCCATCACCTGACGGATCGCTGCCTCATTGTCGCGGCGGACTTCGTCGCTGATGCGCGCCACGTCATGCCCCCGTTCCGGTGAGGGCGTCGATCTCAGCCAGCACCCGTTCATCGCGGGCAAGTTCGGTACTCAGCCGGGCCTTCTCCGTCCGCTGCGCGCGTCCGATGGTGGCGATGAAGACCTTCTTGCTTTCGGCGCTGGCCGCCCACACCGGGCGGTGCCCGGCATGGTGGGTGGCCTGGGGGCACCGCGCTGAATCGCACATGCCGATCAAGGGTTCTGTCGCCCTGCGGGCGTGGGCCCCTGCGAGCTTGAGGCACAGCGCCTTGGACGGATCGAGGAACCAGCAGTAGTTCGCCCACGTCGACCAAGCCGCGCTTTTCCATCCTCAGAAGCAGCGCGTAGACGGTGCCTTCGGCGATTTCGGAGAAACCCTGCTCCCGCAGCCGTGCAGTGATCTCGTATCCGTACGCAGGCCGGCCGGACAGGGACGCGAGGATGAGGCCATCCAGGGTCCCCTTGAGCATCTCCGTCAGCAGCTTGGCCATGGGGCACCTCCTTCCCGATGTATTCGGTGTCGCTGAGTACTGGTACGCAGTAACACTGACTACCGGTACTTCGCAAGAAGTGCTAGCGAGCTGGCTGGACAGCTCGCACTCCCCCTGACCGGTCGGCCGCCCCTGCGAGCTCAGCGGGCCCAGGGCTAGCGTCTGGATGTCCGGCCGCCAGCCTTAGCTTGTCGTTTAACGTCCGCCCTCGAACCGCACTTCGGACATGAGGTGGGCTTCGCAGTTCACCGGCCGTACGGGTAGGGCGCCCGCATCCGGCGAAGGCCTTTCAGGCCTCTTGGCCGGCCGGTCATGCGACGCTGTGTCCGGGCAGCGCGAGGCCCCGTCATCGCGAAGAGGACGGGGCCGTGGTGGGGTGGCATCAGCCGTTGTGTTCACCGTTGCCGGAGAGTACGGGAATGTCGTCCAGGATTTGCGGCAGCGGTTCGTCGGCAGCGTCGTTGCTGGTGCACTGCTGGTTCTGGGGCGCGGAGAGAATTGGGATGTCCTGAACAGCGATGGGGACGAGGCCCACGAGCGACCCCACATTTGCCTTGGCGGGCAGTCGGACGCATGGCTGACCTGCTGGGTCGGCCGCGCTTGCGGGGGTGGTGGCCACGGCGCCGAGGGCGGCGGCGGCGAGGACAGCGGTAGTCGTCTTCCTCAAGAATGTCTGCATGGTCTGATCAACTTCCGTCCAGCGATTCCGGTTACGCCCTCAAGATTTCTGCGCTGCACAGCTGGCGACGCTGACCGTCGATGAGCTTGCCGTTAGTCGTCCCGCGTCGAACGCGGCTCGTACTTGATCAGTGTTTTCGCAGTTCAGCGGACGTGAAGGCGGCCTTCGCCAGATCCTGTGCTCCGTCACAGAGGCACGGGACCAACGCGAAGGCCGTAGTCATGAGTTTGGTGGACCAGGGTGTCCTGCGGGATGCGTTCGCGGAAGTGTCACGCTTCCGGTCGGAGTTGTACGCGTGCCTGACCACACGGGGTGACGCCCTGTTCGAGCTGACCGACGCACTGCTGTGCACGGATGGACCGGTGCGGACGCTGGCCGAGCTCGCCCTCGCACCCGAACACCGCCGTGGTCATGGAGCCCTCTACGGCGGGCTCAACCAGGGGCGGATCGATGTCGCCCGGCTGCGACGGGCCCTGGCCGGGTTGCCGCTGCCCAGGACGGCGGACGGCCGGATCGTCCTGGCCGTCGATGTCTCGCCGTGGCTGCGGCCGGACGCCAGCACCTGCCCGGACCGCTCGTTTTGCCACACGTTCGGCCGGGGTGAGGGCAAGCACCCAGATGGTGCCGGGCTGGCCGTACTCGGTGTGGCTGCCCTGGAGACCGGCGGTACGTCATGGCCGCGGTGCTGGGCGCGGTCCGGCTGGAGCCCGGGGCGGACGTCGCCGCGGTGACCGCCGTCCAACTCCGTGAGCTCGTCGAGCGACTGATCGCCGCTGGCCAGTGGCAGCAAGGCGATCCCGAGGTCCTGGTGGTGCTGGACGCCGGATACGACGAGCCCCGCATCGCCCACCTACTCACGGACCTCCCGGTGCAGATTCTGAGCCGACTGCGCTCGGACCGCGTCATGCGACGACCTACACCGCCGCGGGTCTACGACCCGAAGGGCGGCCGGCCGCCGAAGCACGGCGGTGAGTTCGTCTTCGGCGACGCCGCCACCTGGGGCGCCGAGCAGGCCGTGACCGTCACCGACACACGCCTCTACGGAAAGGCGACCGCACAGGCATGGGACCGGCTGCACCCGAGGCTGACGCGCCTGGCTGGAGCACGACGGACCACTGCCCATCATCGAGGGCACCGTCATCCGCCTGGTCGTCGAGAAACTGCCCAGTGGCGGGGTCAACAAGCCGGTCTGGCTCTGGTGGTCCAGCATTGACGCAACCGCCGCCGACGTGGACCGCTGCTGGCAGTCCTTCCTCCGCCGGTTCGACCTTGAACACACATTTCGCCTGTTCAAGCAGACCCTTGGCTGGACGAAGCCCCGGCTTCGCAGCTCGGAGGCAGCCGACCGGTGGACCTGGCTGATCATCGCCGCCCACACCCAGCTCCGCCTCGCCCGCCCACTGGCCACCGACCTCCGACGCCCCTGGGAGAAGCCAGCCACCTCGAACAGACTCACCCCAGCCCGGGTCCGACGAGGGTTCAGAAACCTGTGGGCAAAAGCCCCCTCGCCAGCACGTGCTCCAAAACCTTCCCGGCCAGGGCCCGGACGGCCGCTCGGCTCGAAGATCCACCACCCAGCCACCCGTCACGACGTGGGACGAGTCCTCACTACCGGTGAGCGATACAGCCGACCCGCCCACCACAAGAAAGGGAAGAAGCCCCGCCGCACCGCATAAACGACGAGCTTATGCCCTGAGTGGGCAGCTAACCGGCGAACAGCCGTGCGTTCCAGTTGCCCAGACGCGGTCAGCCGCCCGCTGGCGGCTGGCTCGGTGCGTCGGTGTAGAGCTCGAGGGTGACCCCGTAGAGGTGAGACGACCAGCCCTCCATGAGTAGGCGCGTGGCTCAGCCGCCGACGTGGATGCCGGGGCGGCGGTCGGGGTCGGGTTCGTGGCTGCGGATGATTTCGCGGGTCACCGGAGCGGTGTCTCCGCGGCCGAGCAGGAAGTAGCGGAACATGTGCATCAGGGGACTTCCTTCTGCCCAGGCGAAGTAACAGTGCGGCTTTACTCCGGTGGTGTTCCGCAGGGCGAGCAGGATCGTCGCGATGGCGTTCGGGGCGGCGGGGGCTTCCGCGCGCAGGATCCGGTAGCCGTCGACTTCGACGCCGCGCAGGGTGAGCGTTTCGCTGAAGTCGGAGGGGTCGACGACGTCGATCTCCAGGAACAGGACATCGGCGGGACCGGGTACCGGATTGGTGCCGCGCTGCTCGCGCTCCTTGTCACTGTACTCCGCCAGGTCGCCGGCCTGACGGCGGTTGGCGATGATGTTGATGGACTTGTCGTGGGCGAGGGTGTCGGTGATGAACCGGCGGGCGGCCGGGTCGAACTCGATGCGGTCGGCGCGCAGTTCGGTGGTGCGCGAGACCCGGGAGATCAGTGACACGGCGATGATGCCGACGATGAAGACGCCCGAGATGGCAATGCCGTCGGGCTTGTCGACGATATTGGCGACCAGGGCGTAGAGCAGTACCGCGGTGAGCGCGGCGAAGCCTGCGGTGGTGGCCCGCTGCCGGTGGCGCAGGGCCGAGACCGTGACGGCGAATGCGCCGGAGACCATCATGGCCAGGATGCCGGTGGCGTAGGCGCCGGCCTGGGCGTCGACGTCGGCATCGAAGGCGATGGTGATGGCGATGCACAAGGCGGTGTAGACCAGAACGACCGGGCGTACCGCGCGGCCCCATTCCGGGGCCATGCCGTAGTCGGGGAGGTAGCGCGGAACGATGTTGACCAGTCCCGCCATCGCGGATGCGCCCGCGAACCACAGGATCAAAATGGTGCTGATGTCGTAGACGGTGCCGAACGCTTCACCGACGTGTTCGTGGGCCAGGAAGGCCAGGGCGCGGCCGTTGGCTGCGCCGCCTGCCTCGAAGTCCTTGTGAGGGATGAGGACGGTGGTGACGAAGCTCGCGGAGAGCAGGTAGACGCTCATGACGAGCGCGGCGGTGGTCAGCAGTCTGCGGGTGTTGCGAATGCGCGAACGCAGCCTCTCCTCATCGTCCTGCCCCTTGGCGGCGACGAGCGGCATCATGCTCACCCCCGTCTCGAATCCCGACAAGCCCAGGACCAGCAGCGGGAAGGCCAACAGCGCCGGCCCCATCAGGTCGCCGAACCCTCCTCCCCCCTCGACGAGGGCGTCCGTCCATGCCGACCACGCTCCGGGCGTGGTGAAGACGTGCACCAAACCGATGGCGATGACCACCGCGTTGAGGACCAGGAAGATCGCGACGAGCGGGATCGCGACGCTGACCGCTTCACTGAACCCGAGGAGAAACACCCCTCCGAGCACAACCAGCAACGCGACAGTGAGGGCGACCTCGTGACCGTGCAGTGCCTGGGGGAAGAAAGGGTTCTCCACCACGTGCACGGAGGCGTCCGCCGTCGACAGGGTGATCGTGATGATCCATGACGTGGCGACGAAGCCGAGGAGAATCAGCACGAACAGCTTGCCCCACCAAAACGGCAGCAGATCCTCGAGCATCGCCACGGACCCGGCCCCGCGCGGGCTCTCCTTGGTCACCCGCCGGTACATCGGCAGCATGCCGAACAGGGTCAGCGCCACGATCAGCAGTGTCGCCAAGGGAGAGACCGCCCCGGCGGCGAGAGCGGCGATGGCCGGTACGTAGGCCAGGCTGGAGAAGTAGTCGACTCCGGTCAGGCACATCACCTTCCACCAGGGGTGCGACTCCGAATGCGCCTCACCGGCCGCCGGCCCGATGGGCTGCACCTGGTGACGCAGCAACCACCTCGCCAGGCCCCCGGTTGGCTGCTTCCGCAACGCCGGACTGTCCACCACTTCCGGCACGGCCAGTTCGTTCGCGTCTTCCATGTCCCCCATCAACCTTTCCTCGCTCCAGCAGACAGAGCCCTGCCGTCACCGCATCCGCGGCACCACAAACGCTCACCGAGTATGCGACCCAGGCAGTCCCCCTATAGCCGAGGGGTCGGTGTACGACACCATCGAGCACGCGGGCCTAGTCGCTGGCGGGAATCCTGCCCACCCCAGCCGTCGTGCGCCCAGGCGACGACCAGGCGAGAGGGCCACGCGGGCTGGTAGTTCACGGTCGTGAGAACCAGCCTTCGAAGTTTGATCGGGCGTTCCGCTGCTGCGTCAGGGGTCGGCTTTCAGGCGTTTGCGCGGCAGCTCATGGGGGGCCGTGCCAGTCCAGGCATAGGACGGTCGCGTCGTCTCTCGGCGGCTGGCCATTGTGAGCGTCGGTGACCGCGGCGACCAGAGTGCGCACGACCTCGCGTGGGTGCTCGGAGGCGGTAGCAAGGATGAGGTCGTGCAGGTCGACTGTTTCCGCTTCGCGTTCTTGCATGCCGTCGGTGTACAGAATGAGGCGGTCACCGGGGCGCAGATCGAGGTCCTGCACCTGGTAGTGACCCTGCTGGAGGACGCCGAAGGGCAGGTTCACGACCAGGTGCAGCTCGCTGACCATGCCGTCGCGCAGCCGTAGCGGCCAGGGGTGGCCGGCGTTGACGAGCTGGGCGCTGGTCCCGTCCAGGGCGATGCGCAGCAGCTGGCCGGTGGCGAAGGTCCGTCGCCCGTGCTCGAGGAGGGCCTGGTGGGTTTGGCGTGCCTGTTCGGCAAGGTCCGTTCCGGCGCGGCGGGCGCCGCGGGAGGCGTTGACCAGGAGGGTGGCCATAAGCGAGGCATCGACGTCGTGGCCCATGGCATCGGTGACAGACAGGTGCAGGGTGCCGTCGTCGAGGCTGTAGTCGTAGGTGTCACCGGCAATGTCGGAGGCCGGGACCAGGGCGCCGGCGAGGGTGAACTCGGCGGCTTCGCAAGAAGGGGCCGAGGGCAGGAGCTGACGCTGTATTTCCGCGGCCAGGCTGACCGAGGTGGTGCGGTTGCCCCAGTGGTAGAGATCGGTGAAGCGGCGGTCGGTGACAATGATGTACGCCAGCGCGTGCGCAGCCTCTTCGACCTGCTCCAGCACGTCCTGTGTGACCTGGGTGAGGAACAGCTCCAGGACCCCGATGGTGTCGCCGCGGTTGGTGACAGGGGCGAGGACCCGCTGACCCTGTTCGCTCTGCGGTGTCTGCACCAGCTTCTGGGTGCGCAGGACCTCGTCGTAGACGCTGCTGCCGGCGAGGGGAACGTGTTCGGGGCGGTGCTCCTGTGGCGTAGCCTCCGTGTCGTTGACCCGTAGCAGGCGTCGGCCTACGACGTCGACGAACAGGAACGACACGTATCGCGCACTGAACCGGTCACGCAAATTGCGCGCCACGACATCGAGGGAGTCCACCGGCGCGGCATCCTCCGCCGCCGCCAGTACCTCGGCCAGTCCGAATCGATCACGCGCCACATCAGCCTCCCTGAGTTACGGCGGTTACGGACCTTAGCCCGCCGACATGGCAGTACGTGGCTCGGTGAGAGCGACGGCACACACTCAAAATTCGCTGTCAAAGGGCACCGGTGCGCGGTATGTCAGACCCCCGGTCCCAATCCTCGCATCGTCGCTGTGTAACGCGTCTGCCTACGCAAACATGCTTAGAAGCCGTTTCTTATGGCTCGTTGGCTCGTTGAGCGGTGCATGACCGATCTGGTTGAGCGGTTGGTGCCGGATGAGTTGTGGGTGTTGTTTCGTCGGGTGGTTCCGCCGACGGTGGTGATACGTCCGCAGGGTGGTGGCCGGGCTCGGGCGGGTGATCGTGA
>NZ_JBICZL010000045.1:0-7694 GCF_043201875.1 Streptomyces sp. NPDC048248
GTTCTTTCGGCGATGGGTGAGTCGTGCGTTGAGGAGGGCGAGTTCATTGCGTTCTCGCGGAAGGGGCGGGGTGAGGAGGAGTCGGCGGTAGCGGCGTTGGGTCGGATGCATGCCGTGGGGGTTGAGGTCGATTGGCGGGCGTTCTTTGGGGGGCGTGGTGCGCGTCGGGTGGATCTGCCGACGTATGCCTTCCAGCGTGAGCGGTATTGGCTGGACACTCCGCTCGGCGAGCTCGACGCCCCCGTTACCGAGGAACCGTTCACATGGCGGGACCACATGCTTGCCCTCTCCGACGAGGCCGAGCAGCGCGATGCCGCACGGGAACTCGTCCGCAGGCACACGGCACTCGTACTCGGCCACACCAGCCCCGCAGCGATCGGTACGGCCCGGGCGTTCAAGGAACTGGGCTTCGACTCGCTCACCGCCGTGGAACTCCGCAATCAGCTGAACGTCGCCACCGGGCTGCGCCTGCCCGGAACCGTCCTCTTTGACCACCCGACGCCCGCAGCGCTCGCGGACCATATCCGGTCGTCCGTCATGGACCTCGGAACCGATCGCACCCCCTTGCCGGCGTCGCCGCGGCACGCCGCCGAGGACGACCCGATCGCCATCGTCGCGATGAGCTGCCGGCTTCCGGGCGGCGTACGGACACCGGAGGACCTGTGGGAGGTGGTCGCCGGCGGTCGGGACGTCATTGCCGGATTCCCCACCGAGCGCGGCTGGGACCTGGAGGACTTGTACGACCCTGACCCCGCCGAGCAGGGCAAGAGCTACGTGCGGGAGGGCGGCTTCCTCTACGACGCGGGCCGCTTCGACCCCACCTTCTTCGGCATCAGCCCCCGCGAGGCACAGGCCATGGATCCCCAGCAGCGCCTGCTGCTCGAAACGTCCTGGGAGGTTCTGGAACGCGCCGGGATCCGGCCCGGTGCGCTCAAGGGAAGCCGTTCCGGGGTGTTCGTCGGCGCCATGCCCCAGAACTACGGACCCCGTATGGAGGAGCCGTCGGAGGGCCACGAGGGCTACCTGCTGACCGGCAGCACGACCAGCGTCCTCTCCGGACGCATCTCCTACACCTTGGGCCTCGAAGGCCCCGCCGTCTCGGTGGACACCGCGTGCTCGGCCTCGCTGACAGCCATCCACCTGGCGATCCAGTCGCTGCGCCGCGGCGAGTGCTCCCTGGCACTGGCCGGTGGCGTCACGGTGATGTCCAGTCCCGGCATCTTCGTCGAACTGAGCCGGCAGAAGGCGCTGTCCCCCGACGGCCGGTGCAAGGCATTCTCCGACCGGGCGGACGGCACCGGCTGGGGCGAGGGCGTCGGCATGATCCTCCTGGAGCGGCTGTCGGACGCCCGGCGCAACGGCCACCAGGTGCTTGCAGTGGTCCGGGGTTCGGCCGTCAACCAGGACGGCGCCAGCAATGGGCTGACCGCCCCGCACGGCCCCTCGCAGCAGCGGGTGATCCAGGCGGCCCTCGCGGACGCGGGGCTGTCCCCACGGGACGTGGACGCGGTCGAGGCACACGGAACGGGCACCGCACTCGGCGATCCGATCGAGGCCGGGGCGCTGCTCGCGACCTATGGGCAGGACCGGGGCGACAACGATCCGCTGTGGCTCGGTTCGCTGAAATCCAACTTCGGTCACCCCCAGGCGGCAGCCGGTGTGGCCGGCGTCATCAAAATGGTGAAGGCCATCCGAAACGGCCTGCTGCCGCAGACCCTGCACGTCAACGAGCCGTCCGGGCATGTCGACTGGGAATCGGGCGCGGTGCGGTTGCTGACCGACCCGATGCCGTGGCCGTCGACCGGGCGGGTGAGGCGCGCCGGCGTCTCCTCTTTCGGAATCAGTGGCACCAATGCCCACATCATCCTTGAGCAGGCCCCGGAGGAGCCCGCCGCTTCCCCGGCGGAGGTGGGCGGGAGCGCGCACTCCACTGTGGACGACGCCGGAACCCCGGAGCCGGAGGGGCCGGGCTCCTCCTCGGCTCTCCCCGGCCCCCTCCTCTGGACGATCTCCGGCAGGACGGAGGAGGCGCTGCAGGCGCAAGCCGAGCGGCTTGGTGAGCACCTGGCCGCCCACCCCGATGCCGGTCTCGCCGACGTCGGGTACTCCCTCGCCACCACGCGTACCGCCTTCGGCCACCGTGCGGCGGTCGTCGCGGATGATCGTGAAGGGTTCCTCCAAGGGATCACTGCGCTCGCGAACGGCGGTACCGCCCCCAACCTGGTGCAGGCCGCGAGCGGTGACGCGCGCAACGCCGCCCTCGTCTTCCCCGGGCAGGGCTCGCAATGGCTCGGCATGGCACAGGAGCTCTGGCAGGACTCCCCGGTCTTCGCGGCACAGCTGCGGGCGTGCGCCGATGCCCTGCGGCCGTTCCTCGACTGGTCGTTGTTGGATGTGCTGCTCGGCGAGCCGGACGCGCCCTCGCTGGACCGTATCGACGTGATCCAGCCCGCGCTGTTCTCGGTGATGGTGTCGCTCGCCGCCGTGTGGCAGTCGTACGGGATCAAGCCCGCGGCGGTGATCGGCCACTCCCAGGGTGAGATCGCCGGAGCATACGTCGCCGGCGGCCTGACGCTTGAGGACGCGGCCCACATTGTGGCCCTGCGCAGCCGCCTGTGGGCGGAACTCGACGGTAAGGGCGGCATGATGGCGGTCTCGCTGCCCGCCGACGAAGCTCGCGAGCGCCTTGAGCGCTGGGGCGACCGGCTGTCCATCGCCGCCGTGAACGGTCCGAGGACGGTGACCGTTTCCGGAGAACCCGCGGCCCTCGAGGAGCTGTTGGCCGAGCTGGAGGCCGAGGGCGTCCGGGCCCGGCGGGTCCGCGGCGTCGACACGGCGGGCCATTCCGCCCAGGTGGAGGTGCTCCGCGAGCGCATGCTGTCGGGCCTGCGGACGGTGACCCCGCTGGCGTCCCGGATCCCGTTCTACTCCACGGTGACCGGCGGGCGGCTGGACACTCGTCAGCTGGACACGGAGTACTGGTACCGGAACATCCGCGAGACGGTCCAATTCGAAGCGGCCGGCAGGGCCTTGCTGGCCTCCGGCTGCACCGGGTTCATCGAGTGCAGCCCTCATCCGGTGCTGTCGACCGCTCTGCAGGAGACGGCCGAGGACGCAGGGGCCGATATCGCCGTCGTGGGATCGCTGCGCCGCCAGGAAGGTGGCGCACAGCGCCTCCTCACCTCACTCGCGGAAGCTACGGTCCGAGGGATCGAGCCGGACTGGGAGGCGGTTTTCGCCGGGCACGACGCACGGCGCGTGGCACTTCCGACCTATGCCTTCCAGCGTGAGCTGTACTGGCTGTCCGGCTCCGCCCCGGCCGCTGACGTGACGGCGGCCGGTCTGGCCCCGGCCGGCCACCCGCTCCTCGGCGCCTCGACTGCCCTGGCCGGCTCGGACAGCTACCTGTTCACCGGCCGCCTGGCCCTCCAGACGCACCCCTGGCTCGCCCACCACACCGTGCTGGGCACGCCGGTGCTGCCCGGCAGTGCCTTCATCGAACTCGCCTTCCGCGCCGGGGACCACGTCGGGTACGAGCGGACCGAGGAGCTGATCATCGAAGCGCCGTTGCCCCTGCCCGCGCAGGGCGCGGTGGTCATCCAGGTGCGGCTCGGCGCGGCCGAGGACGACCGCAGGACGCTGGAGGTGTTCGCTCGGGCGGAGCACGCCGGGCCGGACGCGCCCTGGCAGCGCCACGCCAGGGCTGTCCTGACGTCCGGCGGCACCGCTGCGTCGTTCGACCTTGCGGCATGGCCCCCGGCCGGCGCGGTTCCCGTGGAAGATGCCGGTGCGGACGGGGTCGTCGCCCTGTGGCGTCTCGGCGCAGAGCTCTTCGCCGAGGTCCGCCTCAACGAGGACACCACGAGCGAGGCCGGACTGTTCGGCCTGCACCCAGCTCTGCTGGAAGCCGTTCTGCATAGGACGGATGCGGCCGGCCACGGAAACGCCGCGGAGGGCGAGGACGCCGACGCCCGGCTGGCGTTCGCATGGAAGGGCGTCGCGCTCCACGCGACCGGAGCGTCCGGGCTGCGCGTGCGGCTGACGCCCACCGGCCCCGACGGGGTGTCCGTCGAGGCCGCCGATCCGAGCGGCCACCCCGTGGCGACCGTTGACGAGGTGGCCCTGCGTCCGGCACGCCCCGAGGACTTCCAGGGCGGTCGCGTCGCGTTCCACGAGTCACTGCTACGCGTCACATGGAACCCCGCGCCGACCGCACCCGCGCCCGGGCCCCGCCGATGGGCCGTGCTCGGCGACGACACCCTCGGACTCCGTACCGGACTCCACCTTCCGGTCTTCGACATGGAAGCAGGTCCGGTCGACGCGCCGGATGCCGTGCTGGTGTCCTGCACGATGCCCGACGCCACCTGCGTGGAGACGGCGGAGGGCGTCCGGGACGCCGTGCACGGGGCACTGTCCCTCGTGCAGCGGTGGCTCTCCGAGGAACGCTTCGCCGCCACACGGCTGGTGTTCGTGACCCGGGGCGCGATCGCGACCGGACCTGAATGGGACGTCCCCGACCTGGCCCACGCCGCCCTGTGGGGCCTGATCCGCTCCGCGCAGACGGAAGAGCCGGACCGGTTCGTCCTGGTGGACCTCGACACGGATCCTCACTCGCTGCGTGCGCTCCCGGGCGCGCTGGACTCCGGCGAGCCGCAGACCGCAGTACGCGCCGGCAGCGTGCTGGTGCCCCGGCTCGCCCGCGTGCCGGACGGCGCCCCCGCCGGCCCGCCGCCCTTCGACCCGGACGGCACCGTACTGATCACCGGCGGGACCGGCACGCTGGGCGCCCTGGCAGCTCGCCATGCCGTGGCCGAGTACGGCGTACGGCACCTGCTGCTGGTCGGACGCCGCGGGCTCGCCGCGGTGGGCGCGGAGGAGCTGCGGTCCGAGCTGATCGAGGCCGGCGCCACCGTCATGGTCGCCGCGTGCGACGTCGCGGACCGCGAGGCCCTCTCCGGGCTGCTGGCCCGGGTGCCGGCCGAGCACCCGCTGTCCGCCGTGATCCACACCGCCGGAGTCCTCGATGACGGCGTCCTCGCCGCCCTGACCCCGGAGCGGGTCGACGAGGTGCTGCGGCCCAAGGTGGATGCGGCGGTCAACCTGCACGAGCTGACCGCGGACCTGGATCTCGCCGCATTCGTGCTGTACTCCTCCGTCGTCGCCACCATCGGCGGCGCCGGTCAGGCGAACTACGCCGCGGCGAACGCCTTCCTGGACGCGCTGGCCCAGCACCGCCGTTCGCGCGGTCTGGCCGGCCAGTCCCTGGCCTGGGGGCTATGGGACCAGCGCAGCGCCATGAGCGTCCACCTGGACGACACCGATGTGCGACGCATGGCGCGGTCCGGCGTCGCCGCCATGCCCTCCGCGGAGGGCATGGCCCTCTTCGACACCGCCCTCACGGTGGGCGATGCCGCGCTGGTACCGGCCCGCCTCGACCTGGCGGCTGTCCGGGCGCAGGCCGACTCCCGGCCCGTACCGCACCTGTTCCGCGGCCTGATACGCACCACGCACCGGCGGGCGGCGCGGGGCCTCACCGACTCCGGTGCGACCTCGCTGGGACAGCGACTGGCACGACTGCGCGACCAGGAGCGGGGACCGCTCCTGCTGGATCTGGTCCGCTCGCACGCCGCGGCCGTACTCGGGCACGCCTCCCCGGAAGTGATCCCTCCGACCCGGGCGTTCCGTGAGGTCGGCTTCGACTCGCTGACCGCGGTGGAGCTCCGCAACAGGCTGAACGGCGCCACCGGTCTGCGGTTGCCGACCAGTCTGCTCTTCGACCACCCGACCCCCGCGGCGCTCGCCGGATACCTCAAGACCGCCGCGCTGGGGGAGCCGGGAGCCGCCACGGCGCCCGTCCCGGCGACCGTGACGGCACCGGACGACGACCCGATCGTGATCGTCGGAATGAGCTGCCGCCTCCCCGGAGGGGTGCGCAGCCCGGAGGACCTGTGGTCGCTGGTCGCCGGCGGCAGCGACGTGATCTCCGCCTTCCCCGCCGACCGGAACTGGAATGTCGAGGAGCTCTACGACCCGAACCCCGACCAGCGGGGCAAGACCTACGCGAAGGAAGGAGGCTTCCTCTACGACGCGTACGACTTCGACCCGGAGTTCTTCGGTATCTCGCCGCGTGAGGCACTCGCCATGGACCCCCAGCAGCGGCTGCTGCTGGAGACCTCCTGGGAGGTCGTGGAGCGCGCGGGCATCGACCCGTCCACGCGCCGCGGAACGCCGACCGGCGTGTTCATCGGCACCAACGGACAGGACTACGCCGCACACCTGCGGCAACTGCCCGAAGACCTCGAGGGCTACCTGCTGACCGGAAAGGCGGCCAGTGTCGTGTCTGGCCGCGTCGCCTACGCCATGGGCCTGGAGGGCCCGGCCCTCACGGTCGACACGGCCTGCTCGTCGTCGCTGGTGGCCCTGCATCTGGCCGCGGAGTCGCTGCGCCGTGGCGAATGCTCGATGGCCTTGGCCGGCGGCGTGACCGTGATGTCCACCCCCAGCCTCTTCATCGAGTTCAGTCGGCAGCGGGGGCTGGCCCGTGACAGCCGTTCCAAGGCGTTCTCCGCAGCCGCCGACGGGACGAGCTGGGCCGAAGGCGCGGGCATGCTGCTGTTGGAGCGGTTGTCGGACGCGCGGCGCAATGGCCATCAGGTGCTGGCGGTGGTGCGGGGTTCGGCGATCAATCAGGACGGCGCGAGTAACGGTCTGAGTGCGCCGAACGGGCCTTCGCAGCAGCGGGTGATCCGGGCGGCGTTGGACTCCGCCGGGCTCTCTGCGGCGGATGTGGATGTGGTGGAGGCGCACGGGACGGGGACGTCGCTGGGCGATCCGATCGAGGCGGGTGCGTTGTTCGCGACGTATGGGCAGGGACGTTCGGTGGAGCGGCCGCTGTGGCTCGGTGCGTTGAAGTCGAACATCGGTCATACGCAGGCCGCTTCGGGTGTTGCCGGTGTGATCAAGATGGTGATGGCGATGCGGCACGGTGTGTTGCCGCAGACGTTGCATGTGGATGAGCCGACGCCGCACGTGGAGTGGTCTGCGGGTGCGGTGGAGTTGTTGACCGAGGCCCGGGAGTGGCCGCGGACGGGTGCGCCGCGTCGTGCCGGTGTGTCGGCATTCGGGATCAGTGGCACGAATGCGCACGCCATTTTGGAGCAGGCGCCGGCCGTCGATGCCGAGGCAGCGAAGACGTCAACTGCTCTGGTGCCAGGTGGTTTTGGCGCGGTGGTGCCGTGGGTGGTGTCGGGTCGGTCGGTGGGTGCGTTGCGGGCGCAGGCGGAGCGGTTGCTTGCGCATGTGGCCTTGTTGCCGGAGGCGTCTCCGGTTGATGTGGGTTTCTCGTTGGCGACGGGGCGTGCGGTATTCGAGCACCGTGCTGTGGTGGTCGGCCGCGAGAAAGAAGAATTGCTCGCCGGTTTGGAGGAGTTGGCTTCGGGTCGGGTCATGGGCTCGGGGATTGTGAATGGTCTGACGGCGTTTTTGTTTACGGGTCAGGGTGCGCAGTGTGTGGGGATGGGCCGGGACTTGTACGAGGTGTTCCCGGTGTTTGCTGCTGCGTTTGACGAGGTGTGTGCGGTGGCGGACGGACTCTTGGGCTGTTCGCTGCGCGAAGTGGTGTTCTCCGGTGTGGCGGGGCCTGGTGGGGTTCCGTTGTTGGAGGGGACGGGTTTTGCTCAGGTGGGGTTGTTTGC
>NZ_JBICZL010000046.1:0-5732 GCF_043201875.1 Streptomyces sp. NPDC048248
TCACAGCGGCTCGGCCGCCACCGCTGGGTGGTCGAGAGAACGGTGTCCTGGCTGGCCGGCTGCCGACGCCTCCACCGGCGCTACGAACGCAAGCCGCAACGTCTTAGAGGCTCACAAGCCAGGCAAGTGACCGTCTTCGTCTCTGGTCGCCAGCGACGTAGGCGCCGCCGCCGATTACATCCAAGCCCGGCCACAGGTGCGGTCAGCCGGTCCGGCCCCGACGTGGATGGCACGATGGTGACGGTCTCCTCCGTGATCTCGTTCAGCACCCTGTAGCGCCCCACATGCATCCGCCGCAGGTCGGCAGAGCCGTACTCGGCGGTGCCCTCCGGCCTCGGCTGGCTGGCGAGTAAGTCGACGGCGTCCATCAGCCGGCGCAGGCCGTCAAGGTCGTCCTTCAGGACCGGGCGGCGGCGTCGATGGCCGTTTCATCCCAGACGATCGCGTACGTCAAGAAGCCTGCTCCAGACCGAGCCGGTCCTCACGTCTGCATGCGGGACGCTCGAGACGCTGCCGGAGGTCTGAGGAGTCGGGGACCAGACTGAAAATCTGCGAAGCGGTCGCCAGAGGTGTGCGGCACAGGTCGCACACGCCCTGGTGAGGGACGTCTGCCGTCGGCCCGTCGGTGTCAGACATGCGGCGCTTCCTTCACTGCACTCCGGCCCCGGGCACGGCCTGACATCGCAATGGCCGACCGCGGAAATCAAGGCCACCCCGGCCCAGGAAGGGGGCAGGGGTGGCCTTGACGCAAAGCGCAGATCAGCCATCCGGAGGCCACGCAGCGCCAGGGGCCGGCCACGTGCCGAGAGACATCGCGGCACGAAGCCGACCAGCCTGGCGAGCACAAGCTACGCGAAACGGTCGCAAAGTCACGGCACCGGCGAGACGCCCCGCCGCAGAGCACCCGCCTGCCTGGTTCGGTACGGACGTTGGTGCCGGGCGGCTTCACTGGGGGTCAGCGTCCGAGGGCCTTGCGCAGCTCTTCCTTGTTCATGTGGGAGCGTCCGCCGAGGTTCTTCTTTTTGGCCTCTTCATACAGCTGGTCCTTGGTGGGGCTCTGAGGTCCCTTGTGCGAGCGTTCGCCGCCGCGCTGCGAGGCGGATTTGGGGTCGCGGAGCGAGGTCTTGCTCGCCTGCTTCGCCTCGCCCGAGCGGGCGCGCTCCTTGTTGACAGTGCGCGCGGCGATTTCCTCCGCCCGCCCCTCTGAGGTGCCTCGTTCCTTGGCGCCTTCCTTGATGTGCTCGTACTGCTGCTCTCGCTTCTTGCTCGACCCTGCAGGCATTGCCAGCTCCTTGATGAGTGGTGTTGCTACCGGCGTTTGCCTGACGTCCCGGTCAGACAAACGCCGGGGCCGGAATGCGGCCACTTCCACTTCACGCCCTACCGCTGCGGCGCGCGACATGAGCGAGCCAGCCAGGCAGGTCCGTGGAGCTTGTGTCCGGGCACCTGCCGCGTACTCCTGGGGCCACCCGCACGCGCCTGGGGTGTCTCACCTGGCGCATGGGTCGCCCAATGGCGGGCATCCGCTGCCGTGATGTGACGTTCCAAGGCGAAAGGAGCCGACTGTGTTGCTGGCCCACCCTGCGGTTCTGCGAGACCTCGTTGAGCAGTACGAGACTCTTCAACTGCTGCGCGCTCAGGAAGGCAGTGAGCTGGTGTGTCAGCGCATGGACGATGTCTCCTACACCCTGTGCATCTCCACCGGCACACGTGACGTCGACACAGCCCTGATCGCCGCACGCCGCCGCCTTCCCGGAGCACGCGTCGAGGACGATTCCCTGCTCGCAGGCTGAGCGCGCAGCCTTGCGGCGCCGCGCGTGGCGAGCTTGGCTTCAGTCGGTGGAGAGGGCTTCAAGGAGGTCGCCCACCTGTGGGTCGGGCAGAGCGCGGGCGACATCGGCCAGGGCAACCATGCCGATCAGGCGGTGGCCGTCGATAACGGGCAGCCGGCGGACCTTGTGGCGGGCCATCGTCGCGAAGATTTCGTCCGCGTCATCGTCGGCCCCGATGGTCACCGCCTCGCCCTGGGCGAGCTCACCGGCTCTGGTCTGCTGCGGATCACGCCCCTTGCCCAGGACCTTGACGGTGATGTCGCGGTCGGTCAGCACGCCCTTGAGCTTGTCGTCACTGCCGCAAATCGGCAGAGCACCCACGCCCATCTCGGTGAGCTTGCGAGCAGCGTCCGAGACGCTGCCCTGGGCGCCGATGCATTCGGCGCCGGGAGTCATGAGGTCGCGTGCAACGGTCATGTGCGTGTCGCCTCTCGTGAAGGGCGGGGTTATTGGCCGCGGCCGGTGACGTAGTCGCGTGCGCGGTCGGCCAGGCCCAGGCCAGGAGCCAGGAGCTTGCTGATCGCCGGGTTGTCCGGGGTGCTGGGGTGTGGGCGGGTGGGGGCGGTCTTCTTCGCCTCGCGGATCTTTTCACCCAGGCTCTCCAGGACATAGCCGTGGGCGCCTTCACGCAGTTGCGGGAAGAGGTTGTGTTCCTCGTCGGCAACGTGGGCGGTGACTTCGGTGCGCAGTTCACGAACGAGCCGGTCGAAGTCCGTGTCGTCGGCGTCGCGACCCTCCAGCTCCTTGAGGAGGGCTTCGACGCGGGCGTGGTCGGCGATCTCCCTGTCCGCGATGGCGTCGCCTCCGTCCAGGTGCTCGCGCACAGCGGGGTAGAGGTACTGCTCCTCGGCCACCGAGTGCCGCACCAGCTCGATTGTCAGCGCATCAGCCAGCTGCTTGCGGCGCTCACTGCCCGGCAGCGCGTTGTCCAGCTGCTCGAACAGCTCGTCCACTTCGCGGTGGTCGGTGGTCAGCTCCGCGATGACGTCTCCGCCGTGGCCCATGTCTCTCGCCTTCCGCTCCGGGGCAATCGTCGAGAAACTGCTCCCCCCGACGCGGTCGTGGGTAACGGCATGGCCTGCAATTCCGCCCGATGCCGCTCGCGGTGCCTCAGCGGCCGCGCGAAGACCGGCTCTCCGCCCGGGCCCGCCGGTGGGAGAAGGACAGGCTTCGGCTGGGGGGAGGAGCGGGGCCGGACGCCGTCGCTCGCGCTCAGATCGGCGGGCGGGCCTTCGGTGAGATGGGCTGCGGCGCGACCGTCCTGGTGGTGCGCCGCAGCCCGGTGCGCCCATGACCAGGCTGCACGGCGAATGTAGTGCCGCGGGCGCGGTTCGGCGACGTGGCAGGGGCCGTCGGTGTGCGCCGGCACGGCGTCAGCCGGAGGCCTAGGGGCGCGAGTCTGGTGCGGTGGCTCCGGTCACCCGCCGGGCTGCGGGGCGGGTGCGGCCGCCCGACGACTCCAGCGTTCTCCCGTCGCGGTTTTGAATGCGTTCAGACTCGGCAGGCAGCGGGCCGGCCCGACGTCCAGGTGCTCCCGAGGCCGGCTTCTGCGTAGAGCTCGACGATGTAGTGGCTGTGGTCACGAGGGACTGCGCGGCGTGGTCGAGAAGTCCGGCGGGCAGACCGTCGTGCCGGTGCCCTCGATCACTTTCACCGACATGTCGTGCCTCCGCGCACCGGGGCTTTGTGGTCAGTCGGTGGGGTGCGCCGGGTCCTTCAGCGTCCAGGTGCTGCCGGAGCAGCCCTGCGGGTGGGGCGGGAACCGGTGTCCCTTCACGTCCGTGCTCCAGTGGTGGGCCTGTCCGCAGTCGCATTCGTAGATGCCGCAGTCGGGAACTACCTCGCCGGGCCGGCAGGTGCCTTGCTCGCTCATGTCTCCTGTCTACGCCCGGCGCGACTGGGCGCGTCGCTGCCTCGTCTGAAGGCTGGGACATGAGCAAGCCCGGCTGGCCGGACGGGCCAGCCGGGCGGCTTGGTGGGCGTCGGCGCGTAGCGCGCGACGGGCCTGTCAGTGGCGTCCGTGGGCAGAACTCGAGGCGCCGCCGAACAGGCGGGCCACCGCTCGGAACGGGAGTGTCACCACAGTAGCGATCGCTCCACCGATGGACCGAAGAACATCAGCGATTGCACTCAGCATGGTGGACCTCCGTCTCCTCCAGCGCTGTGCGCCGGATCTGGCTTGCCGCTGCACGGCTGATCCCTGGGCAGGTGCCCCGCGGCCAGCTGAGGAAACAGACCGGTGCACCCCCGGCCGGTGGCGTGGACGCTCCCAGAATCGAACGTGTGAACGAATTTTCTCCGGACCTGCCGCGCTTGCACGCGCTCGAGACGGCTGCTGATCCAGCTCGACGGCGTGCGCAGGCGTATCGCGGAGGTCGAGGAGCGGGAGGCGTCCCAGCCGGTCACGGCGCCGCCGACGGCACAGCAGGCGTTTTACCTCCAGATGGACATAGGGGCGGACCCGGCCCCCGTCGCCGTTCACGTCGGGGAGTGCCCGGTCGGCGGCAAGAGGCTGCACCGCATTGCACGGGAGGAGGCCGTCGGGGCCCTGGCCTCCGGGGTCGAGTCGTGCCTGATGCGCCTGCCGGCCCGGGAACTGCGGCCCGAGTGAGCCGCCCGTCCGGGAATGCGGACGAGCCTCACCGAGATTGCACACATCTGAAGAGAGGATCACCCCCACGACCACCCCGAGACCCGCCCCCCTGACCTGCCCCTCCGACCAGGTCGGCCGCTGCGCGCGGTGGCGTGTTAACTGCACCCTTTGTGCGTCTCGCTAGTTGGGCTCGGAGAACCGCACGAACCCTGAGTAGATAACCAGTGCCTTCTTGTCATGGCAGGAAGCGGCCATCACGAGCGAGGATGCCCGCCATGACCACCGACCAGAACCTCGCGCCACTCCGCCCGACGCACTCAGCCCCTGTCGTTTTCGGCGCCGGAGCCGCGATTGGAGTTCTGGGCGGGATGATCGGCCTGGGCGGCGCGGAGTTCCGCCTGCCCCTGCTGATCAGCATCTTCGGGTTCGCCGCCCTCTCGGCGGTCCTCCTGAACAAGGCGATGAGCCTGGTCGTGGTCCTGGTCGCGTTGCCCGCCCGGCTCGCGGCGGTCCCGGCCGCCGAGGTCGCGGCACGTTGGCCCGTCGCGGTCAACCTGCTGGCCGGCAGTCTCCTCGGCGCCTGGGCGGGAGCGAGCTGGGCGGTCCGCATGCGCTCGGCCACCCTCTACAAGGTGCTGGCCGCGCTGATGGTCGTCATGGCCGCCGCCCTGGTGGTCACCCACATCACCACCCTCGACACGCTCGCGCTGCCGCTCTGGGCCCAGATCCCTTCGGGGGTGGTGGCCGGGTTCGGCATCGGGGTGGTCGCCGCCATCATGGGCGTCGCTGGCGGCGAGCTGCTGATCCCGACGGTCGTGCTGCTGTTCGGCGAGGACATCAAGACCGCCGGAAGCCTCTCCCTGCTGGTCTCCTTGCCGACCATGCTGGTCGCGTTTGCCCGCTACAGCCGCGACGGCAGTTTCGCCGTCGTGGGTGCCAACATCCGCTTCACCACGATTATGGCCGCAGGGTCCATTGCCGGTGCAGTGCTGGGCGGACTGCTGCTGGGAGTGTTCTCGGACCTGGTCCTCATCCCCTTGCTGGCCGTCATCTTGCTGGTTTCCGCAGTCAAGCTCGCCCGGCACAACTGACACTCCCCGGGTCGAGCCTTGGCTTATTAGTGCAGAGAAGCCAGTAGCCCTGCCACCGTTCGCGCTGCCCGCCGTGTTAACTGCACCAGTGACTCCGATCCTGGAGCGAGCCGATCCATGTCCTACTGATCTTTTCGTAAGTTCGGTGGGTGTGGCGGGTGGATGGTCAGGCCGGTATGGGCGAGGAATGACCATGGCAGCTGTGGGTTGGTGTTG
>NZ_JBICZL010000047.1:2085-4581 GCF_043201875.1 Streptomyces sp. NPDC048248
TGTGTCGTGACTGCGTGCCTTTTGAAGAATGAGCCTGCGAGTTTGCGGTATGTTGCGAGGTTAACCCGTGTGGGGAAGCCGTAGCGAAAGCGAGTCCGAATAGGGCGTTGAGTAGCGTGCCCAAGACCCGAAGCGGAGTGATCTAGCCATGGGCAGGTTGAAGCGGAGGTAAGACTTCGTGGAGGACCGAACCCACCAGGGTTGAAAACCTGGGGGATGACCTGTGGTTAGGGGTGAAAGGCCAATCAAACTCCGTGATAGCTGGTTCTCCCCGAAATGCATTTAGGTGCAGCGTCGTGTGTTTCTTGCCGGAGGTAGAGCACTGGATAGGCGATGGGCCCTACCGGGTTACTGACCTTAGCCAAACTCCGAATGCCGGTAAGTGAGAGCGCGGCAGTGAGACTGTGGGGGATAAGCTCCATGGTCGAGAGGGAAACAGCCCAGAGCATCGACTAAGGCCCCTAAGCGTGTGCTAAGTGGGAAAGGATGTGGAGTCGCAGAGACAACCAGGAGGTTGGCTTAGAAGCAGCCATCCTTGAAAGAGTGCGTAATAGCTCACTGGTCAAGTGATTCCGCGCCGACAATGTAGCGGGGCTCAAGCACACCGCCGAAGTCGTGTCATTGCAGCTATACGGCCAACGCCGGCTGTGATGGGTAGGGGAGCGTCGTGTGCCGGGTGAAGCAGCCGTGGAAACGAGTTGTGGACGGTTCACGAGTGAGAATGCAGGCATGAGTAGCGATACACACGTGGGAAACGTGTGCGCCGATTGACTAAGGGTTCCTGGGTCAAGCTGATCTGCCCAGGGTAAGTCGGGACCTAAGGCGAGGCCGACAGGCGTAGTCGATGGACAACCGGTTGATATTCCGGTACCCGCTTTGAAGCGCCAAACATTGAATCAGGCGATGCTAAGTCCGTGAAGCCGGCCTGGAGTCTTCGGACAAAGGGACGTGGTGGAGCCGACGAACCAGACTTGTAGTAGGTGAGTGATGGGGTGACGCAGGAAGGTAGTCCAGCCCGGGCGGTGGTTGTCCCGGGGTAAGGGTGTAGGCCGTGTGGTAGGTAAATCCGTCACACGTTAAGGCTGAGACCTGATGCCGAGCCGATTGTGGCGAAGTGGATGATCCTATGCTGTCGAGAAAAGCCTCTAGCGAGTTTCATGGCGGCCCGTACCCTAAACCGACTCAGGTGGTCAGGTAGAGAATACCGAGGCGTTCGGGTGAACTATGGTTAAGGAACTCGGCAAAATGCCCCCGTAACTTCGGGAGAAGGGGGGCCATTTCTGGTGATCCGATTTACTCGGTGAGCTGGGGGTGGCCGCAGAGACCAGCGAGAAGCGACTGTTTACTAAAAACACAGGTCCGTGCGAAGCCGTAAGGCGATGTATACGGACTGACGCCTGCCCGGTGCTGGAACGTTAAGGGGACCGGTTAGTCACATTTCGGTGTGGCGAAGCTGAGAACTTAAGCGCCAGTAAACGGCGGTGGTAACTATAACCATCCTAAGGTAGCGAAATTCCTTGTCGGGTAAGTTCCGACCTGCACGAATGGCGTAACGACTTCTCGACTGTCTCAACCATAGGCCCGGTGAAATTGCACTACGAGTAAAGATGCTCGTTTCGCGCAGCAGGACGGAAAGACCCCGGGACCTTTACTATAGCTTGATATTGGTGTTCGGTTCGGCTTGTGTAGGATAGGTGGGAGACTTTGAAGCAGCCACGCCAGTGGTTGTGGAGTCATTGTTGAAATACCACTCTGGTCGTGCTGGATGTCTAACCTGGGTCCGTGATCCGGATCAGGGACAGTGTCTGGTGGGTAGTTTAACTGGGGCGGTTGCCTCCTAAAGAGTAACGGAGGCGCCCAAAGGTTCCCTCAGCCTGGTTGGCAATCAGGTGTTGAGTGTAAGTGCACAAGGGAGCTTGACTGTGAGACTGACGGGTCGAGCAGGTACGAAAGTAGGGACTAGTGATCCGGCGGTGGCTTGTGGAAGCGCCGTCGCTCAACGGATAAAAGGTACCCCGGGGATAACAGGCTGATCTTCCCCAAGAGTCCATATCGACGGGATGGTTTGGCACCTCGATGTCGGCTCGTCGCATCCTGGGGCTGGAGTCGGTCCCAAGGGTTGGGCTGTTCGCCCATTAAAGCGGTACGCGAGCTGGGTTTAGAACGTCGTGAGACAGTTCGGTCCCTATCCGCTGTGCGCGTAGGAGTATTGAGAAGGGCTGTCCCTAGTACGAGAGGACCGGGACGGACGAACCTCTGGTGTGCCAGTTGTCCTGCCAAGGGCATGGCTGGTTGGCTACGTTCGGAAAGGATAACCGCTGAAAGCATCTAAGCGGGAAGCCTGCTTCGAGATGAGTACTCCCACCCCCTTTGAGGGGTTAAGGCTCCCAGTAGACGACTGGGTTGATAGGCCAGATATGGAAGACCGGTAACGGTTGGAGTTGACTGGTACTAATAGGCCGAGGGCTTGTCCTCAGTTGCTCGCGTCCACTGTGT
>NZ_JBICZL010000048.1:0-4178 GCF_043201875.1 Streptomyces sp. NPDC048248
GCGCGGCGTGCCAGCAGCTTCCGGTCCCGCTCTCCCAGCCGGTCGGTGAACCCGGCCTCCAGCAGGGCACCCAGTCGGTTATTGCTCATGATCCAAGAGCATAGGGCGCGCCGCTGACAGCCGGGGGGCGTGTCTATCGGGTCAGCCCGTGGCCCATGTGGCCGGGAGCAGCAGGAGGCCTGGCCACTGCGGCGAGCGCATTGACGGCGGCGTCGTGGTGGTCGTCTTTCCGGTTGTAGGCAGCGAGCCATAGGCAAGTGTCGACGACGGCGATGGTGGTGCTGTGGTCACCGGTCGAGCTCCTGGTGGAGCAGCTCGTCAGTGCCCGCCGCTAGGTCCGGTGGACCGTCGAAGAGTCCCCAGTCGTCTGGGGGGAGTGTCTCTCCGACTGCGGTGGTGGGCAGCTTCAGTGCGCCGGCTGCCCATTCGATCGCGAGCGCCTCGGGTGTCCGGCCAAGGACTGCCGCGAGGTCACACGCAGGAGGGCTGCCCGACTGCCGGTGACAGTGACGCTGGCAGTGATCTCAGCGTGAGAATCGGGTGGAGTGTCGGCAGGCTGGTCGCTCATCACGTGCTCTCCTCGTTCTGTGTACTCCATGGTGCCCTTACCTGCCGAGGAATCAGGGCAGAACGCCAGCATCTGGGGCTGGAGAACCATCCCTGCGAGGGGAGCGGGACGAGAGCTAGGGCCCGCCCCGTTCAACGGGGAGCGATTCGTCATGGCGATGGTGACGCCATCGAGGACACCAGCGAGGGTCTTCACCGTCCTGCGCCGGTAGTGCACGCTGGTGGGTCGTAAGTGATGGCCGAGAGGCACCTGACCGCATAACTACTGCGTCGTCTGCGGTGGCAGGCCCTGGTTTCGGCCTGGGGCGCCGCTTTCACGTCAACCCGATCCTGTTCGAAAGACACTGCGCCCCCGACGGCGGTACACCAGCAGCAGACCCGCCACCCGGCGGACGTCGGAGAGGACCGCCGGATGCTGACCATCAACGTGGCTGTGCTGCTCGCCTTCATCGTCATCCTGCGGTTCCGTCGGCCCGTTCAGCCCCGCCCCCGCATCGACCAGGCCTTCGGGATCACGGTGATCCTCGTCCTCGGGCTGCTCCTCGCGCCGACCGAGTTCGGACAGAGCATGCTCAGCGCGGTACGTCAGCTGGTGGAGGGCATCGCGCAGGCGAGTCAGTGAGGCGGTGCGCAGCAGGGATCGGCGTCGGTCATGGACAAGTGGTTGGCCTTAAGGCCAACGACGAGGCACAACCAGCCAACGTCACCGGGCTTGTCCACCTCGGGCACGTCGCCACAGAACACTGAGGGGACCAGACCGTTTTCCCGGGGGATGTATGGCCACGCCCGCTCGTCGACGCTCCGCTGCCCGCCGTCCGAATCGCCGGCCCCGTCTGACGAGGCGGCCCCGCGGCAAAGCCGCC
Source organism: Streptomyces sp. NPDC048248 (assembly GCF_043201875.1). Lineage (NCBI taxonomy): Bacteria > Bacillati > Actinomycetota > Actinomycetes > Kitasatosporales > Streptomycetaceae > Streptomyces > Streptomyces sp. NPDC048248. Next base: position 1,431 of record NZ_JBICZL010000048.1, read on the forward strand.
CGTCGACGTGCACGCGAAGCCCAGGCCTTCGCGGCCCTCCTCATCGGGGCCTTCGTCATCGCCGCCGTGAGTGCCTACCCCATCACCAGCATCATCGTCATCGTTCTGGCAGCCGTTGCGGCCGTGACCATCTACCTCGTCCGCACCGGCCGACTCCGCCTGCTGGCGGGCTTGGCCGGCGCAGCAGGGTCCGGGCCCGGCAGGGACTTCACTCACACCATCGTCGCCTACCAGAACATGGGCTACACCGACTTCGAGCACGCCATGGCAGACCTCGCCCGCCGCGACCCCGCCGTCCGCAAAACTGAAGTCTCCGGCGGCAAGAACGACCGCGGCCTCGACGTCCTGGTCCACCTCCACAGCGGCGACCGCTACCTCCTGCAGTGCAAGCGCTGGAAAGGCCGCGTCGGCTCCGAAGAGGTCATGAAGATCAACGGCACCTACCGGGACATCCACAACTGCGTCGGCGCGGCCATCATCACCACCAGCGCCTTCACCGCAGACGCCGAGCGCACCAACGCCATGCTGCCCAAGGCGCTACGGCTCATCGACGGCCGTGGCCTCGCCCGCTGGGCCTCCGGCGGCAGGCCGCCTTGGGCTTGAGGCGCAGTCGGGGGAGTTGCATGTCGGACAGCGTGTCCTGAATCCACCGGACCCGCAGTCGCTTCAGACGTCGCAGCGAGCGGGCCGCCGACGGCAACGGATCAGTTCGCTCCGGTGGGGCCACGGGAGGTGGAGCCAAGTCCTCCACCTCCCGCACCTGTCCACGGTGCCGTCGCCTGTGCTCCGTGGATTATCCCTAGTCCCCTTGGTCCCCGCTCCCGGGCTCTGCGTCGACTGCGTCGCGCCGGTACTGCGGGTGGTCGTGGTCCATCTGCCGTGCCGCATGCAGGGGCACCGGGTACCGGGCGCGGTCGGACCAGAAGAGGGGCTGGTGGCACAGGCGGGCGGTCATCGCCGCCAGCGCTTCACGTGTCCAGGAGGAGAATGAGGAGCTGGTTCGTAGAAAGCGTCAGCTACCGGTCCGTGAAGGGTTTCTGCGACGTGCCGCCTTGGCGGACCGCAGCAGTCTCGCCGTTTCGTCCGTGGATGAGGGGCAACTGCAGGACCTCGTCCTCACCGCGCTGAAGCTGGCCCGCTACGACCGCGAGCATCAAACGGCGGCCGGTCCGCTCTGCCTCGCGGAGGTCACCTTCGACAGTCCCGCTGATGAGCTCCGGGCCTACATCCGTCAGGAGTACGCCGCTTGGGCAGCCGCCCGCTAGCCCACGATGCATCCTTGCGTCGGCGGGCTCCCCCCGCGGCGGGGATGACGCCGTGGGCGTATGAACAACTTGGCCCACCTCTCGCGATCTGGCTGGCCTCGGCGCCGCCGCGCCGGGGCGCTCGATGTGCGGATGGCCGGCGGGACCACGCACCACGGGACGAGCGCGGCCCCTGCTTCGCCTCCGTCGCGCTTCTGGTGCGGTACGACTTACCGCTCTGCCGGGTGAGAGCCCCGCACATCCCTCCCGAAGTCTCCTGTGAGGGCGCTATCAGCAGCTCATGATCAAGATGACTGTCCGCGCTTTCGCGGCCGCGGCCCTCGCCCTGTTTCCCCTCACCGCAGCTGCCACGCCAGCGCACGCCGCCGAGACGCTCAGCCTCCACCATGCGATCGAAATCCTCCCGCTGGCCGCAGAATCCCGCGAAGGCTACGAGCGGTCGAAATTCCGGCACTGGATCGACGAGGACAAGGACGGCTGCAACACCCGGGCGGAAGTCCTCCTGGCCGAAGCCGTCACCCAGCCCAGCGTCGGGGCCGGCTGCAAGCTGTCCGGTGGCACCTGGTTCTCGTACTACGACAACACCGAGGTGCAAGGCCCCTCTGGTCTCGACATCGACCACATGGTCCCGCTGGCCGAGAGCTGGGATTCCGGAGCGTCCCAGTGGACGGCTGAGCGTCGCCAGGCCTACGCCAACGACCTCGGAGCCGAGCGTTCCCTCGTCGCCGTCACCGCCCGCAGCAACCGCTCCAAGGCCGACCAGGACCCCGCCGAATGGATGCCGTCAGCCCCCGACGCACGGTGCACGTACCTGTCCGACTGGGTCGGCACCAAACTGCGCTGGTCCCTGACCGCCGACCAACGCGAACGCGACACCTGCGCCAACTCGCTGCCGGCTGCGAGGACACCACCGTGCAGTACGAGCCGGTATAGCCCCCCACTGCAGTTCGGACCCGACTCCTGAAGCTCGGACATATTTCGTTTCCAGTCGCATAAGAGGACCTGTGCCGGATGATGTGGTCATGAATCACAGGGCACGGACCTACGCGGTATGTGCGGTCAAGTGGGACGAGAACCAGACAGACGCCGCCGAGGGAACCTTTGAGGCGGCCCTGACGAACGCCCTGGTCGTCATCGGCTCCTATGTGTCTCGTCCGCCTGTGGTCAGCGGACGAGTCCAGCCGTCGTATTGAGCCCCCTGGCGGTCAATGGTCGACAGGAGAACATCGAAGTGGCTGCGGATGACGTAGGCATCGTGATCGTTCACGCGTGTGCTTACCATGCGCAGGCCTCGGTGCAGAGCGAGCAGCAGCGCGGTGAAGTGGGCAAGGCTGGAGGCGATGAGTTCGTCGTCTTCGTGCTCGTCGAGGAGCAGCACTTGGCCGTTGTCGCCGTCGATGATGACCGGTGTGTTGTGCCACGTCCCGATGGAGAAGTCAGGCCGGGTGGGATCGTCGGGCCAGGAGATCTCTTGCAGTCCTTC
>NZ_JBICZL010000049.1:0-3198 GCF_043201875.1 Streptomyces sp. NPDC048248
TGCTGGTGGTGCCTGCCGAATGCCCGGAGGCGGGTCAGGTCGCCGAGGCACTACGCGCACAGGGCATGACCCTCCACACCCTCGAAATCGACGAGACGGATACCGGACGCGAAATTCTCGCCTCCCGGATCCAGGAGGGACTGAACGGGTTGGCCCCCGCAGGTGTGCTGTCCCTGCTGGCGCTGACCGACGACGCGCATTCCGCATTCCCCGCAGTACCCTCCGGGTTCGCACATTCACTGACGCTGATTCAGGCACTTGGCGACGCGGGTATCGAAGCCCCCCTCTGGCTCGCCACCCGCGGCGCGGTCGCAACCGGCCGGGCGGAATCCGTCACGAGCCCGCCGCAGGCCATGATCTGGGGTCTGGGGCGAATAGCTGCACTGGAATACCCTCAGCGCTGGGGCGGTGTGATCGACCTCCCGCAGTCCCTCGAACCCCGCACGGCGACGCGGCTGGCCGGGGTGCTGGCCGGACTGCACGACACGGAGAGCGAGATGGCGCTCCGTACCTCCGGAACCTTCGGCCGCCGTCTCGTCCGGGCGACGCCCAGCGGTGCCGAGCGCGTGCCGTGGCAGCCGGGTGGCACCGCACTGATCACCGGTGGCACGGGCGGCCTGGGCAGTCATGTCGCCCGATGGCTGGCCGACGGTGGCGCCGAGCACCTGGTGCTCACCAGTCGCAGCGGGGCGGCGGCTCCCGGCGCGGAGCAGCTGAGGGCCGAACTCACCGCACTCGGCGCCCGGGTCACCATCGCCGCCTGCGACGTGAGCGACCGCGACGCCCTGGCCGCGCTGTTGAAGGATCTGGACGCCGCGGGTTCGCCCATACAGGCCGTCTTCCACACGGCCGGCGTTCTGGACGACGGGGTCATCGACACCCTCACCGCGGACCGGGCGAGCACCGTCCTGCGGCCCAAGGCAGCTGCCGCGCTGAACCTGCACGAACTGACCAAGAACCGCGACCTGAACGCCTTCGTGCTGTTCTCCTCGTTCGCGGGCACGCTCGGCGGTCCGGGCCAGGGCAGCTATGCGGCGGCGAACGCCTTCCTGGACGCGCTCGCGGAGCAGCGCCGCGCCGCCGGACTGGCCGCGACATCGGTCGCCTGGGGCCCCTGGGCGGGCGGCGGTCTGGTCGACGACGCCACCGAGGCGCGGCTGCGCCGGAACGGCATGCCGACGATGGCACCGGAGTCGGCGATCGCGGCCCTCCAGCAGGCCCTCGATGTCGGCGACTCGTTCGTGGCGGTGGCCGACATCGACTGGGAGCGCCTGGCGGCGTCCTCTCCTTCCGGTCCGTCGACCCCGGTTCTCGCCGAACTGCCCGAAATACGCGGCATCCTCGACGCCGGTACCTGCGCGACGACCGGCCCCAACGACGAATCCCCGCTGGCCGAGCGGTTGGCAGGTCTCTCGGACAGCGATGCCGAACAGGCCCTGATGGAGCTGATCGGCACCGAGGTTGCCGCCGTACTCGGCTACCCCGGCCCGGAATCCGTCGAGACCGACCGCGCCTTCCGTGAGCTGGGCTTCGACTCGCTCACCGCTGTCGACCTGCGCAACCGGCTGACATCCGCGACCGGCATGCGGCTGCCCGTCACGCTGGTCTTCGACTACCCGACCGTCACCTCGCTCGCCCAGTACATCCACACCGAGGTGGCCGGCACCCGGTCCGTCGCCCCCGAGTCGAAAGCCGGGCCCGCGCCCCTCGACGACGACCCGATCGTGATCGTCGGGATGAGCTGTCGATTCCCCGGTGGTGTGACCTCCCCCGAGGGACTGTGGGAGCTCCTCGACGAGGGCCGCGACGCGGTAGCCGGATTCCCCACCGACCGCGGCTGGGACATCGAGGGCCGCTACGACCCGGACCCCGACAAGCCGGGCACCTTCTACGCGCGTGGTGGCGGCTTCCTCTACGACGCCGACCACTTCGACCCGACGTTCTTCGGGATCTCGCCGCGTGAGGCACTGGCGATCGACCCGCAGCACCGACTGCTGCTGGAGACTTCCTGGGAAGCCTTCGAACGGGCAGGCATCGAGCCGACCACGCTGAAGGGCACCCAGGCGGGCGTGTTCATCGGCGCCAGCTACAACGACTACGGATCGCGTTTCCAGCAGGCTCCCGAAGAGTTCGAGGGCTACCTGGCAACGGGTAGCGCGAGCAGCGTCGCCTCCGGACGGGTCTCCTACACCTTCGGTCTCCAGGGCCCCTCGCTGACCGTGGACACGGCCTGCTCCTCCTCACTGCTCGCACTGCACTTGGCCGCCCAGTCACTTCGGCAGGGTGAGTGTTCGATGGCGCTGGCCGGCGGTGTGGTCGTGATGTCCACGATGGACAGTTTCATCGAGTTCAGCCGTCAGCGGGCCATGTCCCCCGACGGCCGCTGCAGGGCCTTCTCGGCCGATGCGGACGGCGCGGGCTGGGCCGAGGGGGTGGGCATGGTGTTGCTGGAGCGGTTGTCCGACGCGCGGCGCAACGGCCACCAGATCCTGGCGATGGTCCGGGGCTCGGCTGTCAACCAGGACGGTGCCAGCAACGGCCTCACCGCGCCGAACGGACCGGCGCAGCAGCGGGTGATCCGGGCGGCGTTGGACTCCGCCGGGCTCTCTGCGGCGGATGTGGATGCGGTGGAGGCGCACGGGACGGGGACGTCGCTGGGCGATCCGATCGAGGCGGGTGCGTTGTTCGCGACGTACGGGCAGGGACGTTCGGCGGAGCGGCCGCTGTGGCTGGGATCGCTGAAGTCGAACATCGGTCATACGCAGGCCGCTTCGGGTGTGGCCGGTGTGATCAAGATGGTGATGGCGATGCGGCACGGAGTGCTGCCACGCACTCTGCACGCCGATACGCCCTCTCAGAAGATCGACTGGTCCGCGGGTGCGGTGGAGTTGCTGACCGATCCCCAGGACTGGCCGGAAACGGGTGCGCCCCGCCGCGCCGGCGTGTCCTCCTTCGGTGTCAGCGGCACCAACGTCCACCTGGTTCTGGAGCAGGCGCCGACGGGTGACGAAGAGGTCGCTGGCACGACTGCTGTGGTGCGGGGTGGTGTTGGTGCGGTGGTGCCGTGGGTGGTGTCAGGTCGGTCGGTGGGTGCGTTGCGGGGGCAGGCGGAGCGGTTGCTTGCGCATGTGGCCTTGTTGCCGGAGGCGTCTCCGGTTGATGTGGGTTTCTCGTTGGCGACGGGGCGTGCGGTATTCG
>NZ_JBICZL010000050.1:0-3078 GCF_043201875.1 Streptomyces sp. NPDC048248
CGGCGTCGTCGTCGTGATCAGGTGGTGGCGGATTCCTGGCGTTATCGGGTGTCGTGGAAGTCGTTGCCGGATGTGAAGGCGGGTGTCGCGTCGGGTGCCTGGCTGCTGGTGGTGCCTGCCGAATGCCCGGAGGCGGGTCAGGTCGCCGAGGCACTACGCGCACAGGGCATGACCCTCCACACCCTCGAAATCGACGAGTCCGACGCCGGACGCGAAATTCTCGCCTCGCGCCTGCGGGAAAGCCTGGAGGGTGACGCCCCGGTTGGTGTGCTGTCCCTGCTGGCGGGGGTCGAAGGCGCACACCCGGGATGCCCCGACCTGCCGGCCGGCCTCGGACTCACCCTGACCCTCATCCAGGCACTGGGTGATGCCGGTATCGAAGCCCCCCTCTGGCTCGTCACCCGGAGTGCCGTCGCGACCGGCAGCACCGACCAGCTGGACAGCCCCGCCCAGGCCGCCGTGTGGGGCCTGGGGCGAGTGGCCGCCCTCGAACACCCGCAGCGCTGGGGCGGCATGATCGACCTCCCCGACAGACTCGACCGGCGCGGTGCCGCACTGCTGTGCGCGGCCCTGAGCGGGCTCGACGACGAGGACCAGCTCGCCGTACGCGGCAACCGCCTGCTCGTGCGCCGACTGGTGCGGTCCTCGCCGGCCGCGGCGGACCTCGTCCCGGCCTGGACACCACGCGGCACCGTACTGATCACCGGCGGCACCGGCGGTATCGGTGGCCAGATAGCCCGATGGCTGGCCGGCCGTGGTGCGGAGCACCTGGTGCTCACCAGTCGCAGCGGGCCGGCGGCCCCCGGCGCGGAGCAGCTGAGGGCCGAACTCACCGCACTCGGTGCCCGGGTCACCATCGCCGCCTGCGACGTGACCGACCGCGACGCCCTGGCCGCGCTGGTCCGGGAGGTGGAGGCCGACGGCCCGCGGATCCGCACCGTGATGCACATCGCCGGCGCGGGCGTCCTCGTGCCGCTCGCCGACACGGATCTTCTGGAGTTCTCCGACACGGCCCACGCGAAGATCGTCGGCGCGGCCAACCTGGACGCCGTCTTCGACCGGTCGACACTGGACGACTTCGTCCTCTTCTCCTCCATATCGGCGGTCTGGGGAAGCGGCGACCACGGCGCGTACGCCGCGGCCAACGCCTACCTCGACGGCCTCGCCGAACAGCGGCGGGCCCGGGGCCTCGCCGGGACCTCGGTGGTCTGGGGTATCTGGAGCCCCGAGGACGGCGGCGGCATGGCCGCCAACCTCGCCGAGGAGCAGCTGCGCGGGCGCGGCATTCCCTTCATGTCGCCGAGGCTGGCCATCAACGCCTTCCAGCAGGTCATGGACCGCGACGAGAGCGTGGTGGTGGTCGCGGACATCGACTGGGAACGGTTCGTCCCCGTCTTCACCTCGGCCCGCCCCAGCCCACTGCTGAGCGAGGTGCCCGAGGTCGCCAGGATCCTGGCGACCGAAGCCGCTCCGCCAGAGACCGGCGGCGACGACTCCTCGGTACGCCTGCGACTGACCGGACTGTCTGCCGGGGAACGGCAGCGCGCACTCTCCGAGTTGGTGTGCACCCAGATCGCCTCGGTGCTCGGATATCCCGGCCCGGCGGCGGTCGATGAGTCACGGGCATTTCGGGAATTGGGATTCGACTCGCTGAGCGCTGTCGACCTCCGCAACCGCCTCAGCGCGGCGACCGGTCTGCGCCTGCCCGTCACAGTGGTGTTCGACTACCCCCGGGCCCGCGCTCTGGCCGAGCACATCGGCGCCATGCTCTTCCCCGACCAGGGCCCCGCGGCCACGGCGGACCCTGCGGAAGCAGAAGTCCGGCAGCTGTTGAATTCCGTTCCGCTGTTCCGACTTCAGGAGTCCGGCCTGCTCGGCGAACTGCGCAAGCTTGCCGAATCTCCCGACTCCGATTCCGCCGCGGCATGCGGCGATTCCACGGATTCCATCGACGAACTGGACGTCGACGGACTGATCCGCATGGCGTACGACAACAATGACCTCTGAAGAGACTCGAAAAGCGGAGCACAAGATGACTAGCGCCGATGACAAAATTGTGGGAGCGCTGCGTGAGTCTCTGAAGGAGACCGAGCGGCTGCGGCGGGCAAACCAAGAGCTCACCGCGTCGGCCCGAGAGCCGATCGGCATTGTGGCCATGAGTTGCCGCTACCCCGGCGCCGATTCCCCCGAGGAATTGTGGGATCTGGTCGCAGAACGCAAGGACGCCATCTCCGCATTCCCCGCGAACCGTGGCTGGGACCTCGACGGCCTCTACGACCCGGACCCCGACCGCCAGGGAAAGATCTACGCGACCGAGGGCGGTTTCCTGCACGACGCCGACCGGTTCGACCCCGCCTTCTTCGGTATATCGCCGCGTGAGGCGACCGCGATGGACCCCCAGCAGCGGCTGCTGCTGGAGACCTCGTGGGAAGCCTTCGAACGGGCCGGCATCGCCCCCTCCACACTGCACGGCAGCAAGGTCGGTCTCTTCGTCGGTGCCGCCTACCAGGGCTGGGGCATCAACTACCAGGACGTCCCGGAGGGCGTTCAGGGCCACCTGGTGACCGGCATGTCGACAAGTGTCATCTCCGGTCGGGTCTCGTACACCCTCGGGCTCGAGGGCCCCGCAGTCACGGTCGACACGGCGTGTTCGTCGTCGCTCGTGGCCCTGCACCTCGCCGTCCAGTCCCTTCGCCAGGGCGACTGCTCGATGGCCATGGTCGGAGGAACGGCGGTGATGGCCGATCCGCTCGGCCTGGTCGGCTTCAGCCGCCAGCGGGGGCTGGCCCAGGACGGCCGTTGCAAGGCATTCGGCGAGCGCGCGGACGGCATGGGTCTCGGTGAAGGCGTCGGTGTGCTCTTGCTGGAGCGGCTGTCGGAGGCGCGGCGCAACGGGCATCCGGTGCTGGCCGTGGTGCGGGGCAGTGCGATCAATCAGGACGGTGCGAGCAACGGCCTCAGCGCGCCCAACGGCCCCTCCCAACAGCGGGTGATCCGGGCGGCGTTGGCCGATGCGCGGCTGAAGCCGGAGCAGGTGGCGGTGGTGGAGGCGCACGGTACGGGTACGACGCTGGGTGA
>NZ_JBICZL010000051.1:0-1953 GCF_043201875.1 Streptomyces sp. NPDC048248
CGATCAGGAAGTAACGGCTCAATTCGCGCCCACTGCGCGTCAGTCAACGGCACACCCGGACCAACGATCCGATGATCCGAACGAAACGCCCTAGCTCTCGTCCCAGTCCCCTCGCAGGGATGGTTCTCCAGCCCCAGATGCTGGCGTTCTGCCCTGATTCCTCGGCGGGTAAGAGCACCATGGAGTACACAGAACGAGGAGAGCACGTGATGAGCGACCAGCCTGACGACACTCCACCCGATTCTCACGCTGAGATCACTGCCAGCGTCACTGTCACCGGCAGTCGGGCAGCCCTCCTGCGTGACCTCGCGGCAGTCCTCGGCCGGACACCCGAGGCGCTCGCGATCGAATGGGCAGCCGGCGCACTGAAACTGCCCACCACCGCAGTCGCAGAGACACTCCCCCCAGACGACTGGGGACTCTTCGACGGCCCACCGGATCTAGCGGCACGCACTGACGAGCTGCTCCACCAGGAGCTCGACCGGTGACCACAGCACCACCATCGCCGTCGTCGACACTTGCGTATGGCTCGCTGCCTACAACCGGAAAGACGACCACCACGACGCCGCCGTCAATGCGCTCGCCACACCCCGTATCTTGGTCGTCTCCCCGCTGGTCCTTGACGAGCTCGACCACCTCCTGACGAGCCGTGCCGGCGAACACATCGCTGTCGAAGCCGTCACGCGCATCGGCGCACTCGCCCGGACCGGAGCCCTACAGATCGCCTCCGTCGATGGTCGCTTGCTCGGCGAGGCCGAGGCACTGATGCGCACCTACATGGGACACAAGCTCGGGCTCACAGACTGCGTCAACGCCGCCCTGGCCTGGCGCCTCAATCGCCCCGCGATCTTGTCGATGGACCACCACTACGCCGACGTCCTCGCACCCAGAACCCAGACCGAGGCACGCCTCGAAGTCATCCCTGGCCCTACCCGGTAGCGGTCTCCACGGGCAGTGGCTCCTTGCACGCGCGGGGACGGCCCGTGCCCACTCCCCTGCCGAGCCCGTTGCCGTTTTTGAGCACCGTCGGTAAACCACGACCTGTGCCAGGGTGGCGGGCATGGACTGGCAGTTCAAGAGCCCAGAACTCTGGGCGTTCCTGAAGTCGCTGCACCCCGGCGAGATCCTTTCCGGCACCGTCGCGGCGATCGAACAGTTCGGGGTCTTCGTGGACCTGGACGACGGACCTGGCCACCCCACCTTCCCCGGCGTCGGGTTCCTCACGATCCCCGAACTCTCCTGGCGACGCATCGACACTCCCACTGATGACGTCGAGGTCGGACAACGTGTCTCCTGCGAGTTCCTCGACTTCGACACCTACAACGCGGAGGCCAGGCTGTCCCTGCGCGTACTGCAGCACGACCCCTTCCATGCCTTCGCAGACCGCACCGTGGTGGGTCAGGCACTGCGAGGGACAGTCGTCAGGGTGCTTCCTTTTGGTGTCTTCGTCGACATCGGGGACGGAGTCGTCGGGCTGGTGCCCTTCAAAAAGGTCCACGGCAGACCTGCAGCCAGCCCACCAGAGGCCTTCCAGGCCGGCACCGAAATATCCGTCGTCGTCACTGCCGTGGAGTCGCTGCATCGGAGAGTGTTCCTCTCCAGGCCAGAGGAGCTGTGATGCCGGCCCGGTCGCGAGAGGCGCCGGGGCGTTCCGTTCTCACGCTGCTGGAAACCGGGCCTGTTTCACTACGCCGCGCTGCGCCGTGCCTTGCGTGGACAGGGCGTTTGCGGCCACCGCGATCATGGGCGCCTCCAACGGCGCGCCCGCGAGATAGGTCGGGAGCCCGCGCCCTGGCCGCACAGCATGCAGCGCGCCGACCCCAGCCTCAACGGCTGTCAGCGGCGCGCCCTATGCTCCTGGATCATGAGCAATAACCGACTGGGTGCCCTGCTGGAGGCCGGGTTCACCGACCGGCTGGGAGAGCGGGACCGGAAGCTGCTGGCACGCCGCGC
>NZ_JBICZL010000052.1:0-1358 GCF_043201875.1 Streptomyces sp. NPDC048248
CGATCATCACCGTCCACAGCACGACGGTGAGCCTGGCGATGTTCTCCACCCGCCGCCACAGCACGACGAGGACCCCGGCGGTGACGACGAGACCGACGACGTCGCCCTGCGCCTGGCTCATGCCCGGCCACAGATAGCCGAGGTACTGCACGAAGCCGATGACGCCGGTGGCCATGCCGAGCGGGATGAACAGCATCGCCGTCCACACGAACAGAAACGGCATCAGCTTTCCGGTCCGGTACTGGAACGCCTGCCGCAGATAGACGTAGCTGCCCCCGGCCCCCGGCAGCGAGGCGCCCAGCTCCGCCCAGACCAGCCCGTCGGCGAGGGCGAGCACCGCGCCCGCGAGGAAACCGATGACGGCCTGCGGCCCGCCGAACGCCGCGACCATCAGCGGAATGGTCACGAAGGGGCCGATGCCGCACATCTGGCTCATGTTGATCGCGGTGGCCTGGAAGAGGCCGATACGGCGGACGAAACCCGTGCGCTCGTCGAGCAGGTCAGGCATCGGTGTCGGCCCCTTCTCGCGCCCGCTCGCCCACCCGGCAGCGGCCCGTTCCCGGCCCCCACAGGCTGGCACCCTCCGCGGCCCGTGCCCACGTCCACCGGCGAAAACGCCCGGCGGCTCCCCCGGAATGGCCGGGATGCGACGCCCGCTCCGCCGTTCGGTCAGAGGTCCCCGTACGCCTCGCCGCCGAGCTCCAGCCGCGCCGCGCCCGCGGTGGTGTCGGCCAGCCACGCGGTGAAGGACTCCAGGTCGGCTTCCGGCAGACCGACCTCGATGCGTACCTCGGCTCCGTAGGAGACCTCACGCACCGCCCGGCCCGTCGTGCGCAGGTCGTTCTCCACCCGGCCGGCCCGCTGATGGTCGACGGTGATCGTCGCCAGCCGGAACCGCTGCCGGGTCACGGTGCCCAGCGCGTCCAGCGCCTCGCCGACGACGCCTCCGTAGGCCCGGATGAGGCCGCCCGCGCCGAGCTTCACACCGCCGAACCAGCGCGTGACGACGGCCACGACATAGCGCATCTCGCGGCGCAACAGCATCTGCAGCATCGGTACACCGGCGGTGCCCCCCGGTTCGCCGTCGTCACTCGCCTTCTGGATGCCGCCGTCGGCACCGAGGACGTACGCGAAGCAGTGGTGGCGGGCTCCCGGGTGCTCCTTGCGGATGCGCGCGATGAAGTCCTGGGCCTCGGCCTCGGTGGCGACGGGTGCCAGCGAGCAGAGGAAGCGGGACTTGTTGATCTCGATCTCGTGGACACCCTCGCGCGCGAGAGTCCGGTACTGCTCCTGCATCGCACCAGCCTATGCGGCCCCACCGGCGGGCGGGCACCGGGCGCCCGCGGGGGTCACGCCGC
>NZ_JBICZL010000053.1:0-1165 GCF_043201875.1 Streptomyces sp. NPDC048248
TTGCCGTTGTGGTCGAAGTGCTGCCGGATACAACCCCGGGCCTTCGCCGCACACGCTTCGTTTTGCCGGCTCACGTACCTGAGGATCCCTGCGATGAGAACGCCGAGGTACCGTCTGCCGTCCTTACCGCCTTGGCTCTGGCCGAACCGCGGCGTGTACCGATGCCGGTCTGGGCGGCGCTCGCCCGGGCCCTCGATCCGTCAGCAGTGGACGCGGCCGGTCTCCAGCAGCTGGTGAAGGCGAATCCCGAGCTTTTCGTAGTGGACCCGGCGGGTGTGAGTTTCCGCCACGAATACCTTGCCGACCGCTTGCAAAGCACGGCAAGCGCGCATTCCGTGTCGGCTGTTGACACGGAGATCGTGGACTGGCTGCGCGCACGCGAAGAGGGGATACGCCACCCTCGCGGGTGGGCTGAATCAGGGCCCGTGGGCCGATACGCAGCTCACGGCCTCGCGATGCACGCCTCACGCGACGGGCAGCTTCCCGTGATCCTCGATGACGGCGTAGCGCTAGCGAACATTGGGCAACGAGAGCTTCTGGACGCCGCTTGCGCCACATCCAGGCACGGTGTGGCCACGACGGACACTGCAGCTGGCGATGCCCGCCATCTGTGGCTCTGCGGGGTGCAACCCAAGGACGATCAACCGGTCTGGGCCGCTTGGCTCCACCTCACCCACACCGCGCGGAGTCGTTGGGATGTCGTACGTGGCATCGAAGACTCCGGCATCCACCTCCCGTGGAAGACTTGTTGGGCCTCGTGGCGGCCGCCTGGCAGCGTCGCCCCTGAACTTGTCGAGCACGGCAGCGTCGACACGCTGATGCACGTAGAACACGGTGGCCGTCCGGCGGTTCTCGCCATTGGTCCAAGTACTGATCGACAGGCACAGATCCGCGACGTGAGAAACGGGCCCCTGGTCGCCAGTTGCTGGAAGGGCGACATACCGGAATCCCTCTCGTCGCACCTCACCGTCCCGCTCGGTCCTGACAAGCAGCCGCTGCCTGACGCAGCCAGGCACGCCACCCTTCGCGGCACGGGAGGTGGGGAGGACGGCATGCGTCTATGCTCCCTGCCGATCGACGACGTACGCGTGTACGGCGGCGACAGCGGCCTGTTCGCCATCACCACAAACAACGGGCCGCACGAAGACCCACTGGCTACGTCGAA
>NZ_JBICZL010000054.1:0-1078 GCF_043201875.1 Streptomyces sp. NPDC048248
TGTATTGACCTGGAGCGTTGTTAACTCGGCTGACGGGTGGCTGGCCGCCGAGTGCGGTGTGGCTTCGGTGGTGGTTGTAGGTGTGGAGGAAGTCTGCCAGGGCCTGGGTCCGCTCGGTGGTTGAGCGGTAGGGCCGCTGGTAGGCCCATTCGTCGAGCAGGGTGCGGTTGAAGCGTTCGACTTTGCCGTTTGTCTGAGGCCGGTAGGGCCGGATGCGCTTGTGGGTGACGCCGGCCGTGTTCAGGGCATGTGTGAAATGCCGGGACTTGTAGCAGGCCCCGTTGTCGGTCAGCACCCGCTCGACGGTGATGCCGTGGCTGGTGAAGAAGGTGTGGGCGCGCTGCCAGAAGGCGGTGGCGGTCTCCTTGCGCTCGTTGGGCAGGACTTCGCTGTAGGCCAGGCGGGAGTGGTCGTCGACGGCGGAGTGGATGTAGCTGTAGCCGATGACCGGCTTGCAGCTGTGGCGGGCGGTGGTGGTGGCCTGGCGGTTGCGGTCGCCGGCTGTTCTGCCGACCGTCCGCCAGCCCCCGCCGTCAGGAATGTTGCCCAGCTTCTTGATGTCGACGTGGACCAGTTCGCCCGGCCGGGACCGCTCGTAGCGGCGGATGGGTTCGCCGGTGGGCCGGTCCAGCCAGGCCAGGCGGTTCAGACCATGGCGGGCAAGGATGCGGTGCACGGTGGAGGCCGGCAGGGCGAGGATCGGACCGATCCTCGCCGGCCCCAGTTTGCGGTCCTGCCTCAGCGCGCATACACGGGCTTCGACGTCACGCGCCGTGCGGTGCGGGGACCTACGCGGTCGGCTGGAGCGGTCCTGCAGGCCCGCGTCGCCCTCCGCCCGCCACCGGCGTATCCACTTGTGGGCTGTCGGCCGCGATATCCCCATTTCGGCGGCGACGTGGGCCACGGGCCTTCCGGAGCGGACACGTTCGACCAGCAGCCTCCTGCCGAACACGGTCAGCCGGGCATTACGGTGGGACACGAAGACCTCCGTGCGGTGAAGCGTAGACACCTCCACCACACCGGAGGTCTTCGCCATGATCAAGACCCACGACTGTTAACAACGCTCGTGATCAATACA
>NZ_JBICZL010000055.1:0-1019 GCF_043201875.1 Streptomyces sp. NPDC048248
TTGCCGTTGTGGTCGAAGTGCTGCCGGATACAACCCCGGGCCTTCGCCGCACACGCTTCGTTTTGCCGGCTCACGTACCTGAGGATCCCTGCGATCAGAACGCCGAGGTACCGTCTGCCGTCCTTACCGCCTTGGCTCTGGCCGAACCGCGGCGTGTACCGATGCGGGTCTGGGCGGCGCTCGCCCGGGCCCTCGATCCGTCAGCAGTGGACGAGGCCGGTCTCCAGCAGCTGGTGAAGGCGAATGCCGAGCTTTTCGTAGTGGACCCGGCGGGTGTGAGTTTCCGCCACGAATACCTTGCCGACCGCTTGCAAAGCACGGCAAGCGCCCAGTCAGTGTCGGCTGTTGACACGGAGATCGTGGACTGGCTGCGCGCACACGAAGTGGAGATACGCCACCCCCGCGGGTGGGCTGAATCAGGGCCCGTGGGCCGATACGCAGCTCACGGCCTCGCGATGCACGCCTCACGCGACGGGCAGCTTCCCATGATCCTCGATGACGGCGTAGCGCTAGCGAACATTGGGCAACGAGAGCTTCTGGACGCCGCTTGCGCCACATCCAAGCACGGTGTGGCCACGACGGACACTGCAGCTGGCGATGCCCGCCATCTGTGGCTCTGCGGGGTGCAACCCAAGGGCGATCAACCGGTCTGGGCCGCTTGGCTTCACCTCACCCACACCGCGCGGAGTCGTTGGGATGTCGTACGTGGCATCGAAAACTCCGGCATCCATTTCCCGTGGACGACTTGTTGGGCCTCGTGGCGGCCGCCTGGCAGCATCGCCCCTGAACTTGTCGAGCACGGCAGCGTCGACACGCTGATGCACGTCGCACACGGTGGCCGTCCGGCGATTCTCGCCATTGGTCCAAGTACTGATCGACAGGCACAGATCCGCGACGTGAGCACCGGATCCCTGGCCGCCAGTCGCTGGAAGGGCGACATACCGGAATCCCTCTCGTCGCACCTCACCGTCCCGCTCGGTCCTGACAAGCAGCCGCTGCCTGACGCAGCCAGGCACGCC